>NZ_JBGONY010000143.1:0-1051 GCF_041439375.1 Vibrio crassostreae | reverse complement strand
GGCTTTGTTTCCTAATTGGATCTCAGATAGAAACGGCCAGTATGGGTGATTATTAGGCTATTTCTATCGTTTTAGGCATACCTAACCCTGTGAGCTTATTCAACGCTTTAATCATGGCGTAGGTTTCACCAACCTGAGCATTATAGTTTCTTAAACTTAATCGCCCGCCAAACAGTGTCTTTACACGGAACATAGCCGTCTCTGAAAGTGACCGTTTATGGTAACCGTACTTCTTTTTCCAATGTTTATTTGAGCCGTATAATTTCTGGCAAGCTACCGCCAGATTACGGGGGTGACCTCGTAACCAAAAAGCAGCACCTTCTCTCGGTGGAATAAGTGGAACAGCTTGTTTAATACGTATTGCTTCGTAGCATTGTCTTGTATCGTAAGCTCCATCACCAGATATCTCATTGATTCTACGACGAGTTTGATTCAGTAAATTAGGAAGAGCTTCACCGTCAGTGACATTCGATAAACTTAACTCAGCCGCAATGATTTCATGAGTGCCAGTGTCTACGGCTAAATGGAGCTTACGCCAAACTCGACGCTTCCCGTCAGTACCATGTTTTTTTACTTTCCATTCACCTTCACCGTAGACCTTTAGCCCTGTTGCATCAATGGCTAAATGCTGTATTGCGCCTCGGGTCTTTGTCTTGAATGACACATTAACCGTTTTGGCTCGTTTACTGATGCATGAATAATGAGGACATGACAACGGGAGTTGAGCGAGTTTGAAAACAGAATCGATGAATCCTTGTAACGCTCTCAACGGCATCGCGAATACTCGTTTAACCATGAGGGCGGTCGTAATGGCTAAGTCACTAAACAATCGAGGTCGACCTCGTTTACCTTGCTTGAGTTGCTTCCACTGTTGAATCGCTTCCTCATCAATCCAGAATGTCAGTGAACCACGATTGATTAGGGCTTGGTTATATTGTTTCCAGTTAGTTGTTCTGTAGCGAGGCTTTGGCATTGCTCTAAGTATGTGAGTGAACTTAGATGATCTGATCGTAGCTTTAAGCATTAGTTCCCTGATTTAGGAAACAAAGCC
>NZ_JBGONY010000142.1:0-1086 GCF_041439375.1 Vibrio crassostreae | reverse complement strand
TAACAAGGTAGCCCTAGGGGAACCTGGGGCTGGATCACCTCCTTATACGAAGATATCTTTGATGAGTACCCACACAGATTGATTAGGTTTAAAAAGAATAAGAGATGAAGAACTCCCAAGGTTCTTCGAAGTTTGTTTCTACTTTTTAAAGTGGAGATAAATTAGCAGTGTCCCGTTCGTCTAGAGGCCTAGGACACCGCCCTTTCACGGCGGTAACAGGGGTTCGACTCCCCTACGGGATACCATTGGGTCGTTAGCTCAGTTGGTAGAGCAGTTGACTTTTAATCAATTGGTCGCAGGTTCGAATCCTGCACGACCCACCATTTCCTCCCAAGGAAATAAAATTTGGGGCGATTAGCTCAGTTGGGAGAGCACCTGCCTTACAAGCAGGGGGTCACTGGTTCGAGCCCGGTATCGCCCACCATTTCCTCCCAAGGAAATAAAAATATGGGGCTATAGCTCAGCTGGGAGAGCGCCTGCCTTGCACGCAGGAGGTCTGCGGTTCGATCCCGCATAGCTCCACCATTCTTTCTCCATGAAGGAATCAAAACTATCATGGGCGATTAGCTCAGTTGGGAGAGCACCTGCCTTACAAGCAGGGGGTCACTGGTTCGAGCCCGGTATCGCCCACCATCTTTAAGCACACTTTTCTTAGTAATAGAAAACTGAGTGTATTTAAAAATGGTTTTGAAAGTTTAATGCTTTAAAAACTCTTGCTCTTTAACAATTTGGAAAGCTGACTGATTACTTAATTGGTTTTCACTTTAAAAAGTGAAATCAAACAGCTCAAGCCTGTGATTAAGTTAATCAAATTTAAAAGTTCTCAATGTTTATCTGCTCTTATTTAATAAGAACGGTATAAACACAACAAACACATTCAAGTGTCTTGTATTCGAATTAAACATAGTTTGATTCACATTGAGTCCGGCAAACAGTCATTGAGAATTAACCCTTCTTAATGACAATCAAAAACCTTGGTTAGTTGCCATACGCTTATTTGTCTTCACTTTTTAAAGTGAAAGCAAATAGAAACCCTTTCGGGTTGTATGGTTAAGTGACTAAGCGTACACGGTGGATGCCTTGGCA
>NZ_JBGONY010000141.1:0-1136 GCF_041439375.1 Vibrio crassostreae | reverse complement strand
TATCGCCCAAACTGGTTAAATTTTAACAGTGACAACTATCCTGCCAGAGGGGGTTATATATCGCTTTAGGTTGATGTCTTGCTAAGACCCTTAGTTGATACGGCAAAGTGAAGGTCACCATGAAATAGTGAATAGGTAACCGCTTTTGCTGCTGACGTTGAAGCCAATCAGCGGTGGTGCGTTGTTGGCACTGAGGGCAATGACGATGACCACAAGAAAGCGGTAATCGGTCATCGTGATGACAGTGACTGCAGAACCATTGTGAGCGACCTTGTTGCTCTGTTTTGCAACGGAGCATCGCCCCAATGGCTCGATGCATATCGCCATTCATCTGCGCATAATCGTGACGTTTAAGCGCAGAGTGATGTTGGCGAAGCAGTTCAATAAAGGTACTCATGTAATGCTCCACGTTAAGTCTAGAGCATCAGTTAAATGGTTGATGGCCATTGCCGCATCGCGTTGTTTTAGCGTAGTCATTCGGGTGTAACGAGCCGTGGTATTAAGGCTTGCATGACCCAGTAGCGTTTGCAGTGAACGCAGGTCTAACCCTTGCTCAAGTAAGTGCGTCGCGAAGCAATGTCTAAGTGAGTGGGGGCTGGCGTGTTTTTGGATTCCGCACTCTTTGAGTACAAGTTTCATGGTTTTTTGAATACCGCCACGATCCATGGGGGTGTCGCGACATGTACCAAGGCCAGGGAATAAGTAGTAAGGGTGCTTATGGGTAAGCCAATGCACGCGAAGAGCTTTAAGCGTTCGCTGCGGAAGCGGCACCATTCGGTCTTTTCCGCCTTTTCCTTCCCGTATGTGAACGCGCATGGTTTGGCTGTCGATATCGTGAACCGTGAGGTTCAGTCCTTCACCAAGGCGCAACCCCATGCTGTACAGAGTAAGAAAAAACACTTGATAACGTGTCTGTCGAGTGTGGCTAATCAGCGAGCTGACTTGTTGCGGTGTCAGTATGTCGGGCAGTCGTTTTACTTGTGGCGGCTTGACGATATTGAGCCATTCCCACTGTTTATCGAGCGTGTAGCGATAGAAAAACTGCAAGCCATTACGATCGAGTTTTATGGTGCTCCACGAATGGGTTTGAATAAGAGACGCGAAGAACTGTTTGAGGTCAGAGGTCGTTAATGTAT
>NZ_JBGONY010000140.1:0-1167 GCF_041439375.1 Vibrio crassostreae | reverse complement strand
GTCCAACAGGTATTTATCCATTGTGCTACGACAACGGATAAATACTTAAGCGTTAGGGCAATATCGATAATAATAGAATATGAGCATAAAAATGAAAGAACATTGGTTTAGGTTTGTGGACAAGTTTTTCGTATATTTTGACGGTATGTTCAAGGAAGAGGATGACTTATCGAAGAAGTCTTTAAACTACATACTCTTCAACGTACTAGTAGCAGCATTAGGGTTTGGTGTTGTGGCATTCAGTATTAATGTCATATTAATTCTGTTTACTGAAAAAGGTGGTGTATTTGGTGACTTTTTGGGGGGAGTTCTAAACCCTATATTTACATTTTTAACATTGTTTGGCTTGATTACAACAATTGTTATTCAACGTAGAGAGTTGAAGCTTGCTCGAGACGAATATGAGAAAACGGCAGATGCACTTGAAATGCAAGCAATCGAGGGTACTTTCTTCAATATATTAAATTTGCATCATAAAATTGCCGATTCGATCAAACTAGACATTTCGGTGTTATCCAAGCAACGTCAATTTGAAAGTGTTCTAAAGATTGTCGCAAGTCAAGTCGCATCAATTTCCGCCGTTACAAATAATAGCCTGTTTGAGGGGCGGGAATCTTTTGAAGAAGTACTTAAAATCTTAACGGAACGAACTGATAGCCCAGAAGAAGTTGTAGAGCGATACAAAGTTATTCAAACGAAAAATAACCATATATTCGGACATTACTTTAGAAACCTTTATCAAGCACTCAAATTAATAGACAGCTATGATGACTCTGTACTTCCACAACAGAGAAAGCGTAAATATGCAAGTATTTTACGAGCACAGCTATCTACAATGGAGTTGGCATTACTTTTTATTAACTGTCTTGACGGAGTTTCTGACAACGGAAAATTTAAAAATTTGATTATCGAGTATCAAATGTTAGAACACTTACCGATACAAAGAGTCGAAGGTGGTTACGCTTTTAGTGGACTGAACAAGTGTATGGCTAATGACGAAATGTTTTTGCAGTACAAACATCAGAAAAAATTTGGTATTTGTCTAAATAAGTATTTCGGTGGAGCTTTTGGGGAAAATGCGAATGTCCCGTACAATTTAAAATAATTGCCCTAACAAATAAGGATTAAGGTGTTGCGCAGCCAACACTAAATCCCGAGTGTTGAACA
>NZ_JBGONY010000139.1:0-1195 GCF_041439375.1 Vibrio crassostreae | reverse complement strand
CAGGGCGCGAGCATACTTTGATGAATTTATAATCCAAAGAACACTCGGGCTCGATAATCATCGCTCCATCCAGCTTTCTTCAACTTCACCTTCTGGCTTGGTGCTCCACAATCGCATTGCTTCAACATATTCATCACGAAGCGTCTAAACAACGCTATATTTTCTACCGCACCATCTAACGTTATGCGAGAGTTATCCTCTTTAAAAACAACATCTAAAATGTAATGCTGGCTGTTTTCAATTCGCCAATGCTGTCGAATATAGTGCCCTAACAATTTGTGATTCGGAGACAAGGAACTTATGTAATACGAGGTATCTACGGTGCCTTTTCCGTTGATTACTCGATGTCGCTCTACCGCTATAATGCTACGTACCGTCGGCCATTTTTTCGTTAGCTCTTCAGGTAATTTGGCCTTTAATTGAAATACGTACCGTTCTTCGCTACGGCCATGATGCTTCTCTTTGATTTCGGTAACGACTTTTTCCTTACCTGCATCAAAGACTGCCTGAAATTGATCCACAACGGCGGCTCTTAACTTAGGCTGGTTGTTCTTCACTTGAACGACCACATGAGCCTTTTTCTCTGCGATTTTCTCTAGCGTATCACGCTGACAATGTAGTGCATCAACTGTGATTACACTGTCTTTTACGTTAATAACATCAAGCATTTGGCGTACCACGCTAATCTCGCCATTCTTGTTTTCAGTCGGCTTTTGACTCAGAACGAGACCACGTTCAGTGTCGTAGGCTGTCACCAATTGTAATGCTGTTTTCTTGTCGTTTCTGTACGAGCCACGCAGTACTTTTCCATCAAATGCGATGATGGACCTGTTCTGACTCGTTCGTTGCTCGTTAATCCACAGAGCTAACGCCTCAAGCAAAGACTCTGCGACAACAGAACGCAAGATGCGTGCGATCGTGTGTCGTCGTGGGATCCCGTGTTCAAATGGTCTATACCTCCTCAGCCAATCTAACTTCTCTTCCCCATAATATTCAATGTCTTGCCAGCCTTCACATCCTGATGCAATAGCACTGATAACAAGGAAAATTACGTCAATAAGGTCATGCTTTTGATTAATGTCAGATCGAGTATCTTCGACGACTGATAAATGTTCAATTATGTTCAAAATGGCTATGTAGATATGGGTTTGGAGCTATTAGATCATATCTGTTAACAAAGTGCGATCCCGCCCTG
>NZ_JBGONY010000138.1:0-1397 GCF_041439375.1 Vibrio crassostreae | reverse complement strand
CATATATGGACCCACCCAGTTTGCAAGTAATTTTACACGTTTGGTAATAGAGTCATTGCCTTCATATATTCGGCCTATTTATTGAGCACATTATTATTGTGTTCATGGCCCTGATGTAATCAGCACCCGAAGCTCTTTATCATTCCCACGGCTTCTTAATGAGCCTATGACGGTGCCAGAGTTTCTTCGGGGCGGTTTGACCGCATACCATCGATGTAAAGTTTATCGCAACTGTTGATGAGTATCCTTTATTTGTGCTGCTAGTTGTTCGTGCTTTTAGTGATTAGGCGCCTTTTAGCTCGTAAGCTTTGTCATTAAAGATAACCGACCAGACAATACGAGCCAGTTTATTGGCCAAAGCGACGCAGGCAATATTAAACGACTTGGTCGCTTTAAGCTTAATTGCCCACTGACTTAGCTTATCTTCTTTCTTATCCATCCGAGATAACGCACTTCTGGCTCCCGCAACCAATAATGTGCGTAACTGTATATTACCTTTCTTAGAGATACCCAGCATTGTCTGATTACCACCCGTTGAATGTTGACGAGGAACAAGACCACACCAAGCTGCAAAATGCCGACCATTTTGAAAGTGCTTCCCTTGACCAATAGCAGCATAAAGCGCAATGGCTGTAATAGGGCCGATTCCGACAACAGTTTGGGCTTGTTGGCAAACATCATTTGTTTCTGTAAAACTTTTGATTCTCTGCTCTACTCGCTCGATTCGTTCACACAATGCTTTAAATTCTTCGTATAAATCATTAAAGAGCTCTCTAGATATAGCGGTTAAGTTATTATTGGCATCCTCTAAAACCTCAGGTAATACCTTTCTAAAAGCTGACCAACCTCGATTTATACTAATACCTTGTTCAAGTAACATTCCACGAGCCTGGTTACTGAGCTGAGTACGTTGTCTAATTAGTCGCTCTCTAATTCGTAAAACAATTTGAGCATCTTGCTGCTCTCTTGTTTTGATAGGCACAAAAGTCATGCTATCTCGTTGAGAGGCTTCAGCTATCGCTTCCGCATCATTATAATCATTCTTATTTTTTCGACGGTAAGCCACGACGTGTTGAGGGGCGATGAGCTTTACCGTGTGACCTAAATTAACCAGTTCTCTTGCCCAATAGTTTGAGCTGCCACATGACTCCATAACGATACAACTCAGCTCTATCTGAGCAAAATAAGAAAGAACTGCTGTACGATTGAGTTTCTTTTTTTTAAGGATTTTTCCATGTGATGTCATATGTACAGCATGGAAAATGTTCTTGGCTATATCTAATCCGATCGTTATAGTTTTCATATGGACCTGCCCTCAGTTAGATGATTGTGTTTAATATTCATCTTGGCGCATTGCGACGCCGTTTAGAAGGGTGGGTCCATTTCATTATTCCCTA
>NZ_JBGONY010000137.1:0-1436 GCF_041439375.1 Vibrio crassostreae | reverse complement strand
GCAGCGGATTGCAAATCCGTGGACCTCGGTTCGACTCCGGGAGGCGCCTCCATCATTTAGAAAAACCAGTCCTCGTGGCTGGTTTTTTCGTTTCTGGCCTCGCTAAAAGCTTCCAACGTCCCCTTTTCAATGTTTATCAAAGAAATCTTTGTTACGAATATACTTACTCATTAAGTGATACGAAAAAGGTCGTATCAACCAGCTAAAAATAGATCGTCCAAGGCGAATAAGAGTTGGGGTGTTCTCATAGATTCTGCCGTTGTAGAGCCAAAGGACCTTTCCTACATGCCAGTACAGTAAAGGTACGGGTGGCATGAAGGTCACGATGTCGATGTCACAACAGATGCGGTAAGTCTTCTTACTCAAGCGATAGTGCTTTCGAAAACTCCAATCACCAATTGCAGGTTGCCCAAAGGTCACGATTCGCTTAATGCAGCCTGGATACTTTTGCTCAAAGTAGTCAGCAAACACACAACCAATAGCACCACCGGAAGAGTGGCCAGTAATGGAGATTCTTTTGCCTTGCTCTAAGAGAGGGATGAGCGTCGCTTCCAATCGTTCAATAACGGTTAAGCCAAGCTTATCTTCATTACGAGTTGGTTGGCTTTCCTGAAACATCAGATGATAGAAGCCAGCATGCACTCGGTAATTGAGTCCAATCCTTTTGCAGCTTCTCGTCCATAGGGCGAAGTTAAGCAGCCAGTCTGACACGCTGTGTGACCCTTTAATAACGACAACCACTTCGTCTTTGTCGCTGCTCCATAACACTCGAATCATGGTTTTAGCAAACTGGTTCTTTATGATGCGTTGTCCATTTGGGTCAAAACCATAGCGAGTTTGCTTAAATACTCTAGGGTAGGCGAGGTTACAAAGAACGGCATAGCGCTCATATTGATATCGTTTTAGTGGTTTCACATGTTTACTTCTTAATAAGAGTTACTTAAAACTCTAGTCGTTGAATGTGAAAAGCACATGAAAACACCATTTACTTGATTCGTTACAGAAAAACCAAAATTTGCCGCTGTCGCTAAAGTTAACCCTAGATAATAAATTGCAGTGTTAGATTAGAGAACAGCGTATAAGAACCGTACAAGCTGCACTAAATTTATTCTTTGGAGAGTGATAATTAATCATTTGAATTAAAAGATAAAATTTATTGTTGACGAATTTTTTCCATCCGTTAAAGTACACCTCGTTCTCACGGCTTAGGTCGCTGAGAGATGGTGTTTTACTTTTCAGTAATCAGCATCGCAAGATTGCGTTGCCCTGGTGGTGGAATTGGTAGACACAAGGGATTTAAAATCCCTCGGCGTTCGCGCTGTGCCGGTTCAAGTCCGGCCCGGGGCACCATCTATTAAAGTCTTTATCTCGATAAAGCAAATGCGATACTAGCTCAGTTGGTAGAGCGCAACCTTGCCAAGGTTGAGGTCATCGGT
>NZ_JBGONY010000136.1:0-1490 GCF_041439375.1 Vibrio crassostreae | reverse complement strand
CCCCATGAACCCACGGGGCTATGTTGCTAATGTTTGAAGTTCCAAGGTAGGAGCGCATCGATATCTGGCTCAGCTTTCGCTAGCTCCTTCATGCACTTGACCATGTAATCGTAGAGGATAAGCCCATTGGCTTTTGCGGTCTCGACAATGCTATAAAGCATTGCGCTCGCTTCGGCGCCATTAGGGTTGGTCGAGAAGAGCCAGTTTTTCCTGCCAATGACCAGCGGCTTAATTGCGCGCTCTGCGCGATTATTATCGATAGATAAGTGACCGTCGTCGATATACCGAATGAGCTTTGGCCACTGACCGAGTGTGTATTTTATCGCTTTGCCTAGCGGACTCGACTCTATCACCTGCTGAGTCGTCATCCACTCGTAAAGCTCATCCAGTATCGGCTTGGCGTGCGCTTGACGCTCTGCTTGTCGCTTTTCGGCAGAGGCACCTTTCAAGCGTGATTCTATTCCATAGAGCTTCTGGATTTTGGCCAGCGCTTTATCCGCTTTGCCCGACTTACCTTTGCCTTGAAGCTTCTTAGCATCCATGAACTTACGCCGTGCATGAGCCAAGCAACCGACATTGGTCACTTGGTGAAGCCCATCATAGGCACCATAGCCATCTGTTTGTAGATAGCCACTATAGTCACCCAAGAAGGCAACAGGGCACGCCCTCGCGCGACTGTTTTGGTAGTCGTACAAGGCGATGTTTTTCACATTCGGTAACGTAGCTTCTGGCGAGTCTGTGCCCGAGCAGTAGAGCCACATGTAACACTGTTTATCTTCCTTGAGTACATTGAGTGGTGTTTCATCCGCCTGAACCACCACTTGTTTTAGTAGGTGCTCTTTCAAGGCTGCGTAGAGTGGTGCGAACTTCTCACTGACTTGGATAACCCACCGTGCCATGGTGGTTCGTGATAGCTCGATACCCGACTGAGTAAACAGCGATTCTTGGCGATAAAGTGGCATCGCGTATTGGTATTTACCAAGGATGATGTTGGCCAGCAAGCTTTCTGTGGCGAAGCTCTTAGGGATAATGCTTTGTGGCGCTGGCTTTTGAACGATGCGGCTATTGTCTTCTGTTTTTTCGCACTGGCGGCAAGCATACTTAGGGCGAACGTATTCCAGTACTTTGAGTACCGCAGGTGTGAACTCCAGTTTTTCGCTTCGGTCTTCACCGATTTTATGTAGACTATGGTTGCAGCAAGCGCACTGCTTTTCATGGTCGTCTAAATCGAGTTCGATAACCTCACGAGGTAAGGTCTTTGGAAGTGGCTTACGTTTTCCGCGTTTTTTCGTTGTGGTGGTTGTCGTCACCTCAACCTCTTTTTCCTTAGCGGCTTCAATTTCCACTTCGTTGAAGAGGTCACCTTGAGATTCATCATAAGGCTTTAACGCCTCCGAACGTTTAGCGAACTGACGGTCGAAGGCTAGCTTGAGTTGTTCAAGTAATGATTGGCGCTCTTGTTGCCATTGCGATTCCTTCTGCTCTTGCGA
>NZ_JBGONY010000135.1:0-1566 GCF_041439375.1 Vibrio crassostreae | reverse complement strand
TGATATGACCCCCACTGTCAATTAAAAACGTAGAAGTTTCTCTCCTGTATTATCAGAGCCTTTCTTGTTGCTTAGGGGATAGTGTTACCGCATAGATGAAGCAAGTAATGTCGTCGGTTCTCATGCTGATATACGTGGATTGCTCATCGTTTGATGAGTAGAGCCTACCTTACTTGTTCCGTCGTGGCACCTGTCTTCAGTCTATGCTCGTGGTTCAATACAGCCGAAGCTATATTGCCGTCCTAACGCCGTCGGTGTTTGTGCCACTCCCGATGCTTTATCCAATGCGATAACACTAATTCTTTCTTCATGCCGGTAATCGAGCGATTCGAGTTTTAGGATCGACGTCGCTGATGACTACTTCACGAGCAATCGCCCAGATGTAAGCGATCATCTCTCTAGCGATGGCGACCACAACGACATTTCGGTGCTTACCTTTTTGTAGCAGTCGTTGGTAACGACGACATAACCTTTGCTGGGCCTGCCAAGCGATATCGACGATCTCTTTAGGCAGTCCTTCTTGCCTTAGTTGGAGCTCTACAGAGATGTTCGCTTTGTGCTTATAGGTGTGTGCGCCTTCGACCAGCAACCGTCTGGCCCGACTGTTGCCACACTTTGTTAAGCTGCCACGGCGAGTTTTACCTCCACTGGAGTTTTCTGTTGGAACGAGCCCTAGGTAAGCCATAAGCTTTCTTGGATGATCAAATCGTCGTAAGTCACCCAGTTCGGCTATTGTGCCGAGTGCTACGAGTAACCTGACTCCACGCATAGCTTGAATGGCTTTCACCACAGGATAGTATCGCCAGTTTTTGACCTGATGGAGTAGTTCATTATCGAGTCGTTGAAGCCGTTGTATTCGCTCATTGATTGTAATGATCATCTCTTGTAAAACGATTTGCTGACTATGATGAGGAAGAATGAGGTCGGTTAGCCACCGTAGATGCTTTTTAGACCAGTTATCATTCACCGTCGCTTGGATATTATTGCGAAGAAGAAAGCCTTTGAGTTGGAACTTTGCGTCTTTGAGATCTTTCATTGCGGTTTCTCTAGCACGCGAGAGGTCTCGAATGGCTTCATCTTCTGCTTCCGGTACATAGATGGGTGTGAGCTCTTCGGCTTTTAACAGCTTGGCGAGCTTTGCAGCGTCACGTTTGTCGGTTTTAACTCTATCGCCTGGTTTTTTAGGAATAAGTGATGGAGCGACGACATAGCAGCAGTGTCCAAGGCTCGTCATTAAGCGATAAGTCCAGTAACCACATGGCCCTGCTTCATAAACAAAGTGCAGAGTGGCTTTGGGATACTTGGATTGCAGTTGTTTGGCCAATTTAATCAACGCGGACTTATTCGATTTAATACGGCCAAGGTGTAGTGGATTTGCTCCACGATGTTCTTGTAATACAGTGACTTGAATAAATGACTTATGCGTATCTAAGCCAATAAAAATTATGCTATCTTTATTCATGCTAGCCTCCAAATTTAGTTGCTTGACGCACTAATTATGGCTCTGGCTTTAAGCTAACCCACGATATTGGAGGCTAGCACCTTTCGTGGGGGTCATTATGTCTA
>NZ_JBGONY010000134.1:0-1567 GCF_041439375.1 Vibrio crassostreae | reverse complement strand
TTAAATTGAAGAGTTTGATCATGGCTCAGATTGAACGCTGGCGGCAGGCCTAACACATGCAAGTCGAGCGGAAACGACACTAACAATCCTTCGGGTGCGTTAATGGGCGTCGAGCGGCGGACGGGTGAGTAATGCCTAGGAAATTGCCTTGATGTGGGGGATAACCATTGGAAACGATGGCTAATACCGCATAATGCCTACGGGCCAAAGAGGGGGACCTTCGGGCCTCTCGCGTCAAGATATGCCTAGGTGGGATTAGCTAGTTGGTGAGGTAATGGCTCACCAAGGCGACGATCCCTAGCTGGTCTGAGAGGATGATCAGCCACACTGGAACTGAGACACGGTCCAGACTCCTACGGGAGGCAGCAGTGGGGAATATTGCACAATGGGCGAAAGCCTGATGCAGCCATGCCGCGTGTATGAAGAAGGCCTTCGGGTTGTAAAGTACTTTCAGTTGTGAGGAAGGGGGTAGCGTTAATAGCGCTATCTCTTGACGTTAGCAACAGAAGAAGCACCGGCTAACTCCGTGCCAGCAGCCGCGGTAATACGGAGGGTGCGAGCGTTAATCGGAATTACTGGGCGTAAAGCGCATGCAGGTGGTTCATTAAGTCAGATGTGAAAGCCCGGGGCTCAACCTCGGAACTGCATTTGAAACTGGTGAACTAGAGTACTGTAGAGGGGGGTAGAATTTCAGGTGTAGCGGTGAAATGCGTAGAGATCTGAAGGAATACCAGTGGCGAAGGCGGCCCCCTGGACAGATACTGACACTCAGATGCGAAAGCGTGGGGAGCAAACAGGATTAGATACCCTGGTAGTCCACGCCGTAAACGATGTCTACTTGGAGGTTGTGGCCTTGAGCCGTGGCTTTCGGAGCTAACGCGTTAAGTAGACCGCCTGGGGAGTACGGTCGCAAGATTAAAACTCAAATGAATTGACGGGGGCCCGCACAAGCGGTGGAGCATGTGGTTTAATTCGATGCAACGCGAAGAACCTTACCTACTCTTGACATCCAGAGAAGCCAGCGGAGACGCAGGTGTGCCTTCGGGAGCTCTGAGACAGGTGCTGCATGGCTGTCGTCAGCTCGTGTTGTGAAATGTTGGGTTAAGTCCCGCAACGAGCGCAACCCTTATCCTTGTTTGCCAGCGAGTAATGTCGGGAACTCCAGGGAGACTGCCGGTGATAAACCGGAGGAAGGTGGGGACGACGTCAAGTCATCATGGCCCTTACGAGTAGGGCTACACACGTGCTACAATGGCGCATACAGAGGGCAGCAAGCTAGCGATAGTGAGCGAATCCCAAAAAGTGCGTCGTAGTCCGGATTGGAGTCTGCAACTCGACTCCATGAAGTCGGAATCGCTAGTAATCGTAGATCAGAATGCTACGGTGAATACGTTCCCGGGCCTTGTACACACCGCCCGTCACACCATGGGAGTGGGCTGCAAAAGAAGTGGGTAGTTTAACCTTTCGGGGAGGACGCTCACCACTTTGTGGTTCATGACTGGGGTGAAGTCGTAACAAGGTAGCCCTAGGGGAACCTGGGGCTGGATCACCTCCTTATACGAAGATA
>NZ_JBGONY010000133.1:0-1637 GCF_041439375.1 Vibrio crassostreae | reverse complement strand
CGGCGTTTTTCAAGGTAGTTGTCATCATTCGCTTGTTTACTAAGCAGCTTCTCTTTCTGGATTTAGGTGAATGTCACCAACAGGTTCACAGTTTCTGATATCACCTGGCCAGCGTTCAGGGTTTAGCTCTTTTGCTGCGAGTAATACCTTTGCTCGGCGCTTCAAGATTTCTTTATCTTTTCCATTGTGACGCTCTGAAGGCGTGACGTAATTTAGCTTACTGTGCTTATGCTCGGTGTTGTACCAGCGTACGAAGGCTTCAACCCAACTTCGACTACTGTTGATACTTTCAAAGCCCTTTGTTGGCCAGCTTGGCATGTACTTTACCGTGCGGAACAATGATTCGACATACGGGTTATCATCGCTGACTCTTGGGCGGCTATACGATGAGGTAATACCTAACTCTTCCATTTTTGCTTTAAACGTCAGCGACTTCATCGGTGCACCATTATCTGAGTGAAGAACCAGCGCTTGATTGAAGCATTGCTCTCGCATCAACGTTCGTTGCAGAAGTTGTGACGCCAGCTCACCGCATTCACGCTCATACACTTCATAACCAACGATTTTTCGACTGTAAATGTCCTCGATGACATACAGGTAATAGTGTTGGCCTCGAACTTTTGAAGGTAAGTAAGTGATATCCCATGTATAGACTTGGTTCGAATCTGTCGCTGTGTAACTTGATGGCTTCGCTTGCTTCTGCCTACTTCTTTGACGACCTCGTCTGTGGAGTTGTCCCTGTGCACTCAGCACCCGATAGTAACTCGATTCAGAGGCGATATACTCACCTCGGTCAAGCAGTGTCGGGACGATTTGAGTCGGAGGTAAGCTTGCGAACTCAGAGCGGTTACACACCTCGATAATCGCATCACGCTCTTGCTGAGAGAGCTTGTTAGCAGGCTCTGGCCTGATGCATATCGGCCTTTTGTCAGCTTGAACTTCACCTTGCTGATACCAGCGACGATACGTTCTCAAGTCGATTTGAACTTCATGGCAAGCTGGCTCTAAACGGCATCCGCATTGCTTCGCTTCAAGGATAAGAGTCACTATGGTCTGCCTTTCATCGGTTGAGGTTAGTCGTCCTCTGGCTCTTCCCCGTAAAAGGCTCTCAGCTTTTTTCTTAGTACCAAGAGGGCGGCCGTTTCAGCGAGTGCTTTTTCTTTGAGTCGTAAATCTTTCTTCAACTCTTTGATTTCAAGTTTGTCAGCTTTAGCCTGCTTCTTTGCTTCAGCTTCCTGCTCTTTACTCGACTTAAACCCTTGCATACATTCGCTGCGCCAACTTTGGATTTGTTCAGGGAAAAGACCTTTTTCACGACAATATTGGCTGAGTTCACTTTCGGTCATCGAGTAAGTCTCGGCAACAATGGCGAGTTTAGTTTGAGCAGACCACTGCTCTGATGAAGTGTTGCTATTTGGCACGGCGGCTCCTGAACGTCTGAGTTGCTGGCGCCAATGATACAGGGTCGCAGTGCTAATTCCTTCCTCTTCCGACACTTCTTTAACTGACATCGAATAGGGAGGCAACAGCTTCTTCAATATAGCTTCTTTTCTTTCTACTGAGATACGAGACACAATTACTCTTTATCGCCCAAACTGGTTAAATTTTAACAGTGACAACTATCCTGCCAGAGGGGG
>NZ_JBGONY010000132.1:0-1704 GCF_041439375.1 Vibrio crassostreae | reverse complement strand
CTCCCCTCTTTGTAACATTAAACCTTGATGAATGTCGTAGTTACAATAAGCCTATTTAACGTCAAATTGTTTCAGCCCTTTGGGCCACAGAATAGTAAAGTCTTCTGAATCAACGTGTCTAAATGCCGCTTTCATCGTAGAAATATCCGTCATACCTGTAAGTATGGTTTTCACCTGCTCAAGGCACCCTTCTGGTTTAGAGCTATAGATGAAGATGTTCATTTCTTCGCTACCGAAATCATGCCCGTCAACATCAGCCGTTGAATCAAGCCCCTCTTCTAATTTGTCTTCCATTTCAATAAGCAAGTCGAAGTCTTCTTCTGTTTCACCGGGAAATTGTATTACCAACTGATAGTTCATCTTAGTCTCCAGAAGGTGGCGGCTTGAGCCCTTTAGCCACTTGCTTCTTGATATAGAATTTCTGACCTTCTTCTGGCCCGATCGGAAGAGTTTCATGAAGATCCCGCTCTAACTTCAACATGTCTTTCTTTTCGCCTCGCGCCAGAATCTTCAGCTTTCCACCATTCATTTGCTTTTGCCAAGGGCAAAGCAGCAGTTTGTGATGGAGATGTTAGATACGGTGATTCAGCAAGCGGCGCATTAAAAAGCCCGCGATTGCGGGCTAATTAACTCTAGAGACCAGGAGTTTTGACTCCTGTAAATTCATCCCATGACTTACAAAACTTCTTGGATTCTTGACCTAGCAAATTAACGAATAACTTAGAATCGACTCGTCCTTCAGAAACAGCATTGAGAAGGTTTTCTAATAGACAGGTTGCTACAGCATCCTTGACACTTTCATCACCTTCATTCAAGCAAGTTTCAATAAACAGAAATATATCCTGTCGTTTATCAATAGAGAGCGTTTCAATATTATCGACTAAATAAGATGCAAATTCTGAAAGGTCATTAGACAAACCTGCTTTCTCATCTCCCCAGAATTCCAAATGTGCCTGCCAAGCCAGCTCAAACTCAGGAACTTTATTTAAAATAAGTTTCATACAATTTTCATTAACAATCATTTAGTGTCCTAATGCATTACGTAGATCCGAAACAATATTTTCGGCAGCGGCACGATCACCAGGGCTAGCTTTAGGGTTATTACCACTCCACTTTTCAAGGGCTCGTATCGAGTCAGCTCCTTTTTGTGAATGGAAACGACCACCAACAGCTTGCCCAGTAGATAACTCATGCCTAATTGCATCAGCAGTGCTACCGCTACCAACTTTGGCATTAGGTCTATAAAGCCCATCAACGATCTTTTTAAGTTGTGGGTTATTCACACTCGGCTTTGACATTTGTTGTCTTAGCTGCGTTTTGTAGGCTTCATGTAAAGCTCGGTTAGCAGCTCCCCTCTTTGTAACATTAAACCTTGATGAATGTCGTAGTTACAATAAGCCTATTTAACGTCAAATTGTTTCAGCCCTTTGGGCCACAGAATAGTAAAGTCTTCTGAATCAACGTGTCTAAATGCCGCTTTCATCGTAGAAATATCCGTCATACCTGTAAGTATGGTTTTCACCTGCTCAAGGCACCCTTCTGGTTTAGAGCTATAGATGAAGATGTTCATTTCTTCGCTACCGAAATCATGCCCGTCAACATCAGCCGTTGAATCAAGCCCCTCTTCTAATTTGTCTTCCATTTCAATAAGCAAGTCGAAGTCTTCTTCTGTTTCACCGGGAAATTGTATTACCAACTGATAGT
>NZ_JBGONY010000131.1:0-1894 GCF_041439375.1 Vibrio crassostreae | reverse complement strand
GAAACACAATAGCGCCGATGGTAGTGTGGGGCTTCCCCATGTGAGAGTAGGACATTGTCAGGCTCAAATTGCTTTAAGCTGAATAGACACTGCGGAGTGGTAGTTCAGTTGGTTAGAATACCGGCCTGTCACGCCGGGGGTCGCGGGTTCGAGTCCCGTCCACTCCGCCACTTATTAGAAAGCCTAGTCTTACGACTAGGCTTTCGCCGTTTCTGGGTGTTGATAATTTGGTCTTTGACCAAGGAGTTCCGGTCGGCTACGACCCCAGTCACTCCATTACTTATAAGAAGCCTCGCTAGAAATAACGAGGCTTTTTTGCATCTAAATCATAGTGCTTCGCACGTCAGTCGAATAACTGCACAAAAGACTTTCCTGTAGCCTACGTGTTACCCAAACCCAAACCCTACGATTAGGGTGACATCATTTCTGACTCCAGTTGTGAGTTGGCACTAGCATGACTTCAAACGCGGCTGAGTGCTTAAACACTCGAGCTATACGACGTTGTAAGTTAGGTTCATGAGACTGTTCTAATCAGCATGTCCATTTCAATACCTGTGGCTCTATAAGCCTTACAACTCATCCTACGTGCCCTGCGTTTGTGGATGTTTGCTTTATCAAGTTCAAGTATTAGCTAACAGCCCTTCGTCTACGAAACCTGATTTCTGTTCTATCTATGAATCTAGAGGGTAGTTCTGATGTGTAATTAGGAATCCATCATGGATGTTTCTGCTAAGAACACTATAGCCCTTAATGAGTCGACTTAATGCATTAAGCTTAAACCACTATTAATTGTATTGATCACCCAACCGGATTGAGATTCTCTGGTTCTAAGTGTAGGTCCTTAGGGGATGTTTACCGGTCTCTCTCGACTCTGATGTGTTTGTTGACTCGACATGAATCTGTTGTGTTGACCACTTTACTCTGAGCATATTGATTTCTTGCTGGTTAGTTCAAGCTATGTTTTGGCTATTGCGACTAATATGAAATTAGAAAGGTCATTACTGTTTACTTGGTAGGAAGAAAATCCCTCAAGCCATCGGCGGATAGTTTTGTGATTATTTTAAGAAATAGATAAAGCCTTAAACCTAGTGGGTCGAACTATGAAATTGAGTTTTAACTTTGAAGATGCGAGCCAGATCTTTGTGGGATCTTTTGCTTTGGCCGTGCCAATTTCTTTTTCTGAAGAGGCTTGGAAGTTAGGGGAGACTTTACCTACCGCTAATCTATTGCTGTTATTTTTACTGTCTGCGGTGTTCTTAGGCTTCTATACGTATGAGAGTGTCTTTCAAAAAGATGTTGTTGCACGGTTGCCGGTGTTTATTTTCAGAATAGTTATTGCTTATGTTATGACGGCATTGGTCGTTGCTTTGGTACTGACTTGCTTGGACAAATTACCTCTGTTGAGTGACCCAGTTGTATCGATCAAAAGAGTGATTGTTATTTCAATGCCAGCCTCTATGGGCGCTATTGTAGTGGATAGTTTTGATAAAGAGTGACTTGTGTATCATTTGGATTGAAGCGCCTTACAGAGTTTTTCTAGCGCTTATTTGATTTGTTATTTAGCTTTGTCATCTCTAGGCTTAGCATTGATTTGTTCAGCCGATCTTCTCAATAATAAAATGAGTAGTAACGTACTATGAGTGACTCTTACGTGAATGTGTCGTTTGTTGTTGGACGATTTTGAAGGGAGTTAAGTGGCGAAGATTTGTAGCTTTGGATGGATATAAAAACGGTTGGTTTTTGAATTGAATATGATATTTGAAATGTGAGGGTAGTTGTATTGAGAAGTTATGATCTTTAGATGCAAAAAAGCCGCATCAATGATGCGGCTTTTTTTAATTGGCTCCCCTTGCAAGACTTGAACTTGCGACATACGGATTAACAGTCCGCCGTT
>NZ_JBGONY010000130.1:0-1914 GCF_041439375.1 Vibrio crassostreae | reverse complement strand
GATTATCTGCTAACTGCAAGATCGTTCAAGTCTTCTTAAACGATCGGCATTAGACCTTAATAGTCGGCTTTTTACTGTCTCAATCAACAGAACAAATTTTTGAAGCAACATCATATTGCGAGAATTATTTCTCCCAACGCTCCGCAGCTTTGGTATCTGAATCGCGAGAATCAACCCAACGAGTTGTTTCAGTGGTACGTTCTTTTTTCCAAAACGGCGCTTTGGTTTTCAGAAAGTCCATAACAAACTCACACGCTTCGAAGGCAGCGCCACGATGTGCACTTGATACACCAACGTAAACAATCTGGTCACCGATATCTAGGTCACCAACGCGATGAATCACTCGCATCTTCTGAATAGGCCAGCGCGCTTCAGCTTGATCACAGATCTCGCTCAGCGACTTCTCTGTCATACCCGGATAGTGCTCTAGAGACAAACCAATCACGTTGTCGCCAAGGTTCATGTCGCGAACTTTACCAACAAACGTCACTACCGCTCCTGCAGCTGTGCCTTGAGCTAGATAATCGTATTCGTCACCCACAGAAAAGTCTTCTGCAGTAACTACTACTCTTGAGTCCATGACTAGCCTCCAGTCACTGGTGGGAAGAAAGCCACTTCATCGCCGTCTTTCACTTCAGTCGTCAAAGGTACGATTGATTGGTTAAGCGCAGCCAAAAGCTTGCCCTCTTCCAATGCGATATCCCATTTGCCTTCTTGTGTTACAAGGTGGCTGCGAATCGCTGCAATCGTCTTGAACTGTGCATCAACTTCAACGCTGTCCACACCAACAAGTTCACGAGTTTGAGCAAAGAAAAGAACTGTAATCATGATTCCACCTTAAAGTGACCAGACTTACCACCCGTCTTCTCTAACAGACGTACATTCTCGATAACAATATCTTTCTGAACAGCTTTACACATATCGTAAATCGTTAACGCAGCAACAGAAGCAGCCGTTAGCGCTTCCATTTCTACGCCTGTCTTACCCGCAAGCTTACAAACAGATTCGATGCGAACCTTGTTTTCAGACTCGATAGCTTCAAGCTGCACTTCTACTTTGGTTAATAGCAGAGGGTGACACAGTGGAATCAGATCCCACGTCTTCTTAGCCGCTTGAATACCCGCAATGCGTGCCGTTGCGAAAACATCGCCTTTATGGTGGCTACCAGAAACAATCAGCTCTAGCGTTTCAGCAGACATTTTTACGAAAGCTTCCGCTCTCGCTTCACGTACTGTCTCAGCTTTTGCCGATACATCGACCATGTTTGCTTCGCCAGACGCGTTAATGTGTGTAAATTGGCTCATACTCAAACCGCCTTATACAGAAAGGTGTGGCATGAAGTTACAAGGGCGGTGACTAGCATCCATTTGTTGCTTGATGATCTTAGTCCAACCTGTGCGACAAGCACCTGTAGAACCTGGCATCGCAAAGATAACTGTGTGGTTAGCAAAGCCCGCAATCGCACGAGATTGAATTGTCGATGTACCGATCTCTTCATAAGATACTTGACGGAATAGCTCACCGAAGCCTTCTACTTCTTTGTCAAATAGTGGCTTAAGCGCTTCAGGCGTGCTGTCACGAGAAGTAAAACCAGTACCGCCAGTGATCATGATCGCTTGTACGCTTTCATCAGCGATCCACTTGGATACGATCGCACGGATCTTGTACATGTCGTCGATAACGATTTGCTTATCAACAACATTATGACCCGCTTCTTTAGCATGCTCAGCTAGGTAACCACCTGACGTGTCATTTTCTTCTGTACGAGTATCTGAAACGGTTAGTACTGCGATGTTTGCTGCTTGGAATTTGCTTTCTGCGTGACCCATTTGCTCACCTATATAAATTTTTCAATTATGAGGGCGTGTTGACCTTTCGTGGTTAAATTTTGTTCGAGATAAAAGCGTTTTAAAA
>NZ_JBGONY010000129.1:0-2074 GCF_041439375.1 Vibrio crassostreae | reverse complement strand
AGAGAAGCTGCTTAGTAAACAAGCGAATGATGACAACTACCTTGAAAAACGCCGTTAGTGAACAACTCAAAAACAACAAATGATATTTTGGCTTGGCGCACGAGAGATTGTACGCCACGTCAAGTTATTCTAACGCCCTGTTAAGGTGTGAGCAACGCAATACCGAAGCTGCCGTATACCACCTAAAAACTAAACGCAACGCATAGTAAAAATGCCACGAATTGCGAATCACTCGAAAACAGTTTGCCATGCCACTAAGTACACTTTATGTAAATCAAAGAAGTAACACTTAGCGTATAAAACACTGCCAAAGCCATAATGTTGAAGGTAATTATTATGCCATATGATATTGAAGGAAACTGGAAAGCTGGCTGGGCTTTGCAATTACACACAACTAAAAGTGTAATGTTAGAAAATGGAAGTTTCGAAAATACATATTCTGCAACAGGTCATGCCTTAAACAGACTAAAATACCATAATGAAACGCAGTACATTACGCAATTAGCCGATGAGTTAGTTGCATTTATGCAAACTAGGTATGTTACTCGGTACCTATCTGCAATCGTACCTGCACCGGCTTCAAAAGTTAGACCACTACAACCGGTTTATGCGATAACTCAACAAGTCGCGAGTCGCTTGGGAGTTACTTACGATCCAACATACCTACAAAAAGTAAAAAACACAGCACAACTAAAATCAATCGAATGCCCACAACAACGTAGCAATTTATTACAAGGCGCGTTTAATGTCGATCAACGGTACAGAAACAAAAAAGTCCTGATTATTGATGACTTGTTCAGATCTGGCTCAACTCTTAAAGAATTGACCAAGACGATGTACAATCAAGGGTCTGTAAATGACGTTTATGTTGTTACATTAACTAAAACAAGGGTACATAGATAATGGGTAGCGTTTTTTTTTCTGGTTCAATTAGTATCAAGCGTTTACCTGAACGTATTATTGAAAGCATCAATCAGATAAACGAAATCAAAGAGTTCGAGATTTTAGTTGGTGATGCCGCCGGGTTTGATTCATTACTTCAAAGTTATTGCGAGAAAATTGGGTTCATAAATGTAACTGTATATTCTGTAAATGAAACACCGAGGAACTTTGTAAATAGCTTCAATTTTAAGCAAGTCACAACTCCCGATGGTATCAAAAGTGAACGAAAAAGGCAGACTTATAAAGATGAACAAATGACTGCCGACTCGGATATTAGTTTTGTTGTTTGGGATGAACAAAGCAAAGGTTCTTACAACAACATAATCAGAGCTTTAAAATATAATAAAAAAATAAGAGCATTCTCAACACGCACTGAGCAACCTATTAACGATATAAGTATTGACAGTATAACTCGCATTTACCACAACTCGAACGGATTAGCAGCCACTGAGCTATTAGACGTGCTCTATACAAAGGGAGTAAAAGAGTTTGATACTGTAAAACAGTTAAACAGTTTTCTTGTCGAGCAAAATTACGTACTGAAAGTCCCTGAGGGAAGCAAATCAACTTACAAAAGTGCCAGTGACGCCTACTCATTTGATATTACTCATCGTGGTAAACATTCAGGCGTAAGGTTCAAGTATGAGCTAGCTGAACTGTTGGTCAATAGATTTAAACCTAAAGGTCGAAATGGAGGTTATGGTAGCTTAAGAGGTTAATGAGTAGCGGTCGCATACGCCTTACTAAGTTGTGAGCAACGCAATACCTTAAACACATAAACCAACGCATAGTAAAAATGCCACGTGTTGCGAATCACTCTTAAGCAACTTGTATACCGCTTGGTTGAGGCTAAAATGACCAAAACAAAAACCGCTTAAGAGACCTATTACATGACCACTAGAATTTTAGCCGATGTTGTTGCAAGCATTACTGAGTTGAAAGCTAACCCTATGAAAGTTGCAACTAGTGCTTACGGTGAACCGGTTGCTGTACTGAACCGAAATGAGCCAGCATTTTATTGCGTACCAGCCGAAGCGTACGAAATGATGATGGACAGACTCGAAGATCTTGAACTACTAGTTGAACGAAGCCGCTACGCGGCAGAGTAAAACGAGTGCAAACCATACTCTTG
>NZ_JBGONY010000128.1:0-2160 GCF_041439375.1 Vibrio crassostreae | reverse complement strand
GTTATGTGCATTGTTGGTTAGGATGAACGTCAGGGTGTTCTGATGTTACAAAGAATGGAGATGTAACCGATGGGCCTAATGGACCATTTAGTTGGTCTAATAAGGACCGATATACAACTAACCCAAAACTACGGAAAGACTGGGAGAAAAAGCACAATCAATCTTGGCCAAAAGATCCTGCTACTGGAAAAAATCAGGATGTTTCGAATGAGATCCCTTTGAATGATGGTGGCCCCGACCACGTATCCAATGTGAAACCAAGAACGGCTGATAATCATAGGCAGCGACATAAAGATGCGGGAGATTTCTCTCGTTGGGGTAAGAGAAGGAGATGATAAAGTGGTTGCAATTGATTTTTCGAAAGTAGTAAAGACTGATATCTACATATCTAGCATTTCTGAAGATAAAAACGAATTTAATTCAATGCTCAGTGACGCACATTCCGAGTTGAATTTTTATAACTGGTGCTATGAAATTCTCGAATCGTACGTGGGTATCTTCGTTGCAGGAGTTGTTGGGGTCTTTTTATTCAAAATAAAACCTGGTAGTCCTGATGTTGATGAATGGCTGTGGGTGGTCGTTGGAGACCTACCTTGCATTTACCTAACTTGTGACGATAGTCCTAACGCGGCTTGTGCACTCGATTCGTATATAGGTGCGATGCAAGAGTGGGTCGAAGCTGCGGAATGTGAAGATTCTGTTGCAGATTTAGTCCCTGTCAATGTACCTGCAACCCCGGAAAATGCAAGCAAACTTAAATCTAGACTTACTATTCTAGATGAAAGAGTGCTTAATCTATATGAGAAAGATTTGAAAGCTTAACGTTCTTGGTAATGTTACAAAGAGGGGAGACTTCCACGAAGTCTTAACCGAAGCTCCAATCAGCGGAAACACACGAAGTGCTCACCGTAATTCTGCTAAATAAAGCGCTCGCTAATGCGTTAGAAAACGATTCTAGCTTTTCTAAAGGAATGAACAATCTTCTTGATAAGGATGTTCTCCAACACATGAAGTCAGGCAAAAGTGGGCTGAAAAATCCTCCAGGTACTGAATGGCATCACCCAAAAGGTAATCCGGGATCGATGCAACTATTGCGTAAAGAAATACATCGAGATAAGAGCCTTCAAAATGTATTACATAAAGATGGTACTGGCGGGTTTGCTGATCATTTCTAATTGAAGGATATTATGGATCTACAAAATATACGTAAAAAATCATTGAACAGTGCAGAGAAGCTGGGTTATGAAATAAACACAGCTTTGCCACTGTTTGATGATGACATTAAGTTGCGACCACAAGAAGAAATTGTAGGTCGTAGTTTAGCCCTCTTTGCTGTTGTTGCTTGTTCTTATGGTTTTGATAAGCCTTCAGCCATCCAATGGATGGCGCGGGAAGGTGTTATAGATTTTCTGAGTGATTCAGAAAGGAGCTTTCTTAATGATGGTGAAGGAGACGTTTCATTCTTTCAATCACAGGTAGAGGGGTTAAATGCTTTTGCTTGGGCATTGGGTTTAGTTAAGTCTATGCCGTTTGATTCTACCTGCGACAATACTTTGATTAAGCGTTTCCCAGATATTAAAAACGATAAAAGCTCTTCTGAATACAAAGCTCAGTTCGCAGATCGTTCTATCGCTCAAATCATATCTGCCTGTGATTTAGCCTATTGCCTTCATTGGGCGATAGTTAATGCAGAGGTGAATGATCAAGATTTACACGGTGGCGTTGGTCGCCACGTAATTATCGAAAGGCGTAGGGCTTTAGAGTGGATGTTATGTACTGATGACTGGGATGAAATAAGCCTAGATACCTAAGCTGAAGCCCGCATTATGCGGGCTTTTTAATGTGCGGCTTGCTGAAGCACAGTATCCAACATCTCCATCACGAACTGCTGCTTCGCTTTTGGCAGTAGCCTTACCTGTTCTATCTGCTGTTGCAATTTCGACGCAGGCCCACGCTTATTACTTCCCTTAGCTGCTTCTGTACCGTGCAGTAACTGTATACAGAAAAAATAGGCAGTTAATGAGAAAAGTGCATCTAGGATTTAAAATAGGTAACATTAAGAAAGCACTGGGGTGTAGGCACTTTAAGGTACTGATGGTATTAGGGTTATGTGCATTGTTGGTTAGGATGAACGTCAGGGTGTTCTGATGTTACAAAGAA
>NZ_JBGONY010000127.1:0-2205 GCF_041439375.1 Vibrio crassostreae | reverse complement strand
CGCTCCTACCTTGGAACTTCAAACATTAGCAACATAGCCCCGTGGGTTCATGGGGCGCATACGATACAAGTACTTATAAACATCGTTCTATATAGATATAGCAAGCATAAAAAAAGAAGCCGAAGCTTCTTTTAAGAGGTGTACGTGATAAACATCAATTGCTCAATACGCAGTAAGCACTCAATTTAACGACGTCGAGGCGGATCTCTGCGCTCGCGAGAGGCATCGGGTTGATCATCGTACGATGAAGGGTTGCTTCTCAACGAAGGGATTTTTTCCTTACCCGCGAGCTTATTCTGTAGAGACATCATTAGCTCAGCTTCCGCTTTAGGTAATTCACACTCTTCGATCAGTTCGTTTATCCCGGCACCAAGCTGAACCATTTTTGTTGCACGCGTATATAAGCGTCCATCGGTGTCAGCATGTTCCAACTCAACAATACGTTCATTCAAGTGCTTTATCAGATCTTGCTGTTCCGTCACTTTCTGGCCAAGGCCAACCACAACAGAGCGAACTTCAAGTAATTGCTTACTCGATTTTTGAAGCTCTTTATCCAAGTTACGAACTTGCAGACGTGATTGATCGAGCTGCTTTTGAATTGCACGTTTTACTTTGCTAATCAAAATCACGATGAATAACGTAAAAACCCCAACACCTGATATCAGAACGACAGGGCTTAAAGGAAGCGCTTCAAACATTACAGGTGAGCCATCTCATCCCATTCGTCTTCGCTTAGTAGTTTGTTTAAATCTACTAAAATAAGCAGCTTGCCATCACGGTTACTTACACCTTGGATAAACTTAGCACTTTCATCAGTACCAACACTTGGCGTTGTGTCGATTTCAGAAGAACGTAGGTAAACCACTTCAGCAACGCTATCGACTAGAATGCCAATTACTTGACGCTCAGATTCAATAACGATAATACGAGTGTTATCTGTGATTTCACCTTGCATCAAGCCAAAGCGAGAACGAGTGTCGATAACAGTAACAACGTTACCACGTAGGTTAATAATACCTAGAACGTAATCTGGAGCACCCGGTACTGGAGCAATTTCGCTGTAACGCAGTACTTCACGCACTTGCATTACGTTGATGCCGTAAGTTTCTTCTTCTAGCTGGAAAGTCACCCATTGAAGTACTTCATCATTGGTTTGCTCTTTTCTTACTTCAACTTCACTCATATGAGACATAGATAATCCTCTTGCCGTCGTTACCGACCACTATTATTAACTTGATGCGTTTACTAGCTTAATGCTTTTACATCTAGCCCTGCGTTTAGCATGGCGATTAATGCTTCAACATGGATCAAAGCACACATTTTTTCTTTTACCATACCAGCGAGCCATGGGCGTTTCCCTGCCATTTCTCGCCAACGTACTTTATCTGTATTAAGTAGCTCGGTGCCTTTTAGCTCGGTGCTCGCAAGGCCCCACAAGCTCTCCCCAAGCATGACTATATATTGATATTTTTCTTTGTACTCGTCACCTGATAGTTTCTCAGACATCACCCATTTTGCGGTGTCGACCACATCTAGCTGACTATCACGGTTGGTTTGTAAACCCAAATACCAAGCTGGCTTACCAATGATATGACTTAACTCTTCAAGGCGATGGATACCGCCAAGCTCATCAAGTGGTACCGCAAAGGTCACGCCGTTTACATCAAAATACAAAACTTGAAAGTCTTCTGTGCGAACCGTATTTTCCCAAGAGGTAAACTGGTTAGCACCTCCGGCTTGAGTTTCAAGTCCAATAACTGTCTCGACCTCAGGAGCATCAAATTCAGACTCAACAGCCTTAACTTCTACTTGTTCCGTCTCCAACGATTCAGCTTGTAACTCTTCAATTTGCTGCGATTCAACAGGTGGCTCTACAACAATTGATAAATCGGGTTCTGGAAGATTCCAATCTTGAATCTCTGGCTCTTCAAACACTTGAACAGACTCAACCGCGGCCTCAAACATTTGCATGTCTGCTTGCTGGGCGATTTTCTGGGTGTTCAGATCCATCAATTCATCAAGATTCAGCTCATCAACAACATTGGTCGCCTCTAAACGACTTAGTAGCTTCTGAACATCCTCAAGGTTAGGAACCTCAAACTCAGCCGCGCGTATTTCTGCGTAGCTTGAGTGGTGGCTCGAAAATTGGCGCTCTGGCTCTGGCTCTGGCTCTGGCTCTGGCTCTGGCTCTGGCTCTGGCTCTGG
>NZ_JBGONY010000126.1:0-2259 GCF_041439375.1 Vibrio crassostreae | reverse complement strand
TACCGATGTATTGTTGAACGCGAAATGTACAGCAAAGATCAACACGCCCTAGTGAAAAGCTAGCTAAATGCAACGCAGCAGCACATGCTCATGAGGCAATTATGGGAATGTGTACAATGTCAGTCGACGCTGACCACTATACGATTGAAGCTGGAGCTGAGTTCCTATCGAATGTTGAGGGTCAGGAAGTTCTACACTTGGAGTTCAAAGCGTATAGTGATTTTGAAGACTCTCGCTCTATCGCCCTGATTTATGAGAAAGAAGATCTTGTAATGTACTGCTCAGAGTTTTCATTTGGTGATGATGAAGAAGCTTACTTCGAACCTGTACAACCTATGACAACTCAAGGTTTTTTCAAGTACTTGAACTCACTACCAAACATTAAGAGTTACGCTCTTCCATCAAGCCTTGACAGTAAAGAGCAACAAGCTCAACAAGCCCTGATTGAACTAGCAGGCTAAACCTAAACACTCGCTCCCATTGCTTCCAGATAGCAATGGGAGTCTTTAATAACAAAACACCAGTGCAAGCTAAGTAAACTCGTTAAAATTGAGTCTCCCTTCCTTGGTGTTTCCACCGTCCATTGCAATCCAGCAACTTCAACCTCTCTGAATCTCGACGGCAACGTTTAAGTAATCCGTTGTAGAACGTTACCCAAATGAAAAAGGCTTCCCATCACACCATGGGTTACATGGGACAATGGGAAGCCTTAGTGTCACTAGGAAGTGAGAGGCGAATTTTATGGTGCATACATGGTGCTTTCAACTTGATTCGTTAGTGATGGACTAATCCACCGTGACTTTTATCTCATCAAAGCAGTCCATTCCGATGTAGCCTAGAAAGTTGGTTTCCCACATCGAATAAAACTCAGCGACACTGGATTCAGTAATGGGAACTTCACCCATGTATCGAATGAAAGCCACACCATGACCAAAATCAAAGTCGATTTCTTTCTCAAGTTCAGGCATCAATCCACAGTAACTAAAGTCAGTGATGTAGTCGAAAACCCATTGGTCACCAAGCCTACTAATAGAAATCTCAATAGGGTGGTATCCACCGTTCTCAGAGCTATAGCTCGAATCTCGGAAGCTAATCACGACCGATTGGATCATGGGTGTCCATTTGCCTGATTCGCTGATCACTCGGCTTAAAGTATCTTGAAGATCGACACTGACAGGTAAAGTCAGCTTATTCTTTGAAAAGCATAGTTTCATAATAAATTCTCTTTTAGTTTGTTAGGGATGTACTCTTGTGTAGTGCGAGGTATGAAAATTGGGAAGTGGCTTGGTCGGTAAGGATTGATGTGAGTTTCGAGGTTATTTAGCTTCGGTTTCACCTCCTACTAATGACAGGAGTTCATCACGACGTTGCTCGTAGTCAGGCGCAAGAACGTGGAGAAACACCGATTTCTCTGACGGCAGGATAAGTAATAACCCACGCAGTGCCGCCGCCATAAATCCAGCATTATTAGCAGACCCACCTTTGAACACTGACTTGAATACAGTGCTCTTAAACGGTTTCTCGTCTTGCTCATTTAACACGGCGACAATATCTTCAAAGGCTACCCACTCTTTACTATGAAGACCGCCACCTTCATTACCCGAAAGTCTGAGGAATAGAGCATTTAGATCATCATGGACTGAAAGCTCATAGAACACATGATTCTGAGTTTTCGGTGATAACTTTTTCGCTTTGCCTTCGAGCACGATATTAGTGAAATGGTCTACTGGATTATCGTCAGTAACCTTGACTTGTTCATTACCCTCAAATACTTCAGGTTGAACGACTTTTTCTTTTTGATTGGTTTTACGTGCCATGGGACACCTCCATACTATTAGTGACTATTAAGATTAAATTCGAGATTAAGATTCAGCTTGTTCAGCAAGCTTGACGACAGGGAACGTTGGACTGTTCATTGGAGCGCAGCAATACACCCCACTACCAGCCGTAGTGACAATAGCTACAGCAAGTAGCCAAGGAGAGTCATCATCATTTAGTAACAGAACCCATTCAGGGTAGTTAGTAACAAAGCGTAGGAAGTGTTGAGCTTCCTCTGACTCTTCACTCAAGGTTTCATTGGTATCGGACTCCTCAATCAAGTACAAAGTAGTGCCAATCTCATCCCAAAACGCTTTCGTACTTTCTTCATCACCGAATGGCTCTATTAGATGCTCTAACAGTTTTGCTTTCACACCATCAGGCATTATGATCTGCTCCAGTCAGACTGGACACTTAGCTAAGCGACATTTCGCTTTTCAA
>NZ_JBGONY010000125.1:0-2307 GCF_041439375.1 Vibrio crassostreae | reverse complement strand
ATAGCTGTTGAACTAAGCCGCTTCGCGGAGGACTTTCCTCTCACTTATCCGATAGACCAAACTTATGATGTATCCATAGATTAAGGAATACATCATGACCCCATTAAGACAACAATTTATCGATGAAATGGCGGTTCGCCGTTTTTCTCCGAAAACCCATGCAAGCTATTTACGTTGGGTTAAAGATCTATCTACTACTTACGATCTGTCCCCCGATTTACTCACCGATCAACAGATTAGTGCATATTTACGTACGCTCACCACAGAGCGGAGCTTAAGTAGTAGTACTTGTGCTCAAGCTTTGAATGCCATCTTGTTCTTTTATCGTGCCGTTTTGAATAGAGAATTTGAAGAGCGACTGGTTCCCCCGATTAAACGCGCCAGTAAAATACCGGAGCTGCTTAATCGCGAGGAAGTAAGAAGTATCATTAGTCATTGTCGAAGTCTTAAATATCAGACCGCACTTGAAATGTGTTATGGATGTGGCCTACGTGTCAGTGAGGTCGTGGGTTTGTACGTGAAAGACATTGATGGTACGGCGAAACGGCTGCACATTCATTGTGGTAAAGGCAAAAAAGATCGCTTTGTTCCACTGGGTGATAGCCAACTGAATCATCTTCGAAATTACTGGTGTCATTATCATCCCACCGTAGTGCTGTTTCCCAGCCTAGAGCCCGAAAAGCCATTGGGTATTAGCTCTTTGCAGAAGTGCTTCAAAGCAGCAAAAGTTGAGGCTAACGTCAGAAAATTAGGGGGAATACACGCCCTGAGACACGCCTATGCAACTCATCAGCTTGAATCGGGCATGCCTTTGAATGTTCTGCAGCGTTACCTTGGGCATTCGAATATCAAAACGACATTGAGGTACACCCATTGGATAGGTCATCACAACGAAAGCTCGGACGGAAGTAAGTTCGACTTAGTTGCTCAACTATGGGAGGAGAGCGAATGAACGCATTATCTCCTTACCAAGCCGTATTAACCCAAGGCTTAGAAGAGCTTGATAAAAGCAAAGTCACACCGAGGCAGTGGCAAGTACTCCATCATTTAAGAGACTGCCGAACAGAGCGTATGGGCAGTTACGACTGGCGTTGTCAGCAATGCGGTCATGAAACGCGTTGGTACTGCTCTTGTCGAGACCGCCATTGCCCCAATTGCCAAGAGCAAATGAGGCAGCAATGGTTAACAAAGCGAAGCCAAGATATTTTACCCGTGGCCTATCATCATATGGTTTTTACCTTACCGCACGAGTTCAATGCTCTGGTTAAAGCGCATCCTAAGGTGGTTTATCAATGCTTGTTTCATTCCGTGTGGGCAACATTATGCGCGTTTGCTAATGAGCGGCATCACCTTGTCGGTCAACTTGGAGCATTAATGGTTCTTCACACTTGGGGAAGAAATCTGAGTCAACATACTCATATTCATTGCCTACTACCGAGTGGGGTGCTTACAAAAGATCGGCAATGGCAACGGACAAGAAAAGAGAGTTACCTGCTTCCGGTTAAAGCCTTATCCGTTCGCTTTAAGAAAGAGATGTTATGTCGAGTAAGCGAGTTGATAGCGACGCACAGTAATTTATTAGAGGAAGCCGCTAGTAAGAGATGGGTTGTGTACAGTAAACCTGTACTCCACGAGCCCACAGCGGTAGTGGGTTATCTATCTCGGTATTGCAATCGTATTGGGTTAAATCCAAACCAATTAAGTTATAACGTGGATGGCCGTATCACGATGAGTTACAAAGATTATCGAACCAACGGGACTCAAAGAATGTGTTGTAATGCGGGCGAGTTGCTTCGACGCTTACTTTTACATGTGTTGCCTAAAGGGCTAATGCGAATACGCTACTATGGCTTTTTAGCTAATGCTGTACGGGTAAAAGCGATAGCGGAAATTAGGCATAGCTTACGAGAGCGACCCGCAGAGAAATCGGAAGTGCTGAAAGAGAAACCGTGTTGTCCGAACTGCCATAGCAACAGCATGGTACTCGTGTGCATCAATATTAGACCTAGGATAGTCGTTTCAGAGTACCAACTGACCTAGTTGTCTGATTATAATGAATAAAATTATCGTTGTGTTATGGCGAGAGAGGGGCATTGTTCGCTTTTAAAAAGATTATGCAACGGGTATAGTCGCTGTAGATAAATTGGCGGCTAGAAGTGGAAAATGAACCACTGACGGGGTACCGGTCTTAATGATAAGAGTGGAACGCAAGTCAGTCCTAAAAAGCAAATTCCATAGATAGAAGCAGCCAAGTCCAACAGGTATTTATCCATTGTGCTACGACAACGGATAAATACTTAAGCGTTA
>NZ_JBGONY010000124.1:0-2555 GCF_041439375.1 Vibrio crassostreae | reverse complement strand
AATAATCACCCATACTGGCCGTTTCTATCTGAGATCCAATTAGGAAACAAAGCCGGTATCAAGCTATAAAGCACGATCAAATAAAGAGGTCGACGCCATTCTAACCGATGAAGGGATGAGAAACTTTGATGTTAATAAGCGTGATGGCGTTAAATTTATAAAGCTCCTTGAAAAGCTTTCAGAACAATATGACGGTGGCTCAGAGTTAATATTTTCTATCAATAACAAAAATGAGAGAAACCATACATTTAATTTAAAAGAAATAAATAAACACCTAGTTGTCAAGTTAAACCTTCTCTCACCGACTAGAACTTCCATTATCCCTTGGTTTAAAGAACTGTTTTATGCCTACCGTAATCAGCATGTTATTGCGCTTAAAACAAAGGTCAATAGTCTTGCAAGAATCGTGGTGAACAAAGTTACTAGCCCATGTTCTAAAGCTAAAGCGACACAAGGAGCAACCAATTCCGCCTACTGCATTTTATCTTGCTACACTGACTTACCACTAAAAGGTATTATGCTACCTCTCTCCTACTCGGAGAAAGGTTCCGATGGCAACATCCGTGTTTCGTTCACATACCGAAGCGGTAGCAACCATTGCTTTTCTATTCCAGCTGCGGATAAAGCGTTAGTCCAAGATATTGAGCAATTCGCCACAGAATTAGCGGATAAACAACACAATAAAAATTTTGAGCGACTGCTGCTCAAAAGAGGCCATACAAAAAAGGCTCCTGAAGGCTGGGAGGGTATTTGTCCTATCACATCCAGTCTAATGAGAACATGGTCAATTAAACCAAACGAATACTTTATTTCACTTAAATCAAGTCGCTGGAGAGAGATGACCAGCAACCAAGTGTACTCCGATAATGGCACTGAGGGTGTTCAAAGTACGCTTCAAAACCTTCTTGAAACCATTGATAAACATTATGCCAATGGTGATCCTAAACTTAACAAAATCATCATATCGCAAGCAATACAAGTCATGGAGCAACTCAACGTAGATACAAGCTTAGAGCAAGCGAAGGTGATGGTTGTAGCCAAACTCGGCATTACAATGCTAGCTCATGATGAATGGAAAAAAAAACAAGAGGAAGAAAAAGCCAAGACGAATCCAAATGGCATTCATTGCAACGGGCAACAAAGTATAACAGAAGGCAAAAGCACGCAGCGTGAAACGAGCAATAAAATGGGCTTGGAATTACCATGTACAGAGTACGATATGTGCTACAAATGTCAGTCAGCTAAGGCTGTTGATGACATTCAACCTATTTACAAACTAATTTCTTTTATTCACGTGCTGAAAGAAGCATTAAATCAATATCCAATAGCAAAAGAAGAGGTCCATAAAAAAATAGCTGCTTTTGAGTTCATTCTGGACGAGGCAAGTAACGATGTGTACGACGGTGCTATGGCTCTGTTTAACAAAAATGGATGTCATCCACGAGTAACTATTGACCATGCTGTTTTGACTTTATACCGTTAATAAGGACTCTGCCATGATAAAGCTACCTAAGTATGATCTTAACCGACAGAAAGCCATAATAGATGCACAAAATAAAGTAGGCAGCTACACGGACTACCTAAACGATGTTTTAAAGCCCGCAATTGAACGCGGTAATTGGGATGAGCTTGAATCACTAGATATTGGCTTTACCGTTACTGGTAGGTCACTAGGTAAAGTATCCGACAATAATGCTTGGCGAAAGCTTCAATCCTTCTTTGAGCCTAATACTACAAAACAATACACACTGGACTTCACATTCGATAATAAAACAATCGAACGCAACCTCAGAAATCAACTTAAATCGCTTGCTTTAAAGATGATTTGGCTATCACCTAGAAGTCACTCTTTCTCAGCTATTTGCGATGCCATCCATGGATTAAAAAAACACACTACTCCCCTCATTAATGAAGGTTACAACAGCTTTGAGCATCTCGATTTTGACAGATTGGAGGCTTGGATTCTTACCAGTTTTACTGATATAGATTATGAAAGAGAGAAAATTTACTCTTCAATCAATAAATTATACATCGAATCTGAAGGCCTACCTTTTAAGGTTGCACTTAAGAAAAGGTTAAAGGCGTCAGATTTTGGATTATCCCTTAAAGAAGCTGAGCAACACACAGTCATTCCTCAACGGTTATATTATATAGGACTACAAGCGTCAAAAGATCTAATAAATGAACTGCACTCTATTCGTGATGAATTAGGTGCATTATCAGATTACATCGCGACGTACAGAAATAAGATTTATCAAGGATATGCACAGTACCTTTCTAGTGATGAATCAAAACGAAAAAATGGCAGACAAAAATGGTACTTAGCAAGTAGAAAGCAAAGTGATAAAAAAAATAATAGAGCCTTTACAAAGGCATTTCTCATCCTAGAATCTCCCTCGAAAGCTAACATAGTTGAGTTGCTGTATAAGTATAACCCTGTCATTCAACCTCATTATGCTGACCTTTTTCACCCTGATAGAACCTTACAAATTGGTACGAGATGATCCGCACCAGCAGTTTTGGACACTGAGTTAAGTGAGTACAATCACTAATGA
>NZ_JBGONY010000123.1:0-2576 GCF_041439375.1 Vibrio crassostreae | reverse complement strand
ATCAGTGAAAACGAGTAGGGCGGGACACGTGATATCCTGTCTGAATATGGGGGGACCATCCTCCAAGGCTAAATACTACTGACTGACCGATAGTGAACCAGTACCGTGAGGGAAAGGCGAAAAGAACCCCTGTGAGGGGAGTGAAATAGAACCTGAAACCGTGTACGTACAAGCAGTAGGAGCACCTTCGTGGTGTGACTGCGTACCTTTTGTATAATGGGTCAGCGACTTAATTTTAGTAGCAAGGTTAACCGTTTAGGGGAGCCGTAGGGAAACCGAGTCTTAACTGGGCGTACAGTTGCTAGGATTAGACCCGAAACCAGGTGATCTAGCCATGGGCAGGTTGAAGGTTGAGTAACATCAACTGGAGGACCGAACCGACTAATGTTGAAAAATTAGCGGATGACTTGTGGCTAGGGGTGAAAGGCCAATCAAACCTGGAGATAGCTGGTTCTCCCCGAAAGCTATTTAGGTAGCGCCTCGGACGAATACTACTGGGGGTAGAGCACTGTTAAGGCTAGGGGGTCATCCCGACTTACCAACCCTTTGCAAACTCCGAATACCAGTAAGTACTATCCGGGAGACACACGGCGGGTGCTAACGTCCGTCGTGGAGAGGGAAACAACCCAGACCGCCAGCTAAGGTCCCAAAGTATAGCTAAGTGGGAAACGATGTGGGAAGGCTCAGACAGCCAGGATGTTGGCTTAGAAGCAGCCATCATTTAAAGAAAGCGTAATAGCTCACTGGTCGAGTCGGCCTGCGCGGAAGATGTAACGGGGCTAAGCTATACACCGAAGCTGCGGCTACGTACCTTAGGGTATGTGGGGTAGGGGAGCGTTCTGTAAGCCGTTGAAGGTGGTCTGTAAGGGCTGCTGGAGGTATCAGAAGTGCGAATGCTGACATGAGTAACGATAAAGGGAGTGAAAAACTCCCTCGCCGGAAGACCAAGGGTTCCTGTCCAACGTTAATCGGGGCAGGGTAAGTCGACTCCTAAGGCGAGGCCGAAAGGCGTAGTCGATGGGAAACAGGTTAATATTCCTGTACTTCTTACAATTGCGATGGGGGGACGGAGAAGGCTAGGTGGGCCTGGCGACGGTTGTCCAGGTTCAAGTACGTAGGCGGGTGGTTTAGGTAAATCCGGACCGCTATTAACGCTGAGATACGATGTCGAGCTACTACGGTAGTGAAGTCATTGATGCCATGCTTCCAGGAAAAGCCTCTAAGCTTCAGATTGTAAGGAATCGTACCCCAAACCGACACAGGTGGTCGGGTAGAGAATACCAAGGCGCTTGAGAGAACTCGGGTGAAGGAACTAGGCAAAATGGTACCGTAACTTCGGGAGAAGGTACGCTCTTATCAGTGAAGTCCCTTGCGGATGGAGCAGACGAGAGTCGCAGATACCAGGTGGCTGCAACTGTTTATTAAAAACACAGCACTGTGCAAAATCGTAAGATGACGTATACGGTGTGACGCCTGCCCGGTGCCGGAAGGTTAATTGATGGGGTTAGACTTCGGTCGAAGCTCTTGATCGAAGCCCCGGTAAACGGCGGCCGTAACTATAACGGTCCTAAGGTAGCGAAATTCCTTGTCGGGTAAGTTCCGACCTGCACGAATGGCGTAATGATGGCCACGCTGTCTCCACCCGAGACTCAGTGAAATTGAAATCGCTGTGAAGATGCAGTGTACCCGCGGCTAGACGGAAAGACCCCGTGAACCTTTACTACAGCTTGGCACTGAACATTGAACCTACATGTGTAGGATAGGTGGGAGACTTTGAAACCGCGTCGCTAGATGTGGTGGAGTCGTCCTTGAAATACCACCCTTGTAGTTTTGATGTTCTAACGTTGGTCCCTGAATCGGGATTACGGACAGTGCCTGGTGGGTAGTTTGACTGGGGCGGTCTCCTCCCAAAGAGTAACGGAGGAGCACGAAGGTGGGCTAAACACGGTTGGACATCGTGTGGTTAGTGCAATGGCATAAGCCCGCTTGACTGCGAGAATGACAATTCGAGCAGGTGCGAAAGCAGGTCATAGTGATCCGGTGGTTCTGAATGGAAGGGCCATCGCTCAACGGATAAAAGGTACTCCGGGGATAACAGGCTGATACCGCCCAAGAGTTCATATCGACGGCGGTGTTTGGCACCTCGATGTCGGCTCATCACATCCTGGGGCTGAAGTCGGTCCCAAGGGTATGGCTGTTCGCCATTTAAAGTGGTACGCGAGCTGGGTTTAGAACGTCGTGAGACAGTTCGGTCCCTATCTGCCGTGGGCGTTGGAAAATTGAAAGGGGCTGCTCCTAGTACGAGAGGACCGGAGTGGACGAACCTCTGGTGTTCGGGTTGTCATGCCAATGGCATTGCCCGGTAGCTAAGTTCGGAATCGATAACCGCTGAAAGCATCTAAGCGGGAAGCGAGCCTTGAGATGAGTTTTCCCTGGCGCTATAAGCGTCCTAAAGGGTTGTCGTAGACTACGACGTTGATAGGCAGGGTGTGTAAGTGCTGCGAGGCATTGAGCTAACCTGTACTAATTGCCCGTGAGGCTTAACCATACAACACCCAAGGGGTTTTGTGGACTCA
>NZ_JBGONY010000122.1:0-2591 GCF_041439375.1 Vibrio crassostreae | reverse complement strand
CCCTTGTGATTGAAGAAGAAGACCGTATTTGGGCAGAAAGCCAATGGGAGAAACCGACCAGCTTATTACCACTCTATACCTCTGGTTTCAGTCGAAGTGTCTATAATGAGTTGAAAAAATCCATTCCCGAGCCCCTATCAACATCATCAAGCGATGAAGGTACATGGTTAGAGCATGTCTCTTCGGTGAGCAATAAAACGGGGATGTATGCGAAGGTCATGGACTTTGTTACAAACCCAAACACCTCCGAAACCGACATTTTGAAAGACTTGGCAAAAGGCTTTAAAGAGCTCGATACCCTATTCAAAGCCTCTATTAGCGCTGCTTTAAAGGGGGCGTTAGAGCTGGGTGTGAGTTTTACCTCTCAAGCTTCCATTCTATTGATGCCAACGTTGGCTAAGCCATTGCCTCGAAATGGTTTTGTATGGCGAGCGAGTATAGCTGAGCGTATGGCGCAAACGATGCCAGTAAGTATTAATGAAAATTATGCTCAAGGTTTTAAGGATTGGAAAACACGCATTGAAGATAACCTTGCTGAGCTAAAGAAAAACAACAGTATTATTGCTGAGGTGAATCAAAATCAGCGCAAGGCGACAGCTAAGTATAAAGAGGCGTTAAAGAATCAGAAGCGGCTTAAAAAACGATTAGCAGTGACCACTTTAGAATACCCACAACGCATTATACTTCCGGACGATCTACCAAAAGCAACGGTAGAATTTCGGGCAAGGATAATCAGCGAAGCCGCAGGTGATTTACATAAACTGTTCGAAAACGCAGGTGGATTGGGGTTTCTCGCTCTTCTGTTTAACAGCATTGCCTTGACCGATGCCATGAGCAGTATTGCCGATACAGGCTTGATGAATTCAGATGAATTCTTAGACATACAACAAAAGCTGTTTTATACCGCCAGTGCGTGGACGGGAATTCGGACGGGAAAATTATGGGAGAGCGTAAAGGGGGATGACAGGCTCAGAGCACATTCTTTTAAAACTCTAAAGCAGCTTGTGATTGATGACAAAGACTTTGCAAATGTTGCGATTGATGACTTGAAGGTCTTCAATAAATGGCTCGCGATCACGGGAGCTTTGGGGGCGTTGGCTTCGGGTATTGAGGCATATCGTTCTTGGCAGAGTGCTGATGATGTCTATGGTCTTGAAAAATACCTGCATATAGCAAATACAGCAACACTTGGTTTAACTGGTGCAATTGGTGTGTTCCAGTTCATAGGAGCTTCTAGTGGTACCTTTTCGACTAACTTGCTATTTGGTGGTCCGGTAACGGCAGCTTTAGTTATTCTTACTGTTACATACCTAGCCATTAATTATGGGTTGAATAAGCTGAAACAAGATGATTTCCAAAAATGGTTAGATAAACTGCCTTGGGGCTATCACCCGAGTCGGACGCAGTGGAGTCAATCTGCCAGCTTACCTGAACGAGAGAAGCATAATTCAGCCTTAGTGCAGCAAGCGCTGTTTGACCTGCAATCCATTATTCAGCAGCCAACGGTATACCATCAACCTATTGAAAAAATCCAAGCCTATCCGGGTTACACTCATCGTGAATTAATTGGTTTAGACGTGCATATTCAACTGCCACGCCATGCTGCAACGAATGGTATTTCCGTGAGTACCAATACCAAGGCAACTGAAGATGAGTTGACGTCAGGCTCGTGGCATCAAAACGCTGATTTAGTCACTTTACAAACTCAGAGCCAAGCTAGCAAAGAATTGCTGGTGTATAAGGTAACGTTACCGATCAAAGAAGCCGATCAATACCTTGCCATGAAAGTATCGTATGATGTTGAAGGTGATACCCCAGCCAAGCGTGAGTATTGGTTCCAAAACGGCATAAAACAGAGTGCAACCTGTAGCGTGATTTCAGACAATAGCAAACAAAACACCATTCAGAAATCACTTACCCCCGTTGTCGGCACATTAGGTTTTCAGGAGTAACCCTTGGCATATTCACCATTTTACATCACCCCAGAAGAGTTGGCAGTTTATCAAGAAGCGCAAGAGCAAGAGATTCTTACAGGGAACAATTTAACAACATGGCACAAATATGATGTAGAGGAGCCGTTTCGCTACTACTACAAACTATTTGCGCTTCCATTTGTGAGCGCGCCATTCCTATTAACTTTTTTGATACATACAAGTGACACGGTTGGTGCAACCATTTTTTCTTTTATTTTGTCGGTGATGGTGTCTGGAGCTTTCTACCTTACGATCGGCCTCGATTATCGCTATGACTATATTTTTACTAGTAAAGGCTTTGTGATGAAAAAGCGTCGCAATATGCCTAAGTGGGTGAATACTGCCACGCAAGCCGTTGGTTGGATAGGCGCAGCGGTGTGTGTTTTGATGGTGGCGGTGGTTGGCCCAATGGCATTAGCGGGAGCTGGCGCCCTTATTTTACTCTCATTTGGTCTGTTAAAACGTCAACCCGATGAGAGAACCGAAATTAAAGTGGGTGAACGAGAAGATTGGCTATTTGCTTACTACAATAAAAAAAGGAAAGTTATTGCTATTTACCATAGATATGACAGCAGTAACTATAGAGATATAGCGAAAACGACAGTAGGTCGATGTAAT
>NZ_JBGONY010000121.1:0-2653 GCF_041439375.1 Vibrio crassostreae | reverse complement strand
CTACGAGAGGGAGTGAATGTAGCTGATCAGATCGTAGGTTCTGGATTTAGTTCCATTGAATTACGCAACAAAGCCGGTTGGCCTGTCACACCTCTAACTAGATTTGCGACAGAACCGTATTTTAGTACTCGTAAGTTTAATAACCTTGAGTTATTACTCTCAAGGGAAAAAATGTCACATATTAAATATATCCGTGTATGACGAGAACATTGAAACTGAGTTGATATTATCCTCAGCTTTTTTCTCTTTCGGAATTAATTTAATTTCTCCTTCATTTACAGTATAACCAAGGCTACTTCCAGTAAATGAATTCTCTAGTTCATCTTTGTCATCTATCCATTTCCATCTTTGTGTTCGCTTTAAACTGCAAGGGCTGACTTTTTTAATGTTACTAGCATCCAAGCACATACCTGGTTGGCTTGTACTCTGATATCGATTAAGTGTATCGAAAATAAATGACTGCTTTAGTTCGGATATATTACAAGTATCAGAATTAACACTGAGGTTTTTATTAACACTTACACATTTATTGTTAAATTTACCCAATTGTAAATTAACCGGCTTTCCGCCAATAAATACAGGATTATCCCAATCAACAGTGAATTTAATATCTTTTTTTACATTTTTAATTTTAAAGTCTTTTTCATTAGGATAATAATATCTTAGGACTTCCCAAGATGGGATTTCTGAATAATAACGATACCCAGTAATTCCAACCGATGAGGATATACTAATGTCTGTTGTCCCTGTGGTCTCAGGTTCAGAATAATAGATTACTTCCATTTTGGGTGTGAAGTTTGCGTACCCTATTGGATTGATTAAGTGTAACCTCCCAAAATAATTTTTTCTGACTGTTACTCCATATGGCGATTCATCTTTTTGTATCGCATGTGGTGAATTATATTGCTCTCTAGACCATTTGAAAGATACATGTTGAGGGCTTTTTGACGATTTCGTTACCGCATAATCAAATGTTTTATATGATAACCACTTGGATTCTGTCCATGACGCGTTGGCATTTAGACTAATTTTGGGTGATGTTTTATCTGCACCAACATCACCTCCAATACCAAATTGAAAAGTTGATACTTCCTTCTTATCATAATTTACATTTAAATTTGTTGCTGGAATGGTTCTTAAAATACTTGTTTTATTATTTGATGCCATCATTTCAAACGTATAGTTTTGTGCTATTGCGGATGACACCCATTCAGATTCAATCCCACCACTTGGCCAAACAATGCCTCTTGAGGCTAAGTACATCGAATATATTTCAGGGTTTAGACTAATCCCTGCGCCAGTGGTTGAATCATCAATGCCAACTCTTACTATTTTAGCATCAGGCGTTGCTGAGCCGATTGTTCCGAACGCAAGGGAGCGTTGCATGTTTATCTTATAAACAAGCGAAATGTTAGCATTTTTACAAAGATGCCGCGATCTATCTCCTAATTGGGTGTTCCAAGTGATATCACATTCAGAATCAGTAATTTGTTTAGTCGCATTATAATATCTAGAAATACTCGGTACCGGTGAGTGTACTACTGGGGTGTTTGATGTTGAACGTTTTTGCCTTTTTGGTGCAGGTTTACTCAAAATTGGGATATTTGTGTCATATCTATCCTTGATCTCTGTAAACATAACGTTATGGTTATGTTCAGTTATTGCAATATAATCAGATTCCAATGAAATACCAAATACCTTTCTAAAGACATGTTTTGCCTTTATTTTTTCTTTATTTCCTTCTATTTCACTAAAATCAACCAGATAACGATAACCATTATTTACAATTAAATCAATTGCATTTTCAAGGCCATTTGAATAAATTCCTGATTCTAACCAATACTTTGCATTTATATAAACCAAGTCTGAATTATCAACCATATCACTCATTATATGTATTGATTCACCAACGGGAATGTTTATACCTTCTTGCAGTGTATCGCTAGCTAAAACTGATCTAGATATTAAAACTGATGTTACTAAAATTCCTATTAAATTCAAACGTTTCATAATACTCCTAAATATTTTTTAGTTTTAAAATTAATATGATGGTACTTTGTTGGCACCTTAAATTAATCACTTATAACCTTGATGATTAAGTTTATCATTATACATATAAATTCATAATGGAAAGGTGATTTATGGCTCAATTTATGGGCTTTGTTGCGTAATTCAATGGAACTAAATCAAGAACCTACGATCTGATCAGCTACCACCACTCTCTCTCGTAGCCTTATGCCTAAACCTTGTTACAAAACAACCAACTGGAAGCAATACAACCAATCGCTCATTAACCGTGGTTCTCTGACCTTCTGGATCGATGAAGAAGCAATAAGTGGGTGGGCGCAAAGCAAACAGAATAAGCGCGGGAGGCCACGTCGGTTCAGTGATTTAGCTATTACGACAGCACTCATGGTGAAACGAGTTTTTTCTATGCCACTGAGAGCGCTGCAAGGATTTATCGACTCGATATTTAGGTTAGCCCATGTGCCGTTAAGTTGTCCGCATTACACCTGCATCAGTCGTAGAGCCAAGCAAGTTGAGGTCTCATTTAAGACTAAAGCGAGAGGAGCGATACAACACCTAGCCATTGATGCAACTGGCCTTAAGGTTTATGGCGAAGGTGAATGGAAAGTCAAAAAACACGGGACGG
>NZ_JBGONY010000120.1:0-3008 GCF_041439375.1 Vibrio crassostreae | reverse complement strand
TTAGTGATTGTACTCACTTAACTCAGTGTCCAAAACTGCTGGTGCGGATCAGTTTCGCCAAATTGAATAAGTAGACACAATGCTTGCCCTTGAGGTGATTGGAAGAGCTATAAAGTTAGCGACTATAGCCAGTTAAATTGTAATGGCTTTGATAAAAAGGTGCTTCACGATTAGCAAACATCATTAACAATGATGCTTTAGTTGCGATGAATACTGACTGTGTGTTGTTTCCTGGCCTCGTTGTTAAGGCTGTACGGAGAGAGTATGTAACAGCGACATTCAAAGGTGCGAGTGAGTCGCAATGAACAAACCACAGTAAAGATTTTTTGCTTCCATCTTCGAGCGCTTCAAGAAAACCTGAATTTTCTTTTGCGGATAATGCCGCCGCTGCCGTGTCGTACTCAGAAAAGTCTAAATAGTGAACACTTATGTCTTTTTTATCGGCGAGTATGGAGGCTTGTTTGATGAAATCAGAGTGAAGTACCGCCGAGTCAGCGATAGAAATTCTAAAGTCCATATCCCAAGCGTGTTGCACAAAAAGTTCGGGAGTTATGTGATTCTCCGGTAGGTAGCTTTCTTTATTCTTATCCAATCTAAACTCAGCCACGGTTATTGTATTTACGTCTAATAGGATAAATCATGAGTAGTCAATGTACCACCACAAACCAAGGAGCTGGCGAATCTAGCAAAAGCGCTAACAAGGTTTTGCCCCAATATAAGCTTAATTAATAACACTGTGGCTTTCATTATCACAATTTTGGCCGACTTTTTCTAATACGAGCCTTATGAATTACGGTGTAAGCTCAAACCAGCCCATAACCCAGAAATAAGAGGCGATTGCTAACCTCTTATTCGGTAAAACGGGTGATTTTAATTAAAGTAACTTGGTTACACTCGATTGATTAGTACTATCGTTAACTTGATATCCCAAAGCTCGAATTTGCTCTCGGATTGTGTCTGCTTCATCATATCGCCCCTGTTCTTTCAAACGTTGACGTTGTTCAGCGAGCTGTTGAACTTGTTTGGGGATTGTTAACTGTTCAACCTTATCAAGGTTAAGGCCAAATACTTGATCAAAATAAAGTAGTGTCGCTTTTTTATTGGCAGGCTCTATGGAACTATCAGTGACCTCCCATAATAAGGCGAGTGCTTGCGGCATATTTAAATCGCGGTTGATACGTGCAAGAAATTCAGCTTTGAACTGGTTGTCAACGTTACCACCGTCAGGCATATCAGTGATTTTCTTTCTTAATCTACGTAGTGCCTTTTGTGCGCCATTCAACCCTTCCCAAGTAAAACTGAGCTGGCTACGATAGTGACTGGTTAAGGTTAAATAACGATAAGCTAAAGGATCATAACCTTTGTTGATTAGGCTTTCTAAACGCAGTGTAGAACCCGACTTAGATATTTTCTCATTGTTAATATTTAAGAAGTAACCATGCAACCAAAAGTTTGCTTGTACATGTCCGTTTTTAGCTTGGCATTGTGCAATTTCATTGGTGTGGTGTATAGGAATGTGATCTTCACCACCGATATGTATATCGAAGGTTTCTCCCAAGTACTTCTCTGCCATCGCTGAACATTCAATATGCCACCCTGGGAAGCCATTTCCCCATGGACTTGTCCACTCCATTTGCCGTTTCTGTTCGCCAGTGAATTTCCATAGTGCAAAATCTGTAGGATGCTTTTTCTCCGCCATATCAACGCGAATGCCAGCTTCCAAACCTTCCATATCTAATCGCGCAAGCTTTCCGTAGTCGGGTAACTTCTCTGTATCAAAATAAATACCATCACTGGTTTGATAGGTATAGCCTTTAGCTTCGAGTGACTGAATAAACGAAATCTGCTCGTGAATATGATCAGTTGCTCGGCAAGTGATAGAAGGTTTGAGAATGTTAAGCCTTTCAAGATCAGTAAAAAATGCGTCTTCAAAAAAAGTAGCAATATCCCAAGCTGATTTTTCTTGTTTGCGTGCACCTTTCTCCATCTTGTCTTCTCCAGTGTCACCATCTGATACTAGATGTCCGACATCGGTTATGTTCATGACATGATTAACTTGATACCCATTGATCTGTAGTACGCGTTTTAGGACGTCAACGAACAAATAGGTACGTAGATTACCGACATGTGCATAGTCATAAACGGTTGGGCCACATGCATAAAGGCCAACCTTACGGGGTTGAATCGTATAAAACGGACTCAGTGTTCTATTAAGGGTATTAAAGAGCTGGAGTGTCGGTTGGGTCATAAATCATATCCTTATAAATACAAAAAGGCCGTGGATGAAAACATCAACGGCCTAGGTAATAGTGCGATAGGTTTGCTACGTAATAGCTACACGAAAACGGCCGTAAATAAGGTATTTACAGCAACAACATAGAGTTTGAGTGGAAGTAGTTATTAGCGTCATTTTTTTAAATTAAAATAGATGATTAACAAAAGCAATACATTTATTCGATGATTATGTTGAGCATCATCGTTGGTAGTAATGGACGTCACCTGCGCTATCAAAACAGGGGCGTTAAACTTAGCTACTTCCCATACTATTAGTTATCCATGAATTGCTAATTTAGCTGAAGCTATAGCTCATTTCTGTCCAGAGTCTTCATATACCTGAATTTTAACTCTTGGCACTTTCTAACTCGAAAGTGCCCCGTTATCATTTTCGGCCAGAATATTAGCGATCATAGACGGCGGGTATTTTCCCAAATACAGCTCATGTCACGGAAATAAGATTCATGCAGAAATAGTGCGTTTTTATATTTGTTAAGTCGCTTCAGGATAAAGGTGACTTTCGAGACAGTCGCTCAGTATTGAGCGGCACTAGTCGCGAACCTAGCGTGCCACTCACCGTTGGGTATAGCCGTTAAATTTTAACAAAGGGCTCTGTTTAAGGTGATAATGAGAGGTGCCACTATCGACAAGGCAACAATAGGCTTGATAGATACGTATCGGCCCTCTAAACCAGTCCAAATTCACTATTGGTGATTTGGTTCAATTTTTTACTG
>NZ_JBGONY010000119.1:0-3024 GCF_041439375.1 Vibrio crassostreae | reverse complement strand
AGAAGAAATATGGCATTTCAGCAAACCGATTTGGCAAATACGAGCAATGGATAGCAACTGAGCGCTGGCGTAAGCAGCTCAACTGGAAGCAAATGCTGAGCGAAATGCAGGCGCTGTCAGAGCAAAAAGAGACTATGCTTGCTCAAGTAACTTCCGTAAAGCGTGACTTTATTTCGGTATTAGAAACGCTCACTCCTCATCATCTCGAACGTGTCTTCGACCTTTACAGCGAGGAGACGCAATATAGCCTCTATCAGCTTCACCTAGCGGCGGTAGAAGCGTTTACCCTTGTGATTGAAGAAGAAGACCGTATTTGGGCAGAAAGCCAATGGGAGAAACCAACCAGTTTACTTCCACTCTATACCTCTGGCTTCAGTCGAAGTGTCTATAATGAGTTAAAAAAATCCATTCCCGAGCCCCTATCAACATCGTCAAGCGATGAAGATAAATGGTTAGAGCATGTCTCTTCGGTGAGCAATGCAACGGGGTTGTATGCGAAGGTCATGGACTTTGTCACAAACCCAAACACCTCCGAAACCGAGGTGTTGAAAGACTTGGCAAAAGGCTTTAAAGAGCTCGATACCCTATTCAAAGCCTCCATCAGCGCTGCTTTAAAGGGGACGTTAGAGTTGGGTGTGAGTTTCACCTCTCAAGCTTCCATTCTATTGATGTCAACGCTGGCTGAGCCATTGTCTCGAAATGGTTTCGTATGGCGAGCGAGTATAGCTGAGCGTATGGCGCAAACAATGCCAGTAAGTATTAATGAAAATTATGCTCAAGGTTTTAAGGATTGGAAAACGCGCATTGAAGATAATCTTGCAGAGTTGAAGAAAAACAACCTCATTATTGCTGAGGTAAATCAAAATCAGCGCAAGGCGACGGCTAAGTATAAAGAGGCGTTAAAGAATCAGCGTCGACTCAAAAAATCATTAGCGGTGGCGACTTTAGAATACCCACAACGCATTATACTCCCGGACGACCTACCAAAAGCAACGGTAGAATTAAGGGCAAGGGTAATCAGCGAGCCCGCAGGTGATTTACACAAACTGTTCGAAAACGCAGGTGGGTTGGGGTTTCTCGCTCTTCTGTTTAACAGCATTGCCTTGACCGATGCCATGAGCAGTATTGCTGATACAGGCTTGATGAATTCAGATGAATTCTTAGACATACAACAAAAGCTGTTTTACACCGCCAGTGCGTGGACGGGGATTCGGACGGGAAAATTATGGGAGAGCGTAAAGGGGGATGACAGGCTTAGAGCACATTCTTTTAAAATTCTAAAGCAGCTTGTGATTGATGACAAAGACTTTGCAAATGTTGCGATTGATGACTTGAAGGTCTTCAATAAATGGCTCGCGATCACGGGAGCTTTGGGGGCGCTAGCTTCAGGTATTGAGGCATACCGTTCTTGGCAGAGTGCTGATGAGGTTTATGGTCTTGAAAAATACCTGCATGTAACAAATGCTCTAGTATTAACAGCAATATCTGCTGTCGGCATGTTCCAAGCATACGGAGGGTTAACAGGACAATTTGCACTAAACTTGACCTTTGGTGGGCCTGTAACGGCAGGTTTGGCAATTCTCACCGTTGCATATCTAGCTGTTAATTATGGGTTGAATAAGCTGAAGCAAGATGATTTTCAAAAATGGTTAGATAAACTGCCTTGGGGGTATCACCCGAGTCGTACTCAGTGGAGTCAATCTCCAAGCTTACCCGAAAGAGAAAAACATAATTCAGCCTTAGTGCAGCAAGCGCTGTTTGACCTGCAATCCATTATTCAACAGCCAACGGTATACCATCAGCCTATTGAAAAAATCCAAGCCTATCCAGGATACACACATCGTGAGTTAGTTGGCTTGGACGTGCATATTCAACTGCCAAGACGTGCTGTAACGAACGGGATTACCGTGAGTACCAATACTAAAGCAACTGAAGATGAGTTGGCGTCAGGCTCGTGGCATCAAAACGCTGATTTAGTCACGTTACAAACTCAGAGCCAAGCGAGCAAAGAATTGCTGGTGTATCAGGTAACGTTACCGATTAAAGAAGCCGATCAATACCTTGCCATGAAAGTATCGTATGATGTGGAAGATGATGCCCCAGCTAAGCGTGAGTATTGGTTCCAAAACGGCATAAAACAGAGTGCAACTTATAGCGTGATTTCAGACAATAGCAAACAAAGCACCATTCAGAAATCACTTACCCCCGTTGTCGGCACATTAGGTTTTCAGGAGTAACCCTTGGCATATTCACCATTTTATATCACCCCAGAAGAGTTGGCGGTTTATCAAGAGGCGCAAGAGCGAGAGATTCTTACCGGGGACAATTTAACAACATGGCACAAATATGATGTAGAGGAGCCGTTTCGTTACCATTACAAATTAACCGCGTTGCCATTTATGAGCTTCTTATTTGTAATTGTATTTTTGACACACACGAGTGAGACACTTGTCGTAACCTTTTTTGGTCTTATCTTGTCAGTGATGATGGCTGGCGTCTTTTATCTCACGATCGGCCTCGATTATAGGTATGACTATATTTTTTCTGACAAAGGCTTTGTGATGAAAAAGCGTCGCAATATGCCTAAGTGGGTAAATACCGCCACGCAAGCTGTTGGTTGGATAGGCGCAGTGGTGTGTGTGACGATGGTAGCGGTGGTTGGCCCAATGGCTTTAGCGGGTGCTGGCGCTCTTATTTTACTCTCATTTGGTATGTTAAAACGTCGACCCGATGAGAGAACCGAAATTAAAGTGGGTGAACGAGAAGATTGGCTGTTTGCTTACTACAATAAAAAAAGGAAAGTTATTGCTATTTACCATAAATATGACAGCAGTAACTATAGAGATATAGCGAAAACGACAGTAGGTCGATGTAATAATCGAGGTAGAAGTCTATTGTTTTTTAACTCCAACAGCGACTTAGAAAACACATTAGAAAAACTATCTATAGAATATCAAATTAAAATTACGGAGTTGGAAGATAAAAAAGTATTTTTTAACGCTTATTCACCAGATGAATTGCTCT
>NZ_JBGONY010000118.1:0-3298 GCF_041439375.1 Vibrio crassostreae | reverse complement strand
AATAATCACCCATACTGGCCGTTTCTATCTGAGATCCAATTAGGAAACAAAGCCGACTTTAACTGCGACCATTTACACATAAACCATTGAGTTTATGTGGTTAAATTTAAAAATAACTAAATCTATGGACAAGGTTTCTTATTTTATTTTTTCTGGGCAAGTAGATAATAATGCACAGAATCTTAAAAAAGGAACTGACAATGTTATACGCACAACCTGGAACTGAGAACTCAATTGTTGATTTCAAACCACAATATCAAAATTTCATTGGAGGAGCATGGATCGCACCGAAACATGGAAAGTATTTTACGAACACCTCTCCAATCAACCACTCAGTAATTTGCGAAATTCCGGCTTCGACTCAAGAAGATATCGATTTAGCAGTTAATTTTGCACATGGTGCAAAAAGCGATTGGGCTTCAACATCAGTTACTGAGCGTTCGAACATACTACTAAAGATCGCAGATCGTATTGAACAGAATCTTGAGATGCTTGCTATTGCTGAAACCTGGGATAACGGGAAACCTGTCCGCGAGACGCTCGCCGCTGATATTCCTCTGGTAGTCGACCATTTCCGTTATTTTGCTGGATGCATTAGAGCCCAAGAAGGCTCTGCTTCAGAGCTGGATTCGCAAACCATGACCTACCACTTTCCTGAACCTGTTGGGGTTGTCGGACAAATTATTCCATGGAACTTTCCACTCTTGATGGCGGCTTGGAAACTAGCACCAGCTCTGGCTGCAGGTTGTTGCGTTGTCTTGAAGCCAGCAGAGCAAACTCCTGCATCGATATTGTTCTTAATGGAACTCATCGAAGATCTCGTACCTGCTGGTGTAATAAATATCGTTAATGGCTATGGTTCAGAAGCGGGTCAAGCGCTTGCAACACACAAAAAAATTGCAAAAATCGCCTTTACTGGATCGACTGAAGTTGGACAACATATCCTTAAGTGCGCCGCTGATAACCTGATCCCATCAACAGTCGAGCTAGGTGGTAAGTCTCCAAACATCTTTATGGCTGATATATTTGATCACGAAGACAGCTATCTAGATAAGTGTATCGAAGGCGTACTACTGGCTTTCTTCAATCAAGGTGAAGTTTGTACGTGCCCTTCGCGAGTTCTGATTCAAGAATCTATTTACGATCGCTTCATTTCGCGTTTACAGACTCGCATGAAAACGATCAAACAAGGAAACCCGCTCGATACCGATACACAAGTCGGATCACAGGTTTCAAGAGAGCAGTTTGACAAAATCCGTCAATATATCGCACTTGGTCATGAAGAAGGCGCTGAATTACTTATTGGCGGTAAGAGTTATGAAGACAATGGCTACTTTGTCGAGCCAACTCTCTTCAAAGGAACTAACGAGATGCGTATTTTCCAAGAAGAGATCTTTGGTCCAGTCGTTGCTGTTACAACATTTAAAGACTCTGAAGAAGCACTGGCTATCGCTAACGGTACTGAGTATGGATTAGGTGCAGGGGTATGGACACGTGATAACAATCTGATTTCACATATGACGAAAAATATCCAAGCTGGACGAATTTGGGTCAACTGCTACCACGCGTATCCAGCTCACGCTGCATTTGGTGGTTACAAAAAATCCGGCATTGGTCGAGAAACACACAAAATGATGCTCGATCATTACCAAAATACCAAAAATATCATCGTAAGCCATAGCATTGATCCCTTAGGCTTCTTCTAATTATTCAACTGCTCCTCTGCCCGATGGTTTATCGGGCATATTTTTATCAGAATAATAATTTTCAATGGCTTGGTATCATAACAAAATGGTTAATAAAAGTAGCTCTAAATTGACAATAACCTAACTTATAAACGAATTATAGAGAATGCAAACCCGTTCAATATTTTTATTTGGTTGATCTTCAAAGGATACCTCACCTTAGAAGAAATAATTATTATTAAAAATAAATCTAGCAGAAAATAATGGAAAAACAATGTGCATAAATTTAAATTACAAGTCATAGGTTCAATGGTTCTAATCATCACAATGATTATTTTAATCATCGCATCTTTGAATTTTTGGTCTTTCCACAATGAAAGTATTCGATTAAACAAGGAGATACTTCATGAGAAAAACTCAACAATTAACGGAAAGATGACAGAAAAACTAGAAATTTACAAACACATTTTGTCTTCAATAAAAATAGATGATGATAGTTATAGAAATGGTAGTTTATCCTCTAACCTTACTAACCAACTGCAATCAATTCATAATATTTTTGGTAATATTAGTATCGGTGTCTTCCTTTTTGACCGTGAAGTTTCGCTTTACGATATGTCTGGAAAAATTACAGAAGTTAATGTTAAAAAAATTCAACGTGATTATTTTATCGAAACATTCGAGAAAGGTAAAGAGTTCTATGTTTCAAAGCCTTATACTTCATCAACTTCGGGAGAGGTCGTATTCGGTATAGTGTATAAGATAAATGAAGATATCGCGATAATTAGTAGCATAAAAAAAGGATCAATACTAAAAGATATTATAGGTAGAGACGATGTTTTCCTATATACGGAAGAAGGGACAATAATAACCTCACCTAATAAAGAACAAGTAGGAAGTAATATATTCTTAGAAAACCCTACATTTAAAAAATTTGATAATAACCACCCAGAATTATCATATACAAATCGAATCGGACGAAAAGATGTAGATTATACTGCTTTTTGGAGCAAACTAGATATCAACGGGTGGGAGTATGTAATTTTTACCAAAGATAATATTATAAACAAAGGAGTTAATGACCAAGTTTTCATCTCTATACTCACCGGATTACTGTGTATAATTTCTTCTATTGGTATCTTATTTTTTATTATACACATATTGGTCTTAAAACCTGTTGGCGGTTCTCCTAAAGATATTGCTTTGTTGATGGAATCCATGGCTAAAGGAAATCTTCGTCAAAATATAAAAAAAACAGGGAATGAAACAGGGATATATCGTTCACTCATTAATTTTTCTGAACAACTATCTAATTTGATTAAAAATTCACATGGAATTGCAGAGAATGTCTCATCTGCCTCACAACAACTCACTGTAGTTATGTCAGATACAATACAAAACGTTCAATATGAACTATCTCAAGTTGAACAGATATCTACTGCTATTAACGAGCTTTCGACATCCTCACTAGAAGTAAGTGATAAAGCAACAATGGCCGAAGAAGAAACACGAGCAAGCCAAAATAATGTTGAACATGGTATCAAAATATTGAATGAAAACGGCTTTGTTGCGTAATTAAATTTAAAGATAGAACTACCCCGTTTCGCGTATTT
>NZ_JBGONY010000117.1:0-4215 GCF_041439375.1 Vibrio crassostreae | reverse complement strand
AGAGAAGCTGCTTAGTAAACAAGCGAATGATGACAACTACCTTGAAAAACGCCGCCAACGAGAAATACGTATTGATGAGAGTGAATCATCAAGCGATTAGAAATGTTAAACCGGGTCAATTGGCTGAATTTACAACGCCAGTTTATCCAGGGAAAGTATTCACGGCAGAGGTTGAAGGTATTATTGAAGCAACCGGCGAAGCGCAAAGTAACTTGCTTGGCTTTGACCAGAATGTTCGCTCTACGACAGGCAAGAACCTACAAAACAAACATCACTTTGTTAGGTTGAAAGTCTTTGAACCTGAAGGCTATAGCGTACCAGTCGGCTCGGTTGGTTTAGCTTGGATTAGCGGAGAAAAGCCAACAGAGCTTATGGCGTTTCTTGATGTAATACGTGGAATCATTTTACGTATGAAGTCGCAGCTCTACTACTTCTACTCTTTCTAGAGCTAGAGCTAGAGCTAGAGCTAGAGCTAGAACTAGAACTAGAGTTAATTCGGTTATTTAATTCCGAATTATTCAAAATAAGATTATTAATGAAATTACGGACCACAGTCGTGGTCTGTAATTTTAATATGTTTGCTATTCAGTGAATATTTAATCGAAAGTCTAAATTTAACTGGAATATATTTATGCTATTCATATCTTCTGAAATAAAAAGATGCATTAAACCTATTATCTCTCTGTTGCTATTAACGAGCTTGGTGGGCTGTCAGGCGACTCAACGTCAGGACGCAACGACTGGTGAGATGGAAACGAATTCCACAACAAAAGGGGCTGCGATTGGTTCTTTGTCTGGTGCTGCGATTGGTCTCCTGTCTGGAGATAATTCAAAAGAACGGAAAAAGAGAGCGTTAATTGGGGCAACGGCTGGCGGTCTCATCGGTGGAGGAGTCGGCTACACACTGGATAAGCAAGAGGACGCTTTGCGTCAGGAGTTGCTAGGTTCAGGCGTTCAAGTAAAGCGTGTTGGTGAAAATGAGTTAGTGTTGGTGATGGAAAACGGCATCGGTTTTCGCTCTGATGAATACCTACTTGAAGCGACGGTATACAATTCATTGAATGGTGTTGCGAGAATATTGGTCGAGTACCCAGATTCGTATTTGCAGATCAAAGGCTATACCGACAGTACTGGCAATGATGCTTCTAATCAGCAGTTGTCTGAGAAACGTGCTGATTCAGTAAAAGCTTACTTAGTGAATCAAAAAGTGAAAGGTGGACGAATCAGTACCAGCGGCCTTGGTGAACGTTACCCTATTTGTGACAATGCAACCGAAGACGGAAGAGCCTGCAATCGCCGTGTCGAGATCAGTATCCAAGCCATCTAGCGAGGTGATGCAATCTTTCTCATCCGCAAGTAGAGACATTTTGCGGATGTTCTATTTTATTCTAATGACTTGAGGTATTGCTTTGGTGTCATGCCTCGATGTTTCTTAAACATATGTGTAAAACTGTCTAGGTGGCTATATCCCAATTTGTGGGCAACTTCGTCGACAGGCATTGATTGGCTTAGCATCTTGACGGCTTTATTACTCAAGACAAAACCACACATTTCGGTGAAGTTATGGCCATATTTGTGGAATCTGCGTTGAAATGTTTGTGTAGATAGACCAAATAATTTCGATACTCTTTCGAGCGTCGGTAATCCAAAGTGACATGAGTAATTGATGGCCTCATAAACCAATTTAGTATCATCGCTTGGATCGGGCATATCTAAGCATCGATCCAAGTCCTCAAAATTTAAAGAAAAGGTTTGTTTGGTATCTTGATTTTCAGCCAGATTTGCCAAGCGTAAGTTGGAATGAAACCAGATCTCTGTTTGATGATGATTCCATGTTACGTCACAGCCAAAATAGTCTCGATATAGGTTCTCATCCGCACGCTCCCCAGAAAGTAATACGCGCATCGGAGCGAAATCTACCCCAAGGTATTTCTTCAATATCTTTAACATCAAAACAGCGACTCTAATACTGTCATGAACGTCTAAGTGTTCTGCATCATACTGATTGTTGTAAGTCCACTTGATGATAGACCCCGCAGGTGCAGCAACCCAAAAAGCACCGGATTGAATACACCCCATGCCGTAATTTACCTTTCTTATCGTCGACATTAAGTCATGACCAGAGAACATCCATTGGCCTAATCCGCCCAAGTCTTCGACCCGGAAATGGCGCACAGCCTCGAGCATAAAGTTTGGATTTTTTGTATAGCATTCGAGTTCTTCATAAAGCTGAAATACCTCAGAAATGGGCAACAGGTTCATTGTGTGATTAAACGCGGATTGGGGAATTGTCTGTGGGGAGATTGGATCTGAATAATATTGATTACATACGTTGTAATACAAATTCATCAGGCTATTTACCCTTATAAAGTAAGTTGTGTTGATAGTCATTGATCCATCCAAACCTCTGTGAATTAGGTCATAAATATAGCATAAATGACGTAATTTAACGAGTTTTAACAGACCCCAACGATGTTAGTTAACATCAAATATATCGGTAAAGTAGTGGCGATAATATTAGTAATAATGGTGTTAACTACAATTATTGATAGCTGTAAATACTGAGTTGAGTAAACCCCAATACTATTTTTGAGAACCATAAATAAATTGGATGGAAATTTTTAATCATGGTTTCAGCGTCTTTTAACTTCAGAGAATTAAATAGAGATTAATTAATGACACATACTCCTAAGATAGAAAAAATTAGCGTGTTTGATCGTATTAACGCATCGGCACTGATGTTATTGACTTCTGAATATAAAAGCTTGGAGCAGTTGCGAAGAAAAAACGACTATCCAATGTTCCCAACATTTGAAACGACACCATCCATGCCAATAAAGCGAACCAAGATAAATGGTGTCGATATTCGATACGCACATTCTGAAGCGATTGGTAAACCGACTCTTGTGATGCTTTCCCCTTTTCCTCAAAGCATTCTTGCGTATGCCCCTATTTGGAGTGGGTTGGCTGAACACTACAACCTATATGCTTACGATATGCCTGGGTTCGGCGGCAGTGCGGGCGGGATTGAATACATGTCTTTCAAGGCTCAAGGCGACTTTTTAAAAGAATTCTTAAATCATTTGGATATTCAAGAACCACATTTATTGGGGCCTGACGTTGGTATGCCCGCGATCGTTTACTATGTGGGCACATATGACAATGATGTCAAAAGTTTATTGATAGGCGATGGCCCAGCAATTAATCCTTCGTCAAATGCAAGCGCCATCCGAAAAATGGTCGACTCATCGTTTTGGCGCACTGTTTTTAAAGTGACAGGGGCTGGCTCTTTAGTTCAAGGCTGTATCAAGGTTTGCTATACGAACTATCGCCCCAATCAAGAAGAGATTTCCGACTATATTGCTTCTTATCGCAATCGAATTCCTGCCGTCATGCAATGGTTTAAAGACTACCCAAAAAGTCTAGCAACGGTTGATCCATTGCTCGATAAAATAGAGTTACCCACTCAGATATTTTGGGGAGGAAACGATGCAATTCTTTACGTCGATAATGGAGAACGTTTAGCTAAACGTATGTCGAATGCTGAGTTAACAGTATTCAAAGGCAGTGGTCATTTTTGTTATCAAGATAGGTATCAAGAGTTTTCGGTAATGGTGAAATATTGGATTGATAAGACGCAATAACAGTTAAATGACTGAGTAAATATGATTGAAATGGAACTACGAGAAGGTTCATGCTCAATAAAAGTGAATGTCGATTTATTGAGCGCCTTTCGAGCTTTTTACCACTTCTATCCTCATCCCTTATCTAAAACTAATCAAGGCATGGTAAATGCAGAAGCTAACCCTTTTAGCGCTAAGTTGTATTCTATTATTAGGTTGTTCTATCAATAAGGTAGCCGAAGAAAAAGACCACTTCGTTGATGATTATATCGAAATTAATAAACACAATATTAAAGACTTACCTCAGTTGTTAAATGCTATCGCGTTTGAATATTCTAGGTTTGCCAATCAAGCTGAATAGCCGCTTTTTGCCCTCGCTAACAATTATGTTTCACGATCCTGTTTTAGAGTCGAGCCTGGTACATAAAGAGCATTTGAGTACGTTAGGCATGCCCTTAAACGTCTCGCTATATATAGACGAAAATGGAGATCCTAACGTGATTGGAGTGAAACTCGTCACTCGGACGTGAGTTACAGCGGGCTTTGTTTCCTAAATCAGGGAACTAATGCTTAAAGCTACGATCAGATCATC
>NZ_JBGONY010000116.1:0-4243 GCF_041439375.1 Vibrio crassostreae | reverse complement strand
ATTCTGTATAATTAAATTTTTTAATCTATTCGCGTATTCTAAATTGAGCCAAGGTTCCTGCCTTAGATCCCGTTGAACAGATGATTCAAGCTTTAAGTTCAGAACCCCTAAAATAACTCTTTCAATGAGTATCGTTAGGTGTAATGTAGCAACTGCCAACCCTTGATGGTCAACATTATGATTACCTTCATGAGCTAAGTGATTTCTAATCTTAAGCAATCCACCTTTCCCTTGAATTGACCAAAGATCTTCTTTAAGCACTCGATGTTTAAATAAAAAATTCTCAATTGAATCAGCAGCAGAGGTCTTTTTAATGTCTGAAGTTAGGCTCATTAGCATTTTGTATACATCATGGTCGACTTTTTGATGTGGCTTTGCCGCTTTTTTTATTAATTGAATGGATTTTGACCTTGTTTCATCTGGCTCTAATCTAAGGCTCAGCTTTTTGGCATAAGACTCCAAAGCTGTGAATAAAGCCATATATTTAGCATCATCTCTACGTTCTAATGATGAACAAAGATTAAAGCTAAGTTTATGTACCATATCCTGTTCTGAGTCTTCCAAACCGTAATAATTCGATAAACCTATATTGATCATTTTTTCTAGCTCATCAACTTTACGACTCATTAAATAAGAACGAGGCTCATATAAGGAATAATTCGTCTGTATTGCATTTAGTGGGTATTTCCAGTGCCTAATATATTCACTTTCCGTTTGATGTTCCCAACCTAAAACCAACACTCTTTGTCGTGAAAAAAAAGACAATATATCAAGTAAGGGCTGGATTGCATTAATGATAGCTTCAGGGCTAGTATTAGGTCTGTCACATTCAACTTCTAGCCTATAGCCATGTAGCTTTAATGAGCCATTCCCACTAAGCGTTGCGGATTCAACACTATATTTTTGTAGAATAATTTCACCAAGAGTTGGGTGACTGAACATAGCTATTTGACTAATGCCATTTTGGCCCTCTTCAATAGATAACGTCCTAAAATATTCAGTATCAGATATATAAATCGAAAACCGATAATCAGGTGAGTTATGAACCATGTTTATCGTCAAACTTTGTATATGACTTAGGTTTACAGGGATTGAACCAAGCTTTCTCTTTAGAAGGGTATCGGTAGTTAATCTTCGGTAATGAACATTTTCTAAGGTAATTATTTCAGCCCCTTGAAAAGTTTTAACCTGCCAAGGAGTCTTGAGGTTCGGTATAGGCATTACCTCATTTGGAATTCCAACTCGGACCTCAGCAGGCTGGCCAAAAAGCAAAGGTAATGTAACAGAGCAATCGACCATAATCGATTTACCATCTTGATCAGTAAGATTTGCATCTGTTGATATTGTCTGTCTATAACTATCCAAGTTATTCATTTCCTCTGTTAGGTGTCAATATACTCAAGGTGTCGCATAATGTAACATGAGTTAATGCTCACCAGATACCTACAAATCCTTCCCCAAAGTACCAAAAAAACAGTGAGCAACATACTCACTGCTTTTACACTATCCGTGACTAACATCCCCAACCAACTCAGAAACATTAGCACTTACCTCTCTTAGCCTACTCGAAGCCAAATGAGCATACCTAGTCGAAGTTTGAGGGCTCTGATGCCCTAACAAATGCTGAACATCATAGAGCGTCGCATTTCCGGAATTTATCAGGATACTTGCAAAGCTATGCCTGAGGTCATGAATGCGGAAGTCATCGTAGATACCTGCTGCTTTCTTGATTCGAGCGAATGCCTTCTTTGGATGTGCGATAGGTCTACCGGGTGCATCTCCGGCAAAGATATAGGGGTTCTTACGTATCTGAAATCGTCGTTGGTCATGTATTACCTCCTTAGCTAAATTATTGAGCAGAACCGTCCTTGATAACCCCGATTTTGTGTGGGGAAGAAATAGGCTCCAATTGCCGTCGTCGTCGACGGTAAGACAGTCCCACTTAGAGTTAGTAATCTCACCAATTCTCATCCCAGTAAGCAGTGCGAATTTTAAGGCATTCCCTTGGGTGCGATTGGGTTCCTCGTTACATGCCTTGATGAAAGATGAAACCTCTTTGCGGTTCAGGAATCTGTTTCTTAAATTATTCTCCTTAAGCTTCCTTATGTACTGTCCCGGATTCTTGTCCACGAATCCCCATTCTTTTGCGAGCCTATACATTCGTAAAATGAGCGACCGAAGACGATTTACAGTGGATGGTTTCCTTGTTTCTAAAACTCCATCGAGTAGCTTTTGAATGTCTTGCTGGTTGATATCGGTGATGCTTTTCTTGCCCCATTTAGGGTAGAAATGTAGCTTTAAGTTACCGACATCATTCTTAGCAGTGAGTTTGTTCATGCGGGCATAGGGTAAGTAGTGTTCTTCCGCAAATTCCTGAAAACTAAGTACATTGGATTTTTCATCCCTCATAGCCTTGGGGTCATTACCTAGAGCTATCTCTCGCTTGTGGTCATTGGCTATCTGTCTAGCAGTGTTGATATCTAGCGCAGGGTATTCACCAATTTGTAACGATTTCTTTTTCCCGAAATAGGTGTATCTGAATAGGAACCTACGTCTCCCTTGTCTATTAATTATAATTTTCAGGCCGCTACAGAGCTCATCCGTATACTCAGTTTCTTTACTTCGACTTGTCGACGGCGTCGGCGGTAATGAATCAAGTTGGCGTTTATTAAATTTGAATTTACGTGATTGCATCAGTCCCCCTTATTCATCTGAGATTGAGAAATATTGATGTAATTCAGTGCGGAGTGTCTTAGGCATCAGTAGGTAGAGCCCCTTACCACTGTCCTCGACAATACTTAGGGATATAGAAGCTCCGTAATCTAGATCATCTTCGAATTCGGTATAGGTTAGGGCTCGTTTCAGCAGTTCGATATCGTCGTCGACGACAGCGTTTAGCTCATTAATTGAGGTGAGGAACCAGAGTTCACATTGCAGTTCATCCCATGCCTGTTGGGTTTCTGTTTCATCGTGGAATGGTTCAGTGAGTATGGCTTTGACTTGGTCTTGCAGGGTTGTAGTGGTTGGTAGGGTTGGTAGGGTTGTGGCTTGTTGAAGGTTGGTTATTTTTAGCATGACTAACTCCATATTATTGATAACATAGAGTTAATATGTGTTTTATTTAGCTAATATTTCGATTTCCATTGAACGGGGGATCTATTTGTTTAAAGAACATGGTTTATAATCGTATTGGTATCGATCAAACACATAGTCCTTACCGCTCCATTGCAAAATAGGGAAACAAAAACTGGGACCACCTACCTCTATCTCAGGCCAAGAACTAAATTCCTCATGTGCAATAAATTTGGGTATGCCAACCCCTTTAGCTATGACTTTCCATTTCATATTGGGCAACTTGCTGAGGAGGGTATAATGGTACCCTACATTGCCATAGCAATACGAGCTAGATTGCATTATCAGGACTTCTGGTTTTTTATCATGGTTTAAATCTAGTACCATGTCGATTTCTCCAGCGGAAGTAACGCTCGTATCGTCACAATCATTGCGCCAAAAATTTTGATTTAAGAGATACCCTGCCGCAATAAAGGCTGATTCTTTTTCCTTGTAGTTAAGTGGTTCAGCAAATGATTTGTGACTCAGCATTGACAGAAAAATGACGTGGAAAATTTTCCTGATTATTAAATTTGATGGCATTTTATAATCCCGACTTCACCTTTTTTAAGTTTTAGAACTGCGTTGATTTTATAGTGAGATTACCATTTGATGTTAATTTTATTTATCTTATACTTGCGCAAGCAATTTATTATATAAACCTGATTTCAAGAAAATCAATGCAGGAAGGTTAATGAAAAAAATTCTTTTGATTTTGATGGTGATTTCATCGAGTGGAAATGCCGCCGACACCGTTAAATATGATGAAAAAAGGCATCTATTCTGCGAACTAACATCACTTACTCCAAAATTAAGAGATTTGGCTGTGGGAGATATCAAAGATGGCTGGTTGAGAATTAAAGAAGATTACTACTACTCAATTGAAATTGGTGGGTGGGTCATTTCTAGTTATGGCTCTAATGATGGTACAGATATTTCTAATAACTCAAAGACCTTATTTATTAAAGATTACATCGGATTAGCTAAACTAAATAAAAAAACAGGTCGTATTGTTATGAATTACTCTACGCCAGATATGTCTCAGAAGCTCAGATGGTCGTGTAACATTGGCAGGAATGAACCCAAAAATACGGATATGTAACAGCCTCGAACTGATCCCCCTATCCCCTCA
>NZ_JBGONY010000115.1:0-4690 GCF_041439375.1 Vibrio crassostreae | reverse complement strand
AATCACCCATACTGGCCGTTTCTATCTGAGATCCAATTAGGAAACAAAGCCCATCAAAGCCTTGAATCACTCCGCTTTATTTGGATTCCACTTCCCTTCATGAATCGCTGAATTCACATCTCTTCTTGGTAGCCAACCCATGGTTTCAAGTTCGGGCTTGTCTTTGAAGTGATCAACGTAGCCAATACAAAGGTACGCCACGATATCGATGTTTTCCGGGATATCTAATGCGTCTCTCAGTGTTGAGTCGTGGAGAATACTCACCCACCCTAATCCAAGATTTTCTGCCCTTGCCGCCAGCCACAAGTTTTGAACCGCACAGACTGTGCTGTATAAGTCCATCTCTTGTTTGATGGTTCTACCTAGCACGACCTTTCCGGTTTGATTACGGTCGCAAGTTACACAGATACCGACAGGTGATTCAACGATACCTTCCAACTTTAAGCGCTTATACATCGCCTGCTTTTCATCGGTAAACATTTCTGCCGATTCAGCATGCGCTTGATTGAAGCCCGCTTTAATTTGTTGCTTAGTTTCGATATCACGAACAACGACAAAGTCCCAAGGCTGCATAAAACCGACACTAGGCGCATGGTGCGCGGCGGTTAACACACGCATCAGAACGTCTTCTGGGATCTCATCAGGGAGAAACTGTCCACGAACATCTCGGCGAGAAAAAATCGTTTTATATACTGCTTCGCGTTCATTCGGCGTAATTTCCATACTTCCCTGCCTTATCGTCGTCTTATTGAGCCAGTATTATCCAACTAAAGTGTCTATGTTGCTAGTAGTACACAAGCAACATGGTAGAATGCCGCCATTAATCTTATCCTTGTATAAGATTGTTGAACCTTTCCATCGCTATTTAGCCAAATCATACCGAGAAACTTATGCCATTTTCCAAGCTTGGATTAAGCTCACCTATTGTTAAAGCCGTTGCAAAACAAGGCTACGAAAAGCCAACTTCGATTCAAGAAAAAGCAATTCCAATTGTACTTTCTGGTAAGAACCTTATTGCGGCAGCACAAACAGGTACAGGTAAAACTGCGAGCTTTGTTCTCCCTATCTTAGAAATGCTAAGCAAAGGTGAAACGCAGCGTAAAAAACGTATTCGCGCCGTGATTCTGACACCGACTCGTGAGCTGGCTGTTCAGGTTGAGCAAAACATCACTAAGTACGCCAAGTTCCTAAACCTAACATCACTAGCGATGTACGGTGGCGTATCTTACCAACACCAAAAAGACCGTCTGATTGAAGGTGTTGATATTCTGGTTGCAACACCTGGCCGTTTGATCGACATGTACGGACAACGTGCCGTTCACTTTGATGAAGTTGAAGTTTTGGTTCTTGATGAAGCAGACCGCATGCTAGACATGGGGTTCATTGAAGACATCAACAAGATCATTGCGCGTTTACCACAAGACATCCAAAACCTACTGTTCTCAGCAACGCTTTCAACGCCAGTTCGTGCGCTAGCGAAAAGTGCTATCAGCGAAGCAGAAGAGATTTCAATTGCCAAAACTGATGCGTCTAAAGCGAACATTGAGCAATGGTTGGTAACGGTAGATAAAGATCGTAAGTCAGCACTGTTGAGCCACATGATTACCGAAGGTAATTGGGATCAAGCGCTAATCTTTATCGAAACCAAGCACGGTGCGGCTAAGTTGGTTGCTCAACTAGAGAAACGTGGCATTCAGGCTGAAGCTTTCCACAGTGGACGCAGCCAAGCGATCCGTGAAAAGATCTTGGCTGACTTCAAGAAAGGTCGCCTAAAATACTTGGTAGCGACTGGCGTTGCTGCTCGTGGTATTGATATCGATAATCTAAGCCGCGTAGTGAACTACGACCTGCCTTTCCCAGCAGACGACTACGTTCACCGTATTGGTCGTACTGGCCGTGCTGATGCATCTGGTGAAGCGATCTCTTTCCTATCAAAAGACAACTTCAAAAACCTGTGCATTATTGAAAAGCGCCTTGGTCACCTGATTGAACGTCGTGTAGTGGAAGGTTTCGAGCCGCGTAAAGAAGTACCGATTTCAGTGCTGAATTTCGTTCCTAAGAAGAAAAGAGAACAGCAAGAGAAAGAAGGCAAGTAAACTATCAAAGCTTAACTAGCAGCGATAACGTGTTAGCCGACGTATAACTTAAACGAAGCCCCATGTGGCTTCGTTTTGTTCTTTGATACACAGATAAAACCGAGGTATTGAGATGATTACTCCTATCGCAACGAGATTAACCCGAGGACAAGACCTAAAGCTTGAGATCCAGATGCTAGTGACAGCGCACAATATCTCGGCAGGCTCTATCGCATCTTGTGTCGGGTGTGTTTCTCAACTCAATATTCGCTTAGCTAATGCCAACAACACCAAGCTAGTTCAAGCTCCGTTCGAAATCGTATCTGTAATGGCAACGCTAACGCCTAACCACCAGCATATTCATATCTCCGTTGCTGATGAGAATGGTGATGTGATTGGCGGGCATTTGCTGGAGGGAACGATCATCGCAACCACAGCTGAATTGATTGTTCACCGCTACGATACTTTGACCTTCAGCAGAGAGCATGATGATACGACGGGTTACACTGAGCTCACTATCAGCAGTAACACACAATAGCTTCACTGATAGCAGAACCAAACGCCTCATATAAAGCGATATAACCAATAGTAATTAGGAAACACGATGGCTACACACTCCGCAGACTCCGTTATCGTTCTCGATTTCGAAACCACAGGCTTATCACCAAATATGGGTGACCGAGCGATTGAAATCGGTGCGGTGAAACTTGTTAACGGCGAAGTCGTCGACACCTTCCAACAACTCATGAACCCTGGGTTTCGCGTGAGTGGGTTCATTGAGGGTTATACCGGAATCACTAATCGTATGTTAAGCACTGCTGCTAGCTGTGGAGAAGTGATGGATGAATTTGCAGACTTCATTCAAGACAGCCAACTTGTCGCTCACAATGCCTCATTTGATAAGCGCTTTCTTGATGCGGAATTAGATAATATTGGTCGCGATTACAATGGACAATTTGCCTGCTCAATGCTGATTGCTCGTCGTCTAATTCAAGACGCACCAACTCATAAGCTAGGCGACCTTGTGCGTTTCAAGAATATCGACAATGACGGCACTTTCCACAGGGCGTTAGCCGATTCAGAAATGACAGCGCGCTTATGGTTATTGATGATTGATGAACTGCAAAGCGACCACGGCATTCAACTGCCAAGCTTTCAACTGATGCAAAAAATATCGAAGACAGCGAAAGGCTCTATCCCAAAGCTGTTGATGAGTAATCGAGGTTAAAACCCTTACCATACGATAATGTTTGAAAGGCTGATGGGGTTAACACGATCAGCCTTTTTAGTTATTAACGAAGCTTACTTGTCCCCTACTCCTGCAGTGTCACCAGTGTAGATTTGAGACTCTCTAATTCATTCATGAAATAAGACCATTGCTTATCACTACTGGTTGCGGCGATATCCACCAAGAATTTGCCTGATGTCTGCATATTCTTATTAAGCTTAGATTCCAATTTGTCTGGATAATAGGCTTCGTTGTTCAAAAGCAAGTTCATAATAACTGGCTGAGCGATATGTAGGTCACTCTTCTTTTCCATCAGTGTTGTGAGATCTTGATAGGTGTTATTTTGATATTGGCGCCAGCTATCGTTGGTATTTACCCACTCTTGAGACCAAGTATATATAATCTGTTTTTGTTCTTTCGATACCGATCCTAGCCATCGTTCTAGCCTCTCTTCTATTCGATTTCGATATCGATCTCTGGAATCTTCGTCATTCAACGACAATCTTCCTTCGTAATAGTCTTGCTGCTTTTCTCTAAAGTTTTGTAAGAACTCACTATCTTGCTTAGGGCTCAGTTGCATACTTAACGCGTAAACATCGGGGGCAAACTTATTAACGATAGCGCGAATATGATTTTTAATTTGTTCGCTCTGGTCAACGATAAAGGCAGAATTCATATCGGCACGAGCAATACTTTGAATCACTTCTAATTGCGAAATATATAGAGGAAGTTGAGTTTCTTTATGCCAGACTTGCAATGAGTCTAGACGTGCTTCTAGCTCGGACTCTTGACTATTAGATAACGAAACAAAGTCTTCGATATAACTCACCGCAAACCAACTGATATTGTTATAGGCGAATTTTGTCCCACACCCAGCAAATAGAAAGCACACCAATATCACTAACCAACGGCATTTTCTCATTACACCCTCTCACAACCCTTTACTGATCAGCGAACCTGTAAACAGCCTTATCAGATTCACTCTTGATCTTATAACATTAGCTATAAAAGCAGCTGATCGTAAAAACTTTAAGATAAATTGAGACTTCACCTTGCTAAACCGTCTATTTAGGCAAATGATTAAACTAAAAATAATTAACGGCAGTGATATAACTTGATTTTTATTACTCATTTGACGTAGTGCGAACCCTATAAAAGAATCGGGTCAGCGTATTTTCAAATGATTGATTATTTGGGAGGCAAGCTATGGCCGCTATTCCTGAGCACCCAAGCGATTTAGAATATGAGCTTTGTTATTTTGACGATGGTTCAATAACCACAATCACGATATTCGTTCACAATCGACAGGAAGCGATGAATTGGTATGTTAGCGAGGCTTTGTTTCCTAATTGGATCTCAGATAGAAACGGCCAGTATGGGTGATTAT
>NZ_JBGONY010000114.1:0-5103 GCF_041439375.1 Vibrio crassostreae | reverse complement strand
ATCGAGCCCGAGTGTTCTTTGGATTATAAATTCATCAAAGTATGCTCGCGCCCTGTCATTAACGTAGTCCTCCATAGATGGTGACATTCTAAAGCAACATTTTTCAAACGTAGTGGATAGAACGCACTCAAGTAACCTCTTGGTAGGTAACCTAGAAAATAAGCTACCATGAATTCCATCCAACCTAGCTTCAATTGACAAATACTCTCCACTTTCGTCTTCAAGTGTTAAACCTGATAAACAATCATGATCTATGTACTTATCTAAGTTTGGAAAATTGACATGTTTTAACTGACGTCTCTCGAAAGAGTTTATGTAAACTGGGTAAGCTTCTTGAGACAATGCAACAAAATTGCTGAATTGCTTTTCCATCATTCAAATATGACCCATAAATTGATTTGATATTAATAGGTTGAGAGTATAAACCTAACGCTTTCTATACGGCTTTTAGCCTTCGATAATACGGTCTTTCTTATCGTTGTTCAATTGATAATCAGCATGTTAGTTAGAAGCATGGGAGATTATACTGCAAAATGACGCATAATTTTAACAAAGCTTACGACGACACTCCCTCGGATAACTACAGGTAAGGCAAACGTACAATCACAGATTGTGAGTAAACTTTCGCGCTGAAAAGGAATGGGGCACAAACGTGCTAGAAAATGCCACGGGTAAAAATTCAGCCTACGAAGGTTCTGGACAAAAGTGAGTCAGTATCCATTATTGATGGTGCAGATCATATTGGATCACTGCCACAGTAGTCGAACGGCACTCGTAAAAGTGATTACAGTCAAACTAAGGTAATGACAAGCTTCATGAATCGTTTAGCCCTAAACGGCTAATTTCCACCTATTAGCCATAAACGGCTAAATTTGCATTATTAGCCATAAACGGCTAAATTGGCATCTACATGAAAGAAGGAGTTTTAATGTGGAGCCTACCTCTAAACCTATCGCAGTGATCAGCGGCGATATTGTCAACTCAACCAAGCTAACATCTGAACAGTTTGAACAACTTCTTAAACGAATCAAAGACATTCAGAGACTGATCACCGCAGGAAATTCATCAAATGCGCACAGTATTGAGCGTGGCGATGAATTTCAGACCGTGGTGCATGATATTGAAAGCGCTCTGAGATACACCATCATTTATCGTATTGGCATTAAAGCGCTTGGCAAAGAGTTTGATAGTCGCATTAGCCTTGCTATTGCCTCTAATGCCGATTTGCGTGAGTCTGTCTCTGAATCGATGGGTGAAGCATTTGTTCTTTCTGGGCGTGGACTAAAAGCCTTAAAAAGCGACAGGTTGTTATTTAACTCTGACCGTTTCGAACTCACTGAGCACTTTGACTTACTCTTTAAGTACCTCGATAGACAACTAACGGAATTAACCTCGCGCCAATGTGAAGTTATGCTTCCGATGCTTCGAACCAATGAAGGTTTGTCTATTAGTGAGTTAGCAGAAAAGCTCGATGTTGCTACTGCCACTGCCAGTAAGTCTCTTAAAGCTTCAGGTTGGCCGCTAATCAGTGAGCTAAATTGGCGATTCATAAACCAAGTGAAGGGACTCAAGTATGTTTAATTTTTTTGATGTTCTAATACCGTTCTTGATGATTCACATCATCTGTGATTTTTACCTCCAGCCGAACCAATGGGTAGAAGCAAAGAAAAAATACACTTACCGTTCAACTGAACTGTACTTTCACTCACTATTACACGGTGTCGCGTTGTTAGTTCCTGCTATAGCGTTAGGTATTGACTGGCGCTCAACTACTTGCTTGGTAGTTATCATAGCGGTAAGTCATTTTATTATCGATTTGTGGAAAGTAAGAGCACGAAATGGTGGTAAGTTTTCCTATTTTATTATCGACCAGACTTTGCATGTATCAGTGCTAGTAGCCATTGCCTTTCACATGGCAGATGGTGTAATGATCGATGCCGTACTACAAGATGAGAAGTTCTCAGATGGTGTTATGGTGGTATTTGCTTACTTACTAATTCTCAAGCCAACTTCGATTGTGATTGGCAGCGTCTTAAGGAAGTTTCCAATATCAGATCAAGATCAAGATACTACTAGTATTAGTGGTCTTATCGCAGGTGGTGAGTTGATCGGTTATTTAGAGCGAGTGTTAATACTGACCTTTACGCTTGTGGGGAGCTATGCAGCTGTGGGTTTTGTATTGGCGGCTAAGTCAATATTTAGGTTTGGTGAGTTGAATAAATCAGACGACCGAAGCATGACTGAGTATGTGCTGATTGGTTCATTGATATCGGTGGTGATCACAACACTGGTAGGTACCTTAATATCACTTGGTTTGGGTGTGAAAATTAAATGACCAAAAAGGTATTCGGCAGTTTATTACTAGATAAGCTCGAATTTTACGGGATAACGATCAATTACAGGGAAGAGAGTTGCCCTTCTAATGTAGTGGATTAGCAGATTTGGTCACATAGTTAGAGCTCTAGACATAAGAACAAGTAGGTCAAAATTGGCGGCTGCATTCTGTGATAGCTAGCTGCCGAAACGCAGAATGGGGCAAAGATTACTTAGAGTAAATGAACTAAATTGATGTGTAGAAAGAAACCAACATGGTGCAGAATTTTTATCATGGTACTGATTTGACGACCTTAAAGCTCGAATCAGGCAGCTTTATAGAAGAAAACTTACGGCCTTACTATTAGGATGTCCTTTATTCTCTTAAAACGTCTCAGGGGGAAGGGTACGTCTACGCGTTAATCGAGCACCAGAGTCGACCAGATAAACACATGGCGTTCAGACTGATGCGTTACGCTATCGCCGCCATGCAACAACATCTTGAAGCTGGCCATGAGCATTTACCTCTGGTGATCCCGTTGCAGTTTTATCATGGCAAAGTCTCGCCTTATCCCTATAAAATGAATTGGTTAAAAGGGTTCGCTAACCCTGACAAGGCTAAAGCACTTTATACTCAGGACTTTCCTTTGGTCGATGTCACGGTCATATCCGATGATGAGATAATGCAGCATCGCCGTATTGCCTTACTGAGCTCGTACAAAAGCACGCGAAGTATCGTGATATCATGGATTTCCTTGAGCCTCTGGTCACATTGCTCTTAACCGATTACACTACAGATAAGCAAGTACAGTCATTGATGAGCTACTTACTCCAAGTGGGTGAAACGAATAACCTAGAGGCGTTAATTACGTCACTTGCCTCATCAGTACCGAAACACGAGGACACACTTATGACTATTGCAGAACAATTGCGCCAACAAGGCGAGCAACGTGGACGCCAAGAAGGGCGCCAAGAAGGTATACAATTAGGTGAGGAAAAAGGTCGCCAAGAAGCACTCAAGGAGATGGCGCGTAAGATGCTGCTTAATGGTCTAGATCAACAAACCATTATGGATGTCACGGGATTGAATACAGACGAACTAGCACAACTTTCTCATTAGCCGCTCAAGCATAAAGGGTTGTGTGGCAAAGTGGTTGTGTTGATAAAATCTGCCTGGAGATAAAGCTACATCGTCTATGGCTAACCGTTGGCTTCTAACTGGCATAGTTAGAGCTATAATTTTTGTTTGTTGTTTTGACATTTACTATCATTTCACCTATTTGAGCGTTGTAGTATTTCAAACTCGCTTTACCGCTCGTTAGCGCCTTTTCCGCTTCATTTATTGATCCACTCTCTTCCCAAAGCATTACCTTCTTTCGAGGTGAGTTTCAGTGAGGGAAAACCTTTCTTTTTCAGAGGCTCCTGGCACAACAAAACTGACTTCCGCACTCATGGTTTCGGGTGTATCGAGATGAAAGCTAAGTGCAGCTTTTGCCATGCTCTGCGTTTCTTTGCATCAAGCTTTTCCACTTTCCGCTCTCCCTGACCAAAAAGGTGGAGGCCAGTTGAGTTAATGGCTACATGGCGAATAACCCTTTAGATTTATTGCGATATTTGACTTGAACCACCTTCGACGCATATCCCTGAATATTGACTATGACGGTTCTGTTTCCAACGCCAATCAACCTGTAAAGTACGTATTAAACTTAAATATTGGGCGTTCTCCCTTCGGACGGCTCATTCCGTCGCTTCACTCCTCTCGCGATAACTTATGGCACTGTTATCGAGCAAGCTCGATGTGACATTCAGTTACTGCGAACAATCACCCAACGCCTCCGCTACTGCGTAGCTGCGCATCGTCGTGCCTCCTTATTACCTTTCACTGGCTTCAATTAAGTTCGAGTAAGGGCTTGTTTTCTTATGTGCCGATTTTCCTTTCGACTCGCATCATTGGATGGCGCTCGCAGACTGTTCACCATCTTCAATCAGAACCTTCTCTGCAAGGGTTAATAAACGCTTCGCGCCCCTGCAGAGAAGAACCCTGTTTGAGATCTGGACAGCCAAGCGGCTCCATAAAAGTGATACTCAAACAGAAAGGAAACTTGTCATGGCACAACAAAACTCAACCCCAACTCTCTCTACATTGACGCTCAGCGACCAGCGTTTCGCCGCTGGGCACGAAAGCTCACCAAAAAATGATATCTCTTTACTGCGTATTCCTCAGCGTACAGAGGGAGAAGAGCACGGCTTTTCTCTTACGCCGTGTAGCGACATTACCTTAGCTGAACTCAAAATTGCAGGATTTACTTTGCGTGATTCTAAGTTCTACCCATCCACTCAGGCTGAGGTTGAGAAGATTATCTTGCACCACTTTAAAATAGGGGACTTAACTGACAATTTTATTGTGAAGGATGTATCAACCCCTTCGAGATCCCTCTTTTCGTTTCACCGTTGCCCGTTTTAATTCTTGGGATATTTTTTAATAACGTAAGGAGTAAGTGATGAAATATCTCTCTCACTATATTCAAGCCAAACAAACGCAAGCATTTAATGAGGCGGGGGCGTTCTTTGCTTTTTCTAATAAGCAGCTCGATGGAGAAAAAAAGAGGGCGTGAAATATGCGTCATTAGGTATGGGTTTAATTTGCCCTGTTGATAATGCTAAGCAATTAATGACCCGTTTAGATTCTATTGCTCAAGAAGGGATCGTCGAAGACATCGAAGAGAATGGTAAAAAAGGGCTTTGTTTCCTAAATCAGGGAACTAATGCTTAAAGCTACGATCAGATCAT
>NZ_JBGONY010000113.1:0-5180 GCF_041439375.1 Vibrio crassostreae | reverse complement strand
TAATCACCCATACTGGCCGTTTCTATCTGAGATCCAATTAGGAAACAAAGCCAATAGAAACCACTAAACTTCTCCACAAAGTCTTGAGGTACCGTTTTCTCCGTTAAGCCCGACTTAATCAAAGCGGCCTGCCACGCTTGCACTTTAGGGAATCCTTCGAGCATATCAAAGCCTGACCCCTCATTAATTACTGACGCGCGGTGCAACAGTGGTAGCCAAGCAATGTCGACATTAGATATATAATCCCCTTTAAAGAATTCTGTATTGCCTAACTTGTTTTCGGCTTTTAGGAAGGCTTTTTGAAGGTTCGCTAAACGTGTTTCAAAAGTCTCTTTGTCTTTACTTCCCATTGTGCCGCATTGTGGCATGTAATGTTTACTCGCCTGATAAGACCAAGCACGATCTAATGCTTTTTGCTCGGCAGACACCTCTTCTATCGGCGCGTATTTATCGTCTAGGTATTCAACAATTGCATCTGACTCAAAAAGAACCGTGTCATTTTCTGTAATCAATACTGGCACTTGTCCGTTTGGCGAAATATCTAGGAACCATTGAGGTTTATTGTTTAGCTCAATGTATTCAATTTCAAATGGGACATTTTTCATTACCAAAGCACCCATTACACGTTGAACGAATGGGCAGTTTTTAAAGCTAACAAGTTTAATCATGGTTTACTCCTCATTAGGTCATTAATTTGTATTTGTACCCCTAAGACGAACGCCAAAACCGAAAGACGAAAAATAATTCTATTTTTTTGGAAATAATTAAATGCGGAGATAACTAAAGACAGTCACTTTAGATAGGAACTTTAATTAGTAACTCTAGGTAGGAGCTTTAGACCATATGTTTGAATGCCTAATTACGCGCAGCTAGACGATCAAAGATAATGCAATAGACGCCATGATCACGCCAACGACAAATTCCAACACCTTCCACGCTCTCGGGTTCTTAAACATTGGAGCCAAGAAGCGTGCGCCATATCCAAGTGAAAAGAAGAACACAAACGACGCCGATACGGCACCAGCACCAAACAACATTTGATTAGGTTGATATTGAGTTGAGATAGAACCCAGCAATACCACAGTATCCAAATACACATGCGGATTAAGCCAAGTGAACGCCAAACACATCGCAATCGCTTTAGTTAATGAGTCTTTGGTTTCAGCAGTGGCTTCTAAGGCGTGATTTTCAGTGAATGCTGAACGGAAGCTTAAGAATGAATAGACACCCAAAAAGATAGCCCCACCATAACGGGCGAACTGCTCAATTTGTGGGAACTGCTTAACGATTGCGCCGAAGCCTGTTACATCAAAACTAATGAGTAAGGCATCAGAAATTGCACATACAGCGCAAACTGCCAATACGTGTTGATTCTTTAGACCTTGCTTTAAAACAAACGCATTTTGAGAACCAATCGCAAGGATTAGCGAAAGCCCAAGGGAGAAACCAGCAAAATAAGTCGTCATAGAATGTACTTCGAATCGGTTAGAATAATCATAAGTTACTATAAAACAGAGTAATTTTTCATAAAATTTACAATATGATCACATGCGCGTTACACAGCACAAAACCAAAATCTTTAATTTGCAACTGAATGCATACCAGGGCTACTTTCTGTTTTCGATTTTAGGAATGTAATCAAAGGAAGAAACATGATTAAAAAGCTGTGTTCAACACTGATAATTTGGGCAATAGCCAGCCAAGCACTCGCAACATCACTTTACTATATAAACCGCACCGACAAACCCATATTAATAAACTTTTCGATAGACTCCAGTGAACCCGTAAGTAACGGTTACCAATACAGGTTGACTGAAAATGACTTAGTTATTTGGCCTTATCAAAAAGCTAAAGTAGCTGATTTTAATCGATATTATGGGCTTGTTAATGGCGCAACGTATGACTACTTCCTAACAATTTCACGATTAACAAACGAAGGTTCTTGGGAACCTAAGCCGCAAGAACCTGTAAGTCAACTTAGGTTAGTTGGTCACGGTTCAGGCTCAACGTTGTCTTATGGGTATAAAGATCAAGGGATGATGACCGACTACAACCCATATATTCTTCATCGTTATAACCAAGATGGATATCACTCTGAGTTCGGTGTTAAGGCTATATACACGTCAGGTTTCGACGACGTTGAATTTGTAGTCTCAGAACATACAATCAATGATTTTGATCAAGACCCAAATACCTTGAACGTTGGGTCATATAACCTATGGATGCTCCCCGGCGTATCATCAAACATTACAAGTCGTGCAAGTGTCTTGGACCACACTCTCTCCGGATATGACGTACTCACACTTCAAGAAGCTTTTTCTTCAGACCGAGAGATCCTATTCAACGCTCTAGCAGAGGAATATGCATTTAGAACAGAGGTAGTAGGAGGTGGCACTAGTGCGATGTACGACGGAGGCGTGGTCACTTTTAGTCGCTATCCAATTATTGAAACCGACAGTATAGTTTTTGAACACTGCTCCGGGACTGATTGTTACGCAGATAAAGGCGTCGTCTACACAAAAATCGACAAAGATGGTCAGATATACCATATATTCAACACGCACCTAGCATCATTCAATACGCCTGCGGCCAAAAGACTAAGACGCTTACAGCTAGGGCTGATGCGAACCTTTATGCTGACTAAAGGCATACCTTCCAACGAAGCGGTTATCTATGCTGGAGACTTCAATATCGATAAAAATAGCGACTTCGTGGAATACCTTCTGATGCTAGCTACGTTGGATGTTGATCCTCCAGAATTCAGAGGCTACACCAATGCAACCTTTGACCCGACGATTAACCCGTATGCCGCTTATAAGTATTCAGGTGGCGCTGATGTAGAGTATCTGGATTACGTTTTTGTTAGCAGAGTGCATAGACGAGCAACAAGTAATACTAATACGGTCAAGCTTCATCAAAGGTTGAACTCTGACACTTGGGGAAGTTGGCACCTTTCAGACCATTTTGCCGTCAACGGAAACTTTGAATTTAGCTCTCACGACGACTAAGCTCCTTGATCTTGGCTCTTTCAAAAGCACTTCAATAGCTGAGTGAGAGCCAACCCCCCCCCTGCAATTAACATACTAATCAATTGATTCTAAACACCTTTAATCCCAATTCTTAATTTTATAAATATTGGTTTTATTAATAGAATTTAGCTCAAACTTTGAGACTTTAAAATCGATCACAGTGAGACCTTCCTACCATTTCATTGATCAAACGAATGATACAAGTCTGATTGCATATTATCTTTTGATTGCTTTTGAGCGGGCATTTCCCTCTCACAGAACTGACTGCGTGCTTTCATAAAGCTTCGCTAAGGAGTCAGTTCTAGTCGCACAACTATTCAGTCTCACAATGATAAGGATGCAACACAGATGAATCACGGACACAGACTTACCACGCTTTCTTTAGCTATTATGGCTTCGGCTCAAGTATCTGCCTCGGCTCTTAATGAGAGTAGCCCAGAGCTACAACCTGCCAACTCACCTTTCATCCAAGATGTAAAAGGGACAATTGTTGAGGATTACTCGCGAGAAACTATTCTACCTTCATTTTTCTCAATGAGAATGATGAGCAACGCTGATGAACAGCGCGGTGATTGGTTTAACTTAACGGCAAGCTACACAAGAATTCAGGGTGTGGGTTCTGATGTGGTATATGACTACTTGATGCCCCCTCTTCAACCACAACCAGTCATCGTTGCCGTTCTTGATTCAGGTGTCGACGTTGAACACGAAGATCTCAAAAACAAACTTTGGACCAATGAAGACGAGATCCCAGACAACGGGATTGACGATGATGGCAATGGTTACATTGACGATGTCCACGGCTGGAACTTTTTGGGTAACTCGTTAGGTATTAACGTTGACCAAGACACACTAGAAGTCACTAGAGAATACAAAAAGTACCTTGAGTTAAAAGAGAACGGACATTGGATTCCGCGTAAGAAACGTAAGTATTATCAAGGTGTTGAATCCGATTACTTGTCGTCTCTAAAAGATGACCAAGATGCGTTGAATCGTGTAACGACAGCAACTGACCAAGCCAATGAGTTCAAAGAACAGATTCTTCAGTTCGTCGATCAAAAAGACTTTTCTACTAACGGTCTGAAAACACTGTTAGATAGTGAGAATGCTAGCGTCGTTACTGCAGCTGAAGGGCTTTTGAGTGTGTTTGATTCATGGTATTCATTTGAATATCTGGAATCACGTCGTAGCCGTTACCAAGACTCTCTGGATTTCCACCTTAACTTAGAGCTCGACACGCGTGGCGATATTGTTTGGGATGACATCTCGAACCCTTGGGAAAAAGGCTACGGCAACAACGATGTAAAAGGCCCTGTTGGTTCGCACGGTACACACGTTGCTGGAATCATCGCTGCAGAGCGTAACAACTCAGTGGGTATTGATGGTGTGGCAGATCATGCTCAAATCATGGCGGTACGTATGGTGCCAAATGGCGATGAGCGGGACAAGGACATTGCCAATGCAGTGCGTTACGCCGTCGATAATGGCGCGAAGATCATTAACATGAGCTTTGGTAAAAGCTACTCGCCACGTAAATACATCGTCGACCACGCATTCCGTTACGCGGCTCGTAAAGGCGTTTTGATCGTTCACTCTGCGGGGAACAGCCGTAACGATAACGACATCAAACCAAGCTTTCCAAACCGCTACGCGAAGCACTACCGTTCAAAGCCTATTTCAACATGGTTAGATGTGGGTGCATCAGCAAAATATGCCGACGAAACGTTAGTGGCGAGCTTTAGTAACTTCGGCCAGAAATCAGTTGATGTGTTTGCACCTGGGTACCGCATTTTATCAACCACTCCGGGAAACACCTACGGTTCGAAAAGTGGCACAAGTATGGCTGCACCTGTCGTGTCTGGCGTCGCGGCATTAGTTTGGTCTCGCTACCCTGACCTATCCGTCAAAGAGCTTAAGGCAATGTTGATGGGCGAATCGAAAGTCTACCCAGAGCTGTTAGTTAAAAAGCCTTCTAGCCCTGAAGATTTGGTTCCGTTCAACACACTTTCTATCTCAGGAAGTATTGTGGATGCTGAAGCTATTTTCGCAGAGCTAGAAAATCGCTAACGTTTTAGCCATTGGTCATTGACCAGATAATCGTCATATATGGACCCACCCAGTTTGCAAGTAATTTTACACGTTTGGTAATAG
>NZ_JBGONY010000112.1:0-5241 GCF_041439375.1 Vibrio crassostreae | reverse complement strand
TCGAGCCCGAGTGTTCTTTGGATTATAAATTCATCAAAGTATGCTCGCGCCCTGACCTAATCAGAGCTAAGGAAAGGCTTTTGTGAAGTATTTTCTGATACTGATGGGTGTCGATAGATATCAAACATATCTTGGCTATCTGTCGTTTCAAGATGTCTTATTTGTATTTCCAAAGCGCTTCCTTATATATTATTTCTATCCATCATCTAATTTTTTATATTACGGACAGCAACGAACAACTACAACCCTTAATAGATGTAAGCTCCTAAAATATTTAAAAAATAGAAAACCTGAGCCTAAGAGCCTGTTTGATTAATTTTATACGTAGTGTGAATGTCAGAATTTATAGTCCACACCAACGCTTGTGAATACTTGTTCTGAATTATAAAAATCGATATTTGAATCAATAGATCTTAAGCCAAGTAACGTGACAAACGACCAATCTTTATAGCCCATCAAGCCACCAAACTCGTACGCTAAAAAGGCACCATATTCATTATCTTCGCGCGCTTTACCATAAATAGGGTTGGCTTCATCGTACTGACGATCACTTGCATCGAGCGTAACAACGAAACCATGACGGCCGATTCGCTTAGCGTAGTTTAATTCTATGCCATAGCTATCGAAGCTGAGTGCTCCCCCTTCTGCGTCTGAGTGGAAATACACCATTGAAGGAACAAATAGACCTGCTTGGTTTGGCAAGATAAAGCGGTACCCTGCTTTGGCGTATAAATAGGTTCTTTCTCTATCAAGCAGCACAGCTTCTTCCGGAGATAAGCCTTGGGTGCCCGATAACTCATCATCAACGTCAGATTCACCAATCGCGAAATCTGTTCGAAAGCCAGTACCGCCTATATTAGTCATTTGCAATCGCCCAACATTACCTTTTACATCGGTTTCGTTTCGATTGACGCCAACCGCATATGGGTCAGACCAAGCCTTACCTGAGATAAGGGTAGGAAGAACAGAAAAGTCTAATATGGTGCCTCCAGAAAGTTGGTATCTATAACCGATCTCAAACGCAATGGTACCTGTTGCAATATCCTCTCGCGTCGTACCCGCATACACTTGGTGAGTCAGCGATTCGCCAAAAGTATATTGAACAGTACCCAAAAAGCCGAGTAACCCTTGGTTTTCACTCTCCCCTTCCTGGGTGTTAGTTGCTTGATTCGAATCTTGTTCAGTACTCAAATTACTACTGTCAGAGTAGAAACCGGCCAATACACTGAAGTTACCGCTGAAACCTTCACTTGGAGCGAGACCACTGTATGCAGGCATTGAAGCCAATGCAGAAAAGACAACTGGTAAAACAAACCTCATATTCACATCCATTACTTGAATAATCATCAAGTAACTATAAGCAACAAAATAAAATTATAACAAGCATTTAACAATGTAAATTTATTCGCTTGGCGCAGTCGATATCGCTAACCATTCAATCAAAGACACAACAAATTGATCTATCACGATTGAGCTCTCGTAATACCTCTCGAAAATAACGGACACAACTCAAAGGAAGACAATATGTTTAATAAACTAATCAAAACCATGTCAGTGCTAGTTGCGACGCTTCTTTTTGCAGCTTTTGCTCACGCTGATCACCACGGAATGAAGAAAGATATCGTTGACGTGGCGGCTGAAAATGGCTCTTTCAATACCTTGGTAGCTGCAGCAAAGGCGGCAGGCTTAGTTGAAACATTGAAAGGTGATGGCCCGTTCACTGTGTTTGCGCCAACGGATGAAGCGTTCGCTGCACTACCTGAAGGAACGGTTGATATGCTGTTGAAGCCAGAAAACAAAGACAAGCTAATCGCAGTACTGACCTATCATGTGGTGCCAGGAAAAATAATGGCGTCTGAAGTGATGAAACTTGATAGTGCCGTAACAGTGCAAGGTGAAACGGTAATGGTAGGAATTGATCACGGCAATGTGATGATCAACAAAGCGCAGGTCGTGATGGCAGATGTTGAAGCGAGCAATGGTGTTATTCATGTTATTGACGCTGTATTACTGCCTAAATAACACAGACGAACACAAATCAAAGGTTCTTAGAGGTGTGACAGGTTCACACCCTTTTCATGTTTAAATACCAAGTTAAGATCGGTATCAAATTAGCCGAGCCTGCCTTTATATAAGTAAGAACCCGGATTACATAAACAAGCGCCCGAATATCAGAAAGGCCGCCATCGATACCACCTTTGTGAAAACCACCACCCATATGCAATCACCAATACTAGAGTGCGTCGCTTTCCCCAGTAGGAACACAAATAGAATCAACCCTAACACCCAGCCCACTGTCGGAATCAATGACACCAAAGCAACGATTACAGCAATAGTAAGAAGGGATTTAAAATCTGCGACCACGAATGACATTTTAGAGGCGATATACATACAACATGAGGTGATTAATGCGTCCATCACAAACGCTAAAGCTTCAATACCCACTTTTCTTCCTTCACTGATATTAGTTGAAGTGAATATTATCTCTAAAGTGATGATTTTTCTCGAAGAGGAGAACAAAAAAGCAGGCAAAAACTGTAACAAAAATGAGATTACCGTTCATCTGAAGGCACTGCCTTCTCCATCACGTAATTGGTGAGTTTTACGCCACGCATTTCGACTTGCTGCTCATTAACGACTTCAAAACCAAGGTGCTCATAGAAAGGTCTGGCGGTAATACTCACCTCTGAGAAGTATCGAGAAACACCGCGAACTCTGCCGACTGAAAATACATGCTCCATCAAAGCTCTTCCTACCCCCTTTCCTTGATATTCATGGTGACAGAAAAAATGGTCAATCAAGCCATTGGGTTGCAAGTCAGTATAGCCAACAACGCGCCCGTCTAACTCGGCCACAAAGGGCTGTATACGGCGAAGACATTTGTCCCACAGTTCCGAATCAAAATCACTTGGTGCCCAAGCCTCGACTTGTTCTTGAGAGTAATCGCGAACGTTGATGTTACGGACGGTATGAAAATAAATCTCCCATAACGCTTTGTTATCACTAGGTTGGTAATTTCTAATTCTAACCACGACATAATCCTTTCATGTATTTAGTGTATTGGACAAGTACCGTATTGCCCCTAAGCGCTCTCTAAATGAGTCGATTCTAGAACAAAGAGATTCAACGATAAAATACAGCCAACCAGATCGTCACAACGTTTTCCACCGTACCAATCACCTTATGCTTTTCTCTCGCAGCAATGTTGATGTAATCCCCTTTAGACAAGGTAACAACACGTCCATCTTCAAACTCGATGACGCCTTGACCTTCGAGCACCATTACCCATTCATTCTCATCTTGGTTGTACCCCCCCCTCTTCTGGTGAACTGTGTCCATGTGACAGAATTCGCTCAATTCGAATATTCTCGTTACTAATGAGAGCGTTGAACATCTCATTGGGCAGCGACGAAGGGATATCAGCGTAGATATTTGGCATCGAGCTCTCCTAAATCTTGAATCATCGTCATGCGGTGTACTTTATTGCGTAGCAACAGATTCAAACTCTAAGCTATCGCATTCTTTTTGAAGTAAAAACGGTAATAACCCACCAAGTTGCTGCAGATAAACAGCGCTTCCATAAGAACCGCTGTTGGCGAGCCAACTAAGTAATTGTGAACCAACCAAAAACTGGTTCCGATGATCATCAATTCTCTTAATCTGCGGTCATCTTTGTTAAAGGCAGCAAAGGTTTGAAACACGGAAGCAAAGCAGCTCAATATGCTAGTCAGCCCTGAGTAAGTCACAACCGTTGCGATCACCGACATGGAACAGAACAAATATTTAAACTTAGACGATGTAGAAAATACACTCGTTAAATAACGGATTGTTGCAATGATCATTAAACTCGCCGCTGTCCATTGCTCGAGCAAAATAAAATGACTAGAGATAAGCACGCCAGCAAAGAATAGACAGGTTACAATTTTCTTCCTTTCTTTAAACTGAAAAGACAGAAGATCGAAACAGATAGCAATCGCGACGAGTATTTGAGAAAGATAAAAGGCTGACATTGTGATTCCTTCAATAATAACATTACACCCTAGCCGTTTTGCTCAACCATAAATGGCCTAAGAAAACTCACTTGGTTAGTCAAAAAAATACGGCAACAATGCTTTATAGATTCAACTGAGCTCTAAAGCTTCAACACACCACTAATCACAGTAATAGCCGAACCAATCAGCTTGATTCGCCCGTTAGCTAATAACTCTGTCGACATATAACCACCACGACGAGACGCCTGATACGCACTGAAGCTGCTTTTGTTTAGCTTTTCTGCCCAGTGCTGCGTCAATGCACAATGCGCCGACCCTGTCACAGGATCTTCATTTACCCCAACCCATGGTGCAAAATAACGAGAAACAAAATCAAGCTCAGTATTCGATGAAAGCGCTGTCACGACAACGCCTCGCCCTTTAATGCCTTTTAAAGCATCAAAATTTGGTGAAAGGCCCAGTAGCACTCGCTCGTCAGACACTTCGATTAGCTGCTTGGAATCAAACTCTCGGAATGAAACGACTTGGTTCGACTCTAAACCAAGATGTTCGAGCAACATGAGGTTGGGCTCAGTAAACAATGATAACTGTGTACTAGGGAAATCAAGCTCAATAGACGATTCACAAACTGCGGCAGACAACTCCCCAGATAAGGTATTAAATATGACCCTATCCCCTGTGTTGAGCAGACCTTGCTCTTTCATCACATGAACGGTTGCCAGTGTACCGTGCCCACACAGCTTCACTTCTACTTCTGGAGTGAACCATTTAAGTGTCATAGTGTTAAGTGACAAAAAAGCCGTTTCGGATACAGCCATCTCTTCAGCAATTGAAAACATTAACGACTCACCCAATGGCTCTTTGGAAATACAGACCCCTGCGGGGTTTCCTTTAAAAGCTTGAGTTGTGAACGAATCCACTTGATATATCTCTAAATTCACAATGTTTCCTAGCTTTGAGATCGGATAAATATTTTGCCTACAATAAGCACAAATACACTGTGCTACAAGTCTTCAACAGAAATTTTATTAATAGTTATTTGAAGAGTAAGGAAAGATAAACAAAGAGTTATGAAAAGAATTGGTGGATGAAGCAGAAGGTTTAATATCGGGCAAGCACTAGATAAAACGTATCAGACAAGGTAGGAAACATACGCACATTCGCGGCACATAAGCATTGTATCGTGCCACAAACGGGCTTTGTTTCCTAAATCAGGGAACTAATGCTTAAAGCTACGATCAGATCATCT
>NZ_JBGONY010000111.1:0-5961 GCF_041439375.1 Vibrio crassostreae | reverse complement strand
AAGCCCTGCTAGCAATAGCAGGGCTTTTTTACATTTGAAGAAAAGTGTTTTTCTCCAGCAGAATGGGCTCCGTTAAGGTTTTGTCTCCAGTCGGTAAATCTGCATTAAGTACCCTCGCTATTTCGGCATATATTAGAAAGCCTAGTCTGACGACTAGGCTTCGTCGCTTTTGGTGTATGAGCTTCGGATTTTTGCTACAGACCTCATCGCTACCTATTGAGGCGTCTCTCTAGAAATCGACAGGAGCTGCTAGGCTATCTTGTAGATACAAAAACGCCTAGCGTTTGCTAGGCGTTGATAAATAGTGTTTCTAGTACATCGACTACAGTATTTGTTTAAGCACTCTGTCGGCTTTTACACGAGTGATCTTACGAATCAACTTCTGAACTTCCATCGGGTAGCTCTCTATCTTATCTAACTGCTTATAAGTACAGATAAGCTGAGTGTGTTGAAGGATATTATCCACTTCAGCCTGGAACTTGTCTGTTAGGTGGTGGTAGTTATCTTGGATAAAGATACCGTTTTCTAGATCCAGCTTCCATGCGCGTGGGTTTAGGTTATTACCTGTTAGTAGCATGTAGCGTTTATCTACCCATATGCCCTTTAGGTGGAAGCTATTAGAGTCGTGTTGCCAAAGTCGAATTGATAGATTACGGCTAGCAATATGAGCTTCATTCGCTTTAGCGAAACGACGTAAGTTCAGTTCGTACAGGTATGGCAGACCACCAATCGTTTTAAACTCTTCTTCTGGCGAGATAAAGAAATCATTTGCTGTCTTATCGCCAACAACAATGCTGACCTTTACACCACGCTTAAGTGCTTTCTTCACTTCTTTAGCTAGGCTAGGTGGGAAGTTGAAGTAAGGTGTGCAGATGAAGATTTCATCTTTAGCTTGAGCGACGAGTTGATTGATTCCCTGATTCAGACGGTTACGTCTTTTACCGATACCAACTAATGGTGTTACAGCAACTTGGTCTGCTGAAACCTCTTGACCATCGAATTGATACTGAGACCTTGCCAATGATGCTCGAAACTGACGAATCGCTGGTTTCAGTTCTTTGGTCGCAGGCTTGTTCTTATCAGCCAGGTCATAAACAGCGCTGTCCGCAACCATCTGTTCGTGTACGTAGGTAAACATTGAGTCAGCAAGAGCCGCATTGTTTAAAACGTGGTAACGATCAAAGCGATAGCGGTCATGGTAATTGAGGTAGATATTGTTAAGGCTTGCACCGCTGTATATCACGCTGTCATCGACGATAAAGCCTTTTAAGTGCAATACGCCAAAGACTTCTTTGCCGCGAACTGGAATGCCATAGACAGGCACAGAATGCTGATATTTTTCTGCGAACTCTTTATACATGGCTGCATTGCCTTCAGAAGACTCTGCACCAATCAATCCACGCTGCGCTCGGTGCCAATCGACACAAACACTCACGTCTAGTTCGGGATTCTTTTGCTTTGCTTCATATAAGGCAGTTAGGATCTCACGGCCAGCTTCATCATCTTCAAGGTACAAAGCGACTAAACTAATACGAGTCGTTGCGCGAGATATCTCATCAAGTAGGCGAGTTCGAAACTCTTGCGCTGATAGTAGTACTTCAAACTTGTCAGGATTCTGCGCTATGGTTGGCAACTGTATGAATGGATTCCTACTGGCAATCATATTGACTGTTTTACCTTAAAAATATGCAAAATTGCGAACCTTTAATTTTACCAAAGGGATAGTACCAAATACTAGATAATCGAGGCATTCTCTAACAATTTTGCTGATAATGCATAGGAATGAGATCTTTTCCGCTATTCGAATAGCGCTCGTATAAAACTCTTAAACCATTTGGTAGATCTTTAGGGTCTACTTGTACGAATTTGTGTCGCGCGTAAAAGTTGGTGAGATGAGCGTACGCAAAGCAGTAATCGTCTTCCGTAAGCGTATGTTGCGCACAATAATCCATAAGCTGGGAGCCTAATTGCTGACCACGATGTTGTTTTGATATCGCCATACCGGTAAGTAAGCGATTATTTTCTATTGTACGAAAACGCACGACACCGCACAGCTCGTTATCCAGCAATAACGAGTAGATCAGTTCACTCTTATTCGCTTTTCCCGTTGGGTAGTGTTCTTTATAGAAACGTTTAACTAGGGGAACCTTTACTGGGTCTAATTGAGTAATGATGACATTGTTCATTCAGTCACTGCGCCATTGGTTTATCTGCTGTAGAATGACCGCAGTGTAAGTTAATTGAATATCGCCATGCAATTCCATCTCAATGCTAGTTTAAAAAATGTTCATACTTTTTCCATCGATCAGACGTGTGATGCGTTGGTTGAAGTCACCACTACCGAAGAACTGATTTCGCTTTACAAAGACCCTAAATGGTCAGCTTTGCCTAAGTTAATACTGGGTAAAGGCAGTAATATGCTTTTTACTGAGCACTTCGCTGGCCTGGTCATCGTGAATAAATTAGCCGGGATTGAGCTGGCCGAGACGGACAGTCATCACCTACTGCATGTAAGTGGTGGCGAGGATTGGCCAAGCTTGGTTGAGTGGAGTGTGGATAAGGGGTTGGGTGGTCTAGAAAATCTAGCAATGATACCCGGTTGTTCAGGCTCTGCTCCGATTCAAAATATTGGTGCGTACGGCGTTGAACTGCAAGACATATGCGAGTACGTTGATATCCTATGTCTGGATACTTATACAGTTAAGCGATTAAGCAAGGAAGAGTGTCTCTTTGGTTACCGAGATTCTATTTTCAAACATGCTCTCTACGGTAAAGCGATTGTTGTTGCGATTGGTTTAACGTTGCCGAAAGAGTGGGAGCCATGCAATCACTATGGCCCGTTAAAAAGCCTAGCAGCCGATAGTCTCACTCCTCGTACTGTATTTGATGAAGTGTGTGCTATCCGTTCGAGTAAGCTGCCAGACCCTAGAATACAAGGGAATGCGGGCAGCTTCTTCAAAAACCCTGTGATCACCAAAGATCATTTTGATCGCCTGTTAGCTCTATATCCAAACATTGTCGGCTATGAGAGTAATGACATGATCAAAGTCGCTGCTGGCTGGCTGATTGATCAATGCCAGTTCAAGGGCGTGACAGAAGGTGGCGCTCAGGTTCACCCTAACCAAGCATTGGTTATCATCAATTCTGATGAGGCTTCTGCTGTGGATATCCTTAAGCTTGCAGAGCGAGTACGTCAGGCCGTTTTGAATAAATTCGATATTCGATTGGAACATGAAGTACGTTTTATGGGACGAGACCGAGAGACAAACCTAGATAAGGCTTTGGAGTCATTGGTATGAGAGAACACAGTACCAAGCTTGCACTATTGAGATGTCTTGCTGACGGTGAGTTTCATTCAGGTGAAGACCTAGGTGAAATGATTGGTGTATCACGAGCGGCTATCAGTAAGCACATTAAAGGTATTCAAGAGTGGGGTTTAGATATCTACCGAGTACAAGGCAAGGGTTACAAGCTAGCTAGCCGTTTAGATATGCTTGACCAAGAAAAATTGTCTGCAGTTAGTCGCGATGCTTCTCTTGAGCTGATTCCAATCATCGGTTCTACAAACCAACACCTATTAGAGCGTACTAACACCCTCGAATCGGGTTCTGTCTGTATTGCTGAATATCAAGCTGCGGGGCGTGGACGTCGCGGACGAGAGTGGGTATCGCCATTTGGTGCAAATCTCTACCTTTCAATGTATTGGAGACTCGACGCAGGGATGGCTGCTGCGATGGGCTTAAGCCTTGTGGTTGGAGTAGCCGTTGTAGAGGCTTTGGAAGAGATGGGCGTTGAAGGCATCAAGCTTAAGTGGCCGAATGACCTATACCACAATGACAAGAAGCTCGCGGGTATCTTGGTCGAGCTCTCTGGGCAATCGGGTGGCGCAGCTCATATTGTTATTGGTTTAGGGCTGAATCTATCTATGGATCCAACGACATCAGGTATTGGTCAACCGTGGACTTCTCTTAAAGAAGTGTGTGACGGAAAGGTGCCTGATCGTAACCAATTAGCGCAGGCTCTGATCAATACTTGGGACAAGTCTCTTGTGGATTATGAACTGAAAGGAATGTCCAATTTTGTAGAGCGTTGGAATCGCTTAGATAATTTCTTAGGTCGCAATGTTAGGTTGATTATTGGACCTAGAGAAATTGAAGGTGTTGTTCAGGGCATCGATGAACAAGGTGCCGTGTTACTCAAAACAGAGAATGGCCTCGAGAGTTATATTGGTGGTGAAATATCGCTAAGAAAAGGCGATTAAGGCGTTACTATTTTCTGAGTAACACTTCTTCAACCATGTGATCGGCGCCTTTTCGCAAAATCAGGTGCGCTCTTTCTCTTGTCGGAAGGATATTTTGTTCAAGGTTCAAGCCATTGATTGAACTCCAGATACCTTCCGCTTTATCCAGTGCCGCTTGATTCGATAACTTAGTGTAATGACTAAAGTACGAGCCAGGTTTAGTAAACGCGCCATCGCGAAACTTCATAAAACGATTGATGTACCATTCTTTGATTTGCTGGCTGTCAGCATCAACATAGAGTGAGAAATCAAGGAAGTCTGAAATAAACACACGATGCGGTTCGTGTGGGTAGTTCATGCCACTCTGTAAGACATTAAGCCCTTCAATAATAAGTACATCGGGTAGGTCGACACACTTAACATCATCAGTAATGTTGTAAGTTAGGTGCGAGTATACCGGTGCGGTGACATTTCTTTTGCACGCTTTAACATCTGAGACAAAGTTCACAAGACGCTTGATGTCGTAAGACTCAGGGAAGCCTTTTTTACTCATCAACCCTTTCTCTTCCAACACTTCATTTGGGTATAAGAAACCGTCCGTTGTGACTAGCTCAACTTTTGGGTGGTTTTCCCAACGAGAGAGTAGGGCTTTAAGCAGTCGTGCAGTTGTACTTTTACCAACCGCAACACTACCTGCAATACCTATGATAAAAGGTGGCGCTTTCTCTTTCTTATCTAGGAACTCGTGAAGTACCGAGTTTCTGTTTTGTCTGGCTGCTACATAGAGATTCAACAGCCGAGAAAGTGGTAGATAGATCTCCACAGCCTCTTCCATTGTGAGTTTTTCATTGATGCCTTGAAGCTCTTTTAAGTCGCTTTCAGAAAGTGTCATCGGAACTAAATTCCTTAGCTCAGACCAGCGTTCGCGGTCAAATGACATAAATGGGCTCATACAAAACTCTATAGTGGATAACAAAACAAGTGCATGGAAAATACATCAAGCGATAGATAAATAAAATATCTTCCTGTGCTAGATGCGTGTTAAAGATGGAAACCTTGAGCTAAATTGGCGTATGTAGGAGTTTGGTAAGAGAATTTTGCACTTTTTTTCAATTTACTATTGCAAGGTGGAAAATCATTCAATAAAATGCGCCCCACTTGTGCCGACTTAGCTCAGTAGGTAGAGCAACTGACTTGTAATCAGTAGGTCACCAGTTCGATTCCGGTAGTCGGCACCACTTTCTCCCTTCCTCTAAGGCAAGCGAGAGAAAGCTCAAAATTTGGAGAGGTTCCCGAGTGGCCAAAGGGAGCAGACTGTAAATCTGTTGGCACTGCCTTCGATGGTTCGAATCCGTCCCTCTCCACCATATTCTAAAGGTTAAATAGCTCAAACAGAGTTACGTGTTGCGTGCATCGTATAATGGCTATTACCTCAGCCTTCCAAGCTGATGATGCGGGTTCGATTCCCGCTGCACGCTCCAACTCATTTTGTGTGCTGATATAGCTCAGTCGGTAGAGCGCACCCTTGGTAAGGGTGAGGTCCCCAGTTCGACTCTGGGTATTAGCACCAGTCTAAAGCTTCTTCTCCTTTAATAAAGAAAACCATTTTTTTTGGTTGCGTGGTCTTATTTTAAGCCACCTAATCCGTACCTAGAGGGACACCCCATGTCTAAAGAAAAATTTGAACGTACGAAACCGCACGTAAACGTTGGTACTATCGG
>NZ_JBGONY010000110.1:0-6401 GCF_041439375.1 Vibrio crassostreae | reverse complement strand
ATGATCTGATCGTAGCTTTAAGCATTAGTTCCCTGATTTAGGAAACAAAGCCGTTTCTATTTAACGAATACTTATTTGGCAAGCCTTGCTGAAGCTCATTAATATTATATTCATTATTTTAAATATAATTTAACAGGGTTTCATTCTGAATAGTTAGAAAGGATAAAATAAAGCTCACTCTATTAATCAATAGTGTGAGCTTTTTGTTTTCTAGGAAGGGGAGAGTTAAGTAATAGCTAGAATATATAAGCCACTCTATATGACTGAATATGTGATTAAATTGCTGATTTAAAAGAATTTTTTAATGATAGGTGCAATGTGGATATTGTAACTCTTAGTTGTTTTTTTGCTTTTGCTCTATTTTGTCTCATAAATAAGACTGTATAAGATTCGCTAATTATTCGCTTGGTGAATGAAAGTTGTCGTGATAATTTCCCAATCACTTCGCAAATGAACAGTGTTTTATTGTTTGTTAGGAGTCGCTTGAATAATTTATTTAAACAGTATCGCAACCGTTGGAATAGTGTCGGAAACCTATTAATAGTTGATGAACGGTGCTGTGGGACAAACTAAAAAGGGTATTTTCATGCTTAAATCAACATTTCTATTGAGTCTAGTTGGCTTGGTTTCACTTCCTACATTTGCTGCTGGTGTTGAGGGTGGTCCATACATTGGCGCAGGCCTTGGTGTGTATCAAGACTCAGATACTGATGGCGGAGGCAATTTAGATGCTGAAAGCATGGGGTACAGCCTTTATGGTGGTTACCAATTTAACCGCATCGTTGGTATCGAACTTGGTTACACGGATTACGCCGATTACGAAAAATTTGGTACTAAACTCCTTTCACCAACGTCTTTGTCTGTTGCAGCAAATGTGGGCTACACGTTTGACAACTCAATCCGTCCATTTGTATTGGCAGGCTTAAGCTACGTTGATCTAAATTCAAGCAACGGTGCTTTCTATGGCGACGATTCAGGTGCAGGTTTCCGCTTCGGCGTTGGTGTGGAATACACCCCAGTAGAAAACTTAACACTTCGCCTGATTTCTCAAGCGGATGCAGTAAACATTGAAAACTACGCATACATCAATGGGAACAAAATACGTCTAAGCAGTCGAGACGTGGCATTTAGCACAGTAACACTGGGTGCTTCTTACAATTTCTAAGGCGTGTTGAGCCCCGAAACTGCGTATCGTTGATACGAAAGCCGCTCTGATTATGAGCGGCTTTTTTGTAGCTATAACTTATGAGACGTTCAAGCGTAAAATTAGTTGGTTTTCACAAGCTTATAAAAGGGAATTATGTCGACTATTTTGGTAGATTAAAGGCATTACACACTTCTAGTGAGCAGCAATGAAGATTCTTCACACGTCCGATTGGCACCTTGGCCAAAACTTCTACAATAAAAGCCGTAAGAATGAACATGAACGGTTTTTACAATGGTTACTTGAGCAAGTTACAGAGCACGACATCGACGCGATCATTGTTGCTGGCGATATTTTCGATACCAGTACACCGCCGAGTTACGCTCGTGAGATGTATAACAAGTTTGTGGTCGATTCGAACAAGATCGGCTGCCAGTTGGTGTTATTAGGTGGAAATCATGACTCAGTCTCTGTGCTGAAAGAGACACAGCAATTATTGAAGTACATGGGTGCAGACGTGATTCCTAATACCAATGAAGATCATGCGACTCAGGTTGTTGAACTCAAAGGCAAGAATGGCGATGTAGAAGCGCTGGTTTGTGCTATTCCTTTTATTCGCCCTCGCGATGTGTTGACCAGCCAGGCGGGTGTCACTGGTGTTGCGCGTCAGAAGCAACTTGGCGATGCAATCAAACAGCACTACCAAAGTGTTTATGATGCCGCTGTAGAAAAACGCGCAACGTTTGAAAATTGCGAACACATGCCGATTATCGCCACCGGTCACTTAACGGCGATGGGGGTTCAACAATCGGATTCGGTACGCGACATCTATGTCGGCAACCTTGATGGTTTTGCCGCTGATGGCTTCCCAGACGCAGACTATATTGCACTTGGTCATATCCACCGCCCACAAGTGGTAGCAAAGCGCGAATACATTCGTTACTGCGGCTCTCCAATCCCACTAAGTTTCGATGAGCTTAAATCTCAGAAGCAGGTATGTGTGGTTGAGTTTGTAGAAGGCGTGCGCACCATTTCTCAATTAGCTGTTCCAACATTCCAACCGCTTGCTGAAATCAAAGGCGACTTGAGCGAAATTGAATCTCAACTGAACCAATACATTGGCTTAGATGGGGAACTGAGCGTTTGGTTGTCGATTGAAGTTCAAGCGCAAGATTACCTTTCAGATCTCCAAGAACGTATGCGAACACTAACCGAAGGTTTGAATGTGGAAGTACTTCAATTACGCCGAGCAAGAGAGCGTCGTAATCAAGCATTAGAGCAAGAGTCGGCAGAAACCTTATCTGAACTGAGCCCGATGGACGTGTTTAGCAAGCGTATTGCCTTAGAAGAGTTTGAAACCGATTCTGAAAAAGCGCGCTTAGAGCGAATGACGATGAAGTTTAAACAAGTGATGGTTGAAGTGTCTGAGAGCGCTCAAGCGCCAAATAAAGTAGAAGAGTAACCAGTATGAAGATTTTAAGTCTAGAATTTGAAAACCTGAACTCTTTGAAAGGGCGTTGGAAGCTCGATTTTACTCAATCACCGTTTGCCGAAAACGGTTTGTTCGCGATTACTGGCCCAACAGGGGCGGGCAAAACCACCATTCTTGATGCGATTTGTTTGGCACTGTTCCACCGCACACCGCGTTTGAAGAGCATTGCTAAAGGCAATAATGAATTAATGACGCGTGGTACAGGCGAGTGCTTCGCCGAGCTTGAATTTGAAGTGCAGGGCAAAACATACCGCTCTAACTTCCATCAAAAGCGAGCGCGCGGTAAACACGATGGCGCATTACAAACGCCAACGTGTGAATTTTCGGATGCTGACACCGACAAAGTACTAGAAACCATGCTGACCAAGAAGACCAAGTTGGTGGAGCAGGTAACTGGTCTCGATTTTTCTCGCTTCACTAAATCGATCATGTTGTCGCAGGGTGAGTTTGCGGCATTTCTTAATGCCAATGCTAACGACCGCGCAGAGCTACTTGAAGAGCTGACGGGAACAGAAGTCTATAGCCTGATTTCAGAGCGTATCTACGATCATTTTAAGTCGAGTGAAGAGTCGCTTAATCACCTTAAAGCGAAAGCTGAAGGGGTGAGCTTACTGTCTGAAGAGCAAATCCAAGCGCTGACCGCAGAGCGAGAAACGCTAGAAGTTGAGCAGAAGCGTTTAGCCGAGCAGTTAAAAGAGTGGCAAGCGCATCTAAGCTGGTGGAAAGACGTGACTAAAGCTGAGCAAACTATTGCCACCAGTGAGCACGACTTAAAAACTGCGCAGGATGAACTGCAGCATAACCAAGCATCGTTGGCACGCTTGGCAAATAGCGAACCAGCTGAAAAACTGCGACCGTTGCATAAAGATTTAAAGCGTTGCGAACTAGAGGTGAATACCACTCAAACTCACTTAGATAACAGCACTAAGTTACTTGCCCTTCGTGATGCAGAGAAGCAAAACGCGCAAACTAAACTGACTCAAAGCAGTGCAATTGTCGAACAGGTTAAAGCCGAGCAACAAGATCAAGAGAAGATCATCGATCTCGTACGTCCGCTAGACAACCAAATTACCGTACTCAAAGATAAGCAAACTGCGGCCGTTACTGCAGCGAATACGCTAAACGAACAACATACGCAACAGCGTAATCAACAGATTGTTTTAGTCCAAAAAATTGATGCGCTGAAGCAACAAGATCAACTCAGCACTGAGTACCTAAATTCGCATCAAGCTGACCAACATCTGGAAAAATACCTAGGTCAGTGGCAAGCAAAGGTAGAGCAAGTTCGTACTCTAGAGCGTCAGCATGCAGAACAACTAAACTCAGCGAAGCAAGCGTTGTCTGCGGTTGATGCACAGCAAACGATCATCAAATCTGCGCAAGACGCTAAAGCAGCGCAAGATAAGACCTTAGCTGAATTGGTGGTGCTAGAGAGTAGTGCAAAGCAACAGTGGGAAGCATTGCAAGGCAACACTAGCGAGCAAGTGTTGAATTCGCAAAAAGATCTGTTGGAGTTTTGGAATCGCCATACGCACTCATTACTTGAGATCAATCGTGGTTTCCTAAATGCCCAGCAACAGCTGCATGCAAAAACACAGGCACATCAAACTAACACTCAGTTGGTCGACAAGCTTTCGAAAGAACGTGAAGTGTTGGTGGAGCGATATAAAGAGAAAGAGACTTCGCTTGAGCGATTAACGCGTTTGATTGATCAAGAAGGCGAGTTGGCGAAATACCGTGCAGCTCTAGAATCAGGCTCTGAGTGCCCGCTGTGTGGTTCAACAGACCATTCGATTGAGCAGTCGCAAGATATTGCAAATTTGGTTGCTCAAAAAGAAACGGAAAACCTAGAGTTAACGGCCATCAAAAAAGAAGGCCAAGAGCATCGTCAGCAGTTAGATTCTCTTGCCCCTATGATTGCAGCGCTTAACGATAACATTCAACGTGCGCAAGCAGATATTCAGCAGGCTCAAATGAATTGGCAAGGCGTTGTCGGCAAGCTTCAACAGAGTTTATCGGATTTCGTTGGCACGGCTCCTGAACTGGCGCTGCTGACGATTAACGATTTAGGCAATGAAGCTACAGTCGCGACCTTTGCTCAGCAGTGTGAACTTCAACTAAGTCATAGCGCGCAGCAACTCAAAGCGTTGGGCGATGCTAAAGCACATTATGCTGAAGCTGAGAAACAACGCCTGTCTATAAGTGTTATGGCTGACAAGGCGCAATCTAATCTCGAGTTAGCCGAGCAACGCTTAGCGGATCTGAATAAGCAAAACCAAGTAGCAAACGAGCAAGTGACTCAGATAACTCAAGCGAAAGAGCACCAATGGAGTGCTTTGAAAGAGAGCATTGTTCAAACAGCTATCGAAGCGCCTGAATTAGAACATATCGATGATTGGTTTACTGCGAAATCACAAGCATCAAGCATGTGGCAGCAAACTAAACAGCAACAGGCCGATATTGAGAAGCAACTGATTACTCAAAATGCCGAATTGAAAACCTTAGACGACAAGCTAAGCAGTGTTGAGAAAGAGCTCGCGACACTGACGCAACAGAGTGAGTCTTTAGTGTCAGAACTTACTCGTGTAACGGCTGATAGAACAGAGTTGTTTGGTGACAAAGACATTCAAGCCACCAGCAATGCGATGAAGCAAAAAGTCACTGAAGCGGTAAATGCATTTGATGCCGCTCAGTTGGTGCTTAACCGCTGCGAGCTGGAACATCGAACTGAGCAAACCAAACACATTAGCTTCTCTGAAGAGTTGACCAGCAAGCAGTCAAGTTACACACAAGCGTCGAATACTTGGTTAGCAGCACTGAAAACGAGCCCATTCGAAGATGAGGCTAATTTTGAAGCGGCGTTGTTGGATGAAGAGGTTAGAACTCAACTTCAAAGCCTGAAGAAGTCTTTAGACGAATCGATTGTCAGTGCGCAAGCAAGGTTGAACACCGCCAAAACGACGAAAGTGGAGCTACAAAACCACGAAAATGCGAAAGCATGGCAAGAGCAAAACCAACAGCAAGTTGAAGAAGCGACGACTGAGTGTCAAAACGCACAGCAAAGCCATGCGACAAAGATCGGTGCGATTTCTGCCAATCTTGAAACGGATAGCCAGAACCGAAGTAATCAGCAAGATCTGTTTAAGCAAATAGACGAGCAACAAGTCGAGTTTGATGATATCTCACGTCTTAACTCACTTATCGGTTCTAAGAACGGCGACAAGTTCCGTAAGTTTGCCCAAGGTTTAACATTGGAAAACTTGGTGTACCTTGCGAACAAGCAGCTACAGCGTTTGCATGGTCGTTACGAGCTAAAACGTAAAGCCGACGATGGTTTAGAACTGCAAGTGCTCGACACATGGCAGGGCGATGTGATGCGTGATACAAAGACTTTATCAGGTGGCGAAAGCTTCTTAGTGAGCTTGGCGTTGGCATTAGCGCTTTCTGATCTTGTAAGCTACAAAACCAGTATTGATTCTCTGTTCTTAGATGAAGGTTTCGGCACGCTCGATAGTGACACATTGGACATTGCTCTAAACGCGCTGGATAACTTGAATGCATCAGGCAAGATGATTGGCGTTATTAGTCACGTTGAAGCACTGAAAGAGCGAGTACCCGTTCAGCTTAAAGTGACAAAACACTCTGGTTTAGGTGTGAGTGAGATGGAGAAGCAGTACAAGGTTGTGACTTAGATTTAGCTGTATTCATTATCGTCATATATGGACCCACCCAGTTTGCAAGTAATTTTACACGTTTGGTAATAGA
>NZ_JBGONY010000109.1:0-6539 GCF_041439375.1 Vibrio crassostreae | reverse complement strand
TGATCTGATCGTAGCTTTAAGCATTAGTTCCCTGATTTAGGAAACAAAGCCGTTTAAGGGTTGAATTATAACTCAAGGAAGACGTTATGCAATTTGCAACATCAAAAGCGACCTATATCATCTTTTTAATATCATTTTCCCCAGTGTTGAATAGTGCTTCAATTTCGCTCAATTGGTTAGGTAAAATCCCAGAGTTCAATATGCCCGAAAATCTGACTATAGATAAGGATGATCTTAAATGGGAAATCGATGGCTTGAAGCTTATCTACCCCCTCAAGGAAAATTTGGAAAGCACTAGAGAACTAAAAATCAACCAAACGAATGATATAGTCACTATCTCCTATCATTTATAAAGAGAAAAAACTTACCAAGCTTAAGATAGATGAAAGATCATTACTTTCTTAGAATTTATTTATTAAAGCACGCCATGTGAGAGTGTGGTGCGCTTACATAACAAAGGGTCCATCTTCCGTAAATATATACTTAATAATGAGCAGTCAGAACAATGTTCTGGGAAGGGGAGTAATGCCTAATAATTTGATATTTAGTCATTAAAATATGAGCGCGACTTAACCTCCGAATTCTACTCATCCAGCACGAAGAATAGGAGCAATTCTTCACCCCAAAGGTGAGTTGAAATGACAAAACGACGTACCAACCTAGAATGGCAAGCATGGTTTGAACAATATGAAAGCAGCAGTATTACCCACGCACTTTTTGAGAACAACATGGACTGAGTTTATCTACGTTCTTCGCAAAGCGGCGTCAACTCCAAATAGCAAACCAGTCTGAGCCTATCGGATTTGTTAGAAACGAAATCGTCGAAAAGACAATTAAGTATCAGGTCCAGATAGCAACGGTTAACATGACACTTCTCATCAATGATGTGGAGCTGAGTATTCTTAAAGCACCAGAGATTTACCTTTATCGTGAAAGCGTCGATTTTAGAAAGTCCATCAACGGTCTTGCTACGATTTTCGAAAATGACACTGACTTGCTTCTTGGCAGCGGTGCTTGTTTACCAATAAACAGCACGATAAGATTAAAGTGTTGTACTGGGTGAAAACAGGCTTCTCCCTTTGGTATAAACGCCTTGAAAAAGCCAAGGATAAGTGGCCTTCAAATGAAAAAAGTCAGGTGTTTACCCTCACACAATTTGAGCTTGATAGACTGCTTTCAGACTTCACAATTATCGGGCATGAACCCGTGTGCGTCAAAATAAACGATTTTACAATGAGTTAATCGTGAACAAAGCCTTATCCACCAAGCGTTAACGGCACGATTTTAGTATAATAAATGCCATGAAAAGACGCCAAGTATCAACCCAGAAAATCAAAATGTTGCCGAGCTACGAGCAATGGTGAAAGCCCTGATGCTCTCGCAATAGTATCAGGAATCACAATGGTAACAAGAGCGTCAATTGCTGCTTGAACAGCTTAAGCTCGCATTCGCCCGCCAGTTTGCTAAATGCGCGGAGTCGAAAAAGCCTTACGATGAATCATAAGGTGACCTCTTCAACGAAGCGGAATGTGAAGCCATTAAGGAAGAAGAGGTTGAATTGACGACTATCAAAACAGTCGCGAGAGGGCGTGCCCTATTGACTTTTTAGTTGACTACAACGGTTATCTACAAACCGATGGTTACGCTGCTTATGATTGTGTTCATCAAGTCACCAGTATGAGGGGCTTGGTTCATGCTCGGGTAAGTTTATGGATGAGAAAAAGCTTCAAGGTAAAGGTAAGTCGGGCAAGGCCGATAAGGCGTTGGCTAAAATCCCAAAACTCTACGGGATAGAATTACGCAAAAAAGGTGCGCCTACTGAAGAATGAAAAGCAGAGCGTCAAGCGCTTGCCAAGCTGATACTGGATGACCTTTACCAATAGATGACGACCCAGAAAGTGATATGTTCTAGCCCACGAGGCAAAGTGATAAAATACACGCTCGGGCAATAACCTAAGCTCATTCGTTATATCGACGATGGTCACTTATCTATCGATAATAATCGCGCTGAACGCGCAATTAAACTGCTGGCTATTGGAAGAAAAATTGGTTATTCCTTAATGCACCAAACGGCGCTGATGCGAGCGAAATATTTTACAGCATCATCGAGACCGCGAAAGCCAACGGTCTTATCTTCTACGACTACATAGTCAAGTGCATGAAAGAGTTGGCGAAAACAGAGCCTGATATCGACGCACTCCTACCTTGGAACTTCAAACACTAGTTATATCGCCCCATGGGCTCATGGGGCGTTTACATTAAAATGAGAGTAAGGCGTTGATTGAGTACCTCCACCTCCATACTCTAAAATTTAAGAAGTTAAGAAAGCTCGACAATTAACTATAACTTATTAATCCGAATCGGGAGCTTAAATAATGCGACATGAGTATTGTTGGATTGCGTTAAGCTAACGTAAATATCACCACTTTGCTCACCTATAGCTAAAGTGTCAAACTTATCTTTAGGTATGCTCAATCGAAATTGAGGCAATTTTCTGGACTGACAACCTACCGAAGCATTCATTACTTGTGTGCCACAATCGTTCTTGCGATTAGCAATAAAATTAATGGGATAACCGCTAGTTAATTCAAAAACCAAATCTGTCGAGCCCCAACCGTTGTGAATAACAGTTTCTGGGTTTCCGCTAACGGGGATGGTTTGCAATGTTGCTTGCATTGTAAACCCATAATTTGCCAAGTAATTAAAGTAGTCACTGGCTTCGAAATTGTGACTAAGTGAGTCCGAAGTGAATACCATTTCATCAAGTTCAATCATATCGACAACCTTGACAGGTTGCTTTAAATGAATAGCTTCCCCTTCTGTGTAGTCAAGTGAAAACTCATAGGTATAGTAACCCAATATGCGAGGTGTATACGCCACCTCAATGTGACATTCTGTATCGCTATTGCCGGCTAATATCGAGCCACATGTATTAGTATGGACGACGAGGTCTTCTGAATGGGTAATTTTAATACCTGTAGCTGGCGCGATTGACTCATTTTTAAAATAGTATTTAATCAAGTATGTACTATTTAAACCGACTAAAGATGACCCACCCTCTACTCGAGAAGATACTACAACATCGCTCACTACCGCCGAACTTTGAATTTTTACCTCATTTCCTTCCATATAATACAAGGAAGAGGTGAATTGATGCTGACCTTTTTCACTCGCTGTAAACGTACCTGAAATTTCACATTCTTTTCCTGCGGCCAAGGTACTGATGGAACCGCATGTGTTCTTGGTAACATTCACTGGAGCAGTACTAGATAACGTTGTATGAATCATACTTGCGTCATGGAAGTCACTCAAGTTTCGATAGATATAACGAATTGGATATGTACTATTTAGTCCTACATTTTGTGGCAATCCAACCTCTATTGAGCCAACAATAGGAACGGTAACCACTTCACCAGAGAGAACAAATGTTTCTTTTAAATTAGCACCGTAGTTTAAATTACCTACTAACTTTACGGGACCAAGAGTTTCGGAAAAATACTCCCCACTCAGTATACAAGACTCCCCAGCTGGAAGAATGTTGCCATCACAACTGTTAGAAACAATCGTTACACCTTTCGTATGCTCAGATGTAATCGTCAAGGTTTCAGTGTCTACATTACTTGTATTTGTGAAAGTGACATGAAAGGGGTAGCTATGATTTAGAACCATGTTATCTGGAAATCCTTTGTCAACTTGACTGTTTAACGAATGAGCAGAAGCCATAGATAAAGTTGAGTTTGCAATTACTACCGTTCCTTGATCGAACATTAAATAATTCGCATAGAGTTGTATGCCGGGTTTAATTGCAGAAGTGCTTATTGAAAGATGGCAGCTTTCTTCAGACCTAATCGTTGAATCAGTACATGTATTACTTAGAACTTCATAATGTTCTGGATATAAGTGGGCAAAACGTATTCCTGTCGCATCATGGTTTTTATTTGTATTGGTAAAAGTAACAAGGTAGTTATATGGTTCGTTCAATACCATTTGTTGAGGTATATCCTGGTCGACGCTGGCTACAATTGGAGCTTCAACTACATTACTCGTTGTGGTTGCATATGCGGTAACGCCATCATCACTATACACAAGAGCGGCTGCTGTTAACGTGCCAATTTGGTCTGCCAAGACAGACGCAATCATTGAACATGACTCGCCAGGGTTTAGCGATACACTATTACAGCTATTAAACCGAATGTGACTGATGCCTGGGGCCAACAACGATGTCTTTAAGTTAACCACAGGTTCAGAGTTCATATTTTTAAACTGGAACTCTATATTATAATTGTTTTCTATTGCTATGTTTAGAGGTAAGCTAAGTACGGTATTTCCAATTAGAGTATCCTTTTTCGGGACGTTTTCTGTACCCACAACAACAGGTTCCCCTTCGTCATATGTGAGTTCGTACTGAATGCCGTAAGAGTCTGCCCTTGATGGAATATAGTCACCATGTAAATAACACGCTTCTCCACCTTTCAATGTTGAACTACATGTGGTTTTCACATTCGTTAGTGTTTCGGAGTTCGTTGACTTAATTTTAATGTTATTCGCTTGAGCTTGCCCAGTATTAATAAATACGAAACTAATAGGGGACGCTTTGTCTATATCAAATTTTTGAGATAGATTTGTGTGGACATACCCTACGATTGCACTATCGGTAGCATTGGTTTGATTGGTATAGGTTTGATCACCTATTCGTAATGACAATTCACTAAAGCCACTTTTTTCTGGTGTGACTCTAAATGTCACTGTACACAAATGAGTGTCGTCCAAATCTGTGGATAAACAATCAATACTTGAATATTCTACCAACATGTTTTGAGTTTCAAACAGGGTTGTAGTATCTTCAGTAAGCTTTTGTTTCAATAATACAGTAAATGCAACGGGATAAATATCACCTATTACTGTATTTGAAGGTAATTTCGTAACGAAAGCACCATCATTAAAATTACTAATAGGTTGGAAGGCATTATGATTATCACAACCTGTAAGCGTAATTAAAGATAGAGCTCCACAAAAAATCAGTTCAGATTTATACTTTTTAAACATCGACATTTTAATCTTATCAACCTTTTTCTAAAATTAGGAGTGTTGTTATATTTTCGAGAATACTGAAATGTAATATATCTATTCCAGAGAAGCATTATCAGCCACCTTAATTGGGAGCTTTCTTACGATAGATTAGGAGTGATTCCCTCCTTTTCTTGAGAGTTTGTTAAAATTACACTAAGGACAAAATTTGGATTTTCTATCTTAGTTTCTTCTGAATTTCAATTAAATTAGGTAAATCAAATAGTGCACTTTTATAACGTTCCAAAAATTTCTCATAATAGTCTTCTGCTAAGCTAGAATAGTGGGCCTTCTGTTTGTTTCTTATTACATGTTCTTTTTCTTTTTGCACGCTAATGCCATCTTGATAAATTATTTTTTGGATCTTTTTCTTATCTTGATCCCTCAGTTTATAGACTTCAAAATAAATGATTTTCTTTGCTTGATTATTGGTAAAACCGCTTTCAATAAGCAATTTCTTGCTCATGTGGTAAAGGGCATTTTGGAGCTCTTTCATAGTGTTTATCTTCGCTATTAAAATTGGCAAAATCTGAATTTTCACTTAATCACTTTTATAAGTTTGATTAGTGTTTTTTTTGCAACTCGATAATCTCAATGATCGAAGATGAATTGTACTTATCTAAAATTCTAGTTTTGTAAGTACTGATGGTTTTATTGCTTAAAGAGAGTAGTTCAGATATTTTCTTGTTAGAATAACCTTTTGATAGATAGTTAAATACAATAGACTCTCGTTCAGATAGAACTGGAGAACTATTTTTTACATTTAGATTTTGTTTGAAAACAGAGTAACCTCGACTGGTAGTTATGATTGCATCTTTGATTAAAGATAGCTCTTCTTTTTGGGATATATAACCATTAGCTCCAATGTCTTTTGCCATTTGATTAAGGGTAGGGTGCTCATCGGATGATATAAATAGTACTTTCCCTTGAAAGCCTCCTTTTATTAGACGGCGGATGAAGTCTAAGCCACTACCGTCCTTTAGGTTTACATCCAATAAAATTAGCTCTATCGAATCTTTACGGACATATTTAGCTGCATCTTTAATTGAGTCAGTTTGAAGTATAATCGACGCAATTTTGGTATTTTCAAGCATTGTAACTAACGCATTACGTATAATAGGGTGGGTATCTACGATTAGTGTATTCATTGAGTTCATTGTCATCTCTCTTTCATTAATTAAATTGAGAAGTCCGTGCTCATTGATTCCTTACATATAATGTAGGATGATTCTGAATGAATGTGTGGAAATCATACATTCCATTTTGGAAAGGCTTTGATGTGATGGACGCATCTCCCTTCTAGCATTGTTGTACCACACTAAAGGTCCAGCCATTAAAGGTAGGAGTAACAACCATGTCCATTAAAGTTGCGGGTATCGATTTAACCAAGAATTTCTATTGAATATTGACGGAACTATCTGGCTTTGTTTCCTAAATCAGGGAACTAATGCTTAAAGCTACGATCAGATCAT
>NZ_JBGONY010000108.1:0-6740 GCF_041439375.1 Vibrio crassostreae | reverse complement strand
TCATTAGTGATTGTACTCACTTAACTCAGTGTCCAAAACTGCTGGTGCGGATCATTAGCAATGATTGAATATCTTCAAACTTGTTTACATTTCTCATAATTATTTTCTCCTAATAATGAAAAAGCCCCCGTCCAGCTATTCGCTGTACGAGGGCTTTTTCTAATATTGTCTGTTACTTTGGTAATGGATCTGGGATGACTATTCCCAACGTATCTCTGGTTTCGCAGTCACCATATCCGATAAGCGAGAACCAATTTCTCGCCGACGCCCCACAGTCAGCTTCGAATAGCGTCTTGTTGATGACAGGTCAGCGTGATTCAACTGCTTGGCTATGTCGTGTAACGAGACTCCTTGACTAGCTAATAAACTCCCAACCGTATGACGAGCACTGTGTAGGGTCAGATTCGCTTTATCTCCGGGTATATCAGGCAGTCCCATCTTGGCTTTGATAGCCTTGAAAGCATGCCTAGGTTGCCCTACGGGTTTACCCCTTTTACGTCCAGGAAAGAGATATGGATTATTCGTCACATGAGGCACCGACCTCAAAATCTCAATCATGTAATCACTTAGATAAATAACGTGACTACTACCGTTTTTCGTTTGCGGAATAGTGAGTGTTTTATCCTCCCATGAGATGTCACTTCGCAAGCGGAGTCGAAGCTCCTTATCGCGTAACCCAGTCAAAAACAGAATAATTAGATATGCCCCAATACTTTTATCCTCATGATTGAGAGCATGACCTATGAACTCTTTTAACTGTACTTCGGTAAAGTAACCAGTGCGGACGTTGTCTTCTTTCAACAAGCTGACCTTATCAGCAACCAACGGCGCATCCATCAACTTGTAAGCCTTACGGTTCACCGTTTTCAACAGCGCTAATACACGATTAATCGTAGCTACAGCATAAGGTTTCCCTGTTGTCTCACTTATAGCTCCCTGCATTTCCATTTGGATCTTAACGATATGTGCCGCCGATAATTCATTAATGGGAACATGAAATATCGACTTAGCATGACGGAACCTCGCTTGATCATCTTTCCAGCTTCGCTTTTGCTTAGCCAGTGGTAAATAGACTTCATTAAAGAACCGTTCAAGGGTCATAGAATAATCAGTTTTTTCAGTATCACGCTCGATCTTCGGATCAATACCCTCAAGAATTTGCTGCCGATATTCTTTCGCTTTCTTGCGCAAGGTGATTAGGTCAGTGTCATTGAGCCGCCCTAGACCGATCGACGCCTTACGACCAGTTACAGGGCTAGTAAACCTAAATATGAACCTGACAGATCCCTTTCCTTTGCCCACCAGACATCTAACGCCCACGGGCAAGCCGCTATCTTTCATAGCAGATAGATTAACTTCGTAATCGGTGGATTTAGCGTTGGCAGGATTGGGCTTGAGATTGTTGAGGAAAGTGGTGGTGAGTCGTTGTGATTTGCTCATTCAAACCTCCATTAACTAGATATTCAATTAGTTAATATGTGTTTGAATAGTTGTTTGTTACAGCGACGCGATATGGTTAGAGAAACCACAAAAGTTACCCAAAACTTCCGCAAAATCAAATCAAAAACAAGCAACAAAAGTAAATTACAAAGACTTACTTATGTGAAATTTACGCAGACATACACTTAAACACCAAAACTCGCCTCTCATGTAAAAAATCTCTCAAAAGTAACGAATAGCAAGGTACACCTCTATCCAAAACACCTTCAAAACACCTTCAAAACACCAAAAATTTCTCTACCAATTCCTCACAAAGAAAAAATAAAACTTAAAATTCAAACATTTAAAAATTAACACTTACGTAAATTTTCCTTTCCATCAACCCCAATATGCACTTATAGTCACTTCAAACTTAACCCAAACAGAGGTACCTATGTCAGAATCAATAACCCACAATCAAAAGCTTGATAAGGACTGCGCAAAAAGCATTGTCGAGCAACTTGAATCGTTAAATATAGCCCCATCAGAAATCGCTCGCAGATGCGGCGTAAAACAGTCCAGAATCAACGGATGGAAAGACGGTCAGAAAGCTAGCAATGAATACCTTCAAAAACTAAGAGCATTGTTAAACCTCCGCTTACCGAACCATAAAGCAGAAACATTCCAAGTTTCAAAATGCGTCCGTTTAGCTTTATCTAAAGAAGACCTAGACCTATTTCTGGTAAAGCAAATGAAAGCCTTTATAGGAGAGCTCAAGTCACTTCCTTTCGAATTGCGTGAGAAGTTCGATAGTGCTGATTCATTAGAGTCATTAAATGAGGTTATCGCGGCTCAGTATCACTTGTATGTATGCCAAGAGGTTGACTCAAACCTAAAGAGAACTATGAACCCATTTTATGACAACCCTAACGTAAGAAACCCAGAGCATTACATCAATCTAACATTTACAAACCGAAAACCGCTACGCGTACTGCCATCAAGCGACCAAGGCACTATGCAATCTACACTAGGAAAATTAAAAAAAGCGATCCAAGAAACCGAAGGACAAATAGATCAGAAGAGCCAAAGTGAGCTTAAAAATAAAGAGTATTTTAAAAGTACTATCGAATACGCAATTTCAACTAACTTAAAGAGAAACTTAAGATTCGACCACGACCAAAATGAAAGTTATGAAAACGTGAAAAGAGAACTTCTCAGTAGTGTAGAAAAAGCCATACAAGACTTTAGCTACACTAGCTCGTACTTTTCTCATCCACTTGCAGAATTAGTTCGTAGTATGGAATCAGTTGCAAAATTAATAGGTCATAGTGAACTTGGTGATAAATATGATGTGCTCTTTCAAGAGGAACAACCACGTTATTACCCGGAATCTATTGAAAAACCGGACGGTTTCATCGAATTCGACGATATCGAATTCGCAATTGATTCCGCTAAAAAACTTCAAAGCACCTTTGAAAAATTTATAGAGGAACAGCAAGCTCGCTACTCAGAACTCTTTAACTTTAAGGAGAAAGAACTAGGACTATGTTCCAAGCTAGATAGCGATAAAGTATTCCACCAAAAAGCTTGTGAAGCTCTCACATCAGGTAAAGAGCTTGAGGTTCTAGATCCTCGCCTGAATGACCTATCTGTTATTGCCGATAGCATTTTGAAATCAGGCCAGCTAAAAATTGCTTTGGACGGAAATAAACATGAGTTAGAACTATTAAACGGACTCAAAGACATGTTGACTGTACAAGCACCCGAACCAGTCATTCATACAGTTCAAATTGGTGGTAAATTGGCTTTCTCTACAGAAGGAGAAAACCAAGGGAAGACTTTAATATATTCTTTAGACAACAATGACCTAATTCTTCTTCAAGAAGCTAGCATCTGCGACCAAAAAATCTTAACAATACAGCCAAAACTAGCAGCAGAAGAACTACTAGATCATATCGATATCAGTCTCAGAGAGTCAGTTAAGCAATCACTGCTAGAACGCGGCTACATGTTTAGTGATGTCGAGGTTTTGGGGTAACTGACACGAAAAAACCTCTTATAGAAAAAGAGGTTTTCTAAGGGCTTAGTGTCTGATTTTCGTCAGCAGAACCACCAACATATTAATAATAACCAGTACAACAGCGGCCTACGGCAAGCTGTTGTACTGGTTATTATATATTTAATATCAATATCCTATCCGAAGCCTAGCTCTCAATTCATCCCACCACATTCACGCAATCAACTATCCACCGATACCACCACCTCAATTAAAGTCCATATCTCACATAGCAACCGTATCAGTAATATAGATTGATTCCCCCTGCAACAACTGAGTCAGTTATCTCACCCACTTCCCCACAGAAACACCCCTGACAATCTCTCAGTGAGCTTACAGCAGTGATATTCACCCATTTAAAGTTAGTAATAACGATACTGAATCATCGCATTAGAATCGTTTCTGGTGGCTGTAGTGAAATTCGTTGATAGGTTTCTAAAGAGAATATCGAGACATTTACATGTAAAAATACATGGCTAACAAGATACCCACTTTTTCTTCGACTGAGGGGAACGCTTGATCTGTTTGTTTTTCGATAGTTCAGTAATTGCTTTGCTAAAATCCGATTGCGACAACCCTACTTTCTTCTGGAAATTAGGGTTGAGAGATTGAGGGGAAGTCAGTGCATTAAGCACTCTTTCTTCAGGTGTGAGTTTCTTTGGCTTTTTAGGCTTAGATTCAATGAGAGATACAACGGTCTGCTCCCTCGTTCGAATACTCTGACAGCTAGCTCCAAGCACATCACACTGAAACTCAAAAGCTGTTATCAAGCTCTCATCGTTACTATATAGCTCAAAATGTGTTGAACCTAGTTGCTTCTTATCCAGAGCCAGTAGCACTCTCGATAGGTAAGCAATAATGTAGAAGTCGGCTTGATTCGGTCCTGTAGGGTAATCACCCAAGAAGTGGTATAACGATTTTTGGCAAACCAACTTAACAGCATCTGATTTCGAAAATACAAATACCTTATCGACAATCGCAGCGTTGATCTTCTCAAGCTCCTTTAAACCTACATTTTCCGCATCAACAAATATCGCTTTCATTCAAATCAATTCCATTCACTTAAAGCCTGTTAAATATAATGCATATCATTACAACAAATGCAACTGCGCGCTCATTTCGTGTGATTAGTTACTAATGTATATCCCCAGCGCGCTAGTCACACACAACCCAACAACACCCATGATAAAAGGCTTAACAACAAACCCATTAAAACGATCTTTTCGCAACCAAAAGCCACATTAAAAATTCATAGCACCGTAAAGTCACCATGGTCGTACCATGGTTCTTCAAGTCCACAACCCTTGGTAATACTGACTTGCGAGATTGCAGAAGTTTGCAATTGTTGGATTTACTAGGATTCCCTTGAGCACAGAATCGACATGTGATGAACCATAGATGCACCATGGAAGAAAATTCAAGGCTGATAAAGTGAGTCTATTGAGGGAAAAAAGTGTAGATAACAGAAAAGGAAAACTGAGCTAAGCTTTTGATTAGCCTAGATACAACAAAGCCCCGACTTTCGTCGAGGCTTTGTCATTTAAATATGGTACCGGTAGGCGGACTTGAACCGCCACGCCCGAAGGCAACGGATTTTGAATCCGTCGTGTATACCAATTTCACCATACCGGCATTATCTTGGGGCATTGCCCTTTCGATGTTTGGCATTATACGTAAGATGATTACCTGTGCAAGTGCAAAAGATTGAATTACAAATCGTTTGACGATATTTTCGCCATAAATGACGAAGCTGTGCGTAATCTCTCTTCCCTCTGAGCCTTCAAGACTATATTCTGACGCCAATATTTCCAAATAAGAAACGAGCAATGAGTACACAACATAATTTACCACCAGCCAGTTTAATGCGTCGATTAGGCGCTCTTCTTTATGATGCTTTAATTGTTATTGCTATCGAGATGTTGGAAATGCTACCGCAGAGCTGGCGACGAAATTGATGAACCATATATAGGCCATACCCCCTCCAATCACTTCAACACACTATCTCTTCAAAACCCCGTTGCCTTCGGGCGTGGCGGTTCTATCAAAGCTCCGCTAGTTGAACTACATACAAACTCATTTCTGGACAACACCCGTTAGATACCTAGTTCAAATCGGCTTATAACACATTGGGAAATAACTAAAAATATCAGGACTTTACCCTCCTCACGAATCTTGATTATTTAATGACTCTGCTACTTTAGTCTCAAGTGCTTTAATAAATTCATCCTGCCTATCCCAAAAGTGCTCAGGTAGTATTATCGGACTTGATATTTGATACAGAGAAATACCAACTGCACTAAAAAAAGAAATTATAGATATGAGTATCGCAATTCTAGCCATGCGACTTGCAGATTTAGAGCTCTCTCGCGCTTCCTGAAGCTCTTGATATTCTAGAAGTCGAAAACGGTCAATAGCCGAACACCACACCTTTATCTGTTCACAACTTTCGACTCTACGATTAAACCCCACGGTCGTCATTCGGTGGGCGAGAACATTTCCTATTTCAACTTGCTGCAACAGCATAACCTTCTGGTCTTCAGTAACATGTAATTCTTTAAACATCTTAGTCAAATCAAAAGGGCCATCATTTTCAACTGCATATTTAAGTACTTGAATATAAATATCGTCTTTTTTTGTCACAGAACTCTCCATAAACTTAACACTTACAGCCTAACTTATGTGATCTCATAACCAAAACGAACCAACGAACCAACGAACCAAGTTAAATAGTCAGTATTAAAACACTATCTTTATCAGGTACAGCTCCAACACTTCTATGAAGTTGCTCACAAAGATAGAGTTTACCTTTCGTCACCCCCAAATAAGCAACAAGGTGCACATTTTGCAATTAAATTTAGATATAAGATATTAATACCAATACAGGTAATAAATAGGAAGTTCATTTATGGCAGTTAAACATACCCCCACAGGAATCGTTCATAAAGGAAGAAAAGGAGGATCTACTGGCTGCGGGTTTGACACTAAGAAAGAAGCATCTCATTGGATCGATTCACACAGTAAAATCACATGTGATAAAAACGGTTGTAAGAACTAAACCGTAACTGCTCTATAGGACTAGAAATCAATAACTAGTCCTTATTTAGTGCCTTTATGGTAAATATGATGTCCCACACTCTAAATGTGAGTGACGCAATGGTGGGTACTCCCTCAATAGTTTTGCTCTTACTTCTGGAAAGTGGCTCTGATTAGCGGCTTTGTTTCCTAATTGGATCTCAGATAGAAACGGCCAGTATGGGTGATTATT
>NZ_JBGONY010000107.1:0-6898 GCF_041439375.1 Vibrio crassostreae | reverse complement strand
GAGACACTACTCCTACTATCTGTCCCGTGTTTTTTACTTTCCATTCACCTTCGCCATAACCTTAAGACCAGTCGCATCAATGGCTAAGTGTTGCATCGCCCCTCTCGTTTTTGTCTTAAATGAAATCTCAACTTGCTTGGTTCTTCGGCTACTAAAAGTGTAATGCGGACAATTTAACGAACATGGATGTAGTGGCATAGTAAATTTAGCCACCTAATTAGAGGTAATATCATCACCTCATAAGTTAATAGGTAACACAATGACAAAACGTAAAGAAGAATATTTAGTGCTGAATTTAAGGTAGAGGCTGCGCAACTCACGCTCGACCAAAACTATACTGTTGTTTCAGCAGCTCAAGCTATGAACGTTGGTAAATCCACAATGGATACGTGGGTTCGTGAGTTGAAAAAGAAACTAGCTCGCCTTTAAGAGCAAAACAAAATATTAAAAAGTGCAACAGCTCTCTTGATGTCGGACTCTCTGAACAGTTCTCAATAATCGAGAAACTCAGGAAGTGCTATAGCGTAAAACGTTGTGTGATGTGTTCAATGTTCATCGTAGTAGTTATAAGTACTGGCGAAAGCGGCCTGATGTCATTAGTCCTGAAAAAGCCAAACTCCGCAGCTTAATTCGAGAAGTACATAAGGCCAGTAACGGATCAGCATGAGCGCGAACCGTCGCTGATATGATACATATTTCGGAGCATTACGATCAGTCATTTCCTCTCTGTGCCAGCATAGTTGTCGCCTAGATTTTTAGGGAGATAACTATACCAGCTAATCCAGTTCCAATTGATGTGAAAATGAAAGGTCAAACTTGGTTATTACCACCGTATAATTGGTCTCATCGAAGAATTGCTAAAGAATTAGAAGTGAGTCCTTCCGTGATATCTAAGTGGAGAAATGAACTTGCTGAAAGCGGCCTATTGTCTACAGAGTCGCCGTTAGAAAATACTACTACTGATTATTCAGCGGAGCAGAGATTTTTCATAGTGATTGAAACTGCAACAATGTCTGAACGCGAGTTAGCTGAATACTGTAGGTCTAAAGGGTTATTTGTCGATGACGTTAAAGCCTGGCGAGCACTATCTATCAAGGCGCTGAGCACAACATCGACTTCAATATCACACAAAGAAAATAAGCAGTTACGTGAGGAACGCAGAAAGGTAAAAGCGTTGGAGAGGGAGTTGGCACGTAAAGAGAAAGCACTTGCTGAAACGGCTGCGCTACTGGTTTTGTGGGAAAAGTTCAATGCCCTCAGGGAAACCAACGAGGAAGACTGATTCCTATCTCAGAACGGCTTAAAATAGTCACACTTGTTGATGAAGCTGTACGTAAAGCGGCAACAAAAACAAAGGCTTGTTCCACCGTTGGGTTATCAATACGATTGCGATATTTGACCTGAACTGTCTTCGAGCGTTTGCTGATACAGGTGTAGTCCGTGGAACATCCAATAACTCAAAGATAGAATCGATAAAGCCTTAAAGAGCACGTAATGGAAGAGAGAAAATTCCCTTAATCATCAAGGCAGTTTCAATCGCGGTATCAGAATACTGGAAACCTCTACCACGCTTGCACAGAGCCTTATTGTATTCCGCCCAGTTAGTTATCTTCTTTTCCGCTTTACCCATGTCATCACCGTTCTAATCATCACAAAGGATAAGATCGCAGATCTTGGAAAAGGTTCAACTGATTTAAGCAACAACGCCTCTTTGGAGCGAAAACGTCATGTATCTAAAATGTAATGAACTTATATAATCGAGATTCTATTTCCAATAATATCACCTAACCTTGTCGATAGAAAAAGTTGTTTTAGTGTAACAATGCTATCTAAAGTTAAGTATATTCTCTATAAAATCAGGTTTTCCAGTTAAATACCCTTGGCATATATCAACACCTAGGTTTTTCATCGCACTGTATTCCTCGTAAACTTCAATACCTTCAGCTACAACAATCAACCCTAGTTTCTTAGCTAAACTTACAGATAACTCTAATGCATGCTTATGCTTTAGACAGAGCAAGTAATTTTTTACAAACCTTCTATCTATTTTCAACTCTGTAAATGGTATTTCAACCAAATTTATCAAATTGGAATGACCAATACCAAAATCATCAATAGATAGTCCAAATCCGTTAATTTTTAATCTAGTGATATTTTGTAACATTATAGGTTCAAGCTCATAAGCTATATTTTCAGTTATTTCAAATGTGAATCGATCAGGAGACAATTTTTTTGAGTCTAATATATCCAATATGTACCCCACAAACGTCTCATCAGATAAGTCTTTGGATGATATATTTATCGAAAATTTTAATTCACTTGGATATTTGGCAATTTTTGAGGTTACCAAATTAAACAAAGCATTAAAAATAACTCTTGTATTACCGCTTTTTTCTAGCATTGGCATAAAAGATTTTGGATATAACAATCCATCACTAGAATGATCCCAACGAATTAAAGCTTCAAAAGAAACCAGTTCTTTTGAGTTAAAACTATATTGAGGTTGATAATGGACAATAAGCTCATCACGTTCAATTCCGCTCATGATCTCTTTTAATGAATATGATGAGATATTTGAGACAAAATCATTTGAATCAACCTTTGATTTTAATTTAGCCGCACATTCAACTACCTTTTTCAATGCAATATCATTGATTGGTTTAACATTAGAACATATAATGTTTAAACCATATAATCTAGCGACTTTCTCTGCCAAGATTATAATATCTTCTCCCAAACCACTTAATATACACAAAGGTTGCTCAAAGTTAATTGCACTAAGTTTGGATAATACAAGTAAACCATCTTCCTCAGGCATATCAAGATCAATTATGACCAAATCCACAAAATTATGCCTTAAGTATTCATAAGCCAAACTCGCATGATTAAAACATAATATCTCATAAAAATCGTATTGATTAAGTTTGGACTTTATTATTTCTGTCTCTAAAGGGTTGTCATCCAATAATAAAATTTTCATTTACTCCCCCGTATATAGTGTTTGGCACTATATATATGATTATTTACATCATTAATTAAATCTTCTATTAATGTTGGAATAACTTTATTTTTAGGACTATGAATTCCATCTTCGAGCTCTTGAGCTAATAAAACGATTGATTCGATACCCAATATAGAAGCTCCTCCTTTAATTTTATGCGCGATCCTTTTAAGGTTATCTCTATTTTCTTTCTTCAACTCTATTAAATCATCAGTCATGGTAGATATAAATAAGCTTCTCATTTGCTCGACGTCTGATTCAGGAACATGATCTAACCAGTGGTCATCTGGAATTAAGTCATTGATAATTCTTGATAATTTTTCAATCCCGTAAGGCTTATATAATACTTTATCAAAACCGACCAAATTTGCGGTGTCATGTACAACTCTAGAATCTTCGGCAGTACAACCGATAATTTTCAGAAAATGAGAATCAGGAGTCATTTCCCTAACATTCCTCACTAACTCAAAACCGTCCATGATGGGCATATGACAGTCAGTTATCAACAAACGATAGTAATTAGGCTTTGTCATCAAAGCATCTAGAGCTTCTTTTCCGTTTGTTACTAATTCTGCTTCTATCCCTAAATTTCGTAATTGATTTATAATAACAATCTGGTTTATTGGATTATCTTCAGCTACAAGAACAGGGATACTAAGTGATCTCTTAGTCTGTATAATTTTTTCTTTGTTAGGTTTAGCAACTTGTAAAATAGTATCTAAAAGTAAATCAGGGAAAAATGGCTTGATACTCAAATTTGTCTTTGTACCTATAGTTTCTTTAAATGCTACCTTTTCCGAATCAAGTAAAATGGTACAATCAAACTCTTTGCTTAATGATACATTATCCATATCACTGATTAGGACTTTGTTAATTGGATTTAATATATTCTCATTACAACCCCAAACAGAGAGCCATTCTGAAATAATTTCGAAATTGCTCTTATAGTGAATATAATATCCAGATAATAATTCCCCATAATATGAGACAAATTCATGACTTAATTCCAAATCTACTTTTGTCCCGACCCCTTCCAAACTTGAAACTTTTAAAGTTCCTTTCATCAGACTTGTTAATTCTGAAACAATAGTTAACCCTAAGCCAGTCCCACCATATTTTCTTGCAATTGAGTTATCAGCTTGTACGAATGGACTAAATATGATTTTTTGCTTATCATGCGACATTCCACAGCCGCTATCTGCTATAGAAATGAAAATCTTATCATTATCAATAGAAACATCAACTAATACACTTCCTTTATCAGTAAATTTGATAGCATTAGACAAGAGATTATTAAGGATCTGTGCATATCGAAGTGAATCAATAGATATGATATTAATAGGAGTCGGTGAAAAGTTATATTTTAATGTTAAACCTTTTTCACGAGCTGCAGCTAAATGTAACCTTACAACCTCTCCAGTTTCACGTAAAATATGGCATTCCCTAGGCTCTAATTTTAATTGACCAGCGTCTATTTTTGAGAAGTCAAGTATATCGTTAACTAGAACGTTAAGTTGGCGAGCTGAAGTGGAAACATTTGATAGTAACACTCGACTTTCTTCATCTGAAATTCGGTTTGACAACATCTCCAATAGACCAACCATACCTGCAATTGGAGTTCTCAACTCATGGCTCATTGAAGCTAAAAATTTATCTCGTATTGATATCGCCTTTTCTGCTTTTCCTTTGGCGGTTATTAATTCTCTTTCTTGGAGTTTTTTTTCGGTGATATCAGTAATTATTGATAATACATAGTTTTTGTTATTAGCTTTTATGCGCATACAAATATATTCAACGGTTTCCATTTTCATAGCACAGTTATTTACATCTAAAGTATAATTTATAGTATTACCGTTATTCAACACGTCCCTTCTATTTTCCTTCGTCTGTAAAAATTCGTTAGAGTCGCTAGTAGAACGTATAAGGCAACTATCGCAACGTCCACTCTGAAACTCCTTACAACTAGAAAGTAATAATGTGTCTGTGTCATCGTATATGAACACTTGAGACGGGAATTGAGTAATAACACATTGAAGGAAGTTTTTTTCTAATTCGAAATTTTTCGCATCATTTTCTTTTATTATAAATTGAAGATTTAAATTCTTCTGCCTTAAATATATTAACACACCAGCTACCGCTATCAATATAAATAATATTGCAATAATCCTGATGAAATGTTTATAATCAACTCCGTAAACAACGTTAAAGGGGTCATAAGAGTTCTTTATTTTGTTTATCTCATTAGAATCCCATGTTTTAAATGCACTATTCAATAATTCTAACAATAATTTATTGTCATTTGAAACGGCCATTGTTGCATCCACACTTCTATAATCTTTCCTATCAACGATATAATCATCTGTCGCATCAGACGAAGCAATTATGTCGACGAGGTCCTCTCTTATGTAAGCTTTTTTTATCTCACCAGACTCAAGTGCTCGTAAGATAGATTTAGGATTAGAAAAAAGTAAAACACTCTCACCAAAAACTTGCGTCTTTATTCCTAGCTTTTCTTTACCTTGTGCAAGTAAAACACCTTCTAACACGCTAGTAATTGACACACTTTTTGCTAAAGATAATGCATAATAACGAAATGAAATGACCGGATTTGTAGAACTAGCCAACCCAAAGTAATCACTGGTACTTAAAGTAAACGGTATTAGATTTATATCCCCCAAAGTAAGCATTTCAACAAGACTTTTACCATTATCATTAGCAATGTACTTAAACTCTAGTTCAGTTCTACTTTCTATTAATTTTAATATATCATATAAATAACCAGTTAAATTGCCGCTTTGATTACGAAAAAGAAGAGGGAATACATCATCATCAAATGAATACTTAATGACATGATCACTACGAGTTTTGTATTTGTTATTGTTTACTTCTAAAGTGTAATAATAGTTGTTGTTATCGTTAATGGAAACTTCCCGATCTGACCTTAAATTCCCTACTACTTCATCAACAATTTTTGTTAATCTGACGTTGTCCTTCTTTGAAAAAAGCGTCAAATTTACACTCCCTCCCCAATCTGGTGATTGTAGATTTCCACTTAATTCATCGGAGTTATTTAAAAACTTACTCAATGTAACATAACTTGCTAGTACAGCATCTATTTCTTTTGATGAAACGCTTTTCATAGCACTATCTATACTAATATACTTTTGGAAATTTTGAATATTTTCTGACTCTAAAATGTTACAGTATATAGTTCCCACAACGCAGGCCCATAGGCCATTTTTTTTAACTTCTGAGGTTGAAATAGACCAATATGCCACACTTTTTTTTAAGATTGGGACTGAATATAATGATTTATCATCTAGAGTTCCTGTTCTTTTAAAGTATAACGCCAGATCAACTTTCTTATGATTTAAATTATTCTTTAAACTATTAATTTCATCAAAAATTACATATTCTACATCTAATCCAATTTTATTGAAAATTTCCTCTAAGGAATCCAATTCTATTTCATTGAATCCATTCATCACCCCAACTTTAAGTAACTCACCATTTTCTAAAGGCTTTATCTCATTATTAGGTATAAGATCCTTACTTAAGGATGGCAGGGGTAAACATAAAAAAGCTAATACGACTAACAGTTTTTTGTATGACATTAACAGATAACCAATGACAGAAATTTTCCATATAATCGCCTACAGGAAACATGCCGTCAAATATAAGCATATGATGGATTTATTATAAGCTTTTGTATTATATACTAAAAATAGCACCAACCATCTCATAGCCACCCGAAAATAAGACATTTCGCACGCACCAATAAGGCACTTCTTACGCGCAAGGTAAGTTTATCAACAGTCACTGTTGCAAAAGTCCTTCTTAACTTGGCTTTGTTTCCTAATTGGATCTCAGATAGAAACGGCCAGTATGGGTGATTAT
>NZ_JBGONY010000106.1:0-7343 GCF_041439375.1 Vibrio crassostreae | reverse complement strand
CTGGTCGTCACCTTAGTGACCCATGTAGCTCAGATACAGACAATGATGGCATCGATGATGCGTATGAGTACGCAAAGGGTTGGGGCATTCAACACTTCGATATTACTGCATTGAATGAGCAAGGCCTTAATCGCTGGAGCGAGTACGCTCAGGCGCAGACAACCTTGGCGCAAGAGAAAGGTGAGTCAGTGGTGACTGGTGAACACCTTTTGGATGTGATGAATAAGAAGGCGTTTGGTTACACAGGGCTTGTACCTTCGGGTGAGCACTCCATGACCTTAATGTACTGGGTGAACTTCAATACGCTGGGTAGCAATTATCAATTCTCGGGTGTGCATGATGAGAATAATCATCGTCTTTATGTGGGGCTAAATGGTAGCCAGCCGATAGCTGGACTTGGTGACAGTCCAATAACGGGTAAAAATGACATCAAGGTCGATAAATGGGTGCATTTGGCTGCGGTATTTGACAAAGATGCATCTCAGAGTGTGTTGTTCCTCAATGGTCAAGAAGTCAAACGAGAAAATTCCGCAACATTTAAAGGAGCCAGTTTGCGTAGTTTGTTGTTTGGTGCGGTGCATAGGTCAAAAGGTGCTTCAGATTTTCAGGATGCGAAGTTGGATGACATTCAGGTATGGTCTCGAGCACTGGATGGCAGTGATGTGCAAAGTTATATGCTGACGCCGCCTCAGCCGGGTGAGGCAGAGCTGTTGGCGTATTACGACTTCAGTCGTTACCGCGGGTTGTGGGTAGAGAACGTGGCGACGGGCGAGTTTGATATGAAGCTGTCTGAGCCTGATTTGTTGTCAACACAAGAGGCGAAGTCTGATAGTGACGGTGATGGTCTAACTGACCGCCAAGAGTTGGCGTTATGTACAGATATCAATAACGCTGACAGTGACGGTGATGGTTTGTTAGATGGCATTGAAATGGGAGCAGAGACTGGTCGTCACCTTAGCGACCCATGTAACTCAGATACCGACGGTGATGGTATCGATGATGCGTATGAGTACGCAAAGGGTTGGGACATTCAACACATCGATATTACTGCATTGAATGAGCAAGGCCTTAATCGCTGGAGCGAGTACGCTCAGGCGCAGACAACCTTGGCGCAAGAGAAAGGTGAGTCAGTGGTGACTGGTGAACACCTTTTGGATGTGATGAATAAGAAGGCGTTTGGTTACACAGGGCTTGTACCTTCGGGTGAGCACTCCATGACCTTAATGTACTGGGTGAACTTCAATACGCTGGGTAGCAATTATCAATTCTCGGGTGTGCATGATGAGAATAATCATCGTCTTTATGTGGGGCTAAATGGTAGCCAGCCGATAGCTGGACTTGGTGACAGTCCAATAACGGGTAAAAATGACATCAAGGTCGATAAATGGGTGCATTTGGCTGCGGTATTTGACAAAGATGCATCTCAGAGTGTGTTGTTCCTCAATGGTCAAGAAGTCAAACGAGAAAATTCCGCAACATTTAAAGGAGCCAGTTTGCGTAGTTTGTTGTTTGGTGCGGTGCATAGGTCAAAAGGTGCTTCAGATTTTCAGGATGCGAAGTTGGATGACATTCAGGTATGGTCTCGAGCACTGGATGGCAGTGATGTGCAAAGTTATATGCTGACGCCGCCTCAGCCGGGTGAGGCAGAGCTGTTGGCGTATTACGACTTCAGTCGTTACCGCGGGTTGTGGGTAGAGAACGTGGCGACGGGCGAGTTTGATATGAAGTTATCAGAATTGAACATTATCAAAACAAAAACAAATGAATAGGATATTAGGAATGAGTAGTTACTACATCTGTGCGCTGGGGTTAGCGATTTCAGTCGGTCTAGTCGGCTGTGGAAGTGAGACTCAGACATTAGACACAAGGCTAGTTTCTCCTGCGTTAACAGAAATGGACTTATCTACGCCTCCAACGCATCAACAATTGAGTGAGGCTGGACAGCTGGGTGGCGTGTTATCTCCCACTTACCCTGTTGAGGATAAAGTCGACCCAAATTCCTTTCATCTCATGGATCTAATAAGTAACGATGATGAGCAAGAGCGTTTAGCTTTTGGACAAGCTATCCAGAATTGGAACAAACACCATTATGCGTCGGCATCGTCGGAGTTTGACGTTTTTAGGAAACAATATCCCAACAGTGCTTGGGCGTCGGAAGCAACCTTACATATGGCATGTAATGCGCGCTTTACGGGGCAATATTCAACAGCAAGTCAGTTGTTTAATGAAGTCATTCAAGCAAATCAAGATTCTGACTATTCCGGGGCTCAGAAAATGGTTGCCAAAGCGAAGAGTCGCTTGGCTGTACTGCGGTTAATGGAAAATAATCCCGAAGAAGCAAAAAGCTTGTTTGCTGATGTTGCGACGCAAGCGCCTGACTGGCGTTTAAGAACTTATGCCTCCATTTGGCTTCGAAAGTTATCTCTTCTTGAGCAAGATGCCGGTGGGCTATTAGATTGTGGAACACGTGCTCTCTCTTATTTACTCAGTCGTGAGGGTCATTTCAATGAGTCTGAAAAGGTGCTTGCTTATTTACCAGCTGATGAGACAAAAGGCTTCAGTATAGAAGAGTTGACGCAGTTAGCAATCCAATATGGATATCATGCACTCGCAGTTAAAGCCACTGTTGCTGAGTTAGCTGAGCTAACAGAGCCTGCTATCTTGCAAATTAGCCGAGCTACCACTGGTGGCAAAGGGCATTACTGGGTGCTTGAGAGAGTTGAAGCCGGGCAGTTTCATATTGTAGATCCGCAGATGAATCGACGCTTCCAATTCTCAGCAGAGCAGCTAGAGAAGGAGTGGCAAGGTAACGTTATCTTATTGTCCAAAATATCGACACCACAGGTGGGGACGTTACTGTCTCTTGAAGACGCAAAATCGACGCATGGGGGATGCTGTGGTATCCAGCGTCCTCCGAGTGAGGGAGGGAAACCTGGTTCAGAGCCTGATGATAACGCTCCTAATAAGGAAGGCAGTAACGCAGGCAAAAGCTGTCGTGGCAGAGGCGCGCCTACTTGGTCTGTCAACATGGTTAACCTCAACCTCTATATGACAGACACGCCATTATGGTATGACAACACTGTCGGTCCAGGTGTTGAGATAAAGCTGAGCTACAATACGCAAAGTGTCCTCGCACAAAATGAGCCCTTTGGACATCGATGGATGTTCAATTATGCGTCTTATTTAGTTGTTGACCCCGGTGGTGCCGTTACTATTTTTGAAACGGATGGTAGTGAAAGTGTATTTGTACAAAACAGCAAAGGAGAATACCAATCAGACCGCTATTCATCGACATCGTTAACTCATGATGAACACGGGAAATGGTCACTCACTTATGCGGATGGCTCACAACGAATCTATGGTGTACCTGAAGGCACGAAAGCGCTGCAAAACTTTTTGCTTGCGGAAGTAGATAACGCTGGTCATCAAGTGTCGTTTGGTTACGATGAAAATGCCAAGATGACGAATGTAACGGATGCATTGGGGCGTGTTACTCACTTGCATTACAACTTATTGGGTTTGATTGAAAGAGTCGATGACCCTTTCGGTCGTTATGCGTTATTTGAATATGATGAAGCTCGTAATTTAATCGCTTTGACCGATATGGAAGGTTATCGTGCGTCCCTCACCTATGGTGAAGACCACTTGATTACGTCGTTGACTGACGCTAAAGGCACAACACAGTTCAATATTGAGCCTGCTGACGGTATAAAAAACAACTTTAATGCCTACAACGCTCCGGGTACTGCGATGTGGGAAAACTACCGAATTACTGTAACCTTGCCGACTGGGGGGAAAGAGGAATATTATTTCGATGGCTACCACAAAAAGTCCTGGTATGTAGATGCTGATCATTATCAAGAATACGGCAGCTCAAAAAACAACTCGCACACTAAAACCCCGAAAACAGTTTATGAATTTGTGGTGCCAAACGGTCGTAGTGGTGAAATTTCAAAAATTACTTATCCAGATGGTGCAAGTGTTGCTTATAAATACTACAGCAACAACAAGCTTAAATCGGTAACAGATCCCTTTGGACAAAAGATCGAGTACTCGTGGACAAAAACTGGTCAACTCTCGCGAAAGGTTGATTCACTTGGTCAGTCAACGCAATTGACTTATGCGGACAATGGGCTCGATATAGTTCAAATCTCCAGTCCATTTGGTGATGAACGATTTACCTACGATGATAAGCACCGTGTTACCCAGTATTCCGATGTGGATAGGTTAAGTACGGGGTATGGTTATGACTCAAATGGTAACTTGATTTCGGCTACAGACGCGAATGGTGTCACAACTAAACTGGAGCGTGATGCAAAAGGGCGAGTTACGTCTATACGCGCTGGTTCGGAGATCATCAGTCGTTACGAATATGATGAGATAGGGCGAGTGATCTCAAACAAAGATGCTTCAGATTACGAAACGCATTTCCAATACAACAACATCAACACCTTAATTCAGACCCGAGATGCTGCGAATCGAACGACCCAGCGACAGTTTGGCAGTTGTCCTCGTGTCCTCGAAAAAGAAACATTACCAGGCGGTCGGGATTACCAATATCGATATGATGCCCAAAAGCAACTGACGGAAGTGATCAACCCAGCAAAAGGACGTATTAAAATTGGTCGCTCTAAAAGCGGTCAGATCACTTCATTGACGGATCAACATCAAAACCAAACATCTTTTGAATACACAAACTCAGGGATGCTAAGTAAGAAAACCTATCCCGATGGCGGTGTTTTAAAATACAAATACAATAAAGGTCGAATAAAGCAAGTAACGAATGCTAGGGGCATCACGAAAACCTTCCATTTTAATAAGAAACAACAACTCTATAAGATTGACTACAGTGACGAAACACCAAGCGTTGAATACATCTACAACGAGCTCGGTCTGCTTAGCGGAACTAAAGATGCTTTAGGGCACACCCAATACCGTTATGAAAATAATGGGCGTCTCTCTGAAATTGACGGCCCAAGAGAGAGTGATACAATACGGTTAACCTATAACCGTCTCGATTTACTTTCAGAGCTGTATGTTGGAAAGACATTAAATACGGCGTATCAATACGATGACTTAGGGCGTGTGATTGAAATTAATGCACTGGGACAACGCTTTTATCAGCAGTATGATTACTCACCGCTTGCGCTTTCTACAAGTTTGTCTTTGCCTAATAGCATAACGCGAGAGACGACGCTGGATGAGTTGGGTGACTTGAGTGCCATCACTTACAAGAGTAAAGATACCACGCTGGTTGACTATCAATACCGATTTGATGAAGCGGGACAATTAGCAGAGCAAACGGGAACGCCAGCTTGGGTATTACCTAAGCTGGCAGCCTCTGCACGATATAACACTCTCAATCAGATTACTGAGTGGAATGGGGAGCCCAACGCGTTTGTTTATGACAAAGACGGTAACCCTACCAAAGGTGTTTTAGCTGATGGCGTGCCTTTTGAAGCGAAGTACGATGCAGAAAACCGATTAACAACGCTGAACTTTACGCGTGATAACGTTCAATATCGTGAGCAATTTGCTTACGCGCATGACCATATGTTGGCCCAATACCAGTTGTACAAAGACAAAGCGCTGGTCGAGGAGAAGCAGTTTGTTCGTTATGGGTTAGTTGAGCTTCAACAACGTAATGCTCAAGGGGAGGTAGTTCAAGAATACGCTTGGGACAAGTCAGCGCCAGGTGGTATCGGTGGTTTACTGGTCGCGAAAACAAATAACGATGTCTATACCTATGTTTATAACCATCTAGGTCACGTTCAAAAAGTTTTAAACTCGTCTGGTCAAGTTGTTGAGAGCTACCAATACACCCCTTATGGGCAAGTCGAAGGAGGCAGTTTTAGTGATCAACCCTTTGGTTACTCTACGAAACGCAGTGACTTTGCGAGTGGGTTAGTTTATTTTGGCTATCGGTTCTATTCGCCATACCAGCGCCGCTGGCTTAACCGCGACCCACTACAAGAACAAGGTGGGATCAACCTCTATGCTTATGTGAATGGTGATCCGCTAGGGTATGTAGATCCGGATGGTAGAAACCCAGTTGCCGCTGCAATGGCTGCTGTTGCGGCACGAGCGCTCCTTAAAAAGCTCTTAAGGGATATCGCGAAGAAAACGAAAGATGCTGCTAAGAAACAGGCTAAGAGCAGTAAAAATAAGGCTAAGTCTCAGGGATGTGTTACAAACAGTGTAGATCTTAATCTGAAATACAAAAAAGGCTGGACTGCTGCACAGAAAGCGGCAGCAGATGCTAAGTGCCAAGCGTTATGTGACGCAAACACCGTTGTAACTCAATCACAAAGATCAGGAACATCTGCTGCATCACGTTATAAACGAGCAGGAAACTCGGTTCCAAGTGGACACGATGTTGATCATGTGCATGAATTACAGTTAGGTGGATCAGATACCTTAAGTAATATGTCTCCATTGGACTCAAGTGTTAATAGAAGCTTAGGTTCTCAAATCCATCACCAAATAAAGAACTTGCCCCTAGGTACAGTTATCGACAAAGTGAATATTAATTAAAAGAGAGTTTGAGATGTTTGAAAGTTTTTTATCGAAATTTAAGAAAGACGAATTAAAAGGTGGAGAACAAGCATCATCTTTTAATTTTCCAATTAATACGGTAGGCCTAGAAGAGTTTTTTTCTAGCTACTCTGGCAGCTCATTTAATCAAGGCTTATATAGGATTCATTCTTTTGAGAATATTAGTAAGTGGAATAAAATCGTAAGTGAAGCATTCCCAAGTTTTTCTCAGAGAATTTTCTGTTTTGGGTATGATTGGCTGGGTCGACAATTTGCACTTGATTTAGGTCGTTCAGAAGCTGGGGAGCCATTGGTTTTGATGTTTGAGCCTGGTACGGGGGAAGCATTGGAAATACCTGTTAACTTTGCTCAATTCCATGAAGATGAGCTTGTGAATTACACCAATGAAGCGCTTGCTGTAGAGTTTTTCAGTGAATGGTTGGCTACAGGCAATGAACCTCCTGCTTCCTCACAATGTGTTGGCTATAAAAAGCCGCTGTTTTTAGGTGGAGCAGATATAGTTGCAAATTTGGAATTAATTGATCTTGAGGTGTACTGGGGTATATCAGGGCAGTTACTTGAAAAAGTTCGTGGGTTGCCGCCTGGTACTCCAATTAGTAATATCACTATTAAATAACCTCCTCAAAGCCCGCACCAGCGGGCTTTTTAATGCGCTGCTTGTTGGATCACCGTATCTAGCATCTCCATCACAAACTGCTGCTTTGCTCTTGGCAATTGCCTTACCTGTTCGATTTGCTGTTGCAATTTCGACGCAGGCCCACGCTTATTACTTCCCTTAGCTGCTTCTG
>NZ_JBGONY010000105.1:0-7398 GCF_041439375.1 Vibrio crassostreae | reverse complement strand
AATAATCACCCATACTGGCCGTTTCTATCTGAGATCCAATTAGGAAACAAAGCCAGGGTGAGATGTATTTGATGTTGGACTAACTAAATAAACGCCGCCCCCTGCTGATGTGATGATTGCAAGGGCAATTATAAAACCCGTGTCAATACTGTTAATTAGGTAAACTGCTTCAGGGTAGTTTTGTACAAAACGAATAAGGTGCTGAACACTCTCCGGTTTCTGACTAATGGTTTCATCCGTATCTGACTCTTCGATTAATATCAGGCTAGTGCTAACTTCTTGCCAGAATTCGGCAGTAATTACATCATCAAATTCGAATGGTTCAGTCATGTGGTGTCGTAAAGCTGCTATCGTCACTCCTGGTAGAGGCAATGAATCAAGCTCATTGAATTGTGTGATTATTTTCATTTTCTAAACTCCATATATGAGAAAGCCCGAACTCATTCGTTGAGTTCGGGCTTGATAATGTTGATAAATTAAAGACTAAGCTTCACTAATAACTTGAGTAAGTAACTGTGCAGATTCACGTTGCTTATCTGAACTGATCTTCGCATAACGCATGGTCGAGTTGATTGAGCGGTGGCCTAATAGCTGTTTCAGCACACCTACATCAACACCAGATGAAATTAAAACTCCGGCATACGAGTGACGAGCCGTATGGAATACTATTTGATCAGCATCCTTCAAATTCAATCGTTGCTTAATATTATTGAACATCGATCTGGGCTGGCTGATATAGCAATTTGGCTTGTTTCCTGGGAACACGAACGGGTTACTCCCCTTCTGCAATAGCTGAAGGGCTTTGAATTCCGATATTGATTCTGAGGTAAGGTAAATCTGATGTTCATAGCCGCTCTTGGATAATTCCCGAGGTATTCGCATCACTCCTGACTCAAGATCAATATCCAGCCACTTAGCTGCTCTCAAGGACTTCTCTCGACACCCCAGCATAAAGAGAAGAATGATAAAACGGCTGCGAATGGGACAATACTCCTCCTGTCTTAACTCTGCGAAAACCATTTTAATCTCGCGAGGTGAAAGCCATCGCTGCCTAGCCCCTGTTTCCGGAAACAACTTCACACGATGCGCTACACTAGGGATTCCGTACTCCAATTCAACCATGCGTCCCATCGCCTTGAGAACACATAAAATCCGGTTCAGAGAACTTTTACTAAACTTGGTTCCACGCCAATGAACTTTATCCATTAACTTGGCAATCATTGACTGAATATGCGAAACCTTCAACTGATCGTATCCAATATCCCACACATCAGAACAATGATTAAAACGAGCAACATCGTGTTTCCATGTTTTCTTACGAGTCTTGGCGACCTTAATGTAATGATTGTGAAAGTAATCGGAAACGGACGGTATTTCTTGATTATTCGTTGATTCTTTCGGATTAATACCCTCACCGACCATCAACTTGATTCGTTGAGCTTGTTTGCGTGCTGTTGATAAAGGTACTTCAGGAAAAGTACCCAATGACATAGATCCTTTCTTGCCTTTAAGTGTATATCTGACTAGCCATTTTTTACGTCCATTCTTACCAACCAATAACTTGAAACCTGATAGGTCCGAACAACTGTATTCCGCCTCTGTAGAACGTGAGTCTGGATTATTAGGCGGTAAACTCGTGATTTTTGCTGTTGTAAATTTAAAGAATTTCTCCATTTTTAAGTTCCCCATCAAACATTACAGGTTAATTTTTTAATATACCACCCATATTTTTATTATTTCGGGAAACCTATCGAGACAAAGTATTAAATACCGTTAAAGTTAATTTAAATTTCATAATTGGCCTTTGATTTAATACATTAATAGAGTAAACATGTTATGAATTCTAATAAACACTTCGTATTTTTTCAACAGCACTCAAATAGTATTTACTAGCATCCTTGTACTGTAATTCAAGAGAATAACCTTTACTTTCACGATCACTAATAAATTTATTCATTAAGATCATATACATTGAAAAATCTTCATAGACTGACTTATCTATAAAAGGTTGTGCAGCAAACAACGTCGCGGCAAACTCCCGCTCCAATGCTATGATCTCTCTCTCGCTTACATTATATGGTAGCCTTTCCTTTGCTTCTTTAAGTATCTCTTCATTTTCCGGCGAAATTATATCAACGGCGCGATAAAGTGAAGAATCCATGTGCAGGGTCCCTGCAAGCTCTAATACATCTTTTAATAGATCGAGTTCATTCTTATAGTTTATCTCTTCCAGTCTCAATTCGGTTTTAGTTCTTTCAAGTTGTTCACCATAGTAACCAACTGTAGCGTAACCTGATGCAACGCCGGCGATAACAGCAATAATGAGGCTTCCAAAAAAACCCGCAACACTGAACTTAGTCATGAAATTAATATCCTTATCTTTACTTAATTACTAACACACTTACACCATCATAGTGTATAAACGCTAACTAGTGACATGACGCCATTAAATCTAAAACTTTCTCATCAGTATCTAGCTCATTAATAGCTTTTCGATTCTTTTAAGACTAGTTGGTCAAAAAGAACAAAAGCACACCAACTGATCAAGATGGTACTATTGCTTCTAATCGATATTATCAATTGTCCCTCGATTTAATATATGCTCAGAGACTTATCGCATAAAAACTAAGCCAAACCGACTTTACAAAATCTTCACCCGACAATTAAAGCTCAAATAGGATCAGATATGCTTAGGTCACTCAATCAATAAAAGTTGGTAACGACAGTAGGACCAATGGTTGTAATGACTATCTGTTGTATATTGCCGTCAAAGTTGAGTCCTAAAAATATTCGGACAAAGATTATCCATCATTTTAGCTAAACCTATGCACGTAGCAGGCTTAGAGTCATCGATAAAGTCATTATAAATCCCATCAACAAGACCACTTGCCGGATCTAAATGTAACACTTTTGACAATTCAAAAGTTAAGTTCAACATATCAGTATTATTTTGTAGTACGCATTTTTTCAAAGCAACAGAGCGTAATTCTCTGAACATATTTCTTTTTTTATCGTCCGGTTGCAAATCATATGGACAATACTGAGTCTTAAATACTTCGCTCATTAGGGCAATATTCTTTTTCTGTAATTCTAAATCTGTGGCTGGACTTGAAGAAAAAACCTGTACAGCCCCCAATACTAGAATTGCTAAGCCAAGAGCGCTTACAACCTCTTTCTCAGGTTCAAAGTTTGAGAACAATAGGTACACGAAAAAGATAAAGGTAAAAAGAACAGCGCCAGCTCCCCAATAGCGTCCATCAAAAAGTAGATAACCAGCGTAAACTAAAGGCGTAAGGAGCAATATTGTTATCGTAGCTAGTTTTAAGTAATGAAACATAACAAACCTGTTTATATACACACCTGTTCATATAAACAGATTCAATATATCACTGTCAATAAGTTTTCTATATTCTCATTAACTTTCTAAATCTAACCAAGTGGACACCAATCCTTAAATAGATATTAATTTAGGCTTCCTGTCCGCTTCTTAGTCCCCCCCACTAGACCGGACACAGCCAAGAGAAGCACAGGAATTTGACCTTGAACATCATGTCGCCATGTTTTCATGCGAGTTTTCGCAACTTCTATATAGTGATTGTGTAAGTAATCTGACACTGTTGGAATTTCTTGCTTAGTCGCAGAGTCTCTTGGATCGATACCTTCCACTATCATCAACTTGATCCGCTGAGCTTATTTTCTCGCTGTGGCTGAGCTGAACTCCGGAAAAGAGCCAAGATACATTGAGTTTGTCTTGCCATTTAGAATGAACCGAACTAGGCATTTCTTGCTTCCACTGTTGCCAACAAGAAGCTTAAAACCGTTATTTCTATGACGCTATATTCTACTTCAGTAAATCTAGAAGAGGGAGCATTAGGAGGTAAAGATTGAAGTTTCGTCGTCGTATATTTAAGGCGTTTTCCGTAGAGAGACTCTGTTTAAATTACACATCTCTAAAGAAGTACATACCTGATTTATTTGTTACAGCATTACTCGTACAGTAGATAACCAATTGCATCGGCTGGTTTTTCAGACCTATCAAGTGGCCTTAACTCATACCATCGTTCTCAAAACCTGGTCGTACTGCGCCTATACTCGATGCCAGATGGTTCCAATTCGTAGCAAAACATCTTTCATACAAGTGACATTGGTTAGAAGCCAGAAAATTTTTAAAATGACCATTACACTAACTCAGTAAAATCGCGAAAAAACACCGTCAAATTTAGATACCATAGCTGATAGAACACCGAATAAAACAATTAATATCAATCACTTATTAAAAAACAAATATAACGCTATCAATACACGAGTACCCGCAATTCACCCTGCATTATGGAAACCAACGCAAGGCAGATAATCTCACCACAGCAGCGTACGTTTAAGTTCTCAAGACAATCTCAGACAAAAAAAATAGAAATACTTAGACTCTTGCTCAAAACGCGTAATCTGCTGAATGTTGATTATATCGAATTTTCAATAGATCAAACTCGATACAGAATGTAAAATTAATTATTACCTTGTTTGAGAAGTTAAATATAACTTGAGTAAAAACATATAACCTCCTATAGGCTTATACCTGAGGAATAAATCGATAATAATTAATTGAATATATCATTTATTTTATCCACTTCCGTTTTTTTAATTGTTGTTGATTTATTATTCTTAGGCTTACCTACTACAGTTTTTTGTATGTGAATCACTGGTTCATCAATATCTTTTAATTCATCTTTAAGATAAGCAATAGCTCTTCCACTGTATTCATTAATATCGACATTTTGAATAATGTCATCTTCGATTGATAGAGATACATAGTATTCGTTTAGTATTTCCTCAATCATCTCTTTAATACAATCTTCAACTTGGGAGTTAACTTCATTTTCATCAATATCATCAGGCACCATACCTTCCGTATAAATTGAATAACTTCCTTCACATAAAATTGACTCGTCAAAATCATAGTCAATCTTGCTATCTATTTCTCCACTCCAGTAGTCATTAACTTCTTCTGAGAAATCACTTAGTAAATCATCTATTTCTGAATAATCGTCAATAATTGACAATAATGAAGAAACTTCAACCAAATCATCATGGTCTAAATGAGAGTTATATGTTCCATTCAAAAGGTGCTTCCAATTTATTGAATCTATATTATTAATCGCAGAAGATACTACCGCTATCTGACTCAATAAATCTAAGTAATTAGGCGAATTCACATTTCTATTATCATAAAACCATTCAACCAAAAAATTAAACTCACGGATAAATTTTTTAACAGTGAAATTTTCCGTATAATTATTTATTTCATTTTCACTAGCATATAAATAAAATCTGGGCTTTCGATATGTAATTCTTACAAGAGAGGTTATACCTAAATTGAAGTTATTAGTATTTACATTTTCATAGTCTATTTTCTCAATTACACTACACCATAGCGATTTAATTTTATCGCATTTAATATCGGTTGGTATTGAAGTAAATGAGAAATGTTCATCTATTGAAATTATTAATTTTGATAATAGTTCCACATTATTCAAGAGAGTTGGTATTACATAATCTCTAATTGATGGATTCTGCAATGAAAACTCTATACACTCACCTGGTTTAGTTTCTGTTTTTATTATTGCTCCATCAAGGCTTTTCAATGAATATCTGAAATTATAAATATCATCATACAAGTTTGTAACATTAATAAAAGCGCTTTTTAAACTTGGCTCGCTAATCCTTCTAGTAAGAGACACCAACCACGTAACTACTTTTTCATATTCATTAAGTTGATCTTTAATATGATAATTCCATACATTTTCAGGAAAGTCTAAAGAATCCATAATGTATTCCCAATATTTTTCAGCAGTTATACTTGATAGGCTTTTTTTATTTAGAATTAGCTCTATAATCCTTGGGCTATAGTTTTCATGTCTAATAACCTCAAAGTATCTCTTATTCTCAAATATTTGCGATATATGGTCATAATATTCATGCGCTGGATCTTTTGCAAAGTATAGATGGTTGTAGAGTATTCTTGCCTTATCCAACGAAGAAATATCATTAGCATTTATGCATATCCGACTACTAGAAAACTCAGCACGTTGTAATTTTTCTGAAGCATGGCAACCTTGATTAAAAATTGTAGTTCTAGAAGTTAAAATAAATTTCTTATATGGATCACTGATAACTCTATCTATAAACTTTGCAATTCTAGAGTCTTTATTATCCTCAATTAACTTCAGGTAATTACTTCCTAGAAAATCGTCAAAGTAGAATATCTGATATTTATCTTTTTTGAACATCCTATTTGCATCTTTTATATCGCTCTCAACAAAAACGAGCTCATATCTATCTTTACATGACATGTATTCATAACAAAGCATTCTTGCTAGCGTAGTTTTCCCTATGCCTGGCTCCCCAAGAATTACCACGCAATTGTCTCGATTTAGTATTTTCTTAGCTTTGTCATGAGCAGATGTTTTTACATATTTTTCAGATGTTCTCTTTATTGCATCAATTTCATTTTGAGTGTCAAATTCAATATCTGCATTTAGCAAATTTTCAAGGACATTTGTACTAGACAACCACAATTTATAATGGTTTTTTTCTATATCAGGAAAACCTTTAAGTAAGTCATTCAAATTTTCTTTACTAAAGATATCTTGCTTACGTAAGAAAGGAGAAAAAACCTTAGATAGTTCTGTTTTCTGATTCCTACTTAAAGGAATTGAACAAATGAAAATGTACCTAACCGGATTTAATTTTCTTACTTTATCTGCTTCAGTATTCTTGCAATGCCTTAAAAGTGCGCCATAACCGGATTTAAGATAATGTTTTGACTGGATTACAACTTCTCCACCATCAGGGGTGAAGAATCTTCCATCGACCCCCTGATCTTTCCCAGGTTTAAAGCGCTCAACAAATGTATCAAGTTTCTTCGATATTAAGTCATTTGCTAATTCTTCAAACTCCATGTCATTAAGGGTTTCAAAATTATAATCTGCCATATTTATACTCTCATTATCAAGCTAACGAATCAGCACAGTCACAATAATCTATGTATCACATTAGACTAGTGATTTGGCTATAAATCAATGCGTTACATCCATTAATTAACAATCAATAGAAAAAATATAACTTCCTCCCTCGACAGGACAACGACAAGAGACGCACAGAAATTTAGCCATGGGTATACTCGCACGGGAATTACGCACAGCTCATCAACACAGTAGATTCTTGGCACTTAACTCGCACAGGAAATCTGCACAGGGAACAAGAGATAGACAGGAGAAAGGATTCTGAGGAGAGGTTTATCTGAATTTTAGGCACAAAAAAACCAGCATTAAGCTGGCTTGATAATTCCGGACTTGAACCGGCACAACGCGAACGTCGAGGGATTTTAAATCCCTTGTGTCT
>NZ_JBGONY010000104.1:0-8081 GCF_041439375.1 Vibrio crassostreae | reverse complement strand
TCTATTACCAAACGTGTAAAATTACTTGCAAACTGGGTGGGTCCATATATGACGACAGGTACTCGTCCTTTGTTTAAGAGCGTGCCAGTCTGGTGGTCGTCATCCTCGAGAGGGAAGAGTGGCCGAGTCGGGGATCTCTGGTTGAATGTGATTACCAGTCAACGCCTTGAAGCGCTTTAACACCAGATTCGAATGCGTGCTTCACATTACGAACTTCAGACACGGTACCGGCCATGTCCGTTAAAGTGCGGTGCGCTCCACGGCCAGTAATGATTACTGATTGCATTTTCGGACGGTTGTTTAGAGCTTGTACCACTTCATCCAGTTCAATGTAGCCATAACTCACCATGTAAGTCAGCTCATCAAACAGAATTACATCAATCGACTCATCGGCTAGCATGCGCTGACACTCTTTCCACACGCGCTGTGCGGCTTCGATATCTTGAGCCTTGTTTTGAGTTTCCCAAGTAAAGCCGGTACCCATCACTTGGAATTCTACGTCGAGCTTTTGGAGAACGTTCTTTTCGCCGTTTTCCCAAGTGCCTTTAACAAACTGAGCGACGGCACACTTCTTACCATGACCGACTGCACGTGTAATCGTACCAAAACCGGATGTTGATTTACCTTTACCGTTACCCGTGATGACCAACAATAGGCCTTTGACTTCTTGGGCAGCAGCCACACGTGCATCGACTTGTTCTTTTACTTTCTGTTGTCTTGCTTTGTGGCGTTGTTCTTTGTTGTCTTCAGTCGACATAACAAATCCTTTTAAGTTGTGATTGCGCCTATCATAGCCTAACTTAACGATAGCAAAAACCATCGGAAGAACAGGTGATTAGGGATGAAAAAGATACTCGTAGTTTGTATGGGGAATATTTGCCGTTCGCCAACAGGTGAAGCGGTGCTAAGGAAGAAAGCGCAACAGCTGGATATTGACGTTGTGGTCGACTCTGCGGGGACGATTGGTTTTCATCAAGGTAACCCGCCAGACTCGCGTTCGAAATCTGCAGGAGAGAAGCGAGGCTATAGCTTTAAGGGGATTACTTCTCGTAAAGTGGTTGGTAATGACTTCGAAGAATTTGACCTGATACTCGCGGCAGATAGGGCGAATTTAGACGACTTAATGAGCCAGTGCCCCGCCCACCTCCAATACAAGCTAGCGTTATTTTTAAGCTTTGGAGAGTCACAATATCAAGAGATCCCCGATCCATATTATGGTGAGGGAAATGGTTTTGAATTGGTGTTGGACTTAATCGAAGAGTCTAGCGAAGCGATATTACGTTCAGTGTAGTGTGGAAACAATGTACGTCGTTGGGTTATAAGTCTAAGGGCTGAGCGACAGGTATAAAAAAGGCCGACATTGAATGTCGGCCTTTCTAAATCTAACTTAAAGCTACAGCTGAGATTACTTAGACATTACTTTGTAGATTGGGTCTTCTGCAACGTTCGCTTCAACTAAGCTACCTGCTTTGTGCAGCATAGCAACACAGTCTTGGCTTAGGTGGCGAAGGTGAAGTGTTTTACCTAATGCCGCGTAACGTTCAGCAATCGTATCGATCGCTTCAATTGCAGAGTGGTCGGTAACGCGTGAGTTTGCGAAATCAACGACCACATCTTGTGGATCGTTGTATGCGTCAAACAACTCTAGGAAGTTAGCCGTTGAACCAAAGAAGATTGGACCGTTAACTTTGTACTCTTTAGAGCCTTCAGCGTTTACAGACGTGTCGGCGTAGATGTGTTTAGCATGTTGCCAAGCAAACATCAGCGCTGAAGCTACAACACCAACGCCCACTGCTACAGCAAGGTCAGTCAGTACTGTTACTACGGTAACAAGAACGATAACGAAGAAGTCTTGCTTAGGAACGCGACGTGCAAGCTTGAAGGTTGCCCACTCAAATGTACCGATAACAACCATGAACATTACGCCCACAAGTGCTGCTAGAGGAATCATTTCAATCAGTGCAGAACCGAACAGGATGAACATCAGTAGTGCAACTGCCGCTACAATACCTGAAAGGCGACCACGACCGCCTGAGTTTACGTTGATCATCGATTGACCGATCATCGCACAACCACCCATCGCGCCAAATACTGAACACGTTACGTTAGCCATACCTTGACCAACACATTCACGGTTAGATTGACCACGAGTGTTTGTCATTTCATCTAGTACTGTCAGTGTCAGTAGAGACTCGATCAGGCCGATAGCCGCAAGGATAATTGCGTACGGTAGTATGATCTGTAGTGTCTCAAAAGAAAACGGAACAGCAGGAATAGAGAACGTTGGTAGAGAACCCGCTAGCGTTGCAGCTTCGTCACCAGACATCGTACGTAGGAAGTCGACAACAGTTCGAGTTTCAAGGTCAAGACCGACAACCAAAGCCGTTACTGTAACAATAGCAACCAGTGAAGATGGTACCGCTGTTGTTAGCTTAGGTAGGAAGTGGATGATAGCCATTGTAAGGGCTACTAAACCCAGCATGAGTGTCATTTGACCGCTTGGTAGCCAAGTTAATGCACCTGTTACGTCTGGCGCTTTAAACTGACCAAGCTGAGCTAGGAAGATAACAATTGCCAAACCGTTCACGAAACCAATCATTACTGGGTGTGGAACGATACGGATAAATTTACCCAACTTGAATACACCCGCCGCAATTTGCAGAAGGCCCGCGAGCATGACTGCTGCGAATAGGTATTGAACGCCATGGGTTGCTACTAGGCTCACCATTACAACGGCCATTGCACCGGTAGCACCAGAAATCATACCTGGACGACCGCCGAAGACAGAAGTGATTAAACCTACGATGAATGCTGCGTAAAGACCAACCATTGGGTCAACGCCAGCAACAAAGGCGAATGCTACGGCTTCAGGTACCAGAGCTAGGGCTACTGTAAGACCTGAAAGCACGTCATTCTTTACAGAGTGCTTTGAAAATTGTGGGAATTCGAACATGTTTGCTCAGCTATGCTTAAGATGGATTTACCGACACGGGTGTATTGCGTAGCCAAACAGTGATGGAAAAGAGCGGCAATAGCGAAGTGTCGAAAAGATAAGTGCGCGAATGCTACCCAAAAATGTGATTAAGTTCAAGGTTGAACCTAACTTTGAGTAATATATCTGTTAATTTTTATTCGATTAGTAGATATGAAAAAGGCTGCTTTAATAAGCAGCCTTTGATTCTATTTACTTGCGATTATCTATCAGTAATCACTAGTAGTTTGGCTTAGTCATCGCCGCGCCAGCTTTGTTCGACGCTGCCTGACTGCCTGCACCTTTCGATACAAAACGTTCAGTGCGGAACGGAGCTGCAATCACTTCAATCTCTTTGATCTCTTGAGGACCAGGAGCTTTAGTCATTGGTGAACTGGCTTGCTTCTTAGCAACTGCTGCCTTTGGTGCCGCTTTAGGAGCTTCTGCTTTTACGACAGGTGCTTCTTCAACTTTTGCACTTTCAGCTTTAGGAGCTTCAACTTTTTGTGCTTCAACAACTGGTGCTTCTGCAACTACAGCAGGAGTCTCAGTTACTTGAGCTTCAACAGCAGCATCTTCACGGCGGATGATAACTTTACCCATTGCAAGTTCAGGACATGCGAAACCGCCTGCCATTACTACTGTGCTTTGTGGTGCCGTCTCGAGAGCAACATTCTGATCTTGAACAGATGTTTGAGCTTCAGCTGCTACTTGAACTTCAGTCACTTCAGGTTTTGCCTGCTTGTGGTGAGGTTTTGGAATGAAGCGAGGCATCACTTTACCCATAGCCATCTCAGGAGAAGCTACACCACCTTTACGTAGGCGGAATGGGTTAGGGCGACGATCACGACCGCGACGACGACGCTGACCACTTGCACGTAGGTGACGTGGAGAACGACGGTTACGACGTTGTTTCGGCTCTTCCTGTTCAGTTTGCTCTGCATTCGCTTGAGTTGCTTCTACTTGTTCCGCAACTTTTTGCTCTTGAGCTACTGACTGTTCTTTTGAAACAGATAGTTCTTTAGCAACAACTTGCTCTTTTGAAGCGTTATCTTCAGCTTGAGCTTGTTGGTCTTTAACGCGAACTTGCTTGTTCAGTTTACGACGCTGACGACGCTCTTTAATCTTAGTTGCTTTCGCTTCAGGCTTAGCCTTAGGCGCTTCCGGTTTTCCAGCTTGTGCTTCTGCCGCTAGCTGTAGACCTTCTTCTGCTAATTTAGATGGTGCTTGCTCTTCGCGTTGCTTCTGCTCATCACGTGGCTTGTTGCGACGGTCTTGCTTTGGCTTACGAGGCTGACGAGTTTGCTGTGGAGCTGTTTCTTTTTGCTCTTCAGGCTTCTCATCACGAGCTGGCTTACGACGGCGCTTGTTGTCGCGGTTTTCGTTACGATTATCACCACGTTCACCACGTTGGTTACGACGACGGTTATCGTTACGATCACGGCGTTGACGGTTGCCGTTGTTGCGATTGTTCTTAGGTTTTTCTTCTTCTTTCTTCTCTTTTTCTTTCTTCTCTTCTTGAGTTGAAGAGCCGAATAAGAAGCTACCGATAGCTTTGAAGAAACGACCAATTAGACCTGGTTCTTGAGTCGCTGCTGGCTCAGCTTTCTTCTCTTCTGCAGCTTTAGGTGCTGGAGCAGGAGTTGGTGCTGATTGAGCAGGGGCTGCGAAGCCTTTCAGAGCTGGCTCTTCGATCTTCTTAGGACGAATAGTCTGTTCTGCTGGTTCTTTGCTTTCTGCTTCTTTTAGAGCTTCTAGCTTGTTAGGCAGCAAGTAAGACAGTAGATCGAACTCTTCGCCTTCACGAACACGGATAACCTCAAAGTGTGGTGTTTCCATGTCTGAGTTAGGGACAACAGTGATCTTAACTTCTTGGTTCTTCTCGATGTGGTTTACTGAGCGACGTTTTTCGTTCAGAAGGTAAGAAGCGATTGGCACAGGCACAACTGCAAGTACTTGCGCTGTGTTGTCTTTCAGAGCTTCTTCTTCGATCAAACGTAGAACAGACAGTGCTAGAGATTCGTTATCACGAACAACACCAGTACCTGTACAACGAGGACAAATGTGGTGGCTTGCTTCTGCTAGTGATGGGCTCAAACGTTGACGAGACATCTCTAGAAGACCAAAGCGAGAAATACGACCAATCTGAACACGTGCGCGATCTAAACGAACGGCATCACGTAGACGACTTTCTACTTCACGTTGGTGGCGAACCGGAGTCATATCGATGAAGTCGATTACAACAAGACCACCTAGGTCACGTAGACGTAATTGACGTGCAATTTCATCGGCAGCTTCTAGGTTAGTGTTAAGTGCTGTTTCTTCAATATCGCCGCCCTTTGTTGCACGAGCAGAGTTGATATCGATAGAAGTCAGTGCTTCTGTTGGGTCGATTACGATAGAACCACCAGATGGAAGGCGAACTTCACGTTGGAAAGCAGATTCGATCTGGCTTTCAATCTGGTAATGGCTGAATAGTGGTACTTCACCATCGTATTTCTTAACGCGATTCATGAAATCTGGGCGTATTAATTGAATGTGCGCTTGTGCACGTTCAAAAATAGTATTGCTGTCGATTAGAATCTCGCCAATATCACGACGTAGGTAGTCACGAATCGCACGAACGATAACGTTACTCTCTTGGTGAATTAGGAAAGGAGCCGCATTTGAATCAGAAGCTTGCTTGATAGCGCCCCAGTGATTCAATAGAACATTCAGGTCCCACTCTAGCTCTTCTGCACTTTTACCAACACCCGCTGTACGCACGATTAGGCCCATACCTTGAGGAAGCTCAAGAGTGCTTAATGCTGCTTTCAGTTGAGTGCGTTCATCACCTTCGATACGGCGAGAAATACCGCCAGCACGAGGGTTATTAGGCATAAGAACTAAGTAACTACCAGCCAAAGAGATGAAAGTTGTCAGTGCAGCACCTTTGCTACCACGTTCTTCTTTCTCTACTTGCACGATTACTTCTTGGCCTTCTTTTAGCACTTCTTTAATGCTAGGACGGCCTTGGTATGTATAACCTTCAGGGAAGTATTCGCGGGCAATTTCTTTAAGAGGGAGGAAACCGTGACGTTCTGCTCCGTAATCAACGAATGCCGCTTCTAGGCTTGGTTCAATACGGGTAATACGTCCTTTGTAGATATTCGCTTTCTTTGACTCGTGACCTGGACTTTCGATATCTAGATCGAACAGTCGCTGGCCATCAACCAAAGCGACACGCAACTCTTCTTTTTGAGTTGCGTTAATTAACATTCTTTTCATTTAGAAATTCTCATTGTCTTTTCTTATTTTCATCATTGTTCTTATCGCTTTATTTCGTTTCTCATGGTGCCAGATCCCATGGCTTTATCGGTGCAGCCTCCCGGCTGGAGAGGGATGCTCTGGGGCACGTCAGTCATCATAGGGAGTTAGCCTATGATCCGCGATGTGGCGGTGAATACTCAACATGAGCGTACGTGAGTAGAGCGATAAGGAACTCAGTTGACCGTGTCTTACGCCGATTGCAGCACTGTCTAATCTGAGTTATCTACTCATTTACTTGCTTATGAATGGTTAGCTGTTTAAATAATAGTCAAACCACTGATAGCAGCTGTGAACTATAGCAGCGGTCGGTAAACACAGCAATCTGCTTTGTCGGAATGCTGTAAAAAAAACAGTTTTTGTTTGGGTTTTGATAGCTCTAACTCACTGTCTATAAATAATTTATCAATTGATATTTTAATTTGCAGGAATCTTGGTGCTTTTTTGTTCGAAGAATCAAAGAAATATAGAACTTCATTGAGCATTTGAGGATAGATCGGCAGGGATTATGAATAAATAAGTTCGGAATAGAGCTAAGAAAATCTCAATTATCAAAAGTGACAGTGATACAATAGCCCAATGAGCGAAATTAGAACCCAAGTCCAATTCGTCGACATTGACGAAGATATGGCTGGTCAGCGTATTGATAACTTCTTACGCAACCAATTAAAAAACATCCCGAAAAGCATGATTTACCGAATCGTGCGTAAAGGCGAAGTCCGCGTTAACAAAAAACGTATCAAGGCTGAGTACAAACTAAAAGCTGGCGATTTAGTTCGTATCCCTCCAGTTACTATTGAAGAGAAAACAGAAGAGAACGTGCCAAGCACGAAACTCAACAAGGTCTCAGAATTAGAACAGTGCATCATTTATGAAGATGATCACATGCTGATTCTAAACAAACCTTCGGGTACTGCCGTTCATGGTGGCAGTGGGCTGAAGTTTGGCGCAATCGAAGCATTGCGTGCACTTCGTCCTGATGCTCGTTTTCTAGAGTTAGTGCATCGTATCGATAGAGATACATCTGGTATTCTGCTTGTTGCTAAGAAGCGCTCGGCGCTAAGACACCTTCAAGCACAGTTCCGTGAAAAAACGGTTCAAAAATATTACTTTGCTCTAGTCATGGGCGAATGGAAGAACAGCTGTAAGGTTGTTAACGCTCCATTATTGAAAAATGAAGTGAACAGTATTGTTCGCGTGAACCCGAACGGTAAAGCCTCTGAGACGCGTTTTCGAGTTTTAGAAAAATTCAAAGATGCGACGTTAGTTCAAGCAAGTCCAATTACGGGGCGTACACACCAAATCCGAGTACATACTCAATATACTGGCCACCCAATTGCTTGGGATGATCGCTACGGTGATCGTCGTTTTGATGCTTACACGGGTAAGGTTGGTCTGGATCGTTTGTTCCTACACGCAGCAAACATTAAGTTCACGCACCCAGGTAGTGAAGAGAAGATGGATATCTCTGCACCAATGGAAGCAAGGCTTGAAAAAGCTCTGACCGGATTACGTAAGATCTAAGAAGATACGAGATACGAGATACGAGATACGAAAGGGAACACTCTTTCAGGATTTCGTATCAGCTATCTGAAAATGACAAAGGTTGACGAATATCGTCAACCTTTTTTGTTTGTGCCTACTGTAGAAGATCCCCAACTCGCTCGAGCCTCGCTCTTGAGGATGACGACACATTGCATTATCAATGACCAAATAATTAGAAGCCCTCAGGACTGTAATTATAATTAGTTTTCGTCATATATGGACCCACCCAGTTTGCAAGTAATTTTACACGTTTGGTAAT
>NZ_JBGONY010000103.1:0-8334 GCF_041439375.1 Vibrio crassostreae | reverse complement strand
TTTATCTAACTAAATGTTAATATTTAGTTAAAAACCACTCTCCTGCAGTCTTCATTGGAACAAATGTGCAACAAATGCACAAAGGTTAGTCAATAATGCTGTTCATTATTGATGTGTGAACTCTATCATGATTTTTATGTAATTCAATAGATTTTTCAGAGATGTATACCAATTTTGTATACCAAGACTTAGACCAAAAGAAGAAGTAGTAAAGGGGCATAAAACATGAAAGTTCTGTGTTATTGCAGATAGTTATTCGATAATATTAAACAATTAATTGTATATAGAGTTGGGTAAGGACAAAAGTTTGCTAAACAAAAAGTCGGTATGGTTTGTAGTGATTTCGTTCATAGTTTTTGCATTGCTCATTGGTTACTCAATAACAACAAACTTGAATGAATCAGAACTCGAAATCATGTTGGATCATCGAGGCTTCACAAAGTTGATTGAGATCTATGCGTTACCTTTAAAAATTGTCGCTTTTTTGATTCCGTTGCTCGGTTTGATGGCGTTGCACTTTAATTACAAGCAGATACAAGAACAGATATCAATCGCGATAGATCAAAACACATTTAGCAATTACTTCAAACATCGTGAAAGTTTTTATGAGCATGCTGCGAAGCATAATACAATAGATATAACTCACGCGAACTTACTCTATAACTTGATGTATCCAGACTCTCACAAGACTGCACCGCGCCTAGACGATAACTTCAATTGCCTTGCTTCTGATTTACTTACAGAGTACTTGAAAATGAATATAGAGTCGTATGATAAGGCTGAACAAGTTCAAGTAGATAACATTCAGGTATCTGCTAATCGCTTTAACACTGTTTTTCATTTACTGGGAGTAGACCCAACCCACGCAAACATGCTGTTAGACGCAGAAAAACGAGCAGTGAAACAACTAGATGGTATGCAAAATATTGAGTTTTATTCACGGATTCGTCCCCAATTACGAGTGGTAGAATATATTGTCACGCACTTAAATAACCAAGGGTTGTTTGACCGAGACTATAAGCAATCTAAACAAGTTGGTGTATTTTTGAAGTATTCCAATATCTGGTCTGTGCAAAGGTTTAAATCGATTCAACAAGGGCTAATACAACGAGGTGTTGAAGAACCTTTTGACCCTAGTTCGGAGTTATTACAGATGTTCAAAAATGTTCTAACAGGTACTGGTGTAACAAGGCACTAATGTTTGAAAGAGTACTGACATGATAACCGGAAATGTCTAAACTTAATTTATTCCTATAAAAATCAATTGGTTGTAAATTAATTTTAGACGCCTGTTAAAAGTCGTGTCAATAATAAGTATCTGAAATCGAATTTAAAACTAACAGACCAAAGAGTTTTTATTTTTTAGACAGTATTAAAAATCGTGTCATGACCTAGTACGAGTTTTGATTAGCCACAATCCTAAACAGGGTTGGGGCTTTTTTATGCCTAGGAATTGCTCTTTTTAGGGCTTTTTAGACCGTTTTGATAAAACGGATATAAATATAGATATAAAACAACAAAGGAGACTGTATGACAGTACTTAAAAAATCACAACTTGGACGACCACGTTAACACTCGGCAGAGTTTGTTGAGCGAGTTAAAGCGTTAGCGAACGAAGGTTATACACAACGTTCAATTGCTGACCACTTAAAGATCAGTGTGACTACTGTTAATTACATGATTAATGACAAATATTTCGACTAAGGAGACAAGTAATGACAGCAGATCAGAATAAGAAACGAGCGATTGAATTGCATCAGAGGGGTGATAAACCAAGTGTTATTGCAGCCAAGTTATTTTTATCAATCACCGACTTACAACGTTTGTTTAAAACAGAGGTAGGGTTCTTTTAACAAGGGGAGAACTGATGAGTAATTGCAATTTAAACGGAGTCAGAGAGCACTTAGCGAAATAAGATAAGCGTACGTTGTCTTTTATTAACAAAACTTCCACTTTATTAAAGTTAAGAAGAGCAATTTATTTTAATAATTGAGTTTTAATAAGCATTATTTTAAATGGACGATTTTAAGTTGTTGTTATTATTGGGTTTTAATTGTTTTAATTTTAAAATAGTTAAAAACGTATGTTTTTATAATGGTATAATAGAGGTATGGACAGGTAATAATAAGGATTTATGCCATCATCAAATAAGCACTAATGTATATAATATCAATCTTTGGTTATAGGGTAATAGTCTGTTCCCTAAAACCATTTCCATCATTTGTTATTGCTTAACTTTTAAGCAGCACAACCTTTAGTTATCAATTCCTCCTCGTAGGAAAAGATAACCCACCACAAAATGTTCTCCTTTTAATTACATTAGGCTAGTCATTGAACTATCCGATGTATCGATCTTTAAAGCATATGCTTTTCAAGGGAGGATTTCTCACATCTATACAAAAGGAAACTTTATGGATAAAACTATTAATACACTTGTAATCTTCTTCGCTGTTTCATTTATCTTCGCAATACTTTTTCACTCGAACCCAGTAATTATACTAATAGCATTCACTAGCCTGTACGATTTTGTTATCACGAATATCGTTGGACTATTCAGTTTTGCTTTGAGCATTTACGTCTATAAGTCTTGAACTTCACTACATCGCCAATCAAGTTTTATCAGTTATTCTCAATACTTACCTCATGATTATGAAGTGAACAACTAAAAGTGAATTGATCTTATGCACTGCTTTGCATTTATTGATCTAAGTCAATACTCAAAGTTAGTGGTTCCCGTTAAATGAAGGCATACTATTAGTCAAATAATCACCATATAGTGTTGTTTTGTTTGTGTTTGTCTATATGTGGTATTTCTGAGATGTAAGCAAGGAGGTCTGATGATTAAACGCAGAGTATAAAAAAGCCCACACGAGGCGGGCTAATTTATTAGTCAAAACACAGTTGTAAGTAGACTTAGAACTGCGATAGATGACTTATGTAGGAGTAATCATACTATCAAATTTCAAATCGAACACAACACCAATTTTTATGTACAAAAAACATAAGGAAGGTGTTCACTTGAACATTAGTAAAATTACACGTCGAATGAAGTTAGTGCGTATTTCGGTGATTGCGATCGGCTGTTTCGGTTTATTCCGATCACCTGATCCTACCGTTTTTCTCTCTTCTTATTTTTACTCTAAGTGATCGGATTGCGCCAGTTTTCTCATTGACTCACCTCCCAGTTCTATTCTATGGCTATTGTGTACTAACCGATCCATTAGCGCGTCCGCGACGGTGGCGTTGCCGATCATGTTGTACCACTCCCTTACAGGTAACTGGCTGATGACGATTGTGCTGCTGTTTTGATAACGCTCTTCCAGCACTTCTAATAAGTGACCCGCATGCTCTTGAGTGAGTTTTTCCATCCCCCAGTCGTCGAGGATCAGTAAGGTTTTCTTAGCCAGCGATTGGAGTTGCTTTTGATAGCTACCATCCAGACGACCAGCGGTCAGGTCGTCAAGCAAGCGAGTTAATCGGTAGTACTTAACCGTTTGTTGTTGGTCACAGGCGCTGGTTGCCAGTGCGCAGGCAAGATACGTTTTGCCTGCGCCTGTTGGGCCTGTAACCAAGATGTTCTGGTGTTTGTATAGATAACTGCCCGTCAGAAGTTCGCTCATCTGTTTACGATTGAGGTTTCGTCCCTCCTTATAGATGAGTTGGCTCGGCTGCGCATCTACTCTCAGCTTGGCTTGTCGTTTTAAGCGTTGGATTTTGCTCTGATTGCGATTCAAGATCTCGCTTTCCAGAAGTAGGCTTAGCCTTTCCTCGAAGTCCAGTTCTGCGTAGGTGGTCAGTTGCTCTTGCTGCTGCTCTAATGCTTTCGCTGCATGGCTCAAGCGTAGGGTTTTGAGTTGGTCGTTCAGTGCATTCATATCCTTTCTCCTAGTGATAACTGTTCGGGCCACGAACATTGCTATGAACAAGATTTGGCGTACTCGTGTTGTCTTTACTCAGTTGTCCTTCACGATTGTTTTTCAACAAATTGCTGATGAAGGTGTAATTGGATTTTGTCAGCATTAGCGCATCTTTACAGGCTTGCTCTAGGCGCGATTCGCCATAGGTTTTACTGAGGCTGAGCAAGCCAAGGCAGGAACGATAAGACTGCTCTGGATGAGGCTTGGAGTTCAGCATCTTATTGACGACTTCTCGTGTGGCTGGGCCGATATTGGCTCCCCAGCTAAGCAAGCGCCCTGGCGACCACTTCTGATGTTGATGGTTGCTTGGCATGTGCTCTGGTTGGGTGCTGTTTCCTCGCTCTCTTTGGCTACGTGGATGCTGGGCCACCAAGTTACCTTGATGGTAGATCTGCACCAGGCGATTAGAGGCTTCCAACTCGACATGGTGACCAACAAGTTGATGGGGAACCGAGTAGTAATGACGGCGATATTCGATGTGATAGTCAGGGCCAACTTTGGCTCGTTTAGTTTCGGTATACAGGTAACGCTGCCTAGGCAGTGGCTTTAATGCAGGTTTGTCGAGTTTATCGAACAGCGCTTGGCGGCTGGCGCCATACTGTTTCATCTCACGCTGATTTAACTCATTCATGAGTTCACGGATGGCGAGATTCAACTCTTTGAAGGTATGGAAGGTTTGGTGTCGCAGCCGCATCATGATCCAGCGCTCTACTAGGAGCACGGCATTCTCTGCTTTGGCTTTGTCTTTCGGTTTGTAGGGGCGAGCTGGCATCACAGCGGTTTGATAGTGATTAGCCAGTTTTTGATAGCTGTCGTTCAGTCTCGGCTCATAACGATTGGCTTTGGTGACTGCGCTGCGTAGGTTATCGGGAACTAAGAGTTGTGGTACGCCACCGAAGTGTTCGAGCGCATTCGCATGCGCCTCTAACCAGTAGGGCTTCCCTTGACTGGGGAAGGCTTCAACATAAGTGTAATTGGACGCGCCTAAAGTCGCGACGAACACCTCCGCTTCGCGCACTTCGCTTGTGTCAGGGTTGACCACCTGAAGCCGAGGCCCACAGTAATCGATAAACAGTTTATCACCTGCAACATGAAGCTGGCGCATGCTGCGTTTTTGGGTTTTGAACCAACGAGTGAAGTGCTCGCAGAACTGAGTGTAAGCGTAAGCTTGCTCTTGATATTGCTCATGATACTCCTGCCAGAGCAGCATCTTTGTCATACCTTTACGCCTGAGTTCGACTGCGTATTGAGTGAAGTCTGGCATAACTTTATCTCGACTGACTTTCTTGCCGTGATACAGCGCCTGTGTGAGATCTGCATCGCTGCAACTGTCGGGTAGAGGCCAACCAAGTTGGCTTTGTTTAAAGCGAGTAAGGAGTTCTGATACGGTGGACGGGCCGAGTTTAAGGCAAGAAGCGATACCACGATTTGAGAGACCGCAGCCGTATTTAAGGCGTAATACCTCTTTGATTTTGTTCATTGGAGTTCTCTTTTTGGCCATTGTCGCTTCCTTTCCTTCTTGTTTAAGAAGTAAAGAATAGCGAGCTATTGATTTAAAAGAGAAAAAGGAAGGGTTTCGGCCATTACGATCGCGGTTTTCGCTATTCCGATCACCGATTTCGGAGTTAGACTAAAAGTGATCGGATAATCCCGAAATGACTGATCGGAATGCTCCGAAATATGCAGTTAGTAGCGACAATAGTACCTATCTTGTTTTACCTAGTACGAGATGAGTACTTGTTACTGAATATGTTCGTAGATCTAGTTAGTTAGATATAGATCAGAGTATACAGCCCTTTGGGGCTGTTTTTTCTAGTTAAAATAGTAAATTAGGTTATGGATTATGTAAAATGAGTTGCTTAAACAAATAACGGGAGATGGGTTTGAAACGTTCTTATGAAGATTGGAAAGATAAGTACAACTTTGATAATTGTGGTCTAAACAACAAAGAATACGGGGAGTACTTGTCTTCGTACCTAAGAAGCCAGAAGAAACCTCTTGTAATGAATCTCAATGGTGAATGGGGTACAGGTAAGACGCACTTTCTAAGACAAATGTACTCGAACCTCCGTTTTACACACGGGTATCCCGTTATATTTTTAAATTCTTGGCGTTCGGACTTCAGCAACGATCCTCTTCTTGTTCTTATAAGTGAGTTCATCGAACAGTTTCAAAGTATAAGTGCAAATGCTGATGCACACGCCACCGAAGAAAAAATACTTAAAGTTGCTGCTAAGTTCTCCAAAAGACTATGGAACATGACCGCTGTCGGTGTTGGAACTTACTTATCCGGTCAGACTGATAACAGTGCGATGGTAGAGATGGCTAAAACGCTCACCTTTGAAGACAAAGAGGCGGTTAGTATTGGTCGAAACCTCACCGAGAATTACAAATCACAACTTTGTGCGATTGAAGACACTAGACTCGCACTCGTTGAGTACCTTAGTTTCTTTCCTGAAGGTAAACAAAAAGTCTTTGTTTTAATAGACGAGTTAGATAGATGTCGTCCTACTTACGCGATAGAGATGCTTGAAACAATAAAGCACTTCTTTTCACTGGATAACTATGTGTTTGTCGTTGCAACTGATACGAAACAACTCAGTCACTCAATTAAGGCTGTCTATGGTTCTTCATTTGATGGTAACGAATACCTATCTCGTTTCTTTAATCGAAGTGCTGCTCTACCTCTGCCAGATAAGATTTTGTTTGCTAAGTTACTTGTGAAAAATTCTATCTTAGAAGAGCGAAAGGAAGAGATGCGTTTACTCGGTGGTTTGGAATACAGCAAAGAACTGGGTAGTCGGTTGCTAGCCGAGGTTAGTATAATGTACAACCTTTCACTTCGACGTATGGAGCAGGTGTTCAACAAGTTCGAGTCGTGTGTGCTTTATGAATTAGATTCCGGAAAGCGGTTCTTTGATATACGGTTACTCATGCAGTTAATCGCTGAATACGATAGTACGATCTACCGCGACGTATACAGTTCGCGTAAACTGTACAGTGGAATGAGATACCATTTGTCCAAAGAATTCAAAGAAGGAATTGGTCGAAACTTCAATACTGATGACATAACGACAATAACTAACAGTATCAACAAAGAAGAACTTGCACGCATAAATCCAAAACATACTTCTTACTTAAGTACTATCAAAGAAGAGTACCTTTTTAGTTGGGAGTTTGCTAATGGCTTCTCTAATAATCCCATTTCTGAGGCTATGACGGTACACAGTGCGCTCATGATTTTACAAAAAGAGATTGATGGCTCGCGTCATAACTCTGCAATTCGAGAACAAAGATCTTCGCATAGAAATAACTTACTTACTGATTATAAAAAATGGTTATTCCAAGTAAATATGTATGATCGAGAGGTATTGAAGGTATGGACTAGAGCGGACTACTTTAAAGCGGTTGAACTTTCTGCTTACATAGAAAAGCCAATATCTATTAATGTATTTGACGGAACTCCCAGATAACCTTATCAGTGAAACTCTCACTGTATTCAATGTTAATTGATACAGATTGCCATGCCACCAGCCTCAGGACGTCTGAGGCTGTTTCAGTGTTGTTTTGGTACTGTTCCAACACACACTCACTCATAACGTTCAACTGATCTACTAACAAGCCAAAGAACTTCTGAAGTTCTGGCACATCCGTTATTTGCTTCGCCTTTTCTTGTACTAATGACAACAGGTCTGCTTTGATAGTCATGATTTATCTCCTCTGCTGCTAGAACCCAATGACCCCTAGGTATATCTATGATCTCGATGTCGTTGTATACGCCAACGATATTGACGAGTTTTACGAACTGAGGGCGTAATAGGGAAGTCTTCTCTACGAACCCGATGAAGTCTTTTTTGATAAACTCACCGTTACGTTTAAGGGCTGAGATGCTGTACCGTTCGTCTTTGTCGGTACAGCCATTTTCATGCACTTTGACTCGTTTGTAGTTTTCTGCGCAAATTAAGAACATAAAATACCTGTATGTATAAACAGTCATTCTAGTTGTTATAACTTGTGATTTGCAACTGATTAAGTTGCTAGTTTGGCGTTGATTTTTGTTTCAAGTCTTGTGATAACGCCTGTAATTACACGATCTAAATTTGAAAGGCTGCCTCTTTTAATTCCATAAGGAGTCTTAATCATAAGCGATTGAATTTGTTCTGATAAGCACATTAACCCACTCACTTCGACTGAAAAATAATCGTCGATATTGTTAAAGTCATAACGTGACTGCATATCATAAATGAAGGATTGAATCTCTTTTGAACTCCAGTTTGACAGAGCAGTTTTGAAGTCTTCAGAAGTGAAGTTCTGAAGAAAAGCAGTATTTGCTAACTTTACATCAACTTCTGCGCGAACTAGCGGCGTTTTTCAAGGTAGTTGTCATCATTCGCTTGTTTACTAAGCAGCTTCTCTT
>NZ_JBGONY010000102.1:0-8408 GCF_041439375.1 Vibrio crassostreae | reverse complement strand
GATGATCTGATCGTAGCTTTAAGCATTAGTTCCCTGATTTAGGAAACAAAGCCGTTAAAGTCCTAAATGTAAGGGGTATGTGTCGTTTTTCTAATGGTATTGAATCTATGTAGACCAACTCAGTTAATATGGATAAAAAGCATTACCTCCATTGCATGGTAAGCAAATAGGACATATATATCCTATTTTCTGGACGTAATAGTGAGGTCTTTTTTATAATCCCATGATATTTATCGTATTTTTTTCATTGGTGCAATTGGTTTCATTATTTTATTTTAAACATATAACGTTAACATATGAGGGACGAGAACAATGAACTAGAGGAATACAAAGTGTATCAAGAACTGAGCCAACTACTAGATGATATTGGGTATGCATTTGATAAGCATGAACTGAAAATATGTACTATCAGAGCTCAAAAAAACAAAGTAATAAAAGCGATGCTTGTAACGGCAAAAGAACTGAATTTTGACATCTCGTCAAACCTGTCGAAAAGCGTATTGTCGGCAATAGTTAGTCAAGACGAAGTTAGCGAGCAACAAGCTATTAGCGTTTTGACGAAATATGTACTTGGCGATAATACGGTCCGAAAAGAAATGAGAGAGAGCCTTTTCCTTGCTATGGTGAGGGAAAGCGAAGAGTTTCACATTGTTATGCTACTGAATGGAGAAGGGGTTAATCGTGTTATCTGAAGAAATGCTCCATGAAAGAACTAAAGAAGCACTGCGATGTGCGCGTTTGCTTGAACTTGATACTTCAAAGCAATTTATTAAAATATGCATGAGCGCTTGTGTGGCAGATACTCGTATTCATATTAATAATATTGGTGAAGTTCTCAGTAATTCAATTGCTTACCCAAGTAGACTCTTATCTGGTGCATATGAAACCAGTGAACTTCATCAGTCGATAACCCCTGTCCTAGATAAACTTTCTCAATAGTATTTTATCGGTGGTAAAGATGGTTATCCTGAGGTCAATCAAGAGTCGTCGTTTGGTCCTGATCTGACAGTTTTTTTTTAATCGGCGCTTGTCAGATTGAACCTAAGGAAGATTATTTTCACTCAGTTCCATTTACTAGCTAACAATGTATCAACTGAATGTTGGTGGCAACTTATTTCCCTTTGATGAGTAACCATGTTCATTCGTCTTGAGTTTTTGTCGTTATTACCTGTTTTTACTTGTCCATGTTGTCAGGGCTTTTAGCGTCTTGTAAACAAATCAGTCGACTTTGTTTCTCTTTTCCTTCTTGTATCTAGTTGCACATTCTCGTGTCACTAGGTCTATCACTTTATACTTCATTGACTTTTTCGAAGTGGGTTAAGTAATGTTGTTAGCGCCTTATTATCATCGTCACTGACATTAACGAGGTTTAACTTAGCGCTAAGGACCTCCTATCGATCCACATTGATAACGAGATTTGGCTCTCGCCAAGTCATCCGTGTTTCTTGGCTTTCTAGGCGCCCCAATCAAAGACTTTAATGTCTTCAGATTCGATGGTGTATGACGAATATTAAAACGAGATGAAGTGTGGTGTGGCGTCGTTGAACGCTTGCAGATACAAGCGTGGGCGGGGATAGATAAACTTTTTAAATGTTGAATTGATGAGGGCTCTAGAGCGAGAGTTACCTATTTTGTCTTGGATTGTGGATTAAGAATCTCAATTAATTCGGGTAACTCCCTTCTTTTAAACTAAGAAGTTAGGTTCAACGAAAATTTAAATGATTAAGCCCCACCAGTCTGTGTCGTTTTGCGATATTCTGTGGGTGTCATGTCATAAAACTTTTTAAACAGCGATCGAAAATGGTTTGTGTCACTGTAACCGACCTGCTGGGATATTTGTTCTATATTTAGGCGCGTAGTGTCCAATTTTTCTCTAGCGAATGCTACTCGAATACGTTGTATGTAACTCATTGGAGATTCGCCAGTTGCTGCTTTAAAGCGACGTTTCATTTGTCTTTCACTCAAAAAGATTTTTTCTGCACACATAGCGACAGAGAGCCTGCTAGGGTCTTCATTATGCATCCATTCTTGTAATCGATTAATCAAACCGTCACTGTGCTGTTGGTATTGAACAAAACTTGTTAAAAAAATTCGCTTTATTTTCGAAATGTCGCCTCCCAAATATTGTTCACATTTTATTCTTTGGGCGGTGCCCAACAGAGCGTCAATTAACAAGATTGTTGCGGCGAAGTATTCTTTAATACCAGAGGTGCATATATATCTGCCTTCATGAGTAATTTTTAAGTGTGGTTTGAATTTTACTTGGGGGAATTGCTTGCGAAAATCTTCAGCATATACCCAATGTGTAGTAGCGCTTCGTTTGTTTAAAACCCCAAGCTCCGCCAGAAGAAAAGCCCCTGTACATAAAGAGAGAACAAACTCAGACTGCGCGATTTGTTTTTGTAGCCAAGACTTGACGTCTTCGGATAAGACATAAGACCCTTTACTTATATCACCACATGCGCCTATTAGCAAAATATCGGTCTGTTCGACGGATGCCCAATGTGTATTACAGTTAATTATGAGTCCTCCAAGAAATTGAGTGGGCTCACCTGTAACGGATACATAACTAACCTGTGGGGTAGGTAATCCTGCTTGTATTGAAGCGATGGTCAGCATTTCGATTGGTCCCGAAATCGCTGTGATTGGGCTTCCTTCCAACAAGAGTGCAGTGATCTTTAAAGGTTCTCTTTTGTTGCTCATGAGTATTGTATTTCTCTGACATGTCTTATTTGCTAGTACTATGTCCAAAAAACCTTAAAAACACTAATGAACAAATCCAAATTTTACAACACTTACCGTTGACCGTAATTTTACAAAATTAAATTAACTCATTGGTATTAAAGGGTTTATTTTAAACACATTTGGTTATAACTAAATGTGTTGGTTGATTAGGTTAATTACTCTAATTAATCTGCAGTGATACACTGGACACTGCTGGTTAATAAACTGGAATAACAAAATATATATTTGTCTTGATACAAGGTCTGGAAAAATTGTTCCGAGGAATCGTTAATCAAGTGGGCTTCAGCGAAGTCGAGTTCGGTGGAGGGAATGTAGTTTGAGCTACGTAGTACGTTGGTCGTCGAAAAAAGGTTTATGCCCCAAAAATAAACTGAGTAATAAACGTTGAGAGCCTTGTTTTCTCCTTCGGATAGTGTGCTCGAATGGATATCGTGGACTCCTCCCCACCGATGATCAACGGTAATAACTTCTTTGAAGGTATCGACTTCAAATTTTGTATATGTACGACCGCGAGAAAACAACATGGTGTTGTTTCGACCATCGAGGAATGGAGGATGGTTAAGGTTATTCATCCACGAGAGCAGCGCAATGATGAGTGTATTTGCCAACACCAGCCAAACGATGGCTTTACTGACATTGTTCATTAATGGCCTCTTTTACTTGCTCGATTGAATAATCTCGGGAAAAACTAAAATTCATTGTGTGACGTTCATGCAAATTGTTAGGTTGGTAAACACACGATATATACAATTGCTCGGGGTTTTCAGAAATATATAGCATACGCAAATCACTTGAGTATCTCCGTTTGAGATCCTTGAAACGTTGACTTCCATTTTTAGTATTCGTAAAGTAATACGTTACCCCCAAATACTCACGCTGATTCCATTGGAGACGATCTGTGGTGCTATTGTAATATATGATCCGTGCTAACCAAGTAATGCTAAGTAGCAACAAGAGTGAGAGAATCAATAAAATAAATTTTTGAAGGTATTGTAGATGAGCTGATAGACCAATCTTTTCTTGATGCTCTAGTTGGGGAGTGTCTTGGGGTATTTCTGAGCAAGAGGTTGATAAGTTGTCTTGTTCAAGAGCTACAGGCATCTCAAGACTTATGAGGTCGCTAACCACCGAATAACCATGTCTAGGTACAGTTTTTATAATATTTTGTTGGCGGCCATTATCTCCTAAAGCTATGCGTAGGTGAGCTATGGATTGCGTTAAACTCGCTTGAGAGACGACACGCCCCGGCCAAGCCGCGTTTATTAAGGCGTTTTTTGAAACAGTTTTTCCTTGATATTGACATAAAAGCTCTAAAATTTTGCAATCTGTAGAGTGCAATTTTTTGCTCTTCCCATTACTCTGGTTAGTTAGTTGATGCCGAAGTGTTGGATTAAATGTCCACATGCTATGCTGTTTTCTTTTCATTGAAGGCGATTTTTTTCTTTATCTTTAGATATATTGACACATTGAACTGAGCTGTTCGACAGTTGGATGTAGCAATATTGGTATGGGGTTTCTCGCAAAGTTTGAAAAATTTCTTCGCCCCCGTCAAAAAGGACATGTTGCTCCGGCAAATCGAAATATTCTGACTCTGGAGCGTCAACCAGCTTATTGATGTATTTTATTGAATAAATAGATTTTGGCCAAAAGGTAATAAGGAATTGTGTATCAACCTTTTTCCCATTACCGAAATGGATAGAAGTAAGTAAGAGAAATCGGTTCCATAGATAAGGTTTTAAGTGGTAGTCGATTTTTCTGTATTTATTGTCTCCCATTGTCTCACCGTAAGTCAGAATCGTTTTACTTATTTGGGTAGTAGCGTTTTTAGCAAAACTAGGAATAAACGATGCGTTCAGAAAGATTTGAATAGGAAACAAGGCAAGTAAAAAGACAACGCCAAGTCTGTAGCGCTTATTGGCATTTTTGTACAATATCATTACTAGTTCTCTCTATAGCGCGCTTAATATCAATGGAGAAGTTGATGCTTTGGCCGTAAGGTGATGAGGAATTCTGGTGAATGCAACTTACATAAATCCTAGTTTTATTTGAAGTGATATAAAAATTCACATTGTTCAAATCAGGGTGTCTAATCAGTTGTTCTAGGAGCTGTTGACTATGGAAATCGTTGTTCTTGATCGTAAAAGTGTTGGTTTGAGAGTTCAACCTTGACATGTTCAGTTTAGGTTCGCTTTGTGAAGGGATGAACAAAAACCAAAACAGTAACAAGTTCATACTGACTAATAAAAGTATTACTCCAACTTGCCAAGAACACCTAAGTTTAAGAGCTCGTATCTTATCAGGGCGCCCAGTATAGGCTTGGTCTTGGTTGGTTAAAGCTAGAGCTATTTTATTCTCAGCGACAAAGTAGCCGGCTTTAGGTACGGTTCGAATGATACATTGCGCTTCCGCTGTATCATTTAAAGCTAGACGTAATGAAGCAATACTGTGTGTGATACTGGCATCTGAAACACATTTTCCTAGCCAAATTTTTTTGTGAATTTCTGACTTAGTTACGACTCGATGTTTATTCGAAAGTAAGAGCAATAACAACTGGCTTTCTGTATGGGTTAGTCTCTTTTCTTCGCCTGATATTTTATTTCGAAGTTGAAAGCACTCCTGAGGTCTAAAGTCCCACATAGATATCTGTTTTACCTATACTTGCTATTGTCTTGAAATGAAATGATACAAATTTACCAAATTATTCAATAGACAACAACTAAGAAAACAATATAACCCTGGTTTCATAATTAAAATTGTTTATAAAAGTTAGGGTAATTTTGGTTTGTTCTTTTATCGAGAACCTGAAAGGTATGCCTAAAATAAGTAGAGTTACTTTCATTTATGTGTGTTGTTTCATTGAGGTGCTTTAGTGCCTCATCCAGTGAGGTCGTATGCATGACACGAAAAGCTTAAATACGTGGTTCAATATGCTTTTTAATCTATGGGGTTGTATCGATGCGGTCATGGATAGAGGTCGTGAAATTAGGGTAGATATTATTTAATGAAATGATGAAGTGCCATATCGTATTTTGATTTTATAATTCTCAATCGAAATTTCTCCTATTATTAGTTCTAGTATTGACACTTCTTTTGGTTTGATAGTTATTAATGAGATGAAAATTAACAATCCTACATAAACGTTTGCTTTTTAATAATTTTAATCATTGATTTTTAATTGTTAGAATGGGGGTTTTATTGATATAAGAGGCTGATGCCTCTTATATCTTATTGGTATCTAGCGGTTTTTTAACGCTATTTTTACGGCTCGCTCTAAACTAGGGATAGTTGTAAGTTCAGGTACTCTTTGGGTATAAATAATTTGGTTATTTATACCCACTACAATGATACTTCGACTAAGCAAACCTAACTGCTTAATTTGAGTCCCTGTATTTAGGCCAAACTTATGTTCTGAAGAGTCAGAAAGATATGTCGCCCCGTCAAGAGAGTACTCTTTAATGAACCGTTGTTGAGCGAAAGGAGTATCGGCACTCACTGCATAAAATTCAATACCTTGAAGTTTGTGACTGTTATTTTCTATGTATTGAGAAAGTTCTATAGCTTGTTGAACACAAACCGGCGTGTCAACAGATGTTAATATGCTATAGACTTTGATCGATTTACTTTTCGCACTGGTATCATAGCTTCCTAAATCTGAAGTCAGCATCTTAGCCGAAGGCATTAAATCACCTACTTCTAATGGTGTACCAATCAGGTCAAACTTTGTGGTTTTATCAAGTGTGACGACTTGAGCCGCTCCAAACTCAGCATCGTCTTCAGTAGTTTCAAACTTTGCGAAGGCGTTTATTGAATATAGGGTAGCAGCAACAATAAGTAGTTTAAGCATGATTATGATAAAGCCGCTAGTGCTGATTCATAGTTTGGTTCAGTAGTAATTTCAGAAACCAATTCACTATGTGTGACCATACCATCCTGACCAATAACGATAATAGCTCTAGCAGCTAACCCTTCAAGCGCACCTTCATTTAAGTTTACACCGTAGTTTTCAGTGAATGATGACTCTCTGAAGAAAGAAGCGGTTGTTACATTATCAATGCCTTCAGCACCGCAAAAACGGTTCATAGCAAATGGTAAGTCGGCAGAAACACATAATACGATTGTATTGTTTAAATTAGCGGCTTTCTCGTTAAATGTACGAACGCTTGCAGCACAAACTGGGGTGTCAATGCTAGGGAAAATATTTAATAAGACATTTTTCCCTTTTAGGCTTTCTAAGGTTAGGCTATTTAATTCTTTGTCGCAGAGAGTAAAACTTGGTGCTACTTGATTAGGTTTAGGAAATAGACCTGAGATTGAAACGGGGTTACCTTGAAAAGTTATAGACATGTTAATACCTTTTTATTGTTTATTTTTTGGTTAGAAATTATTGAGCGGCGAGATAGTAATTTGATATTTATAAATAACAAATCCGATGTGTTGTATTCTATTTGTTATTATTTAGGATTCTAATAAATAAGATGTTAAGTCCTAAATGCCCATTGTTTTAGTCCGGTTTGAATGGCTTGGTTGGTGTATGATTTAATTTTTTCTGTGGAGTTTCTGAAGAGTGTTCGTATTTAGGTGTGTTTTAGAAAGTTAAATATTATTCATAGGGAAAGAACGTGATTTTTTACGTTGTTTTTTGATTCTTTAACGATGAGCGAGCTGTATTCAGGAATTAGTACTCATTCCTAAACAAAGAACCCCCAGTCATGCTGTTTTAGTTGGTCAACTTTCAAAGACAGCGTGACTTCTTACATTTACAATGAAATTAGACCATAGATTAAATTCATTATCATATTTTCTAACTATCCTATACCACGATTTTGCAGTCACGCTCGCTAGTCCTATTGTATATAATTTTGAAAATAAAGACAAAACTGACAATCGAAACACAGGGGAATGAAAAAAACATTTGCACTTGCACTCGTTATTTCGACTCAGATCTTAGCGAATGGCTTAACTATGGTGAAGAGTTTGAACAAAAATCCAACGGTGAATTAGATGAATTAGATTGTTCATTCATGTTAGTTGCCCATATAGAAGAAAATGGGAAGATTCATATTGCGCAACTATTAACACCAGCAGTTGACTGTCGAGACAAAGCGGGTAAGAAGCAAAATATGAAACCATTTGATATAAATGGAAAGGTAGTGAAAATGGAAAGTTTTTGTGAGAATGAATATACGTCATTGACATATCCATTAACAAGTTTAGGAAGAAAATATTCAATAAATGAATTGAAGAGAAAGAATTTTATCACCTTCAACTCATGGAAATATTTAGCGAGAGGATTCAAAAACTTTTAACGCTATGGAAAAAACAACAATGCCATTTGAAAACAAATACGCTTACTTCTTATATACTCCTTTGCTGTTCTGGAGTATAAATGCGTTTTCCGTTCAACTTACATATGCAGACGAAGTTTCTGCGTTTAAAGCTGCAGGCTATAGCTTCGACGGCAAATTTTGGCGTAGTAATTGTCAGGAATTTGGCTTCACCTCATTGGGTGAAACAACTGTTGTACGAGATTTGAATGGTGATGATCAGCCTGAGGTGATTATCACAGAGAGTAATACATATTGTTATGGTAATACTGGCTATCACTATACTCAGGGCGCGAGCATACTTTGATGAATTTATAATCCAAAGAACACTCGGGCTCG
>NZ_JBGONY010000101.1:0-8749 GCF_041439375.1 Vibrio crassostreae | reverse complement strand
TATACGTATAGTGGTTCCCACATGTACCGTATAGTGGTATGGGTGAGTATGTACCAATTCACAATTTTGTGACTGTGCTCACATGTACCATATTTATTTTGATATGGTCTTGTGTGTACCGTTATTTTTGCTATACTATAAACATGTTCAGATATGTACCAAATTAAATAAAGGTGAGAGTATGGAAAAGAAAGCAGGCGGACGAGGTAATAAAATCGTTGACTTAAAAAGTGTAACTGAAATGGCAATTGATGAAATGCAAGCGTTCAGGGCTGATGGTAAGACTACCCGTGAAATCAACCAAGCAGAAAAGCGGTTAGCAAACAAGGTGTTAAAGGAATTGCGCGGAACTGATGGAAGAAAAAACATCACTCAGTTTATCAAGGTGGAAACCTTTAACCGCTACGTTACCAGAGTCAGAACAAAGATTAGAGAGGCTGGGTTTACCAATCCTGCATATGAAAATAAGCTGTCTGGTATTGCTGATAAGCACCCAGAACATTCAGACCGAATCAACGGGATTTTAGCTCTAAACTACTACAGCGCTAAGGCTGAATTAAAGGTCTTCATCCAAGAGGTTAAGGATACTGAGTCAACGGACTTGAAAGCAAAGAGAAAGAATCTTAGCGAAAGATTAACTAAACAGTGCCTAAATGAAATTGACCCAAAAATCTTATCTCACCTAGTGCGTAGTGAGGATGAGCACAAAGAGAAAAACAGCCTTGCTGCTGAGCGAGTAGAACGCTACCAAGATGCTGATCTAGACCGTGTGTACGACTACAAAGAGATCGTTTCTCTAATCCCTGAATTACTAACTACATCTACTGCTGGCGATGGATGGCAAAAAGTGGCTCTGGGTGTGGCTCTCGCTACGGGCCGTAGAAGTTATGAAGTGTTCTACTTGTCTTCATTTGAGGCAAAAGCCGGAAGAAAGATCAAGGTTACTGGGTTTGCAAAGAAAAAAGCAGGTGAGTATGAGCGAGAGTCAGTAACTATCCCATGCTTAGCCGACCCTAAGCTGGTGGAAGAGACAGTAGATCGCCTACGCTCCTGTGAACGAATTGCCTCTTTAATCTCACGAATTGACCAAGTTGATAGCAACGATGAGAAAAACGAGATCTTAAACAACTCAGTCCATAAGCAAAGCAACGACTGTGCAAGCCGTGTCCTTGGTGAGCTGATTAGCACTACTGACGGCAAAGCGGTTTTAAAATGGACGGAGGGAGGCAAGCGAGCAACTGGGGTTGCGTTCAAATTAAGTCGCGACCTGTATGTTAATTGCGCCTATCAAGAATATGCAGCTAATGGCGGCAAGGTAAAACAAGACAAATTTATCCGAGATAGTCTTCACCACGTCGACATCAAAACAGCAAACAGCTACAAAAAACTGCATTCAAAAGATGATGTAACGGCAAGTGAAGTTAAGCAGGCTCAAAAAATTAAAGCTGAGTTTAAAGATATGAGTGGTGAGCGAGTTCAAAAGCTCGAAGAACTGGCAGCAACAAAAGCCATTGCCGAGAAAAAAGCGTTCATCAAAGCTATGGAGTTCGTAATTGATCAAGTTAAGGCTGATTTAACCTACACGGTATCGACTTACAACCTACGTAATGCGATCCCAAGCGAAACATCCAAGTCAGGTTTTAAACCTGTAATCCGTCCAGCTCTAATTGGTGAGTTCGTGAAGCTAATCCAAAAGGCTGAATTAGACCAACCGATGTAAAAAAGGAAAACCCCTAGTATTGCGACTACTAGGGGTTCAGACAACTAACACACTAGATAGAGTATTTAACATGAAAGTTGATGTGGCAGAGATTATTATCTTTATCGCTAAATCTCAAATCTTATCAAGCAAACAGAAACAAAATCTCGCAACTCAGGTTGCAAATTATCTAGCCTTGAATGGCATTCATTAAGCAATAAAACTGGCTGGTGGTTTGTTCAAAACTACCAGCACAAAAAATACAGCCTTCTCCCCATGTTACTGGGACATTTTCTGGGGTGTTACTGGGACACTTTTTTAGGCGTTACTGGGACACTTTTTTTATGTTTCTGAGGTCGGTTTTCATCCTAGAAAAGACTGGGAAAGGTGATCCACTTTAGACCTCTGGAATATATATACAGAATCGGCAAGGTGGATCACTTTTATCTTGCTCTGAACCTTTAAAATCAAAAACTTATCTTGAATCTGTAATCCAGAGTCAGGTTCTGACTTTAAACAAACTACCAACTCAAAAAACACAATCGATAAGGGTCGGGTGGATAATGCCCGTGGTTGTTCCTCAGAGTTTTACCAAATCAAAGAATAATGCCGCTTGCGGCATGGAGCGTAGCGGAGACGCTCTTTACGTCCTCCCCGAGCGCTCAGGAGCCATTTTCGCGTAATGCTGAGCTTACCACGCCAGATACACTCCCCCGCGCCCTGCTAAGCCGGAGCGGAGCGACTAGAGGCACTGAACGTATAGCGAGTGCATTTGTATAGAGCTTTGCTGTTGGACTATCAGAGTGTTCCAGTTCTGTTCCGGTTCTGTTCCGGTTTTGTTCCGGTTTTTATGTTTTATAAGTTATTGATTTTATTGGTTTGTTCCGGATGTTCCGGATGTTCCGGTTTTGTTTTTGATTTGCAGTACAAAAAGTTTTGTATATAGAGAAATTCATACGTTTTATACGGAACAAGCGGAACATCCGGAACTTATCTTATTTATCAACAACTTACATTTTGAACTTTCCGGAACTGTTCCGGAACATTCGGAACATCAAAACCGGAACACCGGAACAAAAGGTAAAAAAAAGCCCCTGCTAATAGCAGGGGCTGTGGTTAGAGGTTAAATCTTGCTCAACTGGATGGGGTGTTTTCTGATGACCCCTCTGGCTTCCATAAGTGTTTCAATAACTATCTCAGCCATTTCTTCAGAAATTACAGCTCCGGGTTGCACAGCATGAATGACTAATTCAAGTTTTCCGATTAGCTGAGCGCGTTGTTCTCTGGTAATATTTTTAGTATCCATTCGTATAGTCCTTATATGCGTATTGGTAGGCTAGTGAATGGCTCTGACCAGCCTTCACTAGCTGTTCTCTTAAAATTCTATTTCTGTGTTGAGATATTGGCAGAAGCTGCTTCTAACATCATTAAGTGGTGGGACTTCCCACATCCATTCTGGACTACCACTTATCCTTTGTTTCACCTTTCTGAAATTCAGTTTTTTAAGCAGGTGTCCAAGTTTTCTGGATACATCGCCCCAAACTTCAAGATGCTTTGTTTCTAACCATGCTTCAACATTGGTTGTAAGTGTTGAACTTAACTCTCTTGCAGGCCATTGCCCACCAGTCAGTTGTCCGTTCTTTAAACATGAATAAAACCAGCGTTCTAGAGGGTCAAGGTTATCTAATTTTTGTTCACCAAGAGCTTTTGTTTGTGGAACTCGTCTTGGGTTGAAATTGCTAATATCTCTTTCTAATAGGAATTGGAGAAGTTGACCTGTGAATTTTGGATTATCAATAACTTGTCTTAATGCTTCAAAATAGTCATGGTCTTGCTTTCGTTCTTCGCTGACTTCTAAATAAAGGTATCGGCGTTCATCTTTTTCTATGCTTACAATATTTTCGTGGTTTGAAGCCATGATAAGGCGAGAGAAGCTAGGAACCATTATCGAATCTACGCCCTTACGTTCAATTTTTGCTGTTTTTTCTGTAATCATGCCTTTTAGTTGGTCAGTATGTTTTTTACTGCCTGCAAAAAATTCATCAGCGAAAATTAGTACTTTGTTTTCGAGAAGGCTGTTAAAGCGTCCAACCACTTGAGATTGCTCTGTTAAATGAACAAAGTGGGCGCTTATGATTTTACCTATTGGATCAACAAAAGTACCTTTACCCGTACCTTGTCCTGCTTTTAGAACAATTGCTACTTCTGGTTTTTCTATAGGTTTTTGAACCATATGAGCAAGCCAGTTTAATAGGTATTCATAACAGTTCTTATCTGCATTACAGATAATTAGTTCGAGGTGAAGGAGGTAGGCTCCAATATCAATGAACTCGTATGGCATAGGTGAAGCACCTAATCCAAAATATGAGTTTAATTTTCCATTAATATAATGTTTGTCGATTGGATAGAAAGTAATGCCTTTTGTACAAAGGTTTGCTTTGCCGCTTTTCAACCATACATCAGCCACGGGTTTTATTTTTTCGTCCATGGTTTTTGTATAACCTGTCAGAACTTCGCTCTCATGGCTTAGCATGTCCTTGAACTCGCGTACCGTGAAAAACTCAAGGTATGGTTGGTCAAGTGAGTTGCTGCTAGTTCTAACAACGTAGTTCTTACCGTTGCTTATAACGTGGGTAAATGTTTTGTTGAGATGGTTGATACGCTGATTGATACGCTCTTGAATTTCGAGATCGTCAAGAATTTCACGTCTTGCGCGTAATTGAGTTACATTATTTGTCATAGAGCACCCCATCAATACCTATTGGTATTAAACGGGCGCAATTATACTGAGTTGTATTTTTCATAAGGACACGCCGTTGTAGTTTGTTGGCGAGTGATTAAGTCGCCTGTTTAAAAAATATTAATAGGAACTAAACAGGATTGCAAGCATTTGCGTAAAAACGAAAAAACCCACAATCCGGCGTGAATTGTGGGTCTTTCGTAGATGCTGTTTAGAGTCGGTAATCAGCCTACTCACATCTAAAAATCAGTGCTGGTGCACATATCTAATTATGATGTGTCCGGAGTGTAAAATCAACCTAACGCCGCTTGTTTATTAGGCTAACCCGCTGCTTTTAATGGATGATTTAATGTTATCGATGCTTCTAGATGCATGGGTATTGGTATTCATTGCTCCTTCAACCTTGGATAGTTGATTGTTTAAATTCTCTTGTTCCTCTTTAAACAAAGAGTTAATAAGAGCTTCTTCTACTGGTTTTCGGTCGAATCGTTGGCTTGTCTTTAAGTTGTTTTGGTCTATTGATAACCAAGCCTTGAGCCTGACTGCATCATTATTGCTAATGTCGAGTTCAATCATGCGAACGCTAGACTCTCCCTTAGTGATCCACATGGTTATATCTTGTCGGGCTTCTAGTACCTTGAACGGGTCTAGTTCTGAGTTTAATGCTCGCTTCTTCAAGTCATACATCTTGTCTTGGATGGTGCATCGAAGGTCGTTTAGATCCTCCCATCGATTGGGTGCGCTGATGTTTTTTATCTCCTCAGCCAGTTCTTTAACTTTAGTTTTAATTAGCTCTAGGTTGTTTTGACATTGAGCTTTTGACTCGTGTAGTTCTGCGATAATTTGATCGCACTGTTGCATTACGTTCATGGATTATTCCTTTGTTGGTTGGTGGGGCTCAGAATTAAATGGGTCCTTCTGAGCACCCGGACTCTCCACGGGGTACACACCTCGCAGAAAACCTCTCACTTTTAATTTTTCTTTGAATTTTCTGGTTTCCGGTTTCCGGTTTAAAAGAACCCTTAAGCCCCCGTTATTTCAGGGGTTACGGTAATTTCTTTAGCGGAAGTCTTGGAAGATGGAGTGGATGCGACCACGGTCGCAATTGTTGTTTGCGACCATGGTCGCAATTTATTTTTTACTTGTAGCCGTGCTGTCTAACTCCAAGTTTGTTGGCGATATAACTTAGGTATGGCCCGCTTTCGTTGGCATCTTTCATCATGATATTAATGACCTTTTCGTTGTCATCCACTTGATAATGTGTTCCTTGAGGAGCTTCATTTATTATTACTGTCCAAGGTTCGGACTGTTGTTTTTGGGGCGCGTCGGTATTCATTGATGGCATTTTAGATCTTGGCATGCGTTCTTCTAGCCGTTTGATGTCTCCATACATTAGGTCTATCCGCTTGGCTGATTCGTTTGTGTAAACGCGTTCACCTTTGTTTAACAGCCAAGTACCTTCTGTTGGTATTTCGCTGATGCCATTATGAGCCATACCTGCAATGGCCTGTCCCATGATCATCCCTGCACTGGCAGCAGACATCATTCTGATTGTTCCTGCCATGCCTGCACCAGCAATTGGGCCAAGACCGATAGGAGGCAAGGACATTGCAGCCATTGCAGCAACTTCACCTTGAATATAAACCTGAGCAGCAGCCATCGCTTTCTGGGCAAAGAAAGCAGCTTTCTGAATGGCAGAGCCTTCTTTGGCGGTTTGTTCAATAATTCCTAGTGCTTGCCCGGCAACTTGCATTTTCATGCCTAAAACGTGGGCTTCTAAACGCTTTTCAGTTTCGGCGCGTTGCCGTGCTGCTTGATCAGCCTTTCGAGTTTTCTCGTCCTCCTTACGTGCGAATGCTTCAAGCTCTCGCTGAATAGCTTCATCTTGCTTGAGCTGGTGCTCTTCTTGCGCTGTTGCGTAGAACTCTTTTTCTCGCTCCCGGTATTCAGTTTTTAACGCATCCATGGTTTCAAAGCCTCGGCGCGTTAATTCTTGCTCAGAGATCTGGAGGCCCTCAATATCACGTAGGCGCTGTTCATGAGATAGTTTTAGCTTTTCTCTTTCATTGGCGTATTGGTTGTCTAACGCTGATAGTTTTGAACCACTGGAATTCTGATTATCACTAGAGCTAAAGGAAGGCAATCCACCAGCGCCAGCTATATTGAGAGATGGTTTCTTTGGCGGTTTATCACCCCGGTTTAATCCTAAAACCTGATCTTCATACTGACGTTGGTATTTATTAATGGTGTCGCTGTAGGTCTCATAGCTTTTCCGCAGCTTTTCAACCTTGGTTGTAGCCTGTTGAATTTTGTCCTCAAAACCAGCGTTAGCTAGGTGCGCTTGAGCCGCTATGTCAGATGATGCTCTGCTTTGGATTTGTTTTAATTGCTGCAATGCTTTTTCGGCTTGCTCTAGTTCAATTCTGGTTGAACGAGCATCCTCTCGAGCATTACCTAGTTTTCTGAGTATTCCATCTTGTGTCTTTGGAGAGTCGCCCAAACTATCGAATAGAGAGCCCCAGTAGGACACTGAGTAAGAAACCTTGTCAGTTAACCAGTCGATTTGATCTCCAGCGCCAACAACAGCAATAGAAAATGACTTTTGAAGTTTTAAGGACATGTCCTCTAACTTCTGATCCATTTGCTTAAATTTTTCGATGTCATATTCTGACATTGCAACATTTAAGTCTTGGTATCTATTGGTAAGCTCGTATAGTTTTTTGCCATTATTTTCAAGTAAAGGGCTTAAAGCTGATGCATCATTCGCTATTGATTCCAAATAGAATGTTTGTTGCTTCATTGGAACGTTAGCTTGGTCCATTGCATTTTTGACTGCTACCAATGCTTCCGGACCGGATAAGCGCTGTAGTTCCTGAACGGTTAAACCTACTTTTGGGGCTATTTGTTCAAAAAAGTCTTTAAACTCACCTCCACCAGTAGCAGCGTAATCCCCCAACTTGTCGTTTACGTCTTTGAGGATGTCAGCCATCTTGTCGCCGCTGATGCTGTATTGTTCAGACGCATAAGATAGAGCCTGTATCTGTTCGACAGATATTTGAGCTACGGTAGACATTCGCTCAACTTCTCTGGCTTGTTGGGCGCTTTTTCGGACAAGATAAGCGCTAGCAGTTGCCATTGATCCCATCCCAGCGGTTACCATTCCTGCAACTCTTAGTGATGTTTCTCCTATGCTTTTGAATTCCCCTCCTGCAGTGGATAGTCGCTTGCTCAATCCGGCCGTAGAATCATTGGCTGCTGAGGCTTCTTTGGTATATCCCCGCAGCATTTTTTTTGCGTAATCCACATCTTTCTGAAACTTGGCAGAATCAGCATTGAAGCGGATATTAAAATCAGCAATTTGTGTCATGGTGGTTTCTCATTAAGGAATAAAAAAAGGCGTCTCATTTGAGACGCCTTTTAATGTGTTGTTGGCTTTTTAGGAGAGAATGAATCTCTCATCCTAATTAGGTTGGGTTTATCAAAAATGACCTCTCGTCCGACTTGGTAAGAGATTATTCGTGTATCTCCGTCCCTATGCAGTCTTAAAAGGTGCCGCTTACTTACCCCAGTAATGCTAGAAGCCTCTTCGGCTGAGCACCCGGTTAGCTGCATAGTGATCATTGCTTTCTTTAGGTGTTGGCTTAACCTGCTTGGGTCTTGGCTCATTTGCTTTGTCCTCTGGTGAATTTCAGGTATAAAAAAAGCCCGCCTTTTGGCGAGCTTTCATGTGTTGTCTGGGTGTCGGTTGCAATTTCTGCACTCTAGGGAAATGCTACCCTGAGTATGGGACATTTGCAATTAATTACCTATATATTGAATGTTTTTTTGTTGATTGACACTACATATAGTGTTAGATTGAATTTGACCGCTAAACCAAACCGCCACAGAACTACTAGATAGTCAGGCGGTTTTTTATTACCTGCTATTTGTGATATATCAATACTGATAATTCCTCTCTTCCGCCTCCACAAGCCTGTTGTTACTAGGTATCTTCATTTCCATATAACTTTATAGGAAGTAGCTCATACTATGCTGTGTACCGCTTTCTGGCTGGTCGTTTACCCCCATCCACCAGCATGTAGCACTTAGGTTTATCCGGTGTTTTATGTTAATCACGGATACTGGTCGTTTCTATTAATTTTAATTTTAGTCACAGCAAATAACCACAATAGCCCTAAATGGTACACACCGGAACAACACCCACTCACATGTTGTGACATTTAAAAACGGTACATGTTAACCCATACAATCATACGGTACATACTCACCCATACCACTATACGGTACATGTGGGAACCACTATACGTATA
>NZ_JBGONY010000100.1:0-9306 GCF_041439375.1 Vibrio crassostreae | reverse complement strand
AATAATCACCCATACTGGCCGTTTCTATCTGAGATCCAATTAGGAAACAAAGCCAATCAGAACCTGTTCAATACCCTTCAGGTTATCCAGATAGTTCTGACGACTGTTTCTGTCTTGGCCACTTTGATGTTTGTCGACCGCTTCAGATACCGTTTGAGAGAGGCGCTCTGGGTCGAATGGCTTTTCAATGAAATCATACGCCCCTTGTTGTAACGCTTTCACGGCCATATCGACATCACCGTGACCAGTGATCAAGATGACAGGTACCTCAGGTACTAACTGCTTAAATCGCGCAAGCAACTCAACGCCGTCTATATCAGGTAAACGAACGTCGGTGATGATGGTTTGGAAATCACCCTGCTCTACCGCGTTTAACGCATCTTGCCCAACCTCAAATGCGGTGACATCGAAGCCCGCTAATTGTAACCATTGGCTGGTTGCTTGACGCACAATTGCATCATCTTCAATCAAAGCTATACGCTGCATGGTTTGGTTCCGCCACTTACCTCTGAATAATGTCGCCTACGGTATGTAAAAAATCCGCAGACGAAAAGGAGCTAGCTCCCACTTTGAATAACACTCCTTTAACAGTTTTATAATGTTTGCTAGCTTCAACTTGTCTCACTCTCCATTCGCTTAAAAAGCAAACAGAAAACCTTCTCAAGTCACTAGTTTTAAAAGGATTTGATCAGCAATGATGAATAACAATCGATATTGGTTATTCCTATGTGCCTGTTTATTAATTGGTTTGGTTCAGGTAACCACCAAAAGTGGTATAAGCCAATGGAAGCTCGAACAAGCCCAACGCTATGCAGAACAGCGCTTCCTCGGATACATTGCCGAAGCCAGACATACCCTGAAACGCTTCTATTATCTGCCCTACCTAGTGACGAACGATGAAACCAGTGTACGTTTCATTGATGGTGAAGCCCGCCTTGAAAAACGCATTAAGAAACAGCTGATTCAACTGGATAAAGCGGCCAACACCAAGGGCTGGTATCTGCTTTCTGGCGAAGGTGATTTGTTGGTATCGAGTGTAGAAAGAAGCAAGCTGAGCAAAAAGAACGCCAGCACGATTGTGTCGAAAATCCACCAGCAAGGTGGGGCGATTTCAGTAGTAACCAAAAACAAAGGCGTAACCCCAGATTACTTTATTGCTGCTCCGGTGTATCGAGCCGCTGATGTGGTAGGCATTGTTGCGGTGCAAATTGACTTATCGCTGCTGACTGATCAATGGTTTGCTGATGGCGAAGCAGTCCTGTTCCAGAACCCTCGCGATCAGTTCTTTCTCTCAAGTGATAACCGATTGAGTGCTGACTGGTTTAACGACACCTTCAATTCTCAGCCTACTGCCACCAAACGCGAGTTGTACGACCAAACCCACATTCGCGTTTGGCGACTGCAAGGTAAGGATTACCTAATTCAGTCCATCAAATTAGATGACCTCAATTGGCGTTTAACCTATCTCACCCCATTAACTAGCCTCAATCAAACCACTAACTGGATAAGTTGGAGCGTGGCGGTGGGCTGTCTTTTCATCATGCTATTGCTGGTCATTCTCTACCAAAGACGCCAGAAAAAACTCAGCAACCTACGAATCCAAAAGCTGATTGAAGAATCTGAAAAACGATTGTCTGGAATGATCAACAAGACACACGTTGGACTTGTGCTGATCGATAAATACGGCCACATCCACGACATTAATCTGATGGCCAAAAACTACTTCTGCCTATCTGATTCGATGATCAACAACATCAAAGCATGGCAACTTTTTGAGGCCAGTAACCCGAATTCAACCACTTTGCAGTTGTTGAAGAACTTAGAGCAACATCAGGAGCTGGCCGAGATCACTAGTGTTGAAACCATGGCAAGACGCAGCGATGGCAGCTACTTCCCGGTGTTGTTCTCTATTAGCCCCTTTCCTTGGCATGCCACAACCTATTACCTGTGTACTGTGATTGATATCAGTAAACGTAAAAAAGCGGAGATCGCGGTTCAGGAAGCCAATAAAACACTTCAATTGAGGGTAGAAGAGCGAACGCAAGACCTCAAAGATGCACAACAAGAGTTGGTTGAATCAAGCAAACTTGCCGCATTAGGGCGGATGTCGAGTGCGATCACTCATGAGCTTAATCAACCGCTTACCGGTCTAAAAACTCTGCTTTCGAGTAACCAGTTACTGATGGAAAGAGGCGAGACTAAGATGTTGAAAGCGAACATGGACTTGGTCATGAGCCTAATCGACAGAATGGCTAACATGACCAGCCAATTGAAGTCGTTCGCCTTTCAAAGACTTGAAAAGCCCTACCCAGTTTCACTGACTGACGCATTGCAAGAAATCCTACGTATTCATCAAGCCGAATTGGAAAACGTCGATATTCGCGTGCGTGTAGCTTCCAATATTTCGATGGTAATGGGAGAAGAGGCGCGGCTTCGTCAAGTGCTTGGCAACCTACTTAGAAATGCCGTCGATGCCACGAAAAATCAGAAACCAGCAACCATTGTTATCAGCGCTCATACCGAGCAGCAGCGAGTTATCATCAAGGTTCAAGACAATGGCTGTGGCGTATCCGAAGACCAACTAGAAACCATTTTCGAACCCTTCCACACCAACAAAAAAATGGGTGAAGGGCTCGGGCTCGGACTCGCCATCACCGCTAACAATGTGCGCGATATGCAAGGCTATCTAATTGCTAAGAACAACCCTGAACAAGGAATGACGTTCACGCTAACGCTTAAGAGTGCCGACAGTGAGTCGTCGCTTACATGATGTTTTGTTCCTGATACTCTATTGGAATTCTGGAACAAAAAAACCGCCCCTAGAGGGCGGTTTGAAGAAGTTTATTAGCGTGTGACTTATTCTATCTCGCTTACTTGCTCAGGTGCTTAAGCAGTGACTCCGTTGGACGAACTATCGCAATGATCGATTCATCGTAGATTTTCGCTGAATCAGACAGTATCGCTTGGTAGGCTTTCGCGTCTGATGCTCGAACTTTTTCGCCCGCTTTTTCCTTAGCAATCAAGGTTAACCCCAAGTCTGCGACTTCCACCGTTTTCTCTGCGACAATCACAGTCTCTACCGAAGACACATTACCTGCGAAGACAGTTTTAGCAGCGAGTGCAGCCGCTTTTGCTTGATGATAATGCTCTGCAAGTTGCTCAAGCGCTTGTTGATTACCCGTCGCGACTTCGTTAACCAAATCTTGCATCTCATACACCGCGTAGCTTTCTACTGGCAGCGCATCCACGAAGCGGTTTAGGCGTTCGTATTGGCTGTACAAGGTGCCCTTAGGTTCGGTGGAATTCCACTTCTCCCAGTTGCGAGCATAATACTGTGCTGGCTCGGTGTATTTTGCTAGCACGCGCAGGTCGTGAATATCTTGGCCTTTCGCAATGCGCTTCAATAACATGTCAGCATCGGCGTGGTGACGTAACCCAACCGACACTTCCGACCATGTATCCATCGCTTTCATGCGCTTGTACATGCTGCGCTCATCTGTCAGTTCAGCATCCGACCAGAAACGCTCTGCAATTGCATAGCTGCGTGGCCATAGATAGTTTTCTACCGTGAGGCTATCTTTGTTTTCTAGCCACATGGTGATCTCACCACCTAAAATCAGCTCTTTTTCCTTGTCGGTTAGCTCCGCAGGGTAGCCACCGTTTGGCTCAGGGATCACGCTGCCTTCTACATCGCTGCTCGCAATCACTTCACCTGTGGTTGGCCAACGCACGTTACCAATTAACTGATAACTGCCTTCCGCAAACCCATTTGGATTGAGGTTAAGGTTGAACTCGGTGTAAGACATGAAGTTATCGAAGTGGCCAACAAAGGTTTTGCCCGGCACATAATCAAGAATGTAGATCTCTTCACGAGACTTACCGTTGTAATCACTGAACGCGCGGAAAGTACCGTCTTTCGCTTCAATGATGGTCAGTGTTCCCTTACGTGGGCTGCCTTTAGAGCGAGGCTTTTGCCATTGGTAAGTCACGAACTTCTCGCCACTGTTCAGCTTATCGTCAACCGTGATGCCGCTTGGCATTGGATCATTACGATAGTGGTAGCTAGTCGGCTGAGGTTGGTCTAGGTAGTAACCGGTAGACAGAATACCTGGGTAACCCTCTTTCGCCGCACGACCAATGCTGTCGTGCCCTTGCCAGCTTTGAATCACGATAGAGGTTGGCAGATCTTTATGCCAAATCTCATCCCAACCCGTCATCTTCTTGCCGCGCTCTTCCAGCATCTTTTCAACTTTTACGTTGAGGTAAGACTGTAAGCCGCGCTCACCATCGATATTGTTCTCTTCAATGAACTCTTGGTGCTTTTCGCTGTTTTTCCACTGCGCATAGTTCGGCTCATCTCCACCAATGTGAAAGTACTCATCTGGGAATAGTTCTGTCACTTCGTCGAACACGTCACCCAGCATTTCATAGAGCTCTGGGTTAAGTGGATCCATCAATGGCTCAAATACGCCCCAGCCACGTTCTTGGTCGTAGCTTTGACCTTCACCACCTGACATCAAGCGTGGGTAAGCGTGCGCCACAGCAGAAGAGTGGCCCGGCAAGGAGACTTCAGGAATCACACGAATACCAAGGTTACGAGAATACTCAACTAGGTAACGAACTTGGTCTTTGGTGTAGTAGTTGCCATCGGCGGTTTCAGACCACAGACGCGGCCAAGATTCCGTTTGAATGCGAATGCCTTGGTCGTCCCAGAAGTGCCAATGGAACACGTTCATCTTCGCCGACGCCATCGCATCTAGCTGACGAATCAACACATCAAATTCAATGAAGTGACGCGAAGTATCGTAAGAGACACCACGCCAGCGGAAACGGGGCTCATCAACAATGGTGACAGCAGGAATGTGGTAGCCAGTCGCCGTCGTATCAACGAGCTGCAAAAGGGTTTCGATGCCGTGAATAGCACCGTAAGGGCTTGGTGCACTCAACGTGATTTGTTCACCCTGAGTGGTAATCTTGTAGGACTCTACAGAGTCGATATTTTGTACTTCAGACTTTGGTGCCGCATCGATATCAATGATCAGGTTCGCTTCGTCTTCGCTATCAACCTGCCAGTTTAAAATCGGTACGCCAGTTTGGCGCTCTAGGCGATCGATAAAGCGTTTCGCGGTGTACTCAACGCGATCAGAGTTAAAGCCTTTGATATAAACTTTAAAATTACCATCTACTTTTACTTGGCCTGATTTTAATTCCACAGTTTGTGGATAAGGCATTAAATTCAAGTCTGTATTTGGAGCCATTGCTAACGCCATTGGAGAAACTACTGAACCGGATATCAATAGTGACAATATAGTTTTTTTCATTATTAATTTTCCTATATAACTTTCATTGTATTTTATTTATCAGAGCCTATTCACAAAAATAACTAGGCTATGTTGTTTTAGAATGAGAAATTAACACCAACTCGGAAGCGCCAATCCGTTTTATCATTTTCAGATTGCACCGTATCCGCATCAACCACTTCAGCGTATGGCCTCACTGTTGGTTTCCATTTGTAAACTGCTTTGACGGTATGCTCGCGGGCATTTAGATCGCCGGTTGCAAGCTCTGTCGTATGATGCGTAATCTGGTCGAAATACGTAAAGGCATACGAAATCATGTATTTGTCTGTATTGTATCCCGTCCAAATATCATAACGGTTTCGCTTTGCTGTCTCTTCATTGCCATAGTCATTCACTAAAGCTTCGGTCGAAAAGTCATAACGATAACGGCCATGTACAAAGAGCCCATTGTCAAAGTTGTAGTTGAGCTTTAGATAAGGCATCAAGAAGGTATTTGAGCCTTGAAAATTCATCACTACGCCAGGGTTCAGCATAAAATTGTCATTGATGGCATAGGTGTAATAATGGGTAAACTCAGTATTAATCACCTTCGTTTCGTCATACGCTCCCGCTGCATGTCGAACATTCGTCAGTGTTTCTAAACCATACCCATTATCAAAATGGTGACCAACAATAAAACGACTTCGATACTGATCTGTCGTACTTCGATACTCTGCCCTTAAATCGACATAACCCCCGGCAGTTGAGGTCATTGGTAATAATGCTAGTAGTGTTAAAGGAAGTAATTTTTTCATAGTTCACCGATATTATGATTATAAAAACCCACCGCACATTGATATATGCAGAAAGGTGTAAATTCGGAGACTACCTTTTTATTTCTTATTAATTATTTTGATTGTATGAAGTGTATTTATAGCTACTGCTCATATTCAGTAGCTATTATTTATTTTAATAAATTCTAAATTTAGCTATTTCACCAATTCAACGGCTTCACGAACCAACACTGCAATCTCGTCCCACTGTTCGTTCTCGATCATTTTTGGCGATACCATCCAAGTGCCACCACAACACACCACACGATCGATCGCTAGGTAATCATTGACGTTGTGTTTGCCGATACCGCCCGTTGGCATTAGCGACACATCAACGTAAGGCGCTAGCAAAGATTTCACCATATTGATGCCACCAGACGCTTCAGCAGGGAAGAACTTCAAGAAGTTAAGACCAAGCTCAAGCGCTTGCTCTACTTGGCTTGGGTTGTTTACGCCAGGAACGATTGGCATACCGATCTCTTGGCAACGTTTTACTGTGTTTGGATTCAAGCCCGGTGCTACGATGAATTCGCTGCCCGCCTCTTTCGCAAGGTCGATCTGCGCTGGCGTTAATACTGTACCAGCACCGATACACATCTCTGGGTAGGCATCACGCATCGCACGAATCGAATCCGCTGCTGCTTCGGTACGGAACGTCACTTCTGCTACTGGCAGGCCGTTTTCTACTAACACTTTTGCTAGTGGAATCGCATGTTCCACCTTGTTGATTTGGATAACAGGGATAACTTTGAACTGCTTAAGTGTGTTGATCATTTCTTGAGACATAATAAATTCGCTTTGTTTTTCTATTTTTTAATTAAGTGATTCATAGCGCTTACCGGGATGATCGCGCCTGAGTATTGAATAACGGTAGAAGCCAATTGGTGACCCAGTTCAGCTGCATCATTGGTGCTCTCACCTGTAAGACGCGCCGCCAGATAACCCGCAGCGAAGGAGTCACCCGCTGCGCAGGTGTCGACCACGTTAGAAACACGAGTCGCAGATACATAACTCTCAAAAACATCGCCTTGTTCAACTTGAACAATCTTGCATGGCTCACAGCCACGCTTGATGACGATCTCTTGGCACCCCAAACGGAGGCAGCGTTGTTGAACGCTCTCTGAGTTCCCCCAGACAAGTAGATCGTCGTCTTCGGTAATCAAGGCGATGTCCACCAGCGGCAGTAGCTTGGCATACCAATGTCGAGCTTGCTCGATGCTCCAAAGTTGCGGGCGATAGTTGTTATCAAAAATCACCTTTCCGCCTTGGTTTGAGAACACGCTAATGGCTTTGAATAGGCGCTCACGAGAGGCGTCATCCAAAACCGCGATACTGATCCCGCTGATGTAAACCGCGTCGACTTGCTTCTCTGTCAGAGCGATTTCAAGCTTATTCAAGTCATTAGCATGGAAGTAAGATTTTACTGCCGCATCGTTGCGCCAGTAGTGAAAGTGTCGCTCGCCTGTCTCGTCGGTTTCGACCATGTAGAGTCCAGGAAGCTTGTTCACAATGCGTTCTACGAAATTGGTTTGAATACCTTCTAACTGCCAGCTATCAATCATATCTTGAGACAGCTCATCACTGCCAAGCCCTGTCGCGTAATGCACAGAGATGTTTTGATGTTGAGTTAAGCGAGAAAGGTAAAGTGCGGTATTAAGTGTGTCACCGCCAAACTTTTTGGTTAATGGAGAGCCGCTGATTTCGACCATACATTCGCCAAAGAAAGCAATATTGAAATGAGAAGATGCAGGCATAGCCGCTCCTAAAATAGAGATAAATGGGGAAGAAGGCTCTGCCGCTAAGCAGAGCCTGAGCTAACTAAATCACTCCACTGTTTGTCGTACTAACTTTGCTGTACTGACTCGCCGCGGAGCGTTGAGTTAGCTTGTTTGATTTGCTGGACGTTGAGGTGCCGCTTCTTCTTCAAGTACGCCAGACTCAGACATTTCCATCTCCATCAGAGCACGCTCGTCATCAAGAATCGCTTTTGCCATTTCAGGTGTTACTTGGTTAGCCGGAGTCACTAGGCTCACAACCACACCTGCCGTTAGAGCAAATAGACATGAAGGAATCACTGGGTTGCCCCAGAAGGCTGTGTAGTCAGCGTTTAGCATTACTACGAATGAAGCGACAGAAGCACCCGCTAGCGTTGCAAGCGCACCTTGCCAGTTGTAGCGTTTCCAGAATTTACCCAACATACCGCACACAAACATGCCCGACATTACCGTTGAAATCATCTTAGTGATGTAGCCAATGATGTCATTTGAGGTCAGTGCAAACAGTAGTGCGAAGCCAATCACCACAACTAAAGCTAGACGAGAGTAGTTCAGCATTGATTCTTTGTTTGGTACGCGGCCTGTGAACATCACGTACACGTCACGCAGTAGGATAGATACACCGGCAATCGCATCTGAGCTTGCGCTCGACATCGTTGCAGATAGGCCAGCGATAAGAACAATCATACCTACGCCAACTGGAAGAACCGTTGCAGCTACGTAAGGAAACGAGTAGTTCGGGTTATCCAATGATGGGTCGATTGCGTGAGCAGCCATACCAATGATTGCTGGAATAATTGAGAAGAAAAGGTACAACACACCAGAAGCGACGAATGAGCGACGGATAGTTGAAACATCTTTACCAGAATAGATGCGTTGGCGGAATGAAGGCGTTGCCAGTACACCCACACCGATAACCACAGCCAGAGAAACAGCAGGCAGAATGCCCAGTTTATCGATTGCTAAAAAGCTTGTAGCAGCAGGGTCCATCGCAGCGTAAAGGTTGTCCATGCCACCAATGTGATCAACAGACATTACCGCCATTAGGATGAAGCCAGCAAAAAGGATGATTGCTTGAATCGTATCGGTCCATACAACTGCTGTGTAGCCACCGATAACAACATAGATAGTGAATGCCGCTGCAATAATGATTTTCGCAAGGTTAAGGTCGATGTCTGCAATCCACGCTAGGTACATGCCACCACCTAGAATGTGCGCACCTAACCAACCGATTGACGCGATAAAGATAAGTAGGCCAACCACGTTTTTCACGATTCGGTTAGCGCCTACGTAGTAAGCCAGCTCTTCACTCATGGTCATGAAGTTCAGTTTACGAACCGGAGCAAACCAAAGGGCTAGCAATAGCAGGGCGGGATCGCACTTTGTTAACAGATATGATCTAATAGCTCCAAACCCATA
>NZ_JBGONY010000099.1:0-9645 GCF_041439375.1 Vibrio crassostreae | reverse complement strand
TAACTCTTTACCATGCTGTTCAAAAAACACTCACGAAAGATCAACACGCCCTAGCCACTCTTTTCGATTCGCCTGGATTTAAGAACCAATACCTACTTAACGAGAGCTTAGAGATTTTGTCGTTGTTATCTAAGTCGGTAGCGATTGAGGAAGATACTCTCTTAAGGGCTCAGAGTATTATTAACATGATCCCAAGCTTGGATCAGGAAGACCCTGTTCTTTCTTTAGCCTCTGCAATAAAAAAAGTTGTTGAGGTATAGCCATGATAAAGGATGGAGTTACTTATACTGACGACGAGCAACAAGTTATTGACGATTATTTCAAAGATAGCGATTCAAAAGGTGAGGATTGGTCGAAGGGAGACTTTGACCCCATTAGAAAATCAATAAAGTTACACTACAGGAAAGAGCAGAACTATACATGCCCATACTGTAAAGTTAAAAACCCTGTGACACACGGAATGGCTTGGGATATCGAACACATAATACCCAAAGATAAGAAACCACTGTTCATGTTTGAGCCGAAAAACCTGTGTGTCTCATGTAAGGACTGTAATGGGGCGAAGGGGAATAAAGAGGTTCTTGTTAATAGTCGTCGAAAAACGTTTCCTAGTAAGAGCTCAGACTACAAACTAGTTCACCCCCATTTAGATGATTATGAAAAACATATAGATGCGGTTTGTCCGGGGGATTTATATAGGCCTTTGAGTGAGAAAGGAGAGTTTACGATTGTGACATGTAGATTACTCCGTTTCTATGGCTTGGTGGATAAAGAGCAACCAGACAATGAGATTGATGAACTTGCTAAGGCAATGATTAGCGCTTCTGGGGTTGCTAGACAGGTATTGGAAGACGAGTTGGTAAAGAGAATCAAATCAAAACAACAAGCCAATACAGGATAGTGAGTGAAGCCCATCACTGATGAGTTATGGGCTTTACTAGATTCCGTTTACTTAAAGAAGCGTAATTATTTGGCAGTTTCTGCTGCCAGTTCTCTCAACATGAATTGGTGGTTTAGGGCGCTCTTGTAGATCCTTTAGGGCTAGATTTGTTTCTTTACTTGTTAGCTTTCTACCTATTGTTTTTGTTAGTTCAGTTCGTTTGAAGCTATTAGTCTTAAGTTTTTTTGCTACTGTTAGGATGGAGTCCATCACGATTGAAGCATGTTCTTTTCTGCTTTGGTTCCTAAGGTTCTCCTCTTCAGTATCAAATATGTATGTTATTGATTGATGCCAAAAGTCGACCCAAGCACTTGCAGCTAATATATGCTTCTTTTCAATAACGTGAGATCTATCAAGCGCAGAAAATAGGCAAGCTAGTATCGCTAAGTAGTGAGGAGCCCTATACATTAAATTGGCTTCAGTAGACTCAATTTCTCCAAATGCAGAGACTCTTAATACTTCTTTTTCCCATATGCTTAGGCTATCTTCACTAAGCTGAATCGAACGTTCATCGGCATTACACCAATCCATGGCTTCGGCTAACTGCTTTGCGTAGGGTGCTAGTTTTTCTTCATCCAAATCCTTTGGAAACGGGATAACTGGTTTTGGCACTTTGAAGATAATTAAAAACCTATTTGTGAATCCGTTCTCTTTATGTCCTTTATTGGCTGATTGTAGGAACTCTGCCGGAGTAATGTGTCCATGAATGCAAACATGTGGATCGGTACACGTCACCCTATTGAATTTCGTTAGTGGCGCAATGTCACCGCCGTCAAAAAGTGTTCTAATTGTTTGGCTGAGATTGCTCTCACCGGATCTACACTTGGTGAAAATATTGGCAAATTCCTCTTCAATAACGCACAGTCTTTTATCTGTAGCGATAGTCACCGAGTTATCCTCCGATTCTTGTACGTCTCGGAGTTCGTAGGCGATGCCTTCGGTTGTTGATAGGCCACCTGAATGAACCTTGGCGAATAGATCGATCTCAGTAGTATCTTTCTTGGTATAGTTTTTAGCTTTACTGATGAATAAGTCAGCTCTACCTTCGCTGATTCCTTTTCCACCGCCTGTTTGCATTATTGATATACCGTTCATTCGTAGCTCGGTAATCATGGCACCATTTCTGAAAGTTACTTGGCCTTTTGGAATCGATGAACATATTCTTACCATCAACGACAACATTACTAATTCGGGTTGAGCTCTAAACCCCGAACAAAGAGTCTTGGCCGCACTACCTAATAGACCGTACAGGCCTTCTTCTCTAAGCGAAGGAAGTACTTTTACAAGCTCTTCACTTTCGTCATAACAATGTGTACGACGAGAAGTGTTGGAAGAGTGAGCTTCTTTTAAATGTTTGGTTTTTGAGGTTTCCTCTGTATATTCTCCTGATATAGATGGATCAACCTCTGAGTCTTTATTTCTTTCATCGATAATGTTCGAATCGGTTCTAAAAATCATTCTTAGATTATTTTTAATTCTATCAAGCAAAATATTATTCCTTACCTAAATTTCACGAAATTTATATTCTGGGTTTTTATACTCTTTTATCTTTTCTACGTGTGAAGTGCAGATGTTATTTATGGCTAAGCTTAATGTTCTTGCATTATATGAACGACTGTATACACTCGTTGTAATTGAATTAGAGCTATGACCAACCAATTCTCTAATGATATCTAGTCCTATTCCTTTTTGTTTTAATTCATCTATAAAACTGTGTCTAAATGAGTGAGCACATTTACCTTTCTCAATACCAAGTTCTTCTCTTCTTCTCGCAAACCATTTAGAAGCAGACGAAGAGTAGTAACCTTCACTGAGAGATAGTCCTTCAAAAAGCATGGTTCGCTCTCTTCTAGACTGAACAAAATCAATGAATCCAAGATCTAACAGTTTGTTATGAATAGGTACAAAACGAACCGAGTTTGGGCTTTTAACTCGTTGTCCTACAAATCCATTGCCGATTCTTATTCCCCAAATATCTTCATACTGGACGATATCATCTTTGTTTAATTGGCATAGCTCGTTAAGCCTTGCTCCTGTGAACCTCAGTAGTAGGGGCATCCAGTAATAATAGGTGTGAAAGAAAAATCCCTTCTCGTAGTCAGACATGCCAAAAATTAGATTGATGTCATTGTCGTCTAGCTTGTACCTAACGTCAGTAGCGTTTGCTCTTCTTGTTTTAAGACGGTAGAAGTAATTTTTATCAATATAATCCCTTTGAACTGCCCAATTACAAAATGATGAAAATTCCTGTACACACTTTTTCACTGATCTATTACTGATTGCTGGAGAACCTAATATATTAGCTTCTTTAATTAGGTTGATACCTTGTAGGTTTCTTAATATAGGGTTCTTTTTATAGTTCTTGGGGTATTTATATAGACAGTCTCTAATTTCTTCTGCATCTTCCCTATTCATTTCTCTTAAATCATGTTTTCCCCATATTTGAGAAATTCTTGTAAGGTTAAATTCAATACCCTCTATTGTTTTTGGGGATAGTTCAGCATCCCTTTTTTTGTAGTCAATATACTTTTTAATCAGTGTATTTAAGGACTCTGTATGTAACTCACACCTTGGAGTGGGTGAATATACTGATCGGATTGTTGTAATCAAAGGTTTAACAACAAATCTGATTTTCCTTTTTATTTGAGTAAACATGAGTTCTCCATTTTTCGATAAATAATGGAGAGGGCCCTCTCATGCGGAGCACTATAACCTATCAGCTTTCATTTGAAAGAGCTGATTGGTTGTATTTTGTTCAAAAGGTTTTTTGCTTTGGGGTTGTGTGATTTTTGTCACGCTTTATTCCTTGAAAATACAAGCAAAAAATGCTAGCAAGCGTTTTTTGCTTGTATAAGTTTTAATCTTTGAGACTGGGTAATCTAAAAAAATCGTTTTATATGTTTACTAGATATGCTTGAAATGGAATTTACGGCATCAGCTTTAGTAGATATGTCAATTTCCTTTCCGTAGCGTTCATATGAAATGGTCGATTGGGTGTGGCCAAGAAGCTCATTGGCTAATACTTCTGGAATCAACGCATTCTTTAAGCTACTTGCGAAAGTATGACGTAGAGAGTGGAAGTCATATCCTCTAGTAAAGCCAAGTGAACTTTTATATCGGCCAAACCATTTTGAAGGGCTAGTGCCATAGCCATCCCGCTCTAGTTTTAACTCATCAAAAATACGTTGTGACGGCCTTTTTTTCGCAAAGTCTATGAAACCTAGTTCCTTCAAAGTTCTATGTATGGGAATTAACCTTTCACTGTTTACGTTTTTCAGTCTTTTGTCCGAAGTGTCAGAATTTATTGATATGCACCAGACATTATTGATCTTAACAACATCGTTAGTATGAAGTTGACAAAGTTCATTCAAGCGAGCTCCTGTGTAAAGGCCTAATAGGGGAAGCCAAAACTGGTAAGGGTGTTTGAAGTCGTGGTTTAAGTAAATGGAAGAGCTGAACAGTTTTCTAAGGTCTTCATTAGAGTAAGCATGCTTTGATTGGCTTATCTTCTTATCACTACGAAACTTAAAACCTTTAAACGGATTTACGTCTGTAAGCTCCATTTGAACACACCATTCAAAAAATGAAGATGCTTTCTGGATATAGTCTTTTACACTGTTTTGAGAAATAGTTGGAAGCTGAAGCTTCTCATTAAGGGTAATGGCTTGAGAAGGTGAAAGCCCGCTAAATTGGCGGTGTTTTTTAATATTAGATGGAAGTTTTGTTAGCAGCTGTCTAACTCGTTCAGCATCGGCTCTGCGTATTGCCGATATGTGGTCTTGTCCTGAAAGTATAAGAACCAACTTACATTTGGCAACAGCACCCATGATGGACTTATTAGATATGTATGAGGATTTGTATTCCTTATAGTCCTCTAGGCATTTAAATGGACTATGTTTAGTCTTTGGCTGACGTGTTCTTCCAAGTGAATACTGGAGCGGGGGTGCTTCATTTGATAAAGGGGATGAAGAGGTAAGTTTACCCCTAATCTCAAGCTCTAGCTGTAGAGCTTGAAGTTGAGCTTGGGCTTTGGTGGTGGCCTTGAGGTGCTTTTTCACCTCATATCTATTTTCGAAATGATGGCGCTTTGATTTTGGGATCTGAAATCTAAATACCCAGATTCCAGTTTTGCTCAGTTTGAGATAGCGCATGTTTAGTACCTACTTTTAGTACAAAACTGCAAAAACTCATAGCTTAGAAACAAAAAGGGCGATAACTCAAAGAGTTACCGCCCTTTCCAAACGTTTGGTGGAGCTGGCGGGAGTTGAACCCGCGTCCAAAAATCATTCATCATTGGTACTACATGCTTAGTCGATCTTTAATTTCACCAGCAACCTGCGAACCGACACGCTAGTTAAAGGCTAACCTGAATTATAATTCGCGCTTTTCCTCTCAGGTGGGAGAAGCCACGCTAGCTAGTTTGGGTTTGATCTCTTATTGGTCCCCGTCTTACGAGCGGAAGCTAGGGTAAGAGAGCTCTGAGCAGGTTATTAAGCTGCTAGTGCGTAGTTTTCGTCGTTTGCGACTATTTTTTTGCGGCTTTTAACGTGGCCAACCGCCCCACGGCATGCACCTCAGACTTCAAAATTCCTGTCGAATCCTAAATCAGCCCCAAGTGTTATTTGCATAGTACCAGAAAAGCTTACCCTGTCTAGCACTGTGCGTTTAAGTGCTTAAAATTAACGCAAATTACTCTTCATAATTCGTGCTTTATCTCTCGCCCAATCTTTTTCTTTCATATCAGTACGTTTATCGTGCAGCTTTTTACCTTTCGCAACGCCAACTTTAATCTTCGCCCAAGAGCGAGACCAGTAAAGTGCGGTTGCGACAAGTGTCATGCCTTCACGGTTAATACGACCGATAAGGTTGTCGAGTTCTTTTCTCGACATAAGGAGTTTACGAATACGTGTTGGGTTCGCCACGATATGAGTACTCGCTTGAGTTAGCGGAGTAATCGTCATACCACTGATGAATGCTTCGCCATCTCGGATGTAAACGTAGCTTTCTACGATATTGGTTTTGCCTTCACGTAGGGATTTTACTTCCCAGCCTTGTAGCTCAAGCCCCGCTTCTATCTCATCATCGATGAAATATTCGTGGCGAGCTTTCTTGTTAAGCGCAATGGTATTACTACCGGCTTTTGATTTTGATTTATTCTTTGCCATAATGGCCTCATTATACGGATTGCGCCCTAGTTGGGGAATCCTTTTTATTTGCGCTCTGGCCCAATACAATTAAAATTGCAGTTTGTGTTAATGTAACGCTGTCTTTAACAGGAGTCTATATGCCAAAGGTTACTCGTTCAGCATTAGTGTCGTTTAGTGCCGACCAGATGTTCAGCTTGGTCAATGATGTTGCTCGTTATCATGAGTTTTTGCCAGGGTGTTCTGGTTCACGTGTGATCGAATCTTCAGATTCAACTATGGTGGCTTCGGTTGATGTCTCTAAAGCTGGTATCAGCAAAACATTTACTACATCGAACCGTTTAGCGGATGGTGCAGAGATTTTGATGGAGCTGGTGGACGGCCCGTTCAAGAAGCTGCAGGGTGGTTGGTACTTTACTCCGCTTGATGAACAAGCTTGTAAGGTTGAACTTAAGCTAGAGTTTGAGTTCTCTAGCCGAATGATTGAAATGGCATTTGGTAAGATTTTCAATGAGCTGACGAGCAATATGGTCAGTGCTTTTACTCAACGCGCGAAACAGGTTTACTAAGCCATGACTATTGAATCGGATATGATCCACGTAGAGGTTGTGTTTGCGCTTCCGCATGAACAGCGTGTGTTTACTTTGGTAGTGAACAAGCACGCGACCGTTGAAGAGATCATTGCGCAGTCTGGTGTTTTGGAATTGTATCCAGAGATCGACTTAGCGAAAAATAAGGTTGGTGTATTCAGCCGTAACGTGAAGCTTGATGCGACGGTTCGTGATAAAGACCGTATCGAAATCTACCGTGCGCTATTGGCAGATCCAAAAGAGATTCGTCGCAAGCGTGCTGAACAAGCAAAAGCGGCCGCAGCTAAATCGTAATGCTAAACAAATTTAAGTTAGAAGAGAGCTCGCATCTGCGAGCTTTTTTGTGCCTGTTAGTTAGACACAGCAGCTAATTTGTTAGCAGATGTTAAAAAGCCTGCTCATATGAGCAGGCTTTTGTGATTCTTGCTTTGTCGACTGATAGCTTTATCGGCTGAGAGTTTTGTTGACTGGAAAGCTAGCGAAGGCTTTCGAAGAACTCATCACTGGCTTCAAAATCACCATTGATCGTTACCAGAGTGCCCGTAGCATCAAAGTTTACGACAAGGTTTTTCTGAATAGGGTCGTTGTGACCTTTCTGATGGTGGTAAATGTAGTACCACGTATCTGGGTAGCCATTTTCGATAAGCATAGGTGAGCCCATAACGTAACGAACTTGTGTTTTTGTCATGCCAAACTTGAGCTGGTCGACAGCTTCTTGTTCAACATAGTTACCCTGATTGATGTCAATTCGATAAACCAACTTCTCTAGTAGAGAGCAACCGGTCAACATTGTTAGTGCAAGTGGAACTGCAACTAACCACTTTTTAATTCGCATAGTTTGAGATCTTTCTTCGCTAAAATACTGCCTGATAATAAACAAGCTCCAGCAAGAAGTAAAAAGCTCCTTGCGCTTTGAGCTTGTTATGACTGGCAATTTTGAATTAAGTTGCAAAATTGCCAAGAATTTTCGGTAAAATATCAGAAAGTTGCTGAATATGTAACCTAAGCTGCGATTAATAGCTCTTTTGCGTTGGCAAGCGTCGATTCGGTAATTTGGCTGCCACCAAGCAGTCGAGCAAGCTCTGAAACACGTTGTTGCTCATCAAGCGTGTGCATTTGAGTCTCTGTTTTGCCCGATTTCGTGTTCTTCGCTACAAACAGCTGTTGGTGACCGCAACCTGCCACTTGAGGTAAGTGAGTCACACACATCACCTGCGTAGATTCGCCCAGCTTGCGAAGCATTTTTCCGACAACCGCAGCGGTTGGTCCACTGATACCCACATCGACTTCATCGAAAATCAGGCTTGGTGTATCCACTTTTTGCGCTGTGATCACCTGAATCGCTAGTGAGATTCGTGATAACTCACCACCAGAGGCCACTTTCGCAATCGGCTGCATTGGCTGGCCTGGGTTGGTCGAAACAATGAAGGTCACGTTATCCATACCCAATGGAGAAGGGTGTGTGTTGGTGTTGTTCACTTCAATGGCAAACTGCGCTTTTTCCATGCTCAGTTCGTGCATGCTTTGCGTGATCAGCTTGTTGAGCTCTTTTGCGTAACGAGTTCTAGATTTATGAAGCTTCTCTGATTTAGCCACGAACGATTGGTATTGGTTTTCTACCTCGCTGGCTAATTCTTCCAACTTTTCATCTGAGCAATCAAGCGCTTCAACTTGTTGTAATAAATCTTGATGGTGCTGATATAGCTCTTCTGGCAACACGTGGTGTTTACGAGACATTGACATCACTTTTGAGAAGCGTTCTTCAACGTAAGCCATACGACCGGGATCAACATCAATGCTGTCTAGGTATGTTCTTAACTCGTTGTTGGTTTCTTCAATCTGAATAATGGCTTCAGAAAGCAAGTTCGGTAACTCGGCCAATCTTTCATCGAGCTCAGCTAACTGAATTAAGGAGTTATTGGCCGATTGCAGAATACCAAGCGCATTAACTTCTTCGCCTTCATAAATAAGCTCGATAGCTTGCTGACAGGTTGTGGCCAGTTCTCCGCTATTGGAGAGGCGCTTATGCTCTTGTTCGAGGTCTTCATATTCTTCCTCCCCAATAGACAGCTCATTTAACTCTTTGATTTGGTATTCAAGAAGTTGTTTTTGAGCTTGGTTTTGCTGGCTATTTTCACGTAACTCTTTTAAGTGGTTATCCGCTTGTCGCCACGCTTGGTAAGCATTACGTGTTGATTTCAATAGGTTCAAGTGGCCTGCGTATTGATCAAGCATGGCCATTTGGTAATCGCTTTTCATCAACTGGTGATGCGCATGTTGACCATGAATGTTGATCAATAGTTGTCCTAGCGATTTCAATTGTGAAAGAGGGACAGGGCTACCGTTGATGAATGCACGAGAACGACCTTCTTTTGAGATGGTTCTGCGCAGGATACACTCACTGCCATCAAGCAATTCGTTGTCTTCTAACCAGCGGGTAGCATGCAGATTGTTCTCAAGTAAAAAAGCGGCACTGACTTCGGTTTTTTCTTCACCTTGTCGAACCATTCCTGCATCGGACCTTCCTCCAAGGCACAAGCCTAAAGCATCGATAGCGATAGATTTACCCGCACCAGTTTCACCGGTGATTGTTGTCATGCCTTTAGAGAGTTCTAGCTGTAAAGACTTAACAATAGCGAAATTATTAACACTTAAATGAGCCAGCATTTTTATTTACCTGTATAACTGAACAATACTGTATATAAGCTCAGTATATACTGTTTCTTTATACAGTAAAGTCGGCGGGTGAAAATTTTTTGCGACAGCTCTCAGAATTAAGCTTGTCTGTAGATCACTGAAACCGCTATAGATTCCCAACTCGGTCGTTCCTTCCTCTTGGGACGATGTGGTGGATTGGCGTAAAGACAGAGATGGTGGGCTTTTAATCGGTAATAAAAAAGGCTGACGAATGTCGTCTAATGCCGATCGTTTAAGAAGACTTGAACGATCTTGCAGTTAGCAGATAATCCCC
>NZ_JBGONY010000098.1:0-9955 GCF_041439375.1 Vibrio crassostreae | reverse complement strand
GTATTAGTACGACGACGCCGACGATGAGTCGGGGGGATGTTGAGGGAAAGACAGGAACCGGACAGGAAAAGACAGGAAGAAGTCTCTAGGCGTAATAAGTCTCGAAATGAATTTATATTATTGAATTAGAATAACTTTTACCGATTTGTAACGGTGAGGTTCTTCTTTCTAGTTCAATAAATAAAGGAAAGTTTCTATGAACCAATCTAAAGGCAGTACAGCGAATACAGAAGCTGATGCATCTAAAGCCACGTCAAAACACAATCCATTCTCTAACATCCTCAAATCAGGGGAAGCAGACAAACTAGGTTCAAAATCTCAAGGGAAAGTTCTCTACGAGGTTGCTCAAAATATTGAGGATAAACAACTCTACTTCCGGATTGCAGGTCAGACAGGAGGGGCAGGGTTACATTCAAAACAATGGATTCCATGTTCTAAGTTATTCGAGATTATCGAATCTCAGGGTGATAAACCATGGAAAAGTCAGGTCTACAAATCCCTCTATTCTTCTGGCTCCGCTAACAATCAGGGCTTCTGTGCCGCTATCGTTCGTGGCCTAGGTTTAGCCGTGAAAGCTGAGTCGTCTATTTACCTACATGTCGTTTCAGAGAAATACCAAGATAGGAAAAAGGAGCTTCTCGATCTCGTTAATCACATCAAACCTACCCAGAAAAAATAACAGAAGGATCTCATTATGAATTTAGTCTTCGATAAAGAGCGTCTAGTGCTACCAATTAGTACCGACCTTCAAGATGTAATTAACATGGTTATTGATCGCTCTAAGAAACTAACCCCGTCAACCCATGCTGTAACTATCAACTTTCGAGATTCGAGCTATAGCTCTGAGGGCGGTGGTTTTCACCCTGCTGAAATCCGTATCACTAGACTCAATGACCAGTGGACTTTCGATTACATCACTGACTTTAGTTACTGTGGATTGATGCCTGAACTTGAGAAAGAAATCGACTTTGATTTTGGTCATGGTGTGGCTTACATCCGATACATGGGGGAAGTTCCCATTATTGAATCCAGTGTCGCAGAGTTCTATTCGATGTGGGAAACCAACTTTCTAAGCTACGTCGGGATGGACTGCTTCGATGAAATAGATGTTTCGATAGGTTAGGGTGTCGTCGTCGACGTAATGACGACGCCGTCGATAAACCTACTCATGAACAAGTCGCTAGATAGGCTTCAACATCTCTAACCAAGGCTTGTTTTACCCATGACGGAGATATTACATCGATATCAGGCAGCCAAGATTTGAGGACTGGCATTAATGCGTGAATATCTGATGTCTCAATGCTTATAAGTGTCGAGCCATAACCCAACTCTTTCAGCACTTGAATTGCCATAGGTTGTTCTAACTTCTGGTAATCATCAATTCGACTAGAACCAACCTGAGCGATGACCTCTACAATACCCTGAGTATTCCAGTGTAATTCTTCTCTGATTAGTTTCTCGTTGAAGCTAGGGGAGGGAGTGTAAATATCATCGTGTTGAACTAACTCTGCAATCTCCGATACTCGAAACGAATATGACTGGCTCCTAAGCACTGAAACCAAATGCCAAATTCCATGTTCGTTAATGAGTTGGTAAGGCTCAACCCGATGATAACGACGACGCTGACACGTAAAGGTCAGAGTGTTTCGCTGATGAATAGCGTTCGCAATGATACGTAATGTTGTCTGAAAGCGACTGGAATCTTCGATAGGTAAATGACGGAACAGAATAGATTGTGTCTTATGGCTTAGCGCCTGAGTCATGACTGCTCTATCTGGAAACAACTTATCTACTCCCATACTCGATAGGGAGTTCAGAGCTAAATGAGCTTTAGGGTTACGATGATCTAATTGCTTTAAGAAGTAATATCCGTCCTCTCTTTCGATAGGTAGAAATGCCAGTCGACTGAAATCTCGAAGTACAGTTCGTTCATGTACTCCAAACTCCTGCTGTAAGTCGATAAGGCTCAGTTTCTCTCCTGAATGTAATCGGGAAGGTATCTGACTCAATCGGTAGGCTAACTTCTCACTCTTATTCATATCACCAATGATGTACTGATTCGCTGACAGGTAGTGTCAGTCATCATTATTTCCCGATAGTCATGAGTAAGTGACCGATTTTGTTATAGGTTTCATAGCCCACGAAACCTAAGCCCTGCCGTTATTCCTCAAATTAATTTTACCAACTGACACCACCTGTCAGTCCACACCTTCAAACTAATCAACAGATGTCTTCTTAGAAAGAGGGCATGCAATCCTTAAGGAAAAACAACAATGAAAAAATCAATCATCTTGCTAGGTCTAACTTCGCTATTCGCATCTTCGGTATTCGCAGGTGGTACGTTCGGTGGTAATCCGGGCGATATCTCGAAAATGAAAGAGCTACTAGAGCCACAATGGAATGGTAAAGCAGGTATTCAGAACACATCATCTTATGGTGTCATCGTGCAATGGAAAGCCGATGTCTGCGGAACAATGAATGGTCATGTTACTGATGTGACTCAATGCAGCCCAGACACCCCGAAAGGTAAAGCACAATAAGGTTTGTTGTATTGGTCAATTTAGCTCGACGTTGGTGTAAGACTTGGAACTCTCGACATTAACACTGGACTAGGTTGAACGGTATAACATCACTAAGGGTCATGTTCTTCATTGAGCATGGCCCTTTCTTTGTTTAGTGCAATGAAAATTGCAGGGAAATAGAGGTAATACAATGATGAATTTCTTAACACTGGGTCAATCATCGCTACCGATGAAAGCGATTGAAATTGAGCGCGAGTATCCAACTAAGGTAACTATAAAGCCAAGTGCCAGTGGCGCGGAAAAAGGCGCGATGATTGGAATGTCATTAGGTGCAAGAGTTGGAGGGGGCAAAGGAGCTGCTATAGGTTTAGTTGTTGGTGGGGTCACGGGGGCTATTGTTGGGCCTGAAGATTAATGGAAGTTGAGTAACACGTTTAATTAAAGAAGATAGCTAGAATAGTTACCTTCTTTTTATTCTGTTGACGTCGTCGACGGCTAAGGATGACGACGCCGTCAATGAAATGAGGCATCTGCCCTGTAAATCTGGACTACTAGCAGTACAATTCGCGTCCCTCAATTTCAGAATAGGTATTACTGATGGCTAACTACTACAAAATATCAGAAGACGACCCAGACTTGGAAGTGTTTGAAAAGCTTATTGCTGATTTTCATCCTTGGTTTAAACGCTTTAAGAAGAAAGCTAGAGGGAGACCTAGTTACGAACATATGAACTTTTGTCAATGGGCTTTTAAGAAGGGACAACTACCGGGAAATGACGATGACTATTGCCCTTTTGCTTTTACTTTTTTTAACCAAGCCCATGTGAATAACTACCTTTTCGATTGCCAGTTGTTTTTAGAAAAACCTTATGGACGAAAAAAAGATAAGGGAATTGAAAAGCTTAAAAACAGTTTTGAAACGCTAGTGAAGAAAGAAGACTCGGAGCTAACTCGTTCATTCTCTTTGTTGGTTGAAGAAAGCTGTGCTATTTGGACTGGTTTAATACGAGAATATGTAATACACGGTAAAGGTGCATATATTGATCGTGAACTAAAAAACTGGATTGCTGAGAAGTGTCAGAGCATAAGGGATCGTTTGATGGAACTATCTAAATCAGATGAACTTGATATTGGTGAGCTGAAAACTTTGGACTCACATGGTCGATATGGCATGCTGGCTAAAGTTCTTTTACAACAATATACCGAAATATTGCCTGGACGTATTAAAATCTTCACTGTTTTCTGGGTCAATGAGGTAGCAAGTGGGAATATTAAAAAAGCTGAAGATGAAGGGTTAGGCTTAAAAAAAAGTACCATTTAAAGGACGAGAGTATCCACTGTATATCGATGTAGTTCTGGCTCATCACTTGGTTAAGCAGTTGAAGCACAGACCAGAAATGCCGTCATCACCTACCGATCATATCTATAAAGAAATCAGCTCAAATAAAACAGCTAAGTCACGTGATCTTCGAGCACAATATCGCTGGCTGTTTATTAAAGCGTGGCTTTATTCCTATTTAAAAACTCGTGATTTAACCTTGTCTGATGCTGCTAGGTGGGTATCTGAGAAGGATGCTTTCTTTTACATGTCAGACATGCCTAAGCTAGCTGACTTTGAAAAAGAAGTGCACAAGGAAGAAATACTAGAAACAAGATTCGTTGACCTAAAAAATAACTTGTCTGCATGGGCGAATGATAAGTCAGAGAGCGGATACATCTATAGTCAGATTTTGGCTAACAGTCACGACCAAGCATAATTCATATAATCCTGATTCAACTAAGAAGAGAAGCCATCGCGCTTCTCTTTTTTTTATGCCTCAACAAAACCGAGCGCGAATGACAGCTAATAAAAATCAAGTTCTATACATTAAGCACATAGCAGAGAGATACAGCGTTAGCAGACAGGATTAAGACAAACCTGAGTGCGTATGACAGCTATCAAATTCGACTTGTTATTTAATAGAAATCAGCCAAGAGCAACGGCTCTGGTGTAATTAAATTATATCTTATAAAGGAGAAATACAATGGGTTTTCTAAACAATCTAAAAAGCAACACTATTCGTATCGCCGCAATTAAAAAGCCAATGTCAGCAAACAGTATCAACCTAATGGCATTTGCTGATGATGCTGCATTCAACTCTGAACTCAACGTAGCCAAGCTGGCTATCATTGAAGAGTACGAGTCGGAATCCGGCATGAAGAAGACCTACTTAGTAGAAGCAGAGATCGCAGAGCAGCTTGATCCTAAGCACTTCACCGTGAAGAACCTACACATTCTGGTTTCAATGGCGGGTGAGATCCGAATTGCATTACTAAGCGATATGCCAACGAACTCATGGAACCGTTCTAAGTTAGCCGGATTAGTAGCTGCTTCCAGAGGTAATGCTGTCTCTTTCAAGCGAGACAAGCTGAGTAAGGTGTATACGTGGACCATCCATTGCGACATCGAAGCCATTGAGATTGATATGGCGAAGGTAGATGCAGTGTTAACGGAGACCTTTGTTGGTGAATTTACCATCAGCTCAATGGAGCACCCTGTGATCAAGAAGCTGCTGGAAAAGGACGAATCTGTTGACGTCGTCGACGTAGATTCACTGAAGGATGACTCTGACAGCACCGTCGACGTCGACGCTAAAACGGAATCAACTCAGCCGAGAATCCACCCTGAATTTTTTAGAGAGGGTAGTGATCTTGATCTGCCAGAAGATTTTGATGTCTTAGATGAGGATGGCATCGAACTGGATCTCGATGCACTGGAAATAGAAGAAATTACAATCTGAGCTGTCGCAGCGAGATACGCCTTAGAGAACGATAGTTACGTGCTAGACCAACGGCTGAAGCATCATTTAGCTGCTGGTCAGCTACCAGCGGATCTTCTCAGTCAAGTTAGGGCATTAAGCGTTAACGTTTCTGATGCTACTAGAGGCCGTATTACTCGCCATGTGCAACATCTAAATCATAGAGAAAGCATCCGTATTGACTATGGATCACTAGAAAAAAGGATACGGAAGTACTCAAAGACAAACTCTAAGCGAAGTCAGGCGATTGCTAAGACTCTGAAAGGGATTGAAGCCAAGCTAACACGTAATGAAGCGGGATATTGGCACAGGCCATATGTATCACCATTTCATACTAAAACTGGCAGAGATTGTGCCCTAGGTTCATCACTGAATCAGATACCAAAAGAGTATTGGCCTCGCTTGTTATCAGCGCCTAAAGGAAGCGTGTATGTGCTGCTTGATTACTGTCAACAAGAGCCCGTTATCGCCGCCTACTTAGCCGGATGCAAAAAACTATTGGAATGGTATGACAAAGGGGACATTTACGGGCAGCTAGCTGGAGCACTGACTCAAAGCAAACTGACCAGAGAGCAAAGTAAACAGCTATTGGTAGGCCGTCTGTATGGAATGGGCTTTAACACCATTGCGGAAAAACTGGGTGTTTCTCTGGACTTAGCTAAAGAGTGGTTAAACAAGCTCAGTTGCCTGATTTACCCGATAGAGCCATATCTCGATGCGCAAGCACGAGACATTAAAAAGCAGGGAGAAGCACATTCACTGGGTTGGCGACATGCCGTATCGGACAGTGATAGCTATCTCTCGCTAAGAAACTGGCAAGTACAAGCCACAGGAGCAGACATCATGCGAAGAGCCTGTATCAGCTTGGATGAAGCCAATATACCGCTGCTGCTCACCAACCACGATTCATTCTTGGTGAGGCTAGAGGCTGACAAATTTAATGAACAATTAGATCAGGCCATCAAGGCACTAACCGTCGCCAGCGACGATGTTTTGATGGGTTTTCAGTTAAGAGTAAAGGTAGAAATGCATCTACCTTACAGAGATTAAAGGGTTTAAAAAATGAGTACACAATCGCAAGCAAATATCAGCGACTTCTTCGGCCAGTTTAGTGCAGATAACCTGAAACAAGATGACAGCCGAAACGTGTTATTAGTTGAGCAACGTAGTGAACTGAAAGAAGCTGTATCACCGAAGACACCGAAAGGTGAGCAAATCATCAGAAAAAAAGCGAGACGATTAGGCTTACGCCTTCAATCCAAAGACGTTAAAGAGATTACCGAAGAGTTAGATGCAATGGCTTGGGATTATGAGCAGAAGCAGATTGCATCTTCAATCCGGTACGCTCTGTCTGGTGATGGTGAGTCGAGCATCATTGACCTTAACAATGGCCACATTGTCCAGCTAAATGCAGAGAAAGTTGAAGTACTTGATACCATGCCAACAGCAAATCAGGATGTGTACTTCAGCCGTCCAAGCTTTCAGCTAGAAATGATGAAGCCGGACTTGAGCAAAGAAAACTTTGCTGAAGGTCTTAAGAAGCTAAGGCAGTTCATCAACACCGATACAAATACCTTTTTCTTGGTGGTAGCGTACATTACGTACTTAATGGCTCATCCGAAAGCTAAGGGTGTTCCGTACCCAATACTAATGATTCAAGGTGAGAAAGGTGCAGGTAAGAGTTTCTTCTGTAACAACGTACTGCGTGGCTTAGTCGATCCTAGTTCGATATCTGCACTTGCTTTGACTCGGAAGCAGGATGATTTTGTGATAACCATTAACGGTATGTTCTTAGCTGTCTTTGATAACTTAAGGTCGCTGACTAAGGCTCAGAGCGATTTGCTATGTACTACTGCGACGAAAGGCAGTACAGCCAAACGTACACTGTACACCACATCAGAATTGACATTGATGGAGTTACACAGCCCTCTGGTACTGAACGGCATTCACGATTTTGTTAAGGAATCAGACTTGGCCTCCCGTTGTTTGCGTGTATCGTTACATCCTATGAAAGAGCAAGAACGTAGAGCTGAGCAGGAGTTAAAGGCAGATCTAGCTGCCGCAATGCCTGAGATATTTGGCTCATTGCTGAAACTAGCGTCTAAGAGTATGGCAGAGTTACCGAATGTTGAAGTTAAGTACGCTGCAAGAATGATGGACTTTTCTAAGTGGTTGGCTGCTCTTGAACGAGTATTGAACAACATAGAGGAGGGTCAACTTCAGAAGGTGTATAGAGCTAACGTGAAGGCGCTAATGGCCTCTGGTACCGCCGACGACAGTCTGACTATTGCTTTGAAGAAACTAATTGAAGAGACTGGTAAAGGTAAAGCATGGAAGAGTTCGTCATCAGCATTGTTAAGTAAGCTTAACCAATTCGAAGATAGTATGTACTTACCTAAAGGTGCAGGAGCGCTTTCTGCAAAAATTAAAGGTCAGGAAAGCAGTCTGAATGCCAATGGTATTTTCTTCAAAATTGGTCGAGATGCAGATCGTTATATAGCGGTATCTGATACACCATTCAACTAATCAATCCCCCTCTTTGGTGCTGGTGACTTAAGTCACTGGCAGCTTACAGGTTGAGTCATTTCGTTGTCGTTGTCGACGCTTAAAAAGTGTAAGCCGACGACGGCAAGGGATTAAATATGACTGTACAGTTGATCGTTGAAATTTCTCCTAGCTCTTTTTTAGTAAAAATATGCATAAGTCACTAATTGCATTGTGGTGAAAGTGTATATTGATTTTTTTGTAAGCATTGAGGTGCGTATGGCTAGATATTATGTGAATAAAAATCAACAAGCGAATGGCGATCATGAAGTACACAAACAAGGGTGTTCGCGAATGCCGCTAGAGCATAATCGAGTTTATCTTGGTGAGTTTGCATCTTGTAGTCCAGCTGTAGTGGCGGCAAAGAGAACATACTTAAGAGCGAATGGTTGCTACTACTGTTCTAATGCATGCCATACAAGTTGAGAGATGAAAAATCGACAATTTTGCAACAATCGCTGATAATAAACCTGCTCTACCAACAACAAAGTCGGGGAATAAATGGGAAAAAGTGAAGCGAACACCAGATAGTAAGCGGTAGTGCTGTAGGGACCTTAGGTGGTCCCTTTTCTATTCCTTGATGTATCTTCCACGGCCAGCTTTAACTAAATAAATATCTCGTTGATATCGATAACACATCCATATTGCATGAATGAACAAGATAAGTTGAACCCAAGGTACAATAGGTGAGGAGGAAAAAACTGATGCGCAAAAGTAGACGACAAAGTTGAACAGCATTAAAGATAAAAGCTTTAATGTTCTATAGTTTACTCGCAGGGTGTCAATTCGACGTCCATTAGAAGCATCTGACATTCCGCTCAATATCGATATGTATACCATTCCACTAGCTAGCGACCAATCTCCAGACTGAAATAGTCCTGGCCATAGGTGTGTCCATGACATAATTGGCGACTGGAACATCACCAGCACCTTGATTGCTATCATTAGACCAAGAGGTAATAACGTATATAACACATTCGTTCGAGCAAAAACCTCTTCGTCGTGGAGCGATCTATTCTTGACGGTGTTAGTCATCTAGAAGCCTATTTTGATAATGAGTTGCCCAATACGGGTCATAGACTTTGTGAATTTTAGCGTTCTTTACTTTTGTTTCTTGTCCGTGTCGCCATACTTCATATTGAGAATGTACTTTCATAGATATCAGCCATTGGAACTTAGTTTGATATTCACCTATAAACGTCTTATCTAAAATAGGGGCTTCATATACTAAGCCAATTTGTGAGCTTCGAACTAGCCACTTATCATCACCTTCTTGAACGGGCTTAATGATAAGAACAGTTTCCTCTCCATTATGATCATAGGTTTTACAATTAAAGATAGCGCTAACACTTTTTGATACTTTGAAGTCACAATCAACAGATATTTTGGGGCCAAAATTGTCATCATTTTGTGCGGTTATAGAGAACTTTTCTCCAGACTTTCTTTTATTATTACCGCTAGATACTTTTTTAGCTGCTTCAGCAATGTCTACGTCAGTAATGGCCTGTAGTTTTCCTGAAAAAAAGTCGTCTGCTATGTCTTTTTTGATTTGATTATCTTTGATTGCTTGTTGGAAGCTCTTATCTTGATGCCAGTCAGCCCGAAATTTATCGTTCTGGCGTTCTTCTACACTTCTGTAATATGAAGCTGAATCGCCATCAGACTCACCGCTAAATTCATCAAGTAGCCCTGTTGAGCTGTTGGCCAAGAAAGATTTGCAAAAGCTAGTAAGTGTGTTTCTTATACTACCTTCTTTAAGTGAATGAAGCTTTAGTCCATCATAATCGGCAATGTCTAAGTTTCGTACAATGGCTTTTTCAACTATCTCATATGCTTCTACATAGTCGGCCATTGCCCTGAAAACATTCGAAAGGTCGGCGCGTGTTTTTTTATAGTCGTAGTAAAACTCAATCGTCGTTACATCGTTCATTGTGATATTTTTCATAGCAGGAGGTGTGCCTATTATTTCAGTAACTTCTCTTGATAGTCAAAGGAATGCATAGCATATTGCTGTATGGAGTGTCCTTTTTATGCTCGCCTGTCTTTCCCTCAACATCCCCCCGACTCATCGTCGGCGTCGTCGTACTAATAC
>NZ_JBGONY010000097.1:0-11208 GCF_041439375.1 Vibrio crassostreae | reverse complement strand
CTTTGAAAAGCGAAATGTCGCTTAGCTAAGTGTCCAGTCTGACTGGAGCAGATCAGTTAATGACACTCTCTGGTCTCGAACAGCACATTAAGTCTACTGCACTCAAAAAGGGTGCAAGAGCTAACTTCATTGGATACGCCGACGACTTCGTCGTCACTTGCGCTTCAAAGGAAGTGCTGGAGAACGATATCAAACCATTGATTGCTGATTTCTTAGCGGAAAGAGGCTTAACCTTATCCGAAGAGAAAACGCATATTACTCATATCAACGATGGCTTTGACTTTCTTGGGTTCAACCATAGAAAGTACAAAGGGAAACTGCTCATTAAGCCGAGTAAATCCAATACGTTGATGTTCTTAAGTAACCTGCGTGAACTCATCAAAAAGCACGTAACCCTTCCAGTGAATGATCTTATCAAACTGATAAATCCGAAGCTCAGGGGATGGTCGAACTATTATCGACACTGCGTGGCTAAACAGGTATTCGGATATATAGGTCACAAGCTATTCCATTCGTTATGGTACTGGTCTAAAAGGCGTCATCCAACAAAGTCTAAAACTTGGATTGCCCTAAAATACTTCATCAACCGAAAAGGCCAGTGGCAGTTTCACGGTTGGCAGAAGATCATGGATATGGATTGCCAGTTCAATCTGTTCCAAATAGCTAAAGTGCCGATAGAAAGACATGTGAAAATCAGAAGTGCAGCGACACCCTTTGACCCTCTTTACCAAGAATACTTGGCTAAAAGGAAGTCAAAAAGGTTAGCTCGTAACTCTTGGAACGAACCTGCTCCGACTGCTTTATAAGTTGCTGGGTATCATCTGATGCCTTTGTGGAGGCTTGAGCCTAGTGCAGTGAAAGTTGCACGCTGGGTTCTTAGGGAGACGGCACTTGGTAACAAGTGTCGTCCACCCGACAAAGGTGGTTTAGGCAACCGAGAATACTTTGCCAGCACGGAATTGGGGAAAAGTCTTCTTAGTTCCTAAAACCCGAACCGCACTTTGCGAACCACTCCTCCGACACAAACTGACCCGAATTAAGAGTAATTTAAGCTACTACGGACGCGATCCATGAGCTTCGCTCATGAACCAATCGATGTGCTTCAAAGCAACGCCTTGGGAGGCCACTTTGTCATTTTTTTAATAAAACAGAGAAAGTGGCCTTTTTTTGTTGAAAAATTCCAGCACATAAATGATTGATTACACGCCGAATCCAAGAAAAACTTGCTAATCCATTGATTTTATAAGTAGTAGTGAATTGACGATCACATTTTCAGGCGGGTATGATTCGCTCAAATCAACGATACAAAGTCATGCAAAACTTCGACAGGAACTCAACAAAACAAACACTTTCAACAGTCTTATCAAGCGAAACCAACCGTTCAACCAAAGTGGTCTACTCCATTTTTAGGTGCACTTCACTTACGCCAAACAATTGGTTGAGATTTGGTTGCATACACCTTCTACAGAACCATATCGAAAATTTCAAAACGAAGTTTTGGCTCGATTTGCATAAGGGTATTTCGTCCCAATTGTATGCAATTACTTCATGCTGGCTCGCCAGTTCGAAGATCAATCATCTGATTAGCTAGCTAAACAACTTCAATCTAAAAAACTAACCCTCTTGAACGGTTCGAAAAGGTTATAGCTGTAATCATCGCGTGCCGAGCAAGTTTTAACCCAAAAACATAACTATAAGAAAAAAAAATAACTATGAAAATCTTCAATCAATCAACAGGTAACGAATACATCGGAATTAGCGGACTACAACACAACAAGGCCTCGATTCTCATATCAAATGGCATTAAATATGACAAACCAGGCAGACGAATTGTTGCTCCAATGTATGGTAAGACAAACATTTTGGGAATTGCCAAGTCGCACCGTGAGGCTAACATTCGTGATATTGAAATCGTAATCGACTCGAAAAATCACCCTGAGCTATCCGCAAAAGTGCTAGCAGAAAACATCAAAAAGGATCGCCTAGCGATTGTTGATGTGGAGACTGGAATCAACTATGCGAAATGTGATTCATTCACTTCCTTATGGGAAGGTTACAAGATGCACCCGAGCCCTGAAATTGCGAACTTGAATGCAAAGTTTCTAATCCAAAAAATCCCTCTACAATTCAATAGCGTGGACTCTTGTCTGGCATACTATCTCGATGCTGGTAAATCTGGCTACCAGGATCTACTTGAAGCTATGAACAAGGCAAAAAAACAGTATGAGTCTTTGTTGACTGAAGCAACAAACGTTACCGAGTTCGACAATTTAATCGACGTAAAAACATTCGACAACGTTAGCTACCACATAGATGGCAATCAATGTGATACTACCGTATTGCTAGGCCAGACAGGCACAGGGAAAACAAAATTTGGCTTCCAACCATTGGTAAGGTCAGCGCATAAAAACAAAAGGGTAGTCTACCTCTCTTACCTTATTCCTCTTGTTAAGCAATTTTGTGAGTCAGTCGGTGCTGTAGCGTACAACAATGCCACACTTTTTGAGATCGAAAACTCGGTTGCGCTTGGTTCCGTCGTTAACAGCATCCATAAAGACCATCTTGCTTCACTCATCCTCAACTGCGACATACTCATCATTGATGAGTTTGAAAAAGTTATGGCGAATGTTTGTCGAAACAACGACACAATGCCTGAACAAGTGTATGAGATCCTGCTTCAAGCAATAAAAATCGCTCCCAAAGTCGTTGTTGCTGATGCCGATATTACAGATACCACCCTACGCTGGTTGCGTAAGCATCGTAAAAGCATCCAAATCATCCGTGCGAGGCAAAACCCATACACCAACATTAACGTGACAATAGCAAATAAGCTTTCAGCATTTAACAGCGCATCAACCAAGCTTCAAGACGAGAATGTAATTCTATTTGATTCTCTACGGACACTACGGATGACAATGATCGACATGGGACTAGTAGATAAAAATGGACAAGCTTGTGAAAAGGCTGCATTGAAGAAAAAAGTATTGGTACTAACTGGCAGCAACAAGAACATGGAAGCACAATCAAGTTTTCTGACATCTCCATCAGAAGAGTGCACGAAGTACAACATGATCATGGCGTCACCGTGTTTGGCTTCTGGCTACTCGTGTGAAGCTGAATATACAGACAATGTTAACGTAGTCAGTGACCTAGTGCTGGGAATCGATGAATTGGTCAATTTCTCAAGGCGTTTCCGTGCAAGTAAGAATATTACGTTTTACCTGACTCAAAATGACCATTTCAATTATGTCCCTACTCTTCCTTGTGACACTGACTCTGACCGTGACATCCTTCGTAATGAGTTTGAAGAGAAGAAAAAACTATTCAATGCGAATCAACCTCTTAGCATGATGTGGAACCTAAAGCGGCTCGGTTTCAATATCCAAGTACAGCAATCAAGTAAAGATCAGCTTGAAGAAGGTGTTTTTCGATTCAACCTGCTGAAGGCTAAGGATCTCGAAGCGCGAATTAAGGCTATTTTGGCGGCACGCCTGATCACGCGAGCCGAGGCTGAAAGGCTACTAATGAGCAACCAAATCGGTTTTAAGGAACTGGCAATGCTCAAGAAGTTCGAGATTATGCGCGACTATCAACTCGAGAAGATAACAAAAGAAGATGTTCTTTTTGATGAGGTATTTCGGAACAAGGCTTTATTCAAACAAATTTGGAATCCTAGTGGCGCAAACCTAAACAAGCACCTTGTTGAGCCAGCTAAGTTCATTAAGTCCCAGATTTTACAACATCCAAACTACCAAAATGAAAACGAGACTCTCGTATTAACGCGACCTCAAGTGAAATCTATAGCCATCGAAATCTACGAGAATCGGAAAACGTTTGAGCACTTACTGCCAGACATCAAATGGAAAGATAATTGTACGCAGCATTCTGCTACTAAGCTCTTCAAGTCGTTAATTAAGTCATTGGGGTATGTCTGGCCAAAAGGGGATTTCCAAGGTGAGCCTAAGAAAGTAAAAATTTCACTGGATACGAGAGCCCTAGCCTACAAAAACAGCCTTGTGTAACAGACAACAGCGGGGTGAAAATCGGGCAACATATGCGCCCGATTTTCACCGAGCTAGACCGTTTTGCAACCACTATTCAATATAGTTTCAACGATAGCATCAACGCCCTGAGAGGCATCAACGAGGAGCCACTCCCCAACTGGTTGTGAATAACACATACCTTCGTATAGATCACGCAATTCACGATCTGCCTCAAGGGTTAATGTCTTTCTGTCTTCAAGCGTACAATTGTTTCTAGCGTTAATTCTTTCGTTACGCTCATCCATAGGCAAGTCTAGGTAAACGGTAAGATCTGGTCTCAAGAGTTCACTTTCTATTTCATGAAGCTTGTAGTGTTGTCCATTGGACATCCAGCAATGATAGACCTGAGTTGACAACCAATAACGGTCTACCACGACGTGTTGGCCAGAATCTATCAAACGTTGAGCTTCAGCAGCCACGTTGAGCACGGTAGCCATGTAGAACAACTGCCTTGCCTTGAGATTATTCTTAAACACAGCGTCGAGATGTTTGCGTGTGGTTTTGAAGTCAGTTCCTGGTGTAGTCAACCACTTTGCGTTGAGTTTCTTGGCCAAGCACTTTGATACTGTAGACTTCCCGCTACCATCTAGACCCTCGATTACGATAAACATTCTGAGACCTCCTCAACTATTAGTTTCTTTGCTAGCTCTCTCATTGCTTTCCATTCTTCATTAGTGAAGCTGTCACTTTCGACAACATGCGGGATCCCTGAATCATCGATATGGCCTTCTTTAATGCCGTATGATTCTCTGTCGTCTGATAGTTGCGTCCCTTCCAGTAGCATTAGGGGAAATGCCTTGATGTTCGATACATTTCGATCCTGAAGAAATTGAAGACTTTGAGTAAAACTATCTAATGTTTGCGTCGGTAACCCATAAATTAGACTGACCTCAAAAGACATGTTCTTGTCCTGAAGCATGGAGATGGCCGAAGATACTTTCTCAATATTGTTGCGTCGATTGATTACTATCGATTCCGACTTGATGGCAGTCTGTAAACCAAACTCGAGATGAGTATTTAGCTTTGAAAACAACGCTAACAAGCGCTCATTAATGTCCTCAAAACGCACTTGAAAGACGAGTTCTGCTTCTAATCCAATACCAATCGCGTATTCCAATATCTCGTATGATCTGCGCCCTTTTCGAAAGATCGGGTCTAACACATTAATTCGCTGAACTTTTTTCTCTTTGAATAAGTCCAGTTCCTTCTTTATGGTCTCCATCGAGAAATCATGTACTTTATTGCCAGCCACATCACGGTGAGCACAAAATGAACACGCATAATAACATCCACGTTGCGTTTCCCAGTGCGCCATTGCTTGGTATTCATCAAGCTCAATCAAACCATTTAAATATGGTGAATGACGTGACGCAAACTCAAACTTGTTGTTTAAAATAAGTTTGCGGATCAATTTGTCCTGCATAAACGCTTCTGGCAAAGTGGCTTCTGCATAGCTGGGCAAGTAGATATCGCCACCAGGATAAAGTGCTTCACAGCTCGACTCATGAACCTGGTATCCCCCAAGAATAATGTTTCCCTTAAAGCCTTTATCCTTAAGTTGCGTTATCAAGGGCTCAATTAGCTCGGTGTTCCATACATAACAACCTAAAGCTAACCCATCAATCTCTTCCAGCTTATGTTGCCCATTGATTCTGTTTGCTATCTCCCCTGCTGACAGGTTAAGTGCCTTATTTTTATTCATATCAATTGACAGGTGCTCAGCAGTAAACTTCTGACCGTAGTCCTTGTGCTGCCTGCACTCGGATAGAAGCACCCCTGCTGCAAAACTAGTCGCACTTTTACCTTTTTGGGTGTAATCAAACGTAACTAGCAGGCATTTTTTATTCTTACTCATAACTAAATCCATAGTCCTATCTATGCGACAACCACAAAGCTATAAAACTCATTTTTTCAAGCTTCGTACTCTCATAACCAATTAATAACACTATTAAAAATGCTTAAACTGTTGCTCATAGCCTTGTCGTCGACAAAGCTTGAAAGTAAGTCGTTTGTTCCCTTTAGATAGGATTAAGCGAAAGCTGCGCCCAATTCTGAATCGAATCAGGGATGGATTAGATTTAATGTTTTTGCCGCCAAGCACAGTAAATGGCGTACCGTCAGCAATTGAGTTCACTACACTCAGTGTTTTTTGACGAGTAGAGTTTGGCAGATCGCGCCAGATTTTTTTGTCAACAAGACAAATACAGTCAGAGTTTGAGCTGGTCAGCTCAGGACTACGTAGTTGGTATTTGAATTCTATATTTTGCATTTAGACGTACCTTTTTTGGTGTGGGTACGTCTATACGCATAGAAAAATGATTTTTTTCGCTTTTTATTTCAACAAAGGCAACAAAACAATGTAACCTACTGATTTTGCTTTATTTAAACTTTCAGTTAGATCATCATTTATCACATTACCATGTATAAATGTGAGCATTACAGCTCCTTCATCAGGTGAAAACTCCCACTTATCATCAGAAGTTATCCAGCCTTCTAAGTCCTCGTATCTATAGTGTATTTGAACCTGTGATTCAGTGTTGAACGACACTGTTTGCTCACCTTGAATCTCAATTAACTGCTGATTTCCCCACTCGACGGTGATCAAAAGTGGTTCCTTTACCTCATCCTTATCATTTAATGATAAAGCTAAATCACCTAATAGTATCTCTTCACTCATCAGAGATACTATTGGAGAATTGATAGTCTGTTTAACAAAGCGCTTTGCTTGCTGGTAATAGCTAACATACTGTGGCCACTTTGCGGCAAAATAACAAAACCGATCTAAGTTATCTCTACGCTTAACCGCATCGCTCCAGACCCGTTCACGCTCTGGATCTCTAACCAGTTCTTTCCAGTCATCAGTATTGCTGTTTCGACCTTGAACCATCTCATCCAATGAAAGTTTATCTAACGGCATATGCAGCCTCCTTCTTCAGGGGCGATTTTAGCGCTATAAGCTTATCTCTTAGCTCATCAAAATTTGGATAATCTTTGCTCTTAATTTTATACTGATCCAATAGAGTCGTATTTCCTACAGATTTGAACAGTGCTATGCATAAAGAGCTTGGTTCATCACTGTGTACCCTACAAAAGTAGTCAATGATTTTTGTCACAACCGATCTAACTTCACTAGTTGTATGATGAGACTCCCTCTCGTTTTTCTTCGCAGTGTACTGCGGCTTGTTTTCCCCTTTTGTTAAGTATTTACTCTTGTACAAGTGAAAACCTGGGATTTTCGACTCGATATCAAGGTACACACATAGATACCTAAATGAGGAGTCCACTTTGTATCTGGTAGTGCTTTTGTCAATACATCCCTCAAATTCGGATTCAATGGGAGGCTCTACTTGGCCTAGTTCATCCAACAACTTCTTATTGGCCTGAAACCAAAAATAGACCATATTTGCTGCTACCATCCCACTATAGATTGCAAGGCAATATGAGATTTTATGCAAATCGATTTCAAAGGTACCTACTTCAGCCTGACTTTCAGCTATATCAACCTCTTCATCTATCAATTGCTGAAGCCCAGAAAATGTTTTTCCTGACTTGAGTTTGCACCAGTAATCTATTTGACTGAACAACTTGATATCACGCGGTATACCGTTAGGTAGCTTTTCGTTTTCAAAACCATCAGATAAAAACATATCAATTATCCGAGCTACTGCATTAGCCTGACTACCAAACGTCAAGGATACCTTTCGCTCATCAAATACCTCCAATGCCTCATACAAGACCAACTCAATACATGGTCTATGCTGTTCAAGATACTGCTTGCGACCTTCAACGCTCCAGTCAGTTATTGGGAATAAATCATCAAACACGTCAAACATAATTTATAAATCCAGATTTTAATTTTTGTTTGGCTAAGCTGCTCTTTAGCTGATTTACTTCATCAACCGTGAGATCTACTTTATCTAAATAAACAGCTTGATTTATCTGTTCTGCAATGCCACAAAACCTTAAACCAGCCCAAGAAGAAGGGTGAAGGAATAACCTCTCGGCTCGTTTTAACTCATCCTCATTCCGCGATTCTTTTGTCTTCATTGGCCCCAACAGCCCAGCCAAAGTTTCATTACAACCCAGGGTGTTTAGATATGGCGATAGTCCAAGCTCTCGCATTTTGTTTAGTTCAGCCTTAGCTCCTTGTGAAACCCACCAGCGTTGGGCTGCGAGTAGAGCTTTTGAAGGTGAATATCCACTATTTAGAAGTTGGTCATAATGAGATTTAATATGAGCTGTAACAATGTCAGGCAACGCCCACAATGAACCGATTGAGCTAACAGCGCCCCACTCTATCATCCGCATATCGAAACCAAATGCTTCATTAACAGGGATAGAAAAGACACTCAAAGGGATATTACTACCGCTTTGACAAGCCCAAAACTCAACGCGCTCCATTCCAGCAACTTGGTTAACCAGTTCTAAGTCATTCATGTCGAAGTGTTTCGTTTTCAGATAAGGCCTATTAGGAAGTTCATGTGCACAATGACCATAATAAGATATGACTTCACTGGTACGAACCACTTCAACAAAGTCATCTTTTTGAACATCAGTCATGAGACCTGAAGCGTGTTTGTTCGCTACATTGTGAAAACGTGTTTCACCGCCATTGATACATTTAGAACCATTACGCTTATTAAAGTGCGTCACATGGTTACAAAGATATAGAACTGTTGGAAGCCAATTGATCTCATCAACCAATGTATAAAGTTCTTCACCCTCAATTCCAGTAGCAGCCCACGGTATCTGTGATGCAAAAAAAGAGGTTAACAATCCTATGCGTTTACAGTCATCAGGTAATATTTCACGCCAGTTTATGAAATCTAGAACCCAAGTTCGAAGGCCCTCAGCGTTTCCTTTTACATATTCACCAATATCGTTAACTAAGTTTCTTGGTAAGCTAACACTATGACCTGTTACAACTGGTTTTCCAGCATTCATCATAGCGACCAAAATGAGTACGTCGTCGTAATTCGACTCAATGTCAACTCTGACCAAAGTCAAATTTGGGTTCTTGCATAAGGCTTCTTCAAAGTGCTCGAATTGAACTGAATAATCACTGTTTCTCCGCTTCAAAAATGCAGGGTCTAGCTCGTCAATTAAACTTTCAATCTTAAGAAAGTCAGTTAAACAATCATTTGATTTTTGTCGTAGAAATGCAATTGAATCTTTGTCGTCTATCGCCCCCTTAAGCACCGCAGGATACAATGCAGGCTCGTAGAAGTAAGTAGATTCCCCCACTTCTTCTATGATTGAATCTTTCTGTGATCTTTCAAAAACCTCAGTTAGTGCTGCATCAACATCCTCTTCACTTAAATGCTCTAACATCAGCGCAAGTTCGTTCAGATTAAAATAAGTAGACCCCATCTGAAGTAAATCACTACGTAAAGGCAAACAAACTTTTTTTTCTGGGACTTGCCAATGTTTGTTTGCGCTTTCACAAAAACGTAGAGCACTACAATTTTCAAGTAACTTGCATGCAGCAGTTAAATCTTTCTGTTCCATTAGTATACGAGCAAGACCTGAACATGTTCTTTGAACTAGAGATGCTAATACATCGGCTTCTGCATCACTCTTGCAAGTTCGCCGAATCTCCATCAATTCATATTGCTTTTTGAATAGCTGCTTTAAGTTTTCAGGTGAAGGTTTGGCTTTTGCTGTTCGCAACAAGTAATCAATTTGTTGCTCAGGTCTAGCTATATCGACCTCAGGGTTAATTGTCATAATTTGAATAGGGTCAACTCCGAACCGAGGTGCTATATCTAAAATGGTCTCACATAGTTCTTTGTGTTTTGGGGAGTCTGAGAAATGCATCAATCTCGCAAAACTTAGTCCTAGACCTTGTTCTGGAGCCATAACATTCATAAAAGGTGGCAAATTGTAGTTCAGGTAGCCTAAGTACAATTCAACTGATTTCGCTTGTGACTCACATGCTTTCTGGTTAAGTCCTTGCTCGAAAAGAACGCTCGCTAGATTAAAGTGGATAATTGAAAGCTGGCCATCTCTAATCACCTTAGGAATCTCATTATTAATTAATAAATCAATAGCTTGAATGTGAAGTACCTTGGCTTTTTCTAAGCAATCTAAATCTTTATCAGGCCAAAGATAATCATGTGCAGCCCTACGATAGACTACGGCTAACTGCGAGAGACTGGAAGCGTGCTTCTCAGGGATAAGCTGCCTTTGAGGAGTGTCTATTGCTCGATTAAAATACTGAATAGCCTTATTTAAGTTATGGTAAGTACCACCTGGTAGTTCAGTGTGATATGAAAAGTGCAAGACCCCTAAATCATGGCAAGTTGAAGCTCTTGCTAATGGCTCCTTAAGAGCGATCTTCAATGCTTTGGACAATAACCTCTCTGCTTTCGCGATAGATTTTGCATCTTTTGACTTTATGAGTTGCTTTGCGGTTTCAGTGAGATCGAACCATTTACGTGTTACACGACTACGAAGCTGCAGGTCTTGCATAGCACTGTACTCTATAGCTTGCTCAGTTTGAAAAGAGAAGAAACCCATTCACTTTCCTCATTAATATTATTTCCATTTTTGACAACCGTCTCTCTTACACTTCTGAAAGCTATACCTGTTGTATATCTAGGCTAACAGTTTGAATCAATTAAAAGTTTACTCTAACTCATAACACCATAATAACCAACTTGCATAAGATGCCAACAAGGGTAACATTAAGACAGTCAAATAACTTCTGGGAAAGCATATGTATCAGGCACTTAAAGAGCGCCAACGTATAGAAAGAGACTCCTACCCTCAAGCGCTATCTCTTCGCGTCCATCGCGCACTTAGTTGGCTGAAAAAGGCAGAAATGTGCGATGACCACGACTCGAAATACATATTTCTTTGGATTGCCTTCAACGCGGCATATGCTCAGGATTTCGAATACAAGGCTGATTTCGGTGAACGAGGCCTATACCAGGAGTTTCTTGCCAAGATCGTATCTTTAGATGGCGGAAATAAGCTGTCAGAGCTAGTTTGGTCTCAATATTCATCTTCCATTAGATTGATTCTAGGTAATGAATTCATTCTCCAGTCCTTTTGGAAGTACCACTCTGGTCTTATCACAGAGGAGCAATGGAAGAAAGAACGTATGCACCCCATGAACCCACGGGGCTATGTTGCTAATGTTTGAAGTTCCAAGGTAGGAGCG
>NZ_JBGONY010000096.1:0-11390 GCF_041439375.1 Vibrio crassostreae | reverse complement strand
AAACCGGCAACCGTTAATAGCGGTTCTAGGGTTCAAATCCCTATCCCTCCACCACCATTAGAAAGCCCGCTGAGAAATCAGCGGGCTTTTTTCTTATCTGAGATATACATAAATGAAAAGAGGGAAGAGCATTGACGTGCTCTTCCCTCTTTTGTATTGAAAATAACGACTAATAGTCTGTTAAATATTTCCCTTCTGCAACTTGCCAGAACGCTCGAATTAGAGGGTTATCTAATTGTGCTCGCTTACAACATACACCCAATTCAAACGGTTTGATGGGTTCTATCTTTAAACGGTCTACTTTATCTCTTACTGGACTGTTGTTAATGACCACATCTGGCGCGATACCAACCCCACAACCAAGGGCAACCATGCTCACGATTGCCTCATGCCCTGAAACCTGAGCGTAAATATTGGGTTTTATCTTCATCTTTTTGAACCATGCGTTTGCACGCTCTCGGGCCGTTCCAGCTTCTGGGATGATAAAAGGTACTTTATTCCAGTTTGGTTTATCAGATTGTAGTTGTTGGCTAAAGCTACTCACACCTGATGGGATGATAACGGAAAGTGGTATATCGCTGATGGTCTCGAATTCTAGCCTTGAAGGAAGGATGTCTGGCTTTGCAGAGATCGCGATATCCGCCTCATCATTTAAGATCTTGTCGATGGATTGAGCCGGATCGCCAGTAGAGAGCTTAAATTCAATATACGGATGAATAGCCCTAAATTCGGTTATGAGTTCAGGTAGGTGACTGTAGCTAGCTGTCACAGAACAAAATATACGTATTTCACCTTTAAGCTCTTGTTCTCCGCCCTTCAGATGAAGGTTATATTGTTGCCATTCGCCAACGATGTTCAATGCCACAGGTAATAGATGTTTACCTGCTGGGGTCAGATCAACACTGCGGTTGTCTCTGATAAGCAGCTCTTGTCCTGTTTCCTCTTCAAGCTTTTGTATCTGACGGCTCAGCGCTGAAGGGCTGACATGCATAGCAGCAGCGGTTTTACTGAAACTCTTGCTGTCACATAAATGTATAAATAATTGTAGAGATTTTATGTTCATGTTCTGCGATCGTTTCCATGTTGCATTTATTGCAATAACTAATTGTGAATATATCACTTTCAGCAACGGAGTGTCTGTTTTAGTATGAAGTCATTCGATAGAGAAATATCGACCTTACGGACTTATTTTTAAAGGAGTGCCCTAGAATGGCTAACTATTTCAATACATTAAACCTTCGTGAACAACTAGACCAATTAGGTCGTTGCCGCTTTATGGATCGTGAAGAATTTGCGACAGAAGCTGAATATCTTGAAGGTAAGAAAATCGTAATTGTTGGTTGTGGTGCTCAAGGCCTAAACCAAGGTCTAAACATGCGTGATTCTGGTCTAGACGTATCTTACGCCCTACGCCAAGCGGCAATTGACGAGAAGCGTCAATCATTCAAAAATGCTGATGAGAACGGCTTTGTTGTGGGTAGCTACGAAACACTAATCCCTCAAGCAGACCTAGTAATCAACCTGACTCCAGACAAGCAACACACAAACGTTGTTGAAACTGTAATGCCTCTAATGAAAGAAGGCGCTGCACTTGGTTACTCTCACGGCTTTAACGTTGTTGAAGAAGGCATGCAGTTACGTTCTGACCTTACGGTAGTAATGGTTGCACCTAAGTGTCCTGGTTCTGAAGTTCGCGAAGAGTACAAGCGTGGTTTCGGTGTACCAACACTGATCGCTGTTCACCCAGAAAATGACCCTAAAGGCGAAGGCTGGGATATCGCTAAAGCTTGGGCTGCTGGTACCGGTGGTCACCGTGCAGGTTGCCTAGAGTCTTCTTTCGTAGCGGAAGTTAAATCTGACCTTATGGGCGAGCAAACTATCCTTTGTGGCATGCTACAAGCAGGTTCTATCGTATCTTACGAGAAGATGATTGCTGACGGCATTGAACCAGGTTACGCAGGCAAGCTTCTACAATACGGTTGGGAAACAATCACTGAAGCACTTAAGTTCGGTGGCGTAACTCACATGATGGATCGTCTATCTAACCCAGCTAAAGTTAAAGCGTTTGAGCTTTCGGAAGAGCTTAAAGACCTAATGCGTCCGCTTTACAACAAGCATATGGATGACATCATTTCTGGTCATTTCTCTAGCACTATGATGGCTGACTGGGCGAACGATGATGTGAACCTACTAGGCTGGCGTGAAGAAACAGGCGAAACTGCATTCGAAAACTACCCAGCTTCTGACGTAGAAATCTCAGAGCAAGAGTACTTCGATAACGGTATTCTTATGGTTGCTATGGTTCGTGCCGGTGTTGAGCTAGCATTCGAAGCTATGACTGCATCAGGTATCATCGATGAGTCTGCTTACTACGAATCTCTACATGAGCTTCCACTAATCGCAAACACAGTTGCTCGTAAGCGTCTGTACGAAATGAACGTAGTAATCTCTGATACAGCTGAGTACGGTAACTACCTATTCGCTAACGTAGCAACACCGCTATTACGTGAGAAGTTCATGCCTTCAGTTGCAACTGACGTAATCGGTCGTGGTCTAGGTGAAACATCTAACCAAGTAGATAACGCTAAACTAATCGAAGTTAACGAAGCTATCCGTAACCACCCTGTAGAGTACATTGGTGAAGAGCTACGTAGCTACATGAGCGACATGAAACGTATCGCTGTAGGCGGTTAATTCGTCGCTTAGATTAGATATTGCGAATTTGTAGAAAAAGCAAAGCAGTATCAATAACTCCTTACAGGTTGGAGTTATGAATAAGCAACACAACATCTAATAAAAAGGCTTGGTCGCCGTTGACCAAGCCTTTTTTGTTTTTCAGAGGTGGAAGTCGAGAATGTTTTGCGTACCAGAGGACGATAGCTTTTAAACTAAGTCATTCCTGAAAGTGGCGAAGAAACGTGGCCGGGAATCTCTCCTTATTATTCTCGCTCGCATAAAAAAGGGCTGACGTTTTCACGTCAACCCTTCTATGTTTTTCGCTGATAACTTACTTGTCAGCAAACTTAGCTTCTAGATCTGCTAGCTTCTGTTCCATTTCAGTTAGCTTTTGGCGAGTGCGAAGCAGTACTTGTGTTTGAACATCAAACTCTTCACGGCTCACAACGTCTAGCTTGTTTAGCTGGCCTTGGATAACCTGGCGAACTTTTTGGTCTACGTCTGAACCAAGCTCTTTTACTGGTTGAGGCATAGAATCGTGGATCTGCTTAGCAATCTGCTCTAATTTTTTTGGATCAAACATATCAATTAAAACTCCTGAATATTTACTACTATTCTATTTAATCACACTTGAGATGTCGCCTATGGCGTATAAAAAAAGGCCACCGAAGTAGCCTTTTTATTGTTAATACGACTTAGCGATTACTTATTATCAGCTAATTCTCTGTGTGCCGCTTTTGCTTCATCGACGCGAGCTAACTTTTCTAGGTCTTTGTCTTCAACAAATACAGGCAGAGGTTTGTGTTTTTCAGCCAAGTAGCTGTAAATCACGGGCAGTACAAATAGCGTGAAGAGAGTACCAATCGCTAGACCAGCAACGATTACGATACCGATACTGAAACGCTGAGCCGCACCCGCACCACTTGCGTACATCAGTGGGATTAGACCTGCGATCATCGCCGCCGTTGTCATCAGGATTGGACGAAGACGAACCTTCGCAGCTTCCATTACCGCTTCGATACGAGTCTTGTGATGATGTAGCTGCTCTTCTTTTGCAACTTCACAGATCAAGATACCGTGTTTGGTAATCAGACCAACCAAGGTGATCAAACCTACCTGCGAGTAGATGTTCATCGTTGCAGCACCCCAAGCTAGAGCTATTAGAGCACCACAGATCGCCAGTGGTACAGATACCATGATAACCAATGGATCCTTAAGAGATTCGAATTGAATCGCAAGTACCAAGAAGATGATAGCCAGTGCTAGACCAAAGGTCGCGTAAAGTGCGCTACCTTCAGTTACGTATTGGCGCGCTTCACCCATGTAATCGTGGTTGTAGCCACTTGGTAGTTTATTTGCTGCTGTATCTTCAAACCAAGCAATTGCATCACCCATTGCCGCACCTGGTGCAGGTACCGCACCAATCGTCGCTGAGTTCAATTGGTTGAAGTGAGGAAGAGAACGAGGTTCTGCCACAACATCAATCGTAATTAAACTGCCTAGTGGAACGGCGTTACCATCAGCTGCTCGAACGTAGTAGTTGTTCATCGACTCTGGGTTCAAACGGAATTTACGTTCAACCTGAGGAATTACCTCGTAAGAACGTCCATTCAAGTCAATACGGTTGACGTAGCCATCTGACATCATGGTACCTAGCGTGATACCGATATCTTGCATGGTCACACCGTATGCGCCTGCTTTATCCTTGTCGATGTTGATCTTCATGGTTGCTGAGTCGTAGTTCAGGTCGAGATCTGAATATACAAACAGTGGGTTTGAAGATACATCAGCCAGAATATCAGTGGTGATTTGGAACAAGCTTTCAAAACTGTTTGGCGTTGTAATGACAAACTGAATTGGAAGGCCTGAACCTGCACCTGGTAGTTCTGGCATTTGGAACGCTGTTACCGCCATTCCAGGAACATCTTTCACCAAACCACCAACGCGGTTTGCTACTTCTGATTGGCTTGCTTCACGCTCACTCCATGGAACCATAGATGCAATACCAAACGCTTGGTTTGCATTAGGAACACCAGTAAACACCTGCGCGTACGCTACTTCTGGCTGGTCAGACAGAATTGTGTTTACGTCGTTCATGGTATTTTGCATGAAGTCTAAGTTCGCATTCGAAGGTGCCGTACCCATTAGCATGATTACACCCTTATCTTCTGAAGGTGCTAATTCACTAGGGATGAACTTGAATAACATCGGCAAACTTGCAAATACGATGATAGCAAAGCCAATGAATACTGGACGATGCTGCATTACCGCGCCAAGCATACGCTCGTAACGGTTAGTCATACCATCCAGTACACCATGAACTTTCTGTTCAAACTTGCTTGGCTCAGCGTGAGCTTTCAGCATTTTTGAACACATCATTGGCGATAGCGTAAGTGCCACAATACCTGACACGAAAACCGAACCTGCTAGGGTTAACGCAAACTCTTTAAATAGCGAGCCTGTGATACCACCCATCATTGCGATTGGAGCATATACCGCACCTAGCGTTAGTGTCATTGCGATAACAGGGACCGCAATTTCACGGGTACCGATAATTGCCGCACGGAAAGGGGACTCCCCGAGCTTGATGTGCCGGTCGACGTTCTCAAGTACTACGATCGCATCATCTACCACTAAGCCGATGGCGAGTACCATTGCCAGGAGTGTCATCAGGTTCCAAGAGAAACCCATTGCCTGCATTACCATTGCCACACCAATCAAAGACAGTGGGATAGTAACGATAGGAATCAGTACCGCTCGGAATGAACCTAAGAACAAGGTGATTACGATCAATACGATTAATGCAGCTTCAAGGATTGTCTTGATAACCTCTTGAATTGACTCGTTAATAGCAATAGTTGAATCGTACATTACGTTCATAGAGATGTTGCTTGGTAGGTTCTTCTCTAGTTGAGGAAGAAGCTCAAGTACATCTGCAGCGATGTTGATTGGGTTGGCACTTGGTGCCGCATTGATCGCAGCAACAACCGCTTCCTGACCGTTTGCACTTGCACGGTAAACGTCGTGGCTTTTCTCTAGAGAAACCTTAGCGATGTCAGACAGACGAATAATCTCACCTTCACCACTTCTAACGACTAAGTTCTCTAATTCTTCAGTGTTCGATACTTGCGTGTCGGCACTGCCGTTATAAAGAACAAACTCGCCGGTTGCTTGACCTGTAGCCGATTGGTAGTTGTTGGCATTCAATACCGTCATTACATCACTAGCAGTTAGGTTAACTGCAGCCATTTTTGACGGGTCTAGCCATACGCGTAGTGCGTATTTCATGCCACCGTATAGGTCAACTTTCGATACACCATTTACCGTAAATAGCTGCGGGTTAATTACACGCTCTAGATAATCGGTAATTTGGCTCGACACCAACTCATCACTAGTAAAACCAATGTAGAGTACAGCTGTTGTTGAACCAGTCGACATGGTTACGGTTGGATCTTCCGCTTCTTTTGGAAGCTGAGAACGCACCGAGTTTGTCTTGGCCAGTATGTCAGACAGCGCTGCATTCGGGTCGGTGTTCAACTTCATGTTCACCGTAATCGTCGAGCTACCGAGTACAGAAGAGGAAGTCATATAGTCGATGTTATCCGCTTGCGCCACAGCCTGTTCGAGGGGTTGGGTGATAAAGCCTTGGATAAGATCGGCACTTGCACCGTAGTAACTCGTGGTTACGGTTACAACGGTATTCGTCATTTCAGGGTATTCACGCACCTGCATTTTGAAGATTGCTTGTAAGCCAAGCAGCGCAATCAAAAAGCTGATGGATACCGCTAGAACTGGACGTTTAATAAAAACATCAGTAAAGCGCATTGTGCCTCCAGTTACAGCTTAGGTGTTTCAGATGGTGGAGTGATTGCATCACTTTCAACAACCTTAACTTTGGCGCCGTTACTTAGACGTACTTGGCCAGAAGTTACAACCGTATCGCCAGCTTTAACGCCTTCAAGGATGTGCGCGATATCTGCTGTGCGTTCACCAACTTTCACGACGTGTTGAGCAACACGCTGAACGCCGTCTTCTTCAGTCAGGATGTAAACATTGTCACCGTATAGAGTGAAAGTAATCGCTGTTTGAGGCAGAGTTACTTGATTCTCTAGTTTAGGCAGAATGATGTTAGCGCGAGCGAACATGCCGCTACGAAGTTTGCCATCATTGTTTGGAATATCTGCTTGAACTTGGATAAGACCACTTTGGATGCTAACTGCGGGTTCAATTGCACTAATAGAGCCTTCAAACGGTGTTTCTGGGTAAGCATCAACAAAGATGTCGACAGCTTGGCCTACATTGATACGAGAGATGTCGGTTTGAGAAACCGTGAAGCGAAGGCGCATTACACTGGTATCTTCTAAACGAACGATATCTGTACCCGATTGCAGGTATTGACCTAGGTATACGTTACGAATACCAACAGTACCGTCGAATGGTGCACGAATTTCACGGCGCTCGATCGATGCTTTTAAGCTTTCAATGTCAGCAGATAGAGAGTAGTAGTTTGCCTCTGCTTCATCGTATGCTTCTTTTGAAATAGAGCCTTTCTTAAACAGGCCTTGGTAGCGTTTGTATTTTGCTTTTGCCGCAGGCAGTCGAGCTTCAGAACTCTTTAAGTTGGCTTTTTCTACGCCAGAATCAAGACGAACAAGAAGTTGGTCATTTTTAACGTCAGTTCCTGAACCAAAAGAGATTTGGTCAATAACACCGCTAGTTTCATTAGCTAGTGTCACACCTTGGTTAGGTTCGATGAAGCCGATAGCTTCAATCACTGGAACCCAGTCGATCGGCTGAACTTCAGTCACTGTTACTGGAAACTCTGGTTCAGGGCGGTTGGCCATATACTCAGCAATTTTTTGTTGTTTGAACATGTTGAACCCAATAACGCTGCCGAAAAGTAGTACAGCGATGAGTAACATGAAGAAAGTCCACTTTTTCATTATGGTCAAAACTCCGATCTAGTGTTTAATTATTGCGTCCCAACTGGCTTCAATTGCAGCTTCTAGTGCTGCCTCGTCGAGTTGGTAAAATCCTAAAGAATGCTTTCGCGCTAGAGATACACTAGCTGCTAAGCTCAAGCCACTTAGTACTTCATTATCAAGTGGTTTAAACAATCCTTGCTCTTTACCCTCATTAAATAGCAGCTCAACTTGGGCAAACATTTTACGTTCTAGTTCCCTGAAGTTTAGGCTATTTGTTATGGGTAGTGAGTCATACTGAACCCGATTTTTGATCGCGGCTAAGTTCGTTCCTGCTAAGTTCCATATGTTGAGCCACATGGTTCTATAGCGTTGCTTTATTGGATCCGAATCATTAACCCCTTCTTGAACAGCATCAGCTACTCTTTGAGTCACGAGCACTCGAACATCATCTATCAAGTGGTCTTTATCATCGAAGTAGCGGTAGATAGTGCCTGCAGCAACCCCCGCCTCTTTGGCTAATTTTTGCATTGAAAGGCCTTGAAAGCCGACCTCGGCAATGAGCTTTTCAGCGGCAGAAAGTATTTGTTGGCGTTTATCCTGAGGTGCATGAGTTGTCATTATTCTATCACCAGTGAATGAACGTTCATTCATTATAGCCTAAGAACCACACACATGTGCAACAAAGTTTTACACATGCAGCGTAAAAATCTTGTATAAGAGAACGTAGCATTCGAGGTGTTGCAGCATTATTATAGGCGCGCAATTTAATTCGCTCCTCTAGACCAAATTGAGAACCAAATGAAACTGAACCCAAGACAAGATGAAGCCGTGAAATATGTTTCGGGCCCCTGCTTAGTATTAGCGGGCGCTGGATCCGGTAAAACACGTGTTATCACGAATAAGATCGCTTACTTGGTTCAAGAGTGTGGCTATAAGGCGCGTAATATTGCTGCGGTAACCTTTACCAATAAAGCGGCACGTGAGATGAAAGAGCGTGTTGGACAAACTCTTGGTAAAGGTGAGTCGAAAGGTCTGATCGTTTCAACGTTTCACACCATGGGTTTAACTATCATTCGTCGTGAATATAAAGCACTGGGTTTGAAAGCGGGTTTTTCTCTATTTGATGATCAAGACCAGTTAGCTCTGTTAAAAGAGTTAACTGAAAGGCAAATTGATGGCGATAAGGATTTATTGCGTGCATTGATGAGTGCGATTTCGAATTGGAAGAATGACATGCTGACGCCAGATCAGGCGAAAGCTCGAGCTCAAGGCGAACAAGAACAGCTTTTTGCATTCTGTTTTGAGATGTACCAAAAACAGATGAAGGCCTATAACGCACTCGACTTTGATGATTTGATTGCGATGCCGGTATTACTGCTCAAAACCAATCAAGAAGTACGCGAGCGTTGGCAGTCGCGTATTCGCTACTTATTGGTGGATGAATACCAAGATACCAACACCAGCCAATATGAACTGGTTCGCTTGCTTGTTGGAGAGCGCGGCCGCTTGACGGTGGTAGGTGATGACGACCAATCTATCTATTCATGGCGTGGTGCAAAACCGCAAAACTTGGTGCTGCTTGGTGAGGACTACCCGAACCTACGCTTGATCAAACTAGAGCAAAACTATCGTTCAACCAGTCGAATCTTACGTGCGGCGAACATCTTGATCGCCAACAACCCACACGTTTATGAAAAGTCACTGTTCTCAGAGATCCCAGACGGTGAAAAGCTCAAGGTACTGAATGCTAAGAATGAAGAGCATGAGGCCGAGCGTATTACCGGTGAGATCATCGCTCATAAGTTTTTGAACCGTACTGAATATAAAGATTACGCAGTGCTTTACCGTGGTAACCATCAATCGCGCTTGATTGAAAAAGCGCTGATGCAGAACCGCGTGCCTTACAAGATCTCCGGCGGCACCTCTTTCTTCGCCAGAGCAGAAATTAAAGACATCATGGCTTACCTGCGTGTGTTGGTGAACCCAGATGATGACAACGCCTTCCTACGTATTGTAAACACACCGCGTCGTGAGATTGGTCCGGTGACGCTTGAGAAATTAGGCAGCTACGCCAACATGCGTGGTAAAAGCTTGTTTGAAGCAAGCTTTGAAATGGGCTTAGAGCAAACGCTGACGGGGCGTGGTTTAGAAAACCTGCGCCGATTCGGTGATTGGATTGTTCGTATCTCGGATAATGCTGAACGTGGTAATACGGTTGAGGCTGTTCGTTCTTTGGTTCGTGATATTAACTATGAAGATTGGTTATACGAAACCTCTGCGAGCCCGAAAGCTGCTGAAATGCGAATGAAGAACGTTTCTGATCTTTATAGTTGGATTGTGGCCGATCTTGAGGGTGACAACTACGACAAAGAAGAGAAAACCCTACGCGAGGTAGTTCAACGCTTAACACTGCGCGACATGATGGAGCGTGGTGAAGATGATGATGATGCGGACCAGGTTCAATTAATGACGTTGCACGCATCGAAAGGCCTAGAGTTTCCGTATGTATTTCTGATGGGTGCTGAAGAGGGTATCTTGCCGCACCAAACCAGTGTCGATGAAGGTAACGTAGAAGAAGAGCGTCGTCTGATGTATGTAGGGATTACTCGAGCTCAGAAAGAGCTGACCTTTACTAAGTGTCGTGAACGTCGTCAGTATGGCGAGTTGATTAAGCCAACACAAAGCCGCTTCTTAGATGAACTGCCACATGATGATGTGGAGTGGGAAAGCGTGAAGAAGCCACAGTCCGCTGAAGAGCGAATGGAGAAAGGGCAGGCGCACATTGCTAACATTCGTGCGATGTTCAATAAGAAGTAACTCTCTACTTAATTAACACCATATAGAAGACAATAAAAAAGGTGACCATGAGGTCACCTTTTTTGAATTTGGCATTTTTAATTACAGACCGGCAATCATGTGCTCGATAGCATCTTTGATTTCGTCGTCTGAACAGTCCATACATGAACCTTTCGCAGGCATCGCATTGAAACCGTTGATTGCGTGGTCAGCTAGGATGTCGCGACCTTGAGCAATACGAGGACCCCAGTCACCAGCATCACCTGTTTTAGGTGCGCCACTTACGCCAGATGCGTGACAAGCGATACAAAAGGTACCGTAAACTGCTGCGCCATCACGAGGGCCTGTTGGTTCTGCGGCTACTGGCTCGCTGCCGACTAGGTAAACTTGGCCAACTGGTTTGATGCGTTCAGCAATTGCATCTTGCTCCGCTTCGCTAAGGCCTGCAGCCATTGCGCCAGTTGAAAAGGTTAAAACTGCGATGACAACGCTTAAAATTCGACGAGACATATCCATTAAACTCACTTTACATTCCCAAGGTAAGTACATGCTTACCAATTTATAGTGTTGGAAGGGTGTTTTGGCTTTAACCAGCAAAGAGCAACTGTTAAACCAATGTAAATAATGGGTGATTATATCCCGATAAGTTGTTGCAATAAACAACAACTTATAAGCTGTGGCGGGTTGTAGTACTCAAATAAGGGGTTTATCACATATTAACTGTCGAAAAAGAGACCAAACAGAAAAAAAAGTTAAAAAAGTACTAGACGGCATTGGGTGATATACGTATTATTCCACTCCGCCGACAGGGCATGCGCCTGTAGCTCAGCTGGATAGAGCGTTGGCCTCCGGAGCCAAAGGCCGAAGGTTCGAATCCTTTCAGGCGCGCCATCCGGTCTCTTACTTCGGTAAGTGAGAAATTGGCACAAAAGAAATAATGGTGGCTATAGCTCAGTTGGTAGAGCCCTGGATTGTGATTCCGGTGGTCGCGAG
>NZ_JBGONY010000095.1:0-12298 GCF_041439375.1 Vibrio crassostreae | reverse complement strand
ATCTTGGCGCATTGCGACGCCGTTTAGAAGGGTGGGTCCATTTCATTATTCCCTACAGTGAGGAACGAACGTGATAGGGAATCTCTCTTTGCGATGTAGTCACTTCTAACACAATTCGATACTCATAAACTGGCTGTGCGGGTCCAATATATAATCTGCAAATGGTTCACAGTATCCAAAGCCAAACTTTTCATACAGGTTACGCGCCGCCTTAAAGTAGTCTTCTGAGCCTGTCTCTAAACTGATTGTTTGATACTTGCGAATGGCTGCGGTATCCAATACATGTTGTAAAAGTTGGCTAGCAACGCCTGACTTTCGAGCAAACTGTGAGGTTCTCATCGATTTGAGTTCAGCGTGTTGGGTATTTAACTCTTTAATCGCAACACACCCAAGCAATTGACTGTCTTTCCAAGCACTAAAAAAGGTAATCTCTGGCGACTTGAGCCCATCCAGATCCAGAGCATGAACACTTTCGGGTGGTGATGTTGCGTACATATCAGCGAGATGCTCTTCCAGTAAGCCTATTACTTCCCCACCCGATAAGTCATCAAGCTTGATGATTATTGAAGTACCGATTTCCACAGAGTCCTTTGCGTTTGGTGCTGATTCCATTGTCTTAACTTTCCTTGTTTAGCTCGCTTATTTAGCTTTAATTACTGACCTACTTTCCTGAATTGTTTACTTTTCAAGAACTGGGTTAAAACCAGTAAAATTACTGATTTATCATAAAATTTTAAATGTCACACTTAGTTTACCTAGATACCATAATTTTCCAATCTAGTCTCGTCATAAAAGAGCTCCGCAAAGACCTTGGGGTCGCTACATCGAGTGAGAAAAACCTATTTCAGTTAACGAATAAGTAATCCGGTAGATATGAGTATTCAACTAGATTTAACCACCACTTTAGCCTGTCAAAACTTCGACTCAGCACAAGGGTGTATGACACTTCAAGATCATCGAGTTGTTGATGTCGACAACGAGATCGCCCAAATCTTTGGTTATAAAAACCGTGGTGAGTTATTACGCAATGTTGATTTTGTATATGCCTTGGTACCTGATAGTTACCAAAATCTAGCCAAGCAGCGCTATCTAGAAGCAATAAAAGGCAAGCTTAAGAAAGGAAAATTGTACACAGACATTCCCGCTCATGGCCGTAATATCTCCATATTTTGCTTATCGCACATTGTTGAATTGAATAACAAGCCCGCTCTTAAAGTGAACATCATTGACATCACCTCTGTGGTAGAAGCGCAACGTCAACGCCACGAAACCGATCGTATGTATAGAAAGCTACTCAGTACATCGAAGCAAGGCATTTTGATTCATAGAAACTTCAAACCTTTGATGGTTAACCAAGCTTGGATTGAACAACAAGGTGCCAAATCCATTGAGCAAGTGCTTGCGATGGATTCAATCATTTCAATCATTCCTGAAGCAGAGCGACCAATTGCAATCAGACGTTACGAGAGCATTCTCAATGGCAACACACCCAACTTCAGTTCCGTGGTTACCAACCGTTGCTTTGATGACTCCTACAAATACTTCAATCTCTATGACAACGTGATTAACTGGGAAGGTGAAGACGCCATTCAAGTCATTCTTGAAGAAGTGACAGATAAAGTATTGTTGGAAAAAGAATTACTGCATCGTGCTATGCATGACGACTTAACGCAGGCACTCAATCGTCGGGCGATTTATGATTGGATAAAGAAGCCAATGAATCAGAGAATCGAAATGTCTTGTATGTTGATTGACATTGATGACTTTAAGTTGATAAACGATCAGTTTGGTCACACCGTTGGTGACACTGTCATTAAGCACTTAGCTGACACTATAAAAACTCACGTTGAATTGATCCATGGCGTAGTGGGACGCTGGGGTGGTGAAGAGTTTATTGTGTTCATTCCTAATGCGAAACCTGCGTATACCCAAATCATTGGTGAACGTATTTGTCATTCATTTAATCAACATATTTTTATTGGTGCTAATCGCCGTCCGTTTAGGTCCAGTGTCAGTATTGGAATGACCAGTCGATGTATTTGTCATTCCTCGAACTCAGTCAATACTCTCATTAAAGTCACCGATGACGCACTTTATAGAGCAAAAGCAAACGGCAAAAACCAAGTTTCAATAAATAATGAATCGGTTTGTATCGAAGCGTGTTCGTAACGGCTGAAGCTATCTCGCTTTGATGATATTTTTCCATACTCCTAACAGTGAATCATCAGTGTTTAGTTAGTAACAAAGTTGGAATTAAAGTGCATGAGCATGTTGAATATTTTATTGCGAATTCCACATTTCGGTATATGATGCGCCACCCCAATTTTTTCAGCAAATGCTGCAGGCAAACATGTCCGCCAACGCGCTCTATACCGACCTATCGGGTTACTATGATTTAATGTGTGTTGATATTGACTACCAAGCGCAAAGTCACTGCGTTCGTAGGCTACATCAGATTTTTGGAAATGAAGGAAAAACTCACCTAGACCTCGGTTGTGGTACTGGATCACACGTTCGTCACTTTATTGATTATGGTTATCAAAGTAACGGGCTTGACTTAAACCAACCCATGTTAGATATCGCTCAACTACGCTGCCCTGAAGCTAGCTTTTCTGTGCAGAACATGAGTAATTTTGAAGTCTCTGAGCCGTTCGACCTTATTACTTGTTTCTTGTATTCGATCCACTACAACGATGGCATCGAGAAGTTAAAAGAGTGCATTGCTAGCGTTCACAAAGCGCTAAAACAAGGCGGTGTTTTCTGCTTTAACGTTGTCGATAAAGATAAGATCAGCAATGATCTGTTTGTTCGACACACCACAAACCAAGAACAAGATGATTTTACCTTCCGATCGGGTTGGTATTACTCTGGTGAGGGTGATAAGCAAGCGCTAATGCTTAGTATCGAAAAAACGACTGCAGGTGAAACTCAAGTTTGGAATGATGAACACCCGATGGTGGCATTCTCGTTTAAGGAGTTAATCGAGATATTGAAGCCATACTTTGAGGTTAATATCTTCGAGCACGATTACGACAAGCTGATTCCTTGGGATACTCAGTCCGGCAATGCGCTGATCACGTGTGTGAAAATCTAGAGAAGTCGATACGCAGCAAATTAGTCTATACACATAGATCAACAAAGAACCCATATTTGCCTTTATTTTTATCGCGTATCCAATATCACATTGCGTCATAGTGTTATCTAAGGTGATATAAAGTACCGAGTTTGAGATCAAGACGGTTATCAAAGTTCTAAATCAGAAATGTTTAAACATAAAAAAGAGAGGCACAATGGCCTCTCTTTGATCGTCTACTTTATATTGCTAGCGTTAAACTATAAGACTAAAGCTTTGTCCAAGCGTCCTGCCAGTACTGGCTGTCACCAGGAGCATAAGACGCGCTTGCACACCAAGCCGTGTATGGCCAAGGCTTACATTCGTATAGACCATCGTCAGTGCCTACCACGATGTCGCCCGCTTTATAGTTCGTTCCTGCTTCGTACGGAGGGTAATCACCTGGAGGTGGCGTTGTACCGCCCTCTTCTTTGATAGCGAATGAATTATCGACCATCACCATTTCACCGTCTGTCGCAGTACCAACCACTTCAAGCTGGTACTGACCTTCTGCAACATCACTCAGCTCCATAGTAATCGTGCGGCTATCAGTTAGATTCACGTTAGTCTGTTCAACAACAGTATCCGAGCTATTGCTCACCGTTGCGGTGACATCAAGCGCTTCGTTTGACGCTAGTGTGAACTGTAAACGTACATTGCCATTATCTAGAATGTATTCCGACTGAAGACCAGATACATTTAGCTCTAAATCACCACCTGGATCAGGGTTGCCGCCACATGAACTGTCTGACGCTTTTCTCCAAACGCCCCACTCACCTGTCGTTCCCGGCTCCTCGCCACGAGTATACCAACCTGCAACCCACGTTGCTCCATCATGCGATACTTGGTCACCTTCAACATAAACGGTGTCGGCATCCCATGCAGCAGCACAGTTAGAACCATCCGTCACAGACACTTTACGGTCAGCGGTTACAGTTTGGTTCGCGCTATCTGTTACGCTATACACAAGCGTGTAGTTACCTATCTCATTCACATCGACACTACCAGTGTGTGTAATTGAACTTGTTAGGTCACCGTCTTCAGCATCATTTGCTGTAACACCCGCCATTGGGTCGAATGGGTTACCGAGTACGATAGTAGTATCCGACACGCCATCGAAAACAGGTTTTTGGCTGTAAACTTCTACCGTTCTAGCCTTGGTTGTCTCATTGTTGTCACTGTCTTTCACACGGTAAGTCAGTACATAAGTACCTATAACACTGGTTTCAACATAACCTTCAACATCGATCGATGAAGTTAAATCACCATCTTCTTTATCTGTTGCTGTTACGCCTTCCATTGGATCAAATGCAGTGCCATGAAGAACACGCGTATTCTCAACACCTTTCAATACAGGCTCACCTTCAACTGGTGGCGGTGTCACTTGGCCGTGAACAAATGGACCATAGTCTTTAATGAATTGTTCGTTGTATGCTTGACCCGCTTTGTTAGTGCCCATATCCCAGTTGATAGACCAAGTCATTACGCCGCGTAAAGGCTGCCCCTGCGCCGTTAGGCTATCAAACGCGTCGTATAAGTCTTGTGGCTCTTGCACAAAACCCGTCGCTGAAGCATCGATACTTGAAGGAATACCGAACACGAGCTTGTCATGTGGGATCTTGTGGAAACCACGCGTTCCATTGATAAGAGAATCAGAGATGTAGTAGATGAACTCTTCTTTTAACGCATCGTTATTTTGTGCTATCCAACCCACACCTTCAACCCAGATACCATCGCCACCTTGGTTGTAGAATTGTGGGTTGATCCAGTCGTAGTAGCCTTCTAGATTATCGATATAAGGAACGTACTTACCGCCTGTCGTTAGATACGGGAACTCAGGCGCCATAGTAATAAGGAAGTTTTTACCTTCTGCGCGGTAGTGGTCTTTCACTAGCTTAAGCGCATCTGGAATCACGGTTTGGTTATTTGCAGCGGTGACGGCCGCTTGCTCGAGGTCGATATCTAGACCGTCAAAACCATAACGTTCCGTAAGACGAATGATCTCATCAGCAAAGGCTCTTTCATCACCGGTTTCTAGCTCTACGTGTGCATCAGCACCACCCAAAGCCAAAAGTACAGAGCGACCTTGCTTGTTGAGTTCAGAGATTTGGTCAATAAATTGTTCTTCTGAAAGCCCAATCGTTGGGTCCAGTTTAAAAGTTGGGATTCGACCATCTGTCACATCGTAAACCTTCATGAATGACACATTCACGATGTTGTACATTGGGTTCACTTCATCTAGCGTCACACACGGCGCATTACCACCTTGGTAGCCGCCACCGTCACACCAGTTATGCCAATAGCCAACTACGACGCCTGAATCTGGATTCGTCATATCTGAACCATTCGCATAAACAGCGCCAGACATAGCCGCCATGCCGACCGATACTGCTAATTGTAGAGCTTTACGTTTTAACATTAGTCCCACTTCCTTACTTAACAGCTGTGCCAATCACAACCGAACCAATTCATTTTAATCATGAATATTTATAGAGAAGTAATGGAATTTATAGGAAAAGATGACCTTTGATTTAACTTGTGATTTTAAGTCACAGATTGAATATCAGAATCAATATGATTTTGACTTTTCATTCAAATTGAAATGCTAAAATCTGTTATTTTCAACTAAATACATTGATTGAGCAAATATTTAATCAACCTTAATTCACTAAGATAATTAACCAAAAACATAAAAAATAACCAATAGGAAAAAACGAACTTTAAATCGGCAAAAATCACCCCAAACATGCCGTAATCACTGACCTCAGACCAGATACCATTGCGAGTGACATCACTAAAATAGCTTGGATATAATCGTCATACATGTGCTAGAGATACACACGTATAACGGAATATAGGAGTGAAAATTTGTGGAATTTTGGATGTATACCTCAGGAGTTTTTCAGTTACCCCTCAGCACCAGATGAATAATATGCGTCCAATAGTGAAATAAAACTCACCTTATCAAGTTCATTAAGTTGATTAATTCCAGCCGCTGCTTTTCTTCCTCCACCAGTTGCAAAACTTGAGCAAATTTCGTCCGCGCCTATTCTGTTTGATAATGGTGCCCGTAAACTCACCGTGTAAGACTTTCCATCTTTGTTTTTCGTTAATACTGCTTGCGCTCGGTTTGGATCTTGATTGACGATTTCATTACCAAATACGCCACTGATGCGCCTTGCCCAAGTCTCACCTGGCAGTTCAAACACACGTGCGACTTCACTTTCATAAACAGGAACAAGGTTTGATAGCTGCTGGCGATCATTTTGATAAGCAGCTCGTAGTCGATAAAACACAGAGTTTTTATCATCTAAAAGGTCAAATGGGTTCGGGTATTGATAAAGGGTTTGGTAGAGCTCAATTGGCGTGAAATGCAAATCGCTTAGTGACGAGCCGTAGCCGTTGTAATTAACTAGAGTACCCAACTCTTCTAAGAAATCAGTTTGAGATTGGTCAAAGCCATTTTCTAACGCTAATTGTGAAGCTACCGCTTTTAAATTATCACCAAATGCCGCCGCGATTGCCCACGCAACATATTCACCTTTTAACTTTTGATTGATCAACAAGCTGGTGCAACATTCAGGCGCCGTATTAACCAACGTCTTAAGAAACTTAGACTGCGGTATGTCTCCCGTACGATGGTGATCGCAATAGAACACATCAATATTAGCATCGAGTAGCGAGTGTAGTGCCGGTAGATTCTTCTCCATCGACACATCTAGGACCGTAACAGACGAAACCTCTCCTTGTTCACCCTGCTCAGCGAGTTTAGAAACCACTTGAGAGACCAACTTGATATCACGCTTTACACCAGTGATCAGTACACTTTCTTTAGGCTCGTTTAAGCGAAGTTGCAGTAAAGCGATGATGCCGTCTGCATCTCCATTGAATACGTCGTAGTGCATGTTGTTCCTTTTGCTGTGAGATTCCGTCGCCCATGCAAGTAAGTTAAAGTAGGCTCTATCGTTAGTACGTTACTATGCTTTATAGCGTCTTAAAATTTTAGCTTTATTTCACAGATACTTAAGTCTATTTTGGAATTCCTTATTCTCATTTCAATCTATTCAGATACTTGCCTCTACACTCCAGACACAAAAAAAGCGCAGATTATCTGCGCCTTTGTTTCCATCCCACTTAAATCTCGGTTCCCCGTTTATTAAGTGCTTTTCAAATCATTATCAATTACGACGTCTTGAACTGAGCCACGGCTTTATCCATATCATGGGCTTGCTCTGCGACCTTATCAACTTCAACTAAACAGTGCTGAGCTGATGCGTTGTTGTCGTTAGAGATGGTGTTTAGCTCTGTGATTGAGTCACTCACTTGCGCCATCACAGCACCCTGCTCTTCAATCGCTGATGCAATACGCTCAGAGTTGCCCTGGATGCTTTCCATGTCGCTTAAGATAAGCTGCAGGCTAGCATCGAGCTCTTCCGAATCTTTCAAAGTCAGTTGGCCTTGTTGGTTACATTCACCAATTTCGGTCATCGAAGCGTTCATTTGGCTTTGAATTGCCGTTACTACACTGGTAATTTCAGTCGTTGATTGGTGCGTTCTGCTTGCAAGAGCACGAACTTCATCGGCAACTACGGCAAAGCCTCGGCCTTGTTCACCGGCACGTGCTGCCTCAATGGCTGCGTTCAGTGCCAGCAAGTTGGTTTGTTCTGCTATTCCTTGGATGATGTTTACTGCATCGCCGATTTGATCAACATGATGGTTCAATGAGCTGATCGAATCTTGGCTGCTAGAAAGGCGTTCAGACAACTGAGTAATGTTGCTGATCGTATCAACCACCACTTCACGGCCTTTATCGGCATTCACTTTTGCTTGATGAACACCTTCAGCCGCAACTGATGTGCTTTCTGAAATTTCACCTATTGTGAGTACCATCTCTTGCACTGACGTTGTCATTGTAGAGGTGTGGTTTGCTTGAACTTCAAACTGTTTGATGACTGACTCTAGCTCGTCATGCATGTTCGACGTACTTTGTGTCAGTTGCAGTGACTTAGATTGAGATGCCGCGATTAAGCCCTCCAATTGATCAAGCAATTGGTTGAAGTATTGGCCTAAAGTGCTGAGTTCGTCTTTGCCATCAAGGTGCGAACGAATAGACACGTCGTTAGAATCAACGATGTTGCGAATCACCGAGAGTAATGACTCAATCTTGCCGATAATAGAACGGACAATTAACCAACTGAACAGAATGATCGACACGAGTAGCGTGACGCAAAGGATGTTGTTGATCAGCGATAGCTTGTCCATCTCTTGTTGGGTTTCTTGGTCTAATACCGCTGAGAACTCTTTAAATTGAGTTTCGATAGCATGAGAACCCGAGCGAGCTTGCCCAAGCAGACCTTCGTTGTGCTTCAAGCCAATCACTCGCTTCTGTTCAACCACTTGACGTGCAGCATCTATCAAAGCAGTTGAGCTTCCAACATTAGAAGTAATAGAAAGAACACTCGGATCGAACTCACCCTTTTCAATTAAGTCATTGAACAGGTAAAGCTCGATTTTTTGTTCAGCACTGGCTGTCACGCTGATGTTATCGAGCAAAACATGAAACTCGCCTAGCAAGCCTTTGTCGCGTGCTAGCCCATAGACTTCGCTCGCTTTTACTAGGTTAACAAAGCTGGTGTGGTAAGTTTCGATGTCTTCACGTAGGTGTGTGCTGTTGGCTAAGCCTAAATCACTGAGCACTGTATCTAGCTCAGATTCAGACGCTAAGAATTTGTTGTAGTTTACGTCGAACTTGGCGAGGTACTTCATATCACTACGTAATAGGAAATCTTTCTCGTTACGGCGAAGATTGAGTAGTCGCACTTCAAGTTCTTTGGTGATTTGTTTGGCTTCGCTCATTTGAGCGGTGGTGTCTGCAAATTGCGATGTGGTAAACAACAATGAAATCATGCCGAAGATGGAGAACATCCCCAACGAATAGAGCTTTTTCTTTATATTCATATACGTGGCTCGTCTTTACTAAATTAACTATGAGTATCTAATTGATCGCATCGAAGCATGGAATACAACTCGTGCGACCTGGTTATTGTTATGGTTTTTATATCGATAATGAGCGTCTTAAACTGTGGCTTCTAAGTCCACTAGCTATGACGGTCTCAATTGCATTTAAACAGCAAATGAAGCAGCCAACTAAAGTTAATTTTATCAATAACACAAATTTATTACATGTACATTAGTTGAATGATAAAAGTGAGAGACAGCTATTTGACGGAGTGTGAAGGCCTGAACACCCTGTTATGTAAGGCTTTGAATTAAAACACTTTGGACCATTGTTGACCTTAAGGTTAGAAATGACATTTTTTTGGCTCATCAGAGGAGCACGAGCGAAGAGCAATATTGGAGATTTTGACTTATTTTTTTAAACGGGGAACCCATCGATTGGGGATTGTAGAGTTGAGCGTAAACGGCGAAAAAAATGGATCTACTCAATTCGAGTCAGGTCCATTTTTGGATTTCTTAATCAATCGCTTTGCAGATCAAGAGCTAGAGCGCGAACTTAAAGCTGACTAAAACGCTTTCACCATCTTGGTTAGGCACTTCAATAATACTGCTTTCTCGTCTTCATCGATGTCTTGCGTCAGCTCATTAACCAAATTCAAGTGAAGCTGGTTATGGTGAACGTGGATCTTCTGACCTTCATCAGTTAATGCCACCACAATTGCACGACGATCCGTTGGGTGTTCATGGCGTTCAATCAATTCAGCTTTAACCAGCTTTTCAATTTGAACAGTAAGCGTACCCGTGGTGATACCCAACTTTTCAGCGAGCTCTTTCATTCTTAACGCGCCATGCATACCAAGCACTTCAATGGTGTGTACTTGAGCCAGGGAGTAACCCGTCTCTTTGACAACAGACTGCTCCCACGAAGACATTTTATCGTAGAACTCAGTCAGTATTTGGTTAAGCTGTTCTATATTTCGCATGGTCGTTTGAATGCACTTCAAGAGTAAGATGATTAATCTTATCAAACTTGGCGAGCATTTGTTTATATTCAGAGACGGTTTTGTCACTGTTTGATTCAAGAGTAATCGCTGCTGAATAGTGATGTCCACTCACCTTCCACATATGGAAATCGGTTACCGACGCATAAGGCGTTAAGGTTTCGGTCACTGAGTCACGATAATCTTGGTCGATATTCTCATCCAGCAGGATTGGGCTGGTTTGTTTCATAAGGTTCATCGTCCACTTGGCAATCACGAATGCGCCAACCATTCCCATTGCTGCATCTAACCAGTTCCAACCGTAAAACTTACCAAATAGCAGCGCAACAATCGCAAGCAGAGACGTCAAAGTATCCGCCAACACATGCATGTAGGCTGCGCGTAGGTTGTGATCATGATGGTGTCCGTGATGCTCAACATGTTTATGACCATGGTCGCTGTCGTGATCATGACTATGTGAATGACCGTGCGAATGGCCATGGTTCTTACTATGATCATGGCCATGCTCGTGTCCGTGATCATGATGGTGATCGCCGAGTAAAAACATACTCACTACATTCACGGTTAAACCAATACAAGCAACGATGATCGCTTCATTGAACTGAATTGCTTGTGGGTTAAACAAGCGATGTACCGATTCCACCAGCATCAACAATGCCACAATCCCCAACGCAATCGCGCTGGTATAGCCCCCTAGCACGCTGACTTTGCCAGTACCAAAAGAGAAACGTTCGCTCTCGGCATGTTTCTTCGCATATCGGTATGCAAATAAGGTGATGCCAAACGCCGCAGCATGCGTCCCCATGTGCCAACCATCAGCAAGTAACGCCATAGAGCCGTAAATAGTACCGGCAACGATCTCGACAACCATGGTGATGATAGTTAACAAGAGAACGTAGAAAGTACGCTTTTCACCTTGGCTGTTATGTGAAGAAAAGTTGTGTTGGTGACGTGTTGGAAAACTCAAAATGGCGTCCTTAGCTCGTGTGTTCAATATTAGGAGTCGTTACTGATTAATCTTGCTCAAAAAAGTGCTTTGACTCACAAGTAGTTTGATTATCAAATCAACAAATGGAATTTAGTTTGATTATCAAACATTGTCAACGATGAATTTTAAGGCTCTGATTTGGGAGAGTAATAATTTATAGGGGGATCTAATTAGCTCGACAACCTATTAGGTGGAGAAACAGCTGCGCTTTGCAGACACAAAAAAGCCCACACGAGGTGGGCTACTAAGATCAGAAGGAGTTATTGGTTTTGCAACAGTGTAATCTCATCATTCACCCAACCTAACAACTGCTTGGTGGCTTTCGACAACACTTGGTTCTGCCGAACAATATAACCAAGACTGGTGCTAGAAAAGTTCATCAACGGTGTCACTTTCGAATGCAGATGCTGCTTGGTGGATACCGCAAACTCAGGAACAATCGCCACACCAAAACCGGCTTCTGCCCAGTCGATTTGAGCGTCGACACTCCCTACTTCCATCACCCTGTAATTGGGCAGATTAAGGCTTGGTAAACCTTCATCAATGAAATCGCGGGTTCTCGTATCGTGGCCAAGTAAAATCAAAGTGAGCTCTGCATCAGAGTCTTGGATATCAAACCCATCGCCAAGCGCACACCAAGAAAGCTCCTGCAGTTTAGTGAAATACAATGACTCGTTGTGCTGTTCTTTGGCGATAACAAAACCAATATCCGCCTGAGCGTTCTTAACTAAACTCGATGCCTGAGATGAGGTGGTATTCAAGAGCGTAAGGTCAATACCCGGATACTGCGCTTTGAACTTTTGGAAAGGACGAATCAACAAGAACCGGGAAATAATGTCACTTACGGCAATGGTTAACGTCCCTATTTTTAGGTCATTAATGGCGTTGAGATCGGCCTGACAAATCTGCAGTTCGAGTAGCGTTCTTTGGCTTGTTTCCAATAGCCGTTCACCCGCTTGAGTCAATTGAAAAGGGCTTCTCTCTATCAACTTTATGCGTGTTTGTTGTTCCAGTTGTTTTAGGTGCAAACTCACATTAGGTTGTGTCATGTGCAGTGCATTGGCCGCTTTCCCAAAATGCTTATATTCCGCTAGCGTCACAAACGTCTTCAACAAATTAATATCGAGCATCATGTCCCCTCTCTCGTATCACTTACATCATTCCCTAAAAGTAAAGAACACCCCATCGTCATATATGGACCCACCCAGTTTGCAAGTAATTTTACACGTTTGGTAATAG
>NZ_JBGONY010000094.1:0-12630 GCF_041439375.1 Vibrio crassostreae | reverse complement strand
CTGCTATTAAGATTAAGCGAGTGACTTCGCTTGTTCCTCCAAGATAAAGGGTAGCATTCAGGAACTCGGCCATTCTCGAAATCGCTCAGTGGGTTGCTAGAAATTATACGGCTCAAATAAGTATTGGAAAGAGCGGTATGGTTACCACAAACGCTCACTCTCAGAAACGGCGATGTAACAAGTTAACCAATTGTTAGGAGGACGATTAGATTTCAGAAATTACAGTACACAGTCAGGGGGAAACTCGCGCTAAGCTCAAAACGTTGAATAAGCTTACTGGGTTAGGTATGCCTGAAACTTATTGTATTGACTAAAAAGCACGTGAAATGGGGCGGCTCTGTCTCTAAACTGAATTACACAACAGAGCCAATAGCATCTACTATCAAATTGTTCATTTGATTGAAAATATTGAAAGATTGCTTTAATAATGGGGGGCGTGACTATACTATATATAGATGTCATATAAAAATTTCGCTTAACATTATGAAGTCAAAGTTAGATTTAAATTTGCTTATAGTATTGATTTTATTGGATAAACATCGTCAAATAAAATCAGTAGCTAAGGTTTTAGGAAAAACGGAGAGTGCTGTCAGTAAGCATCTTGCTAAATTGAGGGAGCAATTAAAAGACCCACTATTTGTCAGGGTTGGGAATGATTTTGAGCCGAGCCTTTATATGAAAAAAATACTTCCTATTATTTCATTAGGAGTTGAAACGATTGATTCAATAAGCAAATGTCATTATTTTGATCCATTATCTTATGAGGAAGATATTGTAATTGCCTTGCCTAATATCATGCAATATTGGGTAGGAAATAATATAGTATTTGATGTGATAAAAACATTCCCTAAAGCTAAAGTTATCCTTGTTAGTTGGGACGAAAAGTCTAATGTGGCAATGTCTAATGGCGATATTGATATTGGGGTACACTATTTTAATTCAGATTTACCAAAAAATATTTATCAACAAGGGCTTGGAAGGATGTTGCCCAAGGTCGTGACTAATTTAAGCTTAAAAGGACATAGTTTTAAACAGTTGACTGAATTACCTTTTTTCTGGCTTACAACAAATGGGGCATCTCATAAGAAACCCTCTATTTTGAAAGCATTGAATAAAAATGAAGTGTATTTAAAAACGGTTGGTGAAGTTGATACCGTATCATGTTTGCTTGATATTTTAGCAAACAGTCAATCAGCTACAATACTTCACTGCTTAAACGATACTCTTGAAGGGTTTAATATTACGGATTTACCAAACTATAATATTGAAGAACAGCCTTTAATTGTAATAAATTATCGCTTAGCCAATCGAGATACTCCGTTAACACAGTTACTCGCAAAAATAATAGTTAAAAATTTCACTAAATAGATGGGTTGGGATAATTCCTACGGTTGCGTAGGAAAGGTCTCTTGTTGGGGGTTTGGCTAGATCAAAGATTGACATATAAAAGAATTTTGATAGATTTGAGCTCAAAAAGAAGCGAGATTCAATGTTGGATTATATTAATTGTTTGATAATAGATGACCACCCACTAGTTTGCTCTTCTATTCATAATTTACTCAAAGAAATTCCTTACATAAGGAAGGTCGATTATACATATAACCTCAAAGATGCAATGATTAAGTTGAAAGGGGGGGATGTTAACTTTTTAATATTAGATATCAATCTTGGAGACGGTGACGGGTTTGATTTTTTGAGGCGTGCAATTGCACATGGTTATAAGGGGAAAGTGCTTTTTATTTCAGGGAGCGATAGCGCTATACATATGAATGCAGCGTTGAATCTTAACGCTGATGGGTATATTTGTAAATCGGAAGACTTGAGTATAATTAAAGAGTCGGTAGATAGTATATATCGTGGTTATAGTATTTTTAAATCAGGGGTTGGTGCAATTGACCATGCTCTATCCAATAGGGAGGTTGCAGTTTATAACCTCCTGCTTCAAGGTAAGTCAAATAATAATATCGCTGAATTACTGTCGATAAGCCCCAAAACAGTAAGCACGTATAAAAGAAGAATACTGGATAAATATGAAGTAAATAGCATTGTAGATTTACTTACTAAATAGATTGAGACCATATAATCAATCTATAGGTATAGAAAACCACGGGTTTATCTGTGGATGAACGACTTTGAAGGCGATACACCTCGTTCTACAATGTTTATAACACTAAATATAACGCAGCTTGTCCCAAACTCAACTGCGAAGTGCGACACCCTCCAATATCAAGCAGCCAATGTTATTTCTTTAAAGACAATCGCTGGTTGCTTGAAATCTAAACGCTTTTCGGTCGATAATTTGTCCGTGATACAGCGAATTCAATATCGCTGTCTGTTACCGTTGTCAAGTCGGTTCCCATATTGCATAAAAGCTCGTTAGTATTCTCATTCTCCAGCTACTTTACGATGCTTTCATGACCTGCAAACTCTCTCTCGTTACCTACCGTGATGGTATTGACATTTTCCTTATAAGGCATGAGTAGCTCTACGGTTGCTTTGCTCACGTCATCCGCTGGTTTGGATGGCACTTTCTTTACGACGTAAAGTCGTGTTTACGCTCCAAGATAGTCACCATAGTCACCATAGTCACCATAGTCACCATAGTCACCATAGTCACCATAGTCCCAGTGCTGTGTTTGCCTAATACGGTGTCGATTTTTCAATTATCAAATCGCCTCTTACTGTCAATGATACTTGGCTTATCATCGATAGAAACAGCGCTGCCGCTTTTCTCTGTATTACCTTGACGATACCGCTTGCGAGCTTGCCTCGAGTGGCGATATAACGTGCCACCCAACTGTTTATTCTGTGCAACAAATCGGTAGTTCAACTAATTGCTGACAGCAGCACCGACCTTATTTAATGCACTGGAAATTTGATCTGGATTCCAATCCGTTTCTAAAAGCAGGCAGACAAAATTAACACTCTCTTGAGGTATTCTGTATTTACGCGCTGATGTTCGTTTGTTGATAACACCTGAACTTAATTTGAGCAATAATGACCTTCCTTGCGGTCGCGTTTAAGCTCCCGATATACAGTAAAGCGGTGGCATGCAAGTGTTGATAATTCATGGTGGTACTCTGCTTGTTTCTTTGACTTGAAGAGCGTATCACTTTCAGCCGTTGGCTTCTTCTTTTACACCTTCCCATGAATGTCGCACTTATTATCTGAAATCGGGAGTTTATTAGTAGTAGTAAGTAGAACTAAAGCTGAATGATGTCGTATTAGCAAAGCGATCAAATTGATGTTTAACATTGATGCCTACTTTTAACTGTGGGTACACCTCATATTCTGTTCCTGCAGAAATTAAACCTCCTATTTCATTTGAGTTTTTGGAGTATTGGCTTATAGGTGTGATTATTTCATATTTTGACGAAGGAAATTCTTCTTCAAAATAATGTGCACCTCTTAAATTGTATTGAGTATAGGTTAAGCCTAATTTAAACTTAGTTAACCATATTTCGTTGAGATGGTGTGAATATATAGGTGTTAGAATGAGTTGCTTGGCTTTTACAGTTGTATCCCATTTTTCTTTGGTAACGGATACAATGTCTGACCTGACAAATTCGGAATGGTCATCTTCCAAATTAAATTGGTTGTAACCAAATTCGATTGCCCATTGCGAATCTAATGAATAACCGACAAAAAAATTCAACGTGCCATCTTCGTTCCTTGCGTTAAGGCTCGTTTTGGGTGATGAAATGAAATTGTTTTTTACGTGATGGTTTGTTGAACCTAAACCATATTCTAATCCGAAATAAGGTGAAGATACTGCATTAAAAGATATACTCAACAAGGCCGTTTTAAATAATATTATTTTCATTTTAAATCCTAATAAAACTTTTAATCATGTTTTAACAATAAATACAGGGCTTGGATGTAAGTTAAATCCCAAAGTGGTTAGGTATTTTCTTTATTTAGTGCTAGTAAAAACGTTTCATTGCGGATTAACGTGAACTATAAACGACTTTGTTGTGTAATTCCGTGGAACTAAATCAAGAACCTACGCCCTGACTAGTTACGTCCACTACCTCTCGTAGCCCTATGCATAAACCTCGTACAAAATAAACAACTGGAAGCAATATAAACAATCACTCATATAACCGTGGTTCTCTGACCTTTTGGATAGATGAAGAGGCGGTAAGCGGGTGGGCACAAAGCAAACAGAACAAGCGCGGGACTGATGGCAAGCGTAGAGTCCGGCGGAAGCTGCATATTGCCGTCGATACAAGCACTAAAGAAATTATTGCAGCCGAGGGTTACAGGTGGAGAAGTACTCCCGAACTTACCGAAGCAAACACATCGAAGTATTCTTGAGGTGTCTGGTGATAGCGCTGACGAAACGAGAGCGTTTAAGATTAAGCGAGCAGTTGCGCTTGCTCGCCAAGAGAAGGGGCAGCGTTTTGGGAACTCGGCTACGCTCGAAATCGCTCAGTGGGTAGTCAGAAATTAGACGGCTCGTATAAGTATTGGAAAGAGTGGTATGGATGCCGCAGACGTTCACTCTCAGAAACAGCGATGTATCGAGTTGAACAGTTGCTAGGAGGACGATTGAGATTAAGAAATTACCATGCGAAGGTGGGTGAAACTTACGCGATGATTAAAGCGTTGAACAAGCTTACTGGGTTAGGTATGCATGAAATTTGTCGTGTTGACTAAGAAACAAATGAAATGGGGTGGCTCTATCTCTAAATTTAATTTCGCAACAAAGCCGTTTGAGCCGCTTGACGAGGTAGTTACGTCAATATTCATGCTTGGAAGAAGTTCCTAGCTAAATTTCTACAGATGAAGTTGATTATTGAAGACGTGTAAACACATTGAATCCCTTGAATGGGAATTTTACTACAATCGTTAGGGATTTGTATTATGTAAGTTAGGCGGACATTTCTTTATAATTTTCTGGTCGAGTTCAATTTGACGAGAAATTTAATTAAACATACAAAATGAGGAAATTTATGAAAACTCTCAATAGCAATGAAGCTCGTAATATAGTGGGTGGCAAATGGCAAGTGGAATGTTATGCCCCTAGTTACCCTAGCGGTGGTCAAATCATAGTTCGCGGCTACCATTTTACAAGATATTCCAATGATAAAAGAATGACTAGCAAAAAGGCTGACGATGTTTGTGGATCGTATAATTTCTCTACAAGCTTTAAAAAAGTCTAGTAATAATTAATATTAATAGCGTCTAATCTTTAGGCGCTATTATTTGTGGAAGTGAAGTTTTGTTTTATATATATTCGTTTTTGGAATGGTTTGTAGCAATTCTTGGAAAAATAAAATCTTTAATATTATTCTTATTTAGGACTGTTTTAAAAATATTTAATGATTTTATTCCAAGTTTATTTTTGTATTTTTGTCTTTTTTTTAGTGTGTTGTATTCGTTTTTCCATTGCTTAAGTATTAATGAATTTACTGTTCGAGGCAATACCAATAAAGTAATAAGAAAATTCAGCTATTTCCCTAAGAAAAGATTTTATGATATGTACTGTAAGTTGTACATAAAAATGTTGTGCTATAAAAATAAAGTTGTTTGTGATGAAATTCACTCTTGCTCTAAGCAACTGAGAAAAATTAAAGAAAACCATAAAAAAGAAACTGGCAATGAGGTTATTTTATATCCATTACATGTTTTTTCTGACGAATTGGCAATAATTGTTGGTCAAGGAGCTTCAGATAATAAATTATATGTTATTAGTGATGTTACTGAATCTGACTGGAAATCAAAATGGGGGAGTAAAGCAGAGGAATGGAAGTGGAGTAACCAAGATTTAGAATTGTTTAATCCTTTTATTAAGTCAAAGACTGACGCATCAAGAGGTATAAGAGCAATAGTGAAAAAAGTGAGGAATAGTAGTGCTGATTTCGCAGTTTTTCCTGATGCTTTACCAGAATATACAGTACGTAGTGGCCAAAAACATTCTTATCAAAAGTCACTTTTATTTGGTAAAGAGTCAAATTTACATGCTGGACCGTTTAATTTCCCTAAATTAATGTTAAAAGATGTGTTGCCATATTATATATACATTAAAAATGGTCGCTTAAAGGTTGAGGTATTACCTGTTATAAGTAGATTTGACGTAAAATGTGAACTGCCATTAATAATTGAGTATGTGATCGGAGGTCCACACTATACACAATGGTTACTTTGGCATTTCCCTTCATTTTTCTATCGACAAGGTTAAATTATGGATACAGTTTGTTTACAAGGTGAAGTGGCCGAATGTGGTCTTGCTTGTGTAAGTAGTATCAGTGCTCACTATGATAAAAATGCGCCTCTAAGTTACTTAAGAACGTTATGTCGACCATCTGAATTGGGGACTAGTCTTCATGATTTAATTGGTCTCTTTGGAAAGTTAGATATTAATGCTCGTGCAGTTTCATTTACCCCCCAGTTAATCCAAGAGTTACCTACTCCGTGTATTATACATCTTAATGATAGCCACTATGTCGTGCTAGAGCGGATCAATAGTTATTGTGCCGTTGTTATGAATCCCGCTTTAGGTAGGCAAGTATTAAAGCTTGGTATGTTGAAACTGAGTTTGTCCGGCTATGCTATTGTTTTGGAAGAAAATAGTGAAATTAATGCTAAGCCGTCATTTTTTGGTCTTCCGAGATTTAAAAGCCAGAGTATAAAACTTGATGCTTTACTTTTGTTTTATGGGGTATGTACTACATTATTGTCATTAGTGTTACCCGCAATAATTTTGAATATTAATAACGGTTTTAAGGATTTCGAAAGCTTAGATTTTAATATGTTGTTCTATTTGGTATTAGGACAGATAGTTTCTTTAGTTATAATGTGGCAAAGCTCAAAGCGAACTCTAATGATAGAGGGAGCCACAATGGCTAGAGAAAGTAATAGAATCTATTCTTTGTTCTTGAGCAATAAGATGTCGTTTTTCGAACGCAGGACATCGACAGATGTGACAAATAGATCGCTTAAGTACGTAGGAGCAAAAGTTGCGAAGTCAACAATTTATAATAGTTTGGTTGTTTGTGTTATTCAACTTGTAGTTGCATTTTTTATTGCTGCTTACATTTCGCCATATTTAGCTGCTTTTTTGTTAGTAATATCTTCTATATCATCGTTCTTAGCCTGGATGTCAAGGAAGCATCTAACTCAAATTAACGTAATAGAAGAGTCTTATCAAGAAAACATATTTAAGCATTTTGTAGAATCTTTCAATTCAATTTCAGACATCAAATCAAGAAAAGCAAGTGAAAACCTCTGTGGCGTTAATGATTCTAAAGTGAATCAACTCGTAGAATTTAAGATAGAGTCTAGTTTAAAACACCTAAAGTTTCCAATCACGCAAGAAATCATTGGTATCGTTGATATAATGTTGACGTTATGCCTGTGTTTTTGGTTAGTTCAATACAACAATACACCTTTATCTTCGGTATTTCTGTTTTTTTATACAAAACAAATTTTTTCTGCTTCATTTAGTCGTTTGATTGATATAAATGATTCATTTGGTTCTTTTGATGCAGCAGAAGAAAGAGGAAGAGATGTTATTGAATTTGAAAAAGATAATAGTATTCATAATCTCCATAGGGATAAGGTCGGAGGTCTCCACCGTCGTAACTTCGTCGAAAAGATATGCGTAAATAACTCAATTAGTTTTCCAGAATTAAAAATAACCAAAGGGCAATTAGTAGCTGTGACTGGTAGATCTGGTTCGGGTAAGACGACATTACTAAAAGTATTATCTGGGTTATACAGCGATGCTATATTGAAAAATGATGAAGGTGGTGAAATGGATAATAATATATTAATTGCGTCAAATTATTATCAAGCTACTAACCAAGATTTTATTAGTGGTAGCGTACGTGAAAATATCGCTATGTTCGATGAAAATGTAAGTGATGATGATATTTTTATATTGATAGATAAACTTAGTTTAACACAAGTTGTAGCGTCACTACCTCAAGGTATCCATACGAACATCAGTAATTATACCAATCCATTTTCTTCCGGAGAAAAGCAGCGCATTTTGTTGTGTAGGGCATTACTCTCAGATAAGGATACTTTATTGTTAGATGAACCTACGAGTAATTTGGATGCACTGAGTTGTGATTTGATTGTGGATACTTTAAAAGGAACAGGGAAAACTATTGTTTTCACTAGTCATAATCCTAGGTCAATTAAAAATGCGGATCAAGTTATTGATCTTAACACCATATAGTTAAGGATATGAAGGTGAGTTTACGTAAGGTTATAACGCTAAAATTAGTTGTTTTTGCCGTGTCATCCATTGTTTTATGTTTAAGTTTTATCTATGTAAACGCGATTGTTGATTCCAATAAATTAGGAGGGAAAGGTACGCATGTTGTATCAATTGACAGCATCACTCGCTATGTGGAGTCTATCGGAACGATAGAAGCAGTTAGAATGATTGATGTCGGTGCAAGTGTTTCTGGAGAGATTACCGAATTAATGGTTGGCATAGGTGACAAGGTTTTTAAAGATCAATTATTAATCGAAATTGACCCTACTGTAAGTTCAAACGAGCTTAAAACAGCACAGAACGAGCTTAAGATGGCCGTTGCAAATTTTAACGTAAGCCAAGAACGACTTTTATATGAGAAAGAGCAATTAGAGCTCGTCACGCACTTAGTAAAGGTCGGAAGTAAAACATCACAAGAATTGAAAGAACAAAAACTTGCATATTTGGAGAGTGTAGCATCTTTCCAGAGCAGTAAACTTTCTAAAGAGACAGCGGTGTTGGAAGTAGATTCAAAAAAAGCGCAATTAACTTATACAATGATACGTTCTCCGATAGAAGGGACAGTGGTTTCAATACACGTTGATAAAGGTCAAACTTTGGTGTCAACCCAACAAGTAAGTAACTTGATTAAAGTGGCAAGTACGGATATATATCGTATTGAGCTTCCTATATCTGAGTATGATATTTCAAATATATCTATTGGGTCTATTGTTGAATTTAATATTTTGGGAGTTTCAAAAGATAATTACACATCAAAAATATCTTCTATTGAGTTGACGCCATTAGATAATAGTTCAAAGGGTGTTAACTATAATGTTTCTTTTAACGTACCTAGAGAGTTGTCTGAAAGTGCTCGTATTGGTATGTCAATAGGTGCAAGAATAAAAACCGCGGAAGCTATTGATGTTGTTACTATTCCTAATCAATACATCCAATATGGCGCTAATGGTGTAGCTAACGTCAATGTATTAGTTGATGGTCATGTTATTGCCAAAACCGTTGAGCTAGGTTTACACGATTTTTTGAAATCGGAAATAATATCTGGAGTTGAGGTCGGTGATGTTTTAATTTTAGAAGGTGTAAATTGATGTCTTTGATTAAAATTAAAGGATTAAATAAAACATACCATAAGGCTGACAGTAGCACTGTTGTGCTAAATAATATTGATTTGGAAATTAATGAAGGCGAGTTAGTTGCCATAGTTGGTAGTTCAGGCTCTGGAAAGTCAACATTAATCAATATTATTGCAGGTCTAGACACTAATTGGACTGGTGATTATTATTTCGATGGAAATGATATGGGAGATTGCGGGAATGAAGAATGGGCGAAAATTAGGAACCGTTATTTTGGTTTTATCTTCCAATTATATAACCTAATACCGTATCTTAGTTGCTTAGAAAATATAAAATTACCTTTATCTTATTTTAATTCAAAAAATTCCCATTATTCAAATAGTATCGTAGAAACCATGAGACGCTTGAATATTGAAGAAGTCAGTTTTAATAAGCCTAGTGAACTATCTGGCGGGCAGCAACAACGCGTATCTATAGCACGAGCTTTAGCTAACAAGCCTAGGATTCTTTTAGCTGACGAACCAACTGGTGCATTAGACGTACAAAATAGCAACGAAGTAATTAAAATTCTAAAAGAAATTAATAATGAAGGAACTACTGTTGTAATTGTTACCCATGATATTAATATTGCTGAGTTGTGTGACAGAAAAATTGAAATTTCTGATGGTAAGGTGATTGATGACGTAAATGAGAACACTAATCTTCTTGGAAAGTTCCATAGTTCTAAGGAAGATAATATTTGTAACAAGAATTTTTTATATCGAGTCAAATGCGTGCTAAGGAATTCATTATTCTTATATATGAAGAATAAGACAAAGTTATTTTTGAGCCTTATAGGAGTCATTGTCGGTATTGCAACTGTAGTATTTATTTTATCAATATCCGAAAGTTTCGAAAAGCAAATAATATCAGAGTTGGCACAAATGGGAAACAATACTGTTCAGGCTGAATCTTACGAAGTGAAAAATGGATTATTAAACGAAAGCTCATTTGGTAAGTTGGTTAATTTAAAAGATATCGAACACATATCGCCATATTTACGCGAACACAAAGAATTAAATCAATATTTCAAAAACCCTAAAAAGAATAACTTTAGCAATAGTAGTACAATATTTGGTGTCTCAAGTGAATTCGAAAGTCTAATTAATTTGCAAGTGTTATCTGGGCGACTTATTAGTCCAAGAGACGTAGAGTTTTCGGAATCAGTTATTGTGATTAATGATGTATTAAATACACAACTTTTTGATTCTGAAGGAGCGATTGGAAAAAAAGTAGTTATAGATAATGTTGTTTTTTATGTTATAGGCGTCGTGAAACAAACTGATTTACGTAGTCCACAATCTATTGCATGGATCCCATATTCTACCTTTATCAATCGAATTAGTGATCAAGATTTCATTGATAGTTTCCATTTTACTGTAGTTAAACCTGAATCTGAGAAACTTGTTATTGATTATTTATCTAAGCTTACAAATGATAGTTATACATTTTGGTCAGATCAGGAATATATAGATACTCTTTATCGAGTTAAAAATTCATTCTCAGTTTTTATTTTGTCAATTGCTTCTATCTCTTTGTTTGTTGGAGGTTCAGGGATTATGAATATAATGTTAGCTTCCGTTAACGAGCGGTATTCTGAAATAGGATTACGCCGTGCAATTGGTGCCTCAAAAAAAGATATACTAGAACAGTTTTTAGTTGAGTCTCTTTTTATAACCCTATTAGGTGGATTTTTAGGGGTTTTGCTTTCGGTAGTTACATTATTAATTATAAAAAACATATTGACTGAGTTTGACGTTATATTATCTATTTCTTCCATTTTTATTGGTGTTGCTTTTTCTTTTTTTACAGGGTTGTTATTCGGTTTATTACCTGCAACTAAAGCTTCTAATTTAAATCCAATTGAAGCGCTTTCGAGATGATTTTTAAGAAAAATTTGTATTTGCTTATATCGTGCATCATTTCTGGTTGTAGTAATAATTCCAGCTACGGAAATGAAAGTATTAGAGAGGAACTAGATTTGGATAATTGGTTCTATGAGATAGAAGATTCTAAATTATTAATGGCACCTTATCTTTCCGAATTATTTATTAGTGCCGTTAACAATAATTTTCAGTTACAAACTTCTTTATTAGATATAAAAAAAGGAAAAATTAACAAACGTATTAACGACTATGATAAAAATGTTCAAATGAATGCCAATATCGGAACCTCTCATTCAAAATCACTAGAGCATGGTGGGAATTCTAATAATAGTTACACTACTTCTGTTGGGGTATTTTATGATTTTGATTTCTTTGGTAAGAAAGGCGTCGAAGATAAGTTGAACTTAATAGAACAAGAGTTGTTATTCTTAGATTTTTTGGGTCTTAGAAATGATGTTGTTACGTCACTTATCAATGAATACGTATCAATATCAGCTAATAAGTTACGACTTAACTTGCATAGACGGATTAAAGCTATTCGTATCGATGCGCTGAGAATCGAAAAGGAACGATTTGAATCTGGCGTTTCTGTTAACTCTGAAGTTATATTTTCTCAAAGAAAATTAGATTATGAATTGAAAGAAATAAAAAAAATTAACGAAGAAATTTTTGATTCAGTTAACAAAATAGAGAATTTAATCGGAAGGTCTGAAGTTGTTGATCCAAATGAAATTAGCGAACTTGACATTATAAATTTGCCTGAATTTAAAATTTCTGATTTGCCAGAAATTGCTGGCACACATTACAATGTGTTAAGTTCGATGCTTAAAATCAAATCTAGTTCATTAAAATTGGAGCGTGAGGAGTTGGAATGGTACCCGCAAATTTCCATATCGGGAACAATCGGTACTCAGGGGGATAAGTTGCTTAAGCTTTTTGAGAATCCAGCTGGTGCTTTGTCTTCTACAATTATTCTACCTTTTATTGAGTGGCATAAACGTGCTGTTAATGTCGATTTGCTTAATGTTGATTTATCGATATCACACTTAGATTATGAATATAAGGTTGGTTCCGTTGTAGATAATATGAACAACGCTTTAATTAATCTATATTCAGCACAAAGAGATTATGAATTTAGCCAAGTTGATTTGTCTGCTACTGAATTGACTAACTATTATAGTTTGAGTGAATATGATTATGGATTTACATCAAAGTACGAATATCTTCTTTCAGAAGTTGAGCTATTAAATTCCAAATTGGCTCAAGTTGACGCTCAACATGCCTTTGTGAATGCCAAGACTAATTTATGTTCTGCACTCGATTATCATGGATGCTTCTAATTTGCTTGGCTTTGTTGCGTAATTCAGTGGAACTAAATCCAGAACCTACGATCTGATCAGCT
>NZ_JBGONY010000093.1:0-12640 GCF_041439375.1 Vibrio crassostreae | reverse complement strand
ATGATCTGATCGTAGCTTTAAGCATTAGTTCCCTGATTTAGGAAACAAAGCCTCTTAACTTGCTCAAGCAAACACGACGACAAATCCTTAAGGTCCCCTGAAATTTTTTCACCGCTCATAAATATGTTGAGTTCAATGGGACAATAAAAAGTAATGTTCCAGTACTCTGATACAGCGATTGAAACTGCCCTGATGTGATCTGCTCCAGCAATACTGGACACTTCATTAAGCGACATTTTGTTGTTCAAAGTTAACTGGGCTTAGATACCCAAGAGCACTGTGCCTTCTCGTCCGATTATAATCAATCTCTATGTACTCGAAGATCGTTTGCCGCATCTGGTCTCTCGTCATAATCGGCTCATATTGGATCGCTTCAACTTTCATTGAATGAAAGAAGCTCTCAACACAAGCATTGTCCCAACAGTTTCCTTTCCTACTCATACTTTGCTTTAGATTATAACCCGTTATGATGTCTCGATAATCTTTTGAGCAGTACTGACTACCTCGATCACTATGAACGATAACCTGCTCAGGGAACCCGCGACGGAACAAAGCCATTGATAGTGCATCGCAGACCAGCGTAGCCGTCATTCTGGTATCCATAGACCATCCGATTACTTGTCTTAAGTAAAGGTCAATAATTACCGCCAAGTACAGCCAGCCTTCGCTTGTCGCTACATAGGTGATGTCTCCCGCCCATTTTTCATTCGGAGCCACTGCGTTAAAATTCTGAGCCAACAAGTTTGGAGCAACAGGCATTTGATGTTTGCTGTCCGTAGTACACTTAAATTTACGTGCCGCTTTCGGCGTTAAATCTTGACGCTTCATACTGGCCGCAATGGTTTTAACATTGTGGTTATCACCGTTTTCAGACAGTTCTTTTTGGATTCGCCTTGAGCCATCTCGGCCTTTGCTGTTGTCAAAAGCTTCTTTGACCTTTGTATCAAGCTTTTGACGTATTGCCTCACGTTGAATGGCCTTATGGCGATGTTTAATCCAGTAATAAAACCCACTTCGGGATACCCCAAACACCTTAGTCATACGCACCATATTGAAGCGCAGCAGGTGTTCGAGCATAAATTCATAGCAATTTACTTTAGATTTTTCGCGAAGTATGTGGCGGCCTTTTTTACAATTTCTAGCTCTTCTGCTTGCTCAGCCAACTGCCTTTTGAGCTTAGCAACCTCTACGGCTAGTTCTTGCTCTCGCTGACTCGTATTGGTGTCTTTATTTGAGTTCTTCCGCCACCCATAAATTTGAGATTCATGTAAAGAAAGCTGTCTTGCTGCGGCAGCTACTCCAACTTTCTCTGCTAGCTTCAGAGCTTCTGCTTTAAATTCAGGAGAATGTTTAATTCTAGTTTTCTTAGTTGTCATTGTTCACCTCGTTAGTGATTATACTCACTTAACTCGGTGTCCAAAACTGCTGGGGCGGATCAGATGGTGTTTTGGCTCTCCACCAAACAATAAAATGTACAACTTCCGGTCTTGATACGTTCCCACTACATAGTGGTCTTTTTGTATCACGTACTCGATGTTTTCGGCTTCCTCATCGGTGCACAGATACTTAATGTCGACCAGCTTCACCCATTTCAAACCCACTACGTTCTCTGCTTCTATAAACCCACCAAATGGCGCCGTAAAGCGATTACCTAGTTTCAACAGCGTATCAATCACCCCTTGGTTCTTCTTACTTACCCCAATGGGACCATCGCTGTTAATTTTGAAATGGCTGTATCCAGAAGTCACATGAATTGATTGGTACATAGCAAAAACCTATTAACTTTCTTAGCACTTTGAGATAGGTGCCCAGCCTGTGCTTTTTGTCCTAAATAAAACATTGTTCTACGTTTCAGCCCAACTGCACTGTTTTTATATACAGTTATATTAGGCTTTATTATGTCTGTCCGCAATTTAAAGGATGGCTCAACCAAACCTTGGATCTGCGAATGTTACCCAAACGGGCGAACGGGGAAGCGTGTTCGTAAGAAATTTGCGACTAAAGGCGAAGCCAAGGCTTTTGAGCTTCACACAATGAGAGAAATTGACGATAAGCCATGGATGGGTATTAAACCGGATCACCGTAGAATGAGCGAGCTGTTAGACACTTGGTGGAGCATACACGGTCATACGTTGAAATCAGGTAAACAAGCTCGGGAGCTAATAGCCAAAACAATTGAAGGATTAGGTAACCCGATTGCCTATCACCTTAAAGAACGAGACTACTTAGACTATCGTGCAGCACGAATACCTTACCGTGGCAAAAATAAATCTATTGAGATTTCACCAACAACACATAACATGGAATTGATTTACCTAAAGGGGATGTTCAAGAAACTGATTAAGTACAATCAATGGAAATACCCCAATCCGCTTGAAGCTATCGAGACAATCAAAACCAGTGAGAAGAATCTGGCATATCTAACCAAGCCACAAATTGAAGAGTTCTTGGTTAACCTGAAGAATTGCAACCGAGTTATTACAGTCTCGATCCCACAACTTATTGTAATCTCTAAGATTTGCTTGGCCACCGGAGCTCGTATAAGTGAAGCTCTGACTCTTACCCGTTCACAGGTATCTGAATTCAAACTGACTTACACCGAGACAAAAGGTAAGAGAAATCGAAGTGTGCCCATCTCACCTGCTTTATATCAAGAGATCTTAGATATCGCAGTGAGCAACCATGAAATTTTCAACACTACTTACAAGGATGCCTGGCGCTACATTAAAAGGGCTCTACCTGGCCACGTTCCGAGTGGACAAGCGACGCATGTTTTACGGCATACTTTTGCTTCGCATTTTATGATGAACAAAGGGGATATTTTGGTGTTACAGCGTATTCTTGGACACACTAAAATTGAGCAGACAATGGCGTATTCCCATTTTGCACCAGAACATTTGATACAAGCTGTACACCTCAATCCATTAGAGAATTAATGGCGACAAAGTGGCGGCAGACACTGTAATCGACCGTTATTTATCGGTTTTATTCGTAAAAAAGGCGACAGTTTTCACTGTCGCCTTTGCTATTTAGAGCCTAATTTTTTCTATTCCCAATCAAGGATAACCTTGCCAGAAAGCCCACTACGCATAGCATCGAAGCCAGCTTGGAAATCATCAATTTTAAAGTGATGAGTAATGATTGGTAATAGGTCTAACCCTGATTGAATCAAACTTGCCACTATATACAAAAACAAATATAACCACTAAATATCAATAGTTTAAATTATTTATCAATTATGAATGGCGATAAAAAAGGCAACAGTTTTACCTGTTGCCTTCTGATATTCAAAACCGGTAGTAACCTACTCCCAGTCTAAAATTACCTTACCAGACATACCAGATCGCATCATGTCGAAGCCTTTCTGGAAGTCGTCCACTTTGTAGTGGTGAGTAATGATTGGCGTTAGGTCTAAACCTGACTGAATCAAAGAAGCCATCTTGTACCAAGTTTCGAACATCTCACGACCGTAGATACCTTTGATAACCAAGCCTTTGAAGATTACTTGGTTCCAGTCTACTGCCATGTCTGATGGTGGAATACCTAGTAGAGAGATCTTACCGCCGTGGTTCATGTTAGTCAGCATGCTGTTGAACGCAGATGGGTTACCAGACATTTCTAGGCCTACATCGAAGCCTTCAGTCATGCCAAGATCAGACATTACGTCTTCAAGCTTCTCTTCCATCACGTTTACTGCGCGCGTTACACCCATCTTCTTAGCAAGGTCTAGGCGGTATTCGTTTACATCAGTGATTACAACGTGACGAGCACCAACGTGCTTAGCAACAGCTGCAGCCATGATGCCGATTGGGCCAGCACCAGTAATTAGCACGTCTTCGCCTACTAGGTCGAAAGAAAGCGCTGTGTGTACTGCGTTGCCAAACGGGTCAAAGATTGATGCTAGATCGTCAGAGATTTCTGCAGGGATCTTAAATGCGTTGAACGCAGGGATCACAAGGTATTCAGAGAATGCACCAGTGCGGTTTACACCAACACCTGTTGTGTTACGACAAAGGTGAGTACGGCCGCCACGACAGTTACGACAGTGACCACATGTGATGTGACCTTCACCAGATACACGATCGCCGATTTCAAAACCACGAACTTCTTGGCCGATGCCAACAACTTCACCCACGTATTCATGACCTACTACCATAGGCACTGGAATTGTGTTTTGTGACCACTCATCCCAGTTGTAGATATGTACGTCTGTACCACAAATTGCGGTTTTCTTAATACGGATAAGAAGATCATTATGACCCATTTCAGGTTTTTCAACCTCGGTCATCCAAATGCCTTCTTCAGGCTTAAGCTTAGAAAGTGCTTTAATTTTCATAATGTTACCTAGTTCATCTCACCTAACTGTAAGGCGAGAATCAAAAATCTATATGTTCTATTGGGTGTTGCTCTACCTAATTAAAGGATACCGTGGCACCCCTTTAAAATTAGATGATAGCCATGTCTTTACCAACTTGGATGAACGCATCAATTGCGCGATCCAGTTGCTCACGAGAGTGTGCTGCAGACATTTGCGTACGGATACGAGCTTGGCCTTTTGGTACGACTGGGAAAGAGAAACCTACCACGTAGATGCCTTTCTCTAGAGCGCGCTCTGCGAATTCAGCCGCTACTTTTGCATCACCAAGCATGATTGGGATGATAGCGTGGTCAGCACCACCCATAGTGAAACCAGCGTCTTCCATGCGAGTACGGAAGTGAGCAGAGTTTTCCCATAACTGAGTACGTAGATCGCCAGATTCCGCTAGAAGATCTAGAACGCGGATAGACGCCGATACGATTGCTGGTGCAACAGAGTTAGAGAATAGGTATGGACGAGAACGCTGACGTAACCAGTCGATCACTTCTTTCTTACCAGAAGTGTAACCGCCTGAAGCACCACCCATTGCTTTACCAAGCGTACCTGTGATGATGTCGATACGGTCAACAACGTTGTGGAACTCGTGAGTACCTGCGCCGTTTTCACCCATGAAGCCAACTGCGTGAGAGTCATCAACCATCACTAGTGCGCCGTACTTGTCAGCAAGGTCACAGATAGCAGGAAGGTTAGCCACTACGCCGTCCATTGAGAACACACCGTCAGTTACGATAAGCGTGTGACGAGCGCCAGCTTCTTTAGCTGCTATAAGTTGTTGCTCTAGCTCTTCCATGTTGTTGTTCGCGTAGCGGAAGCGCATTGCTTTACACAGACGAACACCATCGATGATAGATGCGTGGTTTAGTGCGTCAGAGATGATTGCGTCTTCTTTACCTAGAATCGTTTCGAACAAACCAGCGTTTGCATCAAAACAAGATGTGTAAAGGATAGTGTCTTCTTTACCTAGGAACGTAGAAAGCTTTTGCTCTAGTTCTTTGTGAGAATCTTGAGTACCACAGATGAAACGTACTGAAGCCATACCAAAACCGTGCTGATCCATACCATCTTTAGCCGCTTCGATAAGAGCTGGGTGGTTAGCAAGACCTAAGTAGTTGTTTGCACAGAAGTTTAGTACTTCTTCACCAGTCGAGATAGAAACCGCTGCTTTTTGAGCAGAAGTAATAATGCGCTCAGACTTGTAAAGACCTTCTTCTTTAACTTCTTCGATTTGAGTTTGAATCTGTTGGTAAAATGCAGAAGACATTGTCTCATTCCTTCCTAGTTATTATTCAGCAGCATCGCGCGCCGCATTATGTAGGGATATAAACGATCTCAACACGATCATTTACACTGTAAAACTTATGCCTATATTCTAGTTGAACATCCCCGATCCGATTATCCCTTTAGTTGGAAAAACATTAATGAATCACAGGCATCAATCATTGTTAATCCCAGTGACACAGGGCACATTAACGCCCTTAGCTTTCTCTTTTAAACGCCAAATCTCCTCTAATTTCCCTATAATTTCGCTTTCATATCAAATCTCAATTTTTAATATCAAAACGATATAGTGATCAAAACCGGCTTATCTCATAATGAGCACCAGCAACGCCGCTATACAGATAAGCTTCAAACACATCAATCTATCAGAGCAATCACACTAAGCAATTAATGAAATTGATTCACAAATCAAAGTAAATCGCTCACAATCACTTTACGCTCATCGCCGAAACTCGTGGATACTTATGGTCAACCCTAAACTCATCGCCCTACTTCCAGATCTAGCCTCATTCATTTTAGTGGTAAATGAAGGGAGCTTTACTGCGGCAGCAAAACAGTTAGGGGTGACACCTTCAGCCTTGAGTAAGCTCATCACTCGCTTGGAAAAAGCACTGTCGGTGAAACTGTTTGAACGAACCACTCGTACCCTTATCATCACCCAAGCAGGCCAGTTGGTATACGATCAGAGCGTGGTGATGATCAACGCGGCGCAACAAGCCGTTGAGCTTTCAACCTCCGACCATACTGAACCTGCGGGCTCTATAACGGTAGCGGCGCCTGAGGCGTTCTTAAACTCAGTGCTACAGCCTTTTGTTGTTCCATTCTTAAGTCAATATCCAGAGATCCAGCTCAAGTTAAGAGCGGCTGACGGCGACATCGACATATTGCGCCAAGGTATCGACATTGCGTTTCGCCTTACCGATAAGCCCGATGAAAGCTTGGTTTTGAAAGAGCTTGGAAAGACAAACCTCGTGTTATGTGCGAGCCCCTACTATCTGAAAGCCAAAGGAGTTCCAAGCCACCCAACAGACCTTTCTAAACATGACTGTTTATACCTTGCAGAGACAGACAAAGACCACATTTGGGACTTCTTGAAAGACGATGAGTTTCACACTGTATCCGTCAGTGGCCGTTACGCAGTTAACCACTCGCAGATGCGACTAAAAGGTGTGAAAGAAGGTCTAGGTGTCGGTATTTTCCATGACTTCGTGATTCAAGATGCATTGGCTGAAGGCTCTGTTGTACAGGTATTGGAAGATTGGACTATCAAGAGTAATTACCATGGTGCGATTGCGATGCAGTTTGCTCAAACCAAGTACATGCCCGCTCGACTGCGTGTATTCATTGATTACGCCATGGAGCACTTAGGTGACAAGTTGGCAGGAGAAATAAACTGATGTTGAAAGGAATACACCACGCAGCCATAATCTGTTCAAACTACAACGCATCGAAGCACTTTTACACCGAGATTTTAAAACTTGAGATCATTGCCGAAAACTATCGAGAGGCTCGCCAGTCGTACAAACTTGATTTAGCGCTACCTAATGGTGCTCAGATAGAACTATTCAGCTTCCCTAACGCACCGGAAAGACCTAGCTTTCCTGAAGCTCAAGGGCTAAGACACTTAGCTTTTTGTGTTGATGACGTTCAACAAATCAAAAGCTATTTGGAAGAACAAAGAATCGAAGTCGAACAGATCCGAATTGATGAATTTACAGGTAAAGCATTTACTTTTTTTGTCGATCCTGACGGGCTTCCGTTAGAGCTTTATGAAATCTAGAGCTTTATCAATTATAGAGCTGTACAAGTCTAACGTCTTCTTAATAAACAGAGCATGTCATCTGAATAATGAAACTGACCTCCTGAAAAAGGAGGTCAGTTTGTATATCAATTAACTCAATGCCGTCTTGAATTTCTCAACGCGTGAAAATAGTAACCAATCCAGCAGCATTGCTGTCACGATCGTCGCTCCCGCCAGTGGAAACAGTACTGAAATAACTATCACGATCACTAAACCTGTCTTCCAAAGCCCTGCATCGCCAAACTTCGGTGGCGTGCCAAGCTTTCTTTGACCTGAAGGTCTACGTATCCACCACATCACACCGCCAGTCACGGACACAACAATGAACGCCAAACAAAACAAAGCATTTAGAAGCTTGTTAATGATGCTGATGTCACCTTGATGCAATGAAATACCTACCGCTAACGTTTTGGCAATGAAGTTATAATCTTGCCATGTCACCTCACCCAGAATACGACCTGAGTATTGGTCGAGGTGCGTAGTACGGTCCTGCGTTGGATCAATGATGTCACCGCCCATAGTGTTGGCTGTGACCGTGTAAACACCTGTTTCTGAACGCGGGAAATTCACCTTGTATTGAGTGAAACCAAGTGAGTGCGCTTTTTGGATAACATCATCAATCCCGAAACTGCTTGCTGACATCACATGTTGAGAGTGGTCTTCGCCCATCTTAGAGTGATCATGAGGTTCAGATGCCTCTTCCACGTGATGTACATGTTCTGCAGGCTTATCTTGAGACAACGGCAGCGGTGTTTGTTCTAGATTCCATGGAAGTTCTTCCTCTGAGCCATGGCTAAGCGATGTGTGCGTCTTATCAGACAGCGGAATATCGTCCCACATTTGAGCAGGGAAAGTGCTCCATGCTTGAACTAATTTACCGCCCCAGAAGCCTGTCCAAGCCAATCCAGACAGAATAAACAACAACAGAACGAGCGATAACACACCTCCAATGTTCGCATGCAGATCACGCATTAAAATACGCGTTCCTGAACCAAATCGAAGCTTAAGAAAACCAGCGCGGCTCGCGTTATCTCTAGGTAACCATAAGTAAATACCACTGATGAGCAACAGAATAGACAAGCTTATTGCGACTTCAATTAGATAATCACCCCAATCACCAATCAACAAAGTGCCGTGAATGTCATTCGCGAGTTGGTACAGGCTGTCGCTACGCGGAATCTCTCCGACCACTTCGCCCGTATATTGATTTACCGTGGCGAAGACCGATGTGCCGTCTACAAGTGCTACCGAAAAGCGGTTAGCCAGATCAGGAGCTTTGCTCGGAACAAACTGGGTAACCGAACCTTGTGGGTATTGAAGTTGTACTGCAGCTAACTGTTGTGACACTTTAATCGGCTCGCCCGATGCAACAATCTCTAGGGCTTCGTGGTGGAAAGTCAATTCGATTTCATCATCAAACAGCATCACCAAACCTGTAATGCTCAGCATTAACATAAACGGGATAACAAATAGCCCAGCATAGAAGTGCCAGCGCCATGTGAGGAAATAGAGGGTTTTATTGCGGTCTTTGCTTTTTATATTGGTTTCCGAACCGGTTGTTGCACTGCTTTTAGACTGCGAAGTTGCTTGTGCTTTCGCAGGGGTTTGAGATTCATTTCTCAACATTATAATTTCCTTTGACACACGCAAACATACCTTCTGAAAAATCAGAAAGTAATCTGAGCATGTTTAACTTTACTTAATACTTTATTTTTTAATTATTTTAATGGGTTAGGTTTAAGCAATAACAAAGGGAGGGCCGCGCGGGGCTTGCCTCGTGTAGCGTTCGCTTAGAGCCAAAAAAGCGTAGCTGTCGGAGACAATAGAACTCAGTCGAGTTGTCAGTAGTGTAGTGGGAAGTTCATCTTGGTGAAACGTGGAAAAATGGCTAAACGGACACGGCTTTCCTTTATGAGTATTAGGTTCGCCTTCTTCGATTTGAACCAATTCAAAGCCATTGACCGTACATAACGACGCCCATACTCCCGCACTATTACCATGAGCATTGATAACAGGCATTAATGTCACTAGCGCCCAGCTTAATGCTGTTGCAAGTAACATGAAGAAGTTGAACGAGGTTCGGCGCATTATTCCAAGTCTTTATAAATTTCCCTTATTATGAGGGACTTGGAATATAGGTAAACGTAAAGATTAACAGCAAGTTAAAAAATTGAAGCTAACGCACACTCTTTTTCGTTAAATACTGGTTACAACACTAAAACTAAGAAAGTAATACTCATCTCTTTGCAGCAGGCTTTCGATAAAAGAGACAATAAAAACGCCGCCTTACACCTTCCTCGAAAGAGGGTAATGTAAGGCGGCGTTTTAGAAATCGAATCTTGAGGTTTGCTCTTTGTTACCTATCTAGCAAACGTTCATGATTAACGAATTAACCGAAGATCTTGCTCCAGATACTTGGGTTACGCTTCTCATGGTACTCTTCACGAAGGCCATCAATAGTACGAAGTTCTTGCTGTGCCGACGCTAAGTCACCTTGGTCTAGCTTCTGCTCAATGCTATCCAGTGATGCACTGATCTTTTTGAAGCCTTCCATGAAGTTGTCTTCTTTCTCGACTGGGTAAACACCCGTTTTCAGCTCTGCCACTAGCGTATCTAAACGAACGATAGGCTTTTGCATCTCTTCAATGCTTTGAGCTTCTGCCGCTTGTTTGAACGCAAGCTTCATTTCTTGCATGTTTTTCTTAAGGTCTACATTAGCAAATGCGTTGCCAGACAATACTGAAGCAGCGATTAAGCCAGATAAAAGGATTGAGCGAGTTTTCATTGTTTCTCCAAGTGAAACTGTGACTTTGAAGATAGCGCCATCATGATTGTGGCACTTCGACTTTATTATTTTCAGCTAGTGTATACAAAAATCTGACATGCACAAAAATTGATTGTGTCGAAATGCAAACCCGCCGACATTCTCTTAAACAAGAGCTGAGTATTCTGGGATTTCATTACGACCGCGCAAGGCTAAAAAGGCTAGGAACTGCTTTGGCGAATGAGTGATCACTTTACTCGAATCTACACCCACTTCATCTAACAATGCTGCGACTAAATCCAAGCCACCTACATCTAAACAGAAATGCGCATCGCTGCCTGTTGTAATAAATGCACCCTTCGCTTTCGCTATTCTTGCAATCTCATAACAACGGTCAACACTGCCAACTCGGCTATTTCCTTTAAGTGTGGTGTTGTTGATCTCAATCGCCACGTTGTTTTCAACCGCACATTGAATGACGGCTTCGAAATCGAAATCAAAATTAGGATTGCCTAAGTGACCAAGCGCATCAATTCGACCACCCTTAATCACATTCACGAGAGCCTCTGTATGCGTTGCGACATCCGATGGGCGAAAAACGGGCTCGTGGAAGCTTGCAATCACCCAATCCAAGTTCTTATCTACACTCGGATGGATATCGATTTCTCCTTGAGTGTTCATGATATTCGACTCAACACCACGGATGATGGCAACCTCTTCGATAAAACGAGGAAGGACACGTTGGTTGCTGAAGAACCAATAGTGTGGAGCACCAGGCATTGATTCTGAATGGTCGGTGGTACAAAACATGGCTAAACCATTTTGCTTTGCCGACTTGGCATTTTCGATCAATGTGCTGTAAGCATGACCACTTGCGTATGTATGAGTGTGAGTATCTACTTTGAGTTCCATGAATCAATGCCCTCTTCGCTTGGTCAAATCAATCAATTTTAAGTTGGGTTGGCCTAATACAGCTTCTTCAAAAAAGACCCAACATACACCGGCTTAATGTGATGCTGAGTGATTTGAAATTATATACTGCTCATCATTCCGTATTGTTAAAATTAATTCAATCGACAATAACCTGATTTCTCCCGCTATTCTTTGCTTTGTAAAGGCGCTTATCAGCAAGCATAAACAGATCATTTGCCGATGTGCTTTTCGTCGGAACGCATTCCGCTGCACCTAAGCTCATCGTCACATGAGAAGCAATAGGTGAGGAACGATGAGGAATCGGCTGACTGTGCAAAACCGTTAAGAATGAATTAAGGCGAGCTCTGCTTTGCTCTATAGATGTGCTTGGCAATATAATGGCAAACTCCTCGCCTCCTATGCGAGCAGCAAGGTCTGACGGACGGTTAAAAACGTGCTTCCATAACTTTGCGACTTGTTTAAGGCAGACATCTCCTTGATGGTGGCCATATGCATCATTATATTGCTTGAAAAAATCAATATCGCCGATCACTAAGGTTAAAGTTTGCCCTTCGCGTTCACATCTAGCCCATTCAGACTCAAACGTTTGATTAAATTTACGTCTATTGGGGAGTGAGGTTAGCTCATCAAAAAGTGCAATCTTTGTGAGATCTTGTTTTTCTCTCTGCAACTGCTCATCACGCAACTCATATTGATACAATGTTGCCAGCAACTCTTTTCGAGGAGCTTTAGTCAAATCCTTTATGGATAGTGGCGAACTAACAAACTTGGCAAAATCTCCCCTAAACAAAAAGTAGAAGATCAGCATTGGGACACTATAGCAGGCCGCAATCAACAACTTACCCAGTATATTTCCGAATATGATAGGAACGATCTGCGGGCTTAGGCCAAAAGCTAAAAGAGGAAACAGTGCTCCATCCAAACAAAGGATAAAAACAAATGCTAGCGTATAGATGAATGCCAACGCTGGTAGGTTGGAAAGGAACTTACTCACTTGTGTAAAAATAAACATCAATAACAATATTTCGAGGAGAATCAAAACCCCTCCAAGAACAAGAACTTTCAACGACACGTCAAAGATACCGAAAGGGATAGCAAAAGGGTTCAACACATATTCCGATTCCAGCAACCAAGCCATAAAGTTAAAACCAACAAAAGCAATCAAATCCACAACCACTACTAACCGAAACATGTGTTTAAAAGTGCTAAAATCTCGCTCAATAATAATGAGCATTATGGTGCTCATCATGAATGCACCATAAGCAATATTTCCGCCTGAAATACTTAAAGCTTCGGATAATGGAAAGGAATAAACGGCACCAGCAAGCCCTCCCACTAAAAGCACGATACTAAGATAGTTATAAAATGCAGCTGTACGCACACGGTTTTTTAACGTAGCAAAATACAATGGGAAAATTGAGTATATTCCTAGGCTTTGTTGCGTAATTCAGTGGAACTAAATCCAGAACCTACGATCTGATCAGCT
>NZ_JBGONY010000092.1:0-13236 GCF_041439375.1 Vibrio crassostreae | reverse complement strand
TACAAGAGTATGGTTTGCACTCGTTTTACTCTGCCGCGTAGCGGCTTCGTTCAACTAAAAGTTACAGGAATTCTATCTGATTCCTCTGTTAGCACTGCTACTCCCGGCGTTATGATGACTAACCTTCAAGCTCTAGAGTCCTTCCTAGTCGATGGCATTATTAAGGAAATTTTACTCGTTGAAGTATTAGCAATAAATTTTGAACCAGAATACTTAGAGGCGTTATATGCACTGAAACGTTGTAGTTTGATTGAAGATGTGAGTAATTACCCTCCTGCAATGTGGCATTGGGATAAGAAAGATACTCTTCAAAAATATGAGAGTAATTTTATAGATCTACTAAATAAAGCCCAAGACTTGGTTGACGTTACTGAAAAGTATTATGGCACAGTGAAAGTATAAGGTATTTCACTTACGGCTATGTCGTTAGTTGTAGTAGATGATTAAACTTGATCTGCACCAGATAGACTGGACACCAAGTTAAGCGTCTTTCCATACTTGTAGTTATTCATTACTTTCTAATTTAGCAAAATCACTGACTCAGAAATGTCCAGAGGCTTCATAGACCTGAAGTTTTACTCGTGAAGTTTTACTCGTGGCACTTTTCTCAAAAAGTGCCAGCTAACTCAGATCTGCCCCAAAACGTTCTAGAACCCATCTAGATCGTAATAGAACTAGCTAATGTGTAAAGCAAACACATTACTTTGAAAAAACTCCCGTCCGCACCCAAGTATACACATCTCCAAGAGTCATTACTTAGGGAGAGTTGTGATATTCTTATATATGAGCTAAGTTGTTGGTTACAAGTAACTTAAAAAAATCTGGGCTTAGTTTTTTCATGGATATCAAGGATGGTAATATGACTCCAAAGTCAATAATTTTATTTGGACTACTTTTTAGCTCTTTGAGCGTACAATCTGCCACTTATACGGTAACAACAAGTAGTGATCAAGGCATGGGCTCACTTCGAGATTTCATCGAAAAGGCCAATGCTAATCCTGGTTTAGATACTATCGAAATACCGGCTTCATATAATGCACAAGCACCTATCTCGCCTAATTTGGGTGAAGTCCCTTCAGGTCAAACCGACAACCGAATGACAATTACTGATGATATTATCATTCGAGGATTAGGCGATGATTATGTCCACATTAATGACCATCAACGCTGGGTTTCTGATACTGGCTCATTTAATACTGGTTATCCGGATGATCCTAACAATCTGGTTCTAAGATCATCTGGTCTTTTATTTGACATTAATCCTCGAAATACCGCAGGGCGCACCATCGATGTCACCATTGAAAATGTGTGGGCAGAACACATGTCAGGTTTTATCTTTTCCGATAACGCTAATGTAACACTCAATAACGTTATCCTATATAGGATAGTGCCTAGGCAAGGAGAGGCATCCATCATGTCTACTCAAGATGGCTCTGTTACAATAAAAGATTCATTTATATTCGAAAATCTTGGTCCAAGATCAGCACCCACCCTTATTTTTAATAGTGATGTTTTTATTGAAAATACGGCTTTTGAATCTAATGGACCATTGGTTGAAAGCACAGCCAGTCATGTTATTCAAGTTAGTCAAGATAGTTCAGGCAGCAGCACAACGGCAGTCATCAAAGATAGTATATTTAAAGGCTTATTTAATTCTACTTTTAGATTTAATGAAGCTGATGCACAAATTATAAATACTTTATTTGATGGAAGGGATGCTAATAGAGGTTGGCCAATCTATGTCAATAAAGGAAAATTGACGCTAACCAATAGTACGCTGTATTACCCGACTATTACTAAAAATGTAGACCCCGCTACTTACAAAGCGACCCATATAGAGTTAATCAATAGTGCTCAGCTTATAGCCAATAACAATCTACTCGTTATAATCGATGGTGCAAATAATGTTGGCTCTGCAATTTATCCAACTGATTGGGACGATACAACTATTTACCCATTATCAGAGAACAACAATAACTTTATTTCGACACCTGGTGTCGATGACACCCCTAATACTGGCCTGTCACTTGCAGGGTGCGTTACAACTAATTGTTTCGTTCCAAACACGCTTTCAATAGCGCTTGTTGATAAAGGCGACGACGCTAAAGCGCTATATGCCGATGGAAGCTCAATCACATCAGATTACCTCAAGCAAACCCGCCCACAGGGGTTGAGTATCGACATTGGCGCATTCGAAAAACATGAATCTCTTTATGCTCACCCAGATAGCTATGAGGTTGATCAAGATACTAAGTTGATTGTATCTAGCCAAGATGGAGTGCTTAAAAATGATACCAATGAAAATTCAGCAGCCGCTACATTAGACCAAGATGCTTTGTATGGAAGTGTCACATTGAATGCAGACGGCAGTTTTGAGTATCAACCTGATGCTGACTATTATGGCAATGATGAATTTTATTATTCAATCAATACTAGCCAAGCAAAAGTATCAATAACAATTCTCTCCACTGGTTGGACCCTTATCCCTAACAATGCAGCGCCAATTGCGAATAATGATAGCTACTCACTTTACGCAGACAGTATTGATACCATTGTTGCACCAGGTGTATTGTTTAACGATACAGATGATGCGAATACACAAGATCCTTTTTATGCTGGTTTAACTGCTCGAATCTATAAACAACCAATGCATGGGTCGGTAACACTTAAGGAGAGTGGTGAATTTATTTACACTCCTGAACCTGGTTTTATAGGCGATGATAGCTTTGAATATGATGTTACAGATATTGGATCAAGACATAGTTACCCTGCTACCGTTAATCTTCATATTCAAGCCGGTGTTCCTTATGGGGGGAAGGTTATCGCGGGAACCAGCAGTGGTGGTTCTATAGGGTTCTTAAGCACGCTGCTATTGACGATACTCGCACTGTTTAGACATCAAAAGTCACTTGCCGTTAAAGTGGTCGTCCCACTATTGTTAAGTGTTTCTCCTTTCGCTCATTCTGCAGAAGAGAATAACGGAATATATGTAACAGCTAATCCTGGGATTTCATGGTTAGAGCCAGATACTGACCACAACGCGTGGAGTCAGGAAAGTAACAGTCAGTTTTCTTTCGGAAGTAGCTTAGGGTACCAATTTGATAATAACGCGAGTATCCAGTTTACTTATCGTTGGCTAAATAGTGTCGATTTGAAAGCAGAACATACGCAATATAATGATATGACGGTCGATTACCAACATTACAGCTTTAACTTTGTTTATCGAGTTACGCAGCTTTGGGGCGATAAATTCGCCCCGTACTTCAGTTTGGGCTTAGGTTATCTTGATGCAAGTTCGAACCACGCGGAAGATTTCGAGGTGGAGGATAATGTTCACCCCAACATAGGCGTCGGCGTGAATGTATTGGACTTTGGTCAAATTAAGTCAGATCTACAATGGCATCATTTAGCAGGTGATGTTGATACCCTCGAACTCGTGTTTTCTTATTACTTCAAGTAATTCAACTAAGAACAGTGCTTTTAGCTGTTCTTAGCCAGAGCTATCAGTTAGCACCTCTTCATACATAATTTAAGGGTATTACGGTTGCTCCCTGCGATGATTTGGAATTGTTCATCAATTGGGAGCACCCAGTATCTGACCTTTCCAATCAATACAATGCAATGAGTTAAGGGACTTTTACACTTGCATTTATTCATGACTCGCTAACTTAGCAAAGGCATTAACAAGCTTCTGTCCAGAGACGTGTTATGCCGCCATGCTTTGGGACAAGAGCGCCTTAGTGCGACTACTCTAAAACACTTCTGTCCAAAAACGTTTTGAAACTGGTCAATCTTAATGCGAGCACCAAACAATTCTGTCGTCCCTTAGTCTTGGCACTCGTAATACACCTCCTTTGTAACCTGTCACCTTATTCCTGATTTCATTCTACCGAACAAAAGCGCCTCACTCAGTGTGGGCGCTTTTTTGTTTTCCTTCACAAGGAGTTTTTCTATGTCTACGACTCGTGGTGGTCAAATCACTTTCCATAACATTCGAATGTGGTGGCAAGTGAACGTAACCACAATCAAGTACCTCAATATCTTCGCGGCCTTGCTCGGGCTTATCACTACTTACCTCCTCACCTCGGCCAGCACATTAACCGGTGCCTACTACTACAGTCTATTTTGGCTATTCAACAAATTAGGTTTTAGCCTAAAGCGCAACGTAGTGGTCGAATGGGAAGATCAACGCTACAGCAGCACCCTTGGCCAACAACTGCAAAACCCCATCTTGTCACAGTGCTACCAAGAATTGCTGCAAGCCCTGTTCATTGGCCTACTGGTCTCTGTGGCCACTTCCACCGTGCTGTTTGTGATTATCAACCACTGGTTTAAGAGAAAAGGGCAAGAGCAAAGCGAAGATAACCACATTCGCGGCTTTCAATTGGCTGAGCCTAAAGCCGTCACCGCAGAGCTGAAAAAGAAGAAAAAACTCTCTCCTTTTGCACTCGATGGTCACAAGCTTTTTGTTGATAGGTTTGAGGTCAAGCACTTAATGATTGACGGCACCACAGGCGCAGGTAAATCCGTTGCGATTCGCAAGTTATTGCGCTGGATACGGGCGCGAGGCGATAAAGCCATCATCTACGATAAAGGCTGCGATTTTGTCAGTAAATTCTATGACCCTCATAAAGACGTGATTTTAAATCCCTTCGATGAGCGTTGCGCTGCATGGGATATTTGGAGTGATGCCAAAGAAGCCCCTGACTTTGAATCGCTCGCGGCCGCGCTTATTCCGCAACACGGCGAAGGCGACCCGTTTTGGGTGGATTCCGCACGAACCATTTTCGCAGCAACCACCTATCAAATGATGATCGATGACAAACACAAATGTACCATTGAAAATTTGCTGCACATTATCTTAACGTCGGAGCTTTCCACGCTAGGTGAACACTTAAAAGACACCGAAGCTAGCTCCCTCGTCTCGAAAAGTATCGAGAAGACAGCTATCTCCATCAAATCGGTACTAGCGACTTACATTAAGTCATTACGTTACTTACATGGTTTGGATGAAAAAGACGCACAAGGCCACCATAAACGGGCGCCATTTTCGATCACAGATTGGGTGCAAGATGAATCCCAGCAAGGATTTTTATTCCTATCGAGTAACGCAAGACAACACACCGCACTCAGACCACTGATCTCGATGTGGCTTGCGATTGCCTCCAACGCCATTCTAGGAATGGAGCCCGATGACGACCGCCGAATTTGGGTGATCATCGATGAAATGCCTACGTTACATAAACTGCCTGAACTCACGCACATTATTTCTGAAGTGCGTAAATTTGGAGGATGTTATTTACTGGGTTTGCAATCTTACGCTCAATTAGAAACCACTTACGGGCGCAACGCGGCGAGAGTCATTTTTGATTTGCTCAACACGCGCTTTTTCTTCCGCGCCCCTTCAAAAGCGATGGCCACCATTTCCTCGGATGATCTTGGTGAGCAAGAAATCGATATCTCACGAGAAAATATTTCTTACGGGGCGAACGCACTGCGTGACGGTGTCTCACTTGGCCACCAAAACAAAACGCGTCCTGTGGTTTCTCCTGCCCAAATCCAAGGTTTGGATGATTTAGAGTGTTACTTACGCACCCCTAACTCCATGCTCATCACTAAGCTGCAACTGAAGTACGACCGCATGAGCAATCTCCAACCCTCCTTCATCAAACGCAACCTACCAGGCGGGAAAGCAATGGAGAGTATCGACCAAGCCTTGATTTTTCATGAGTTAATTGCTTTGCATGAACTCGATGAAACCCAAAGAAACCGATTACTCGCCATTCAGCAAAGTACCTATGAAAACGAAGAAGAGCAGCAGCAAACCAGAACCCATCAAAAACAAACCCTTGCCAAAGCACCGAAAAAGGAAAACCCGACCAATAACGCTGCCCAAAACCAACAGCTCGCTGAAAACACACAAAATGCACTACAGCGAGAAACCGAAGAGGCGTCCATGACACAAGCAGAAACGGGCGAGATGTACGATTAACCACACGAAATGAAACATCAAGGAACATTTAGAGACCGAACACAATCTTACCCTCCCCTGTAAAAACCCTTTACCACCCTTTCATTCACATCAACGCCGTCCGCTAACCCATTCGTACCACACCCAACTCACCGGCATTCCGCTGACGTGGCGGCTTTGCTGCGCCCCAAAAAAAGGAGAATGATATGAACGCTTCCTCAACCTACGGAGGCTGAGGATGATTCGATTGACAGGAAGGATACTCCCTGTCACGGCATCAAAGTGCCCAGTATGGTTCAATCTAGTGAACTATCGACATTGGGAGTATCCAACATGAACAGTAACGTATTTGGTATTGATATCGCAAAACAAGTTTTTCAAATTCACTGGGTCGATCAAGAAACCGGTGAAATTCATTCTGACAAAGTGAAGCGAAAAGATTTTGTTCAGTACTTTGCCAACCAACAACCATCAATGATAGGAATGGAAGCTTGTGGTGGTGCTCACCACTGGGGAAGACTTTTTAAAGAAATGGGTCATACCGTGAAGCTGTTGCCAGCAAAGAAAGTCAAACCTTTCGTTTATGGCAATAAAAATGATGTGGTAGATGCTCGTGCGATCTGGACGGCCATGCAACAACCAGGCATGAAGTTTATTGCAGTAAAAACTGAAGAGCAGCAAGCGATTCTTAGCATTCATCGCATGCGAGAACTGCTGGTTAAACACAGGACGGCGCAAATAAACTCGATACGCGGTTTGTTGACCGAATTTGGCCTGGTGATGCCGAAAGGCAAACAAGCCTTCAAGGAAAAGCTGCCTGATTGTTTAGCAAAACTGGAGGAGGATACTCCAAGTGTCTTTATGTGTGCCTTACAAGTTCAAGTGGAACGATTAACTCAGTTGGATGACGACATTAAACAACTAGAAAAGCAAATACAAAGCTGGTTTAAGCACGATGCAGATTGTCAGCGCATCGCTAAAGTGCCAGGCATAGGGCCACTCACTGCCACGGCTCTTATTGCTTCAATGGGGGATGCGTCAGCGTTTAAATCCAGTCGAGAATTTGCGGCATGGATAGGCATGGTTCCACGACAAACAGGAATAGGAGGTCGAGTGCACTTGCACGGGATCAGCAAACGAGGAGATGTGTATTTACGTACTCTGCTTATCCATGGGGCACGAGCAGTAATGACCCACAGTAAAGAAAAAAGTGAATGGCTCTTGTCTTTGCAAGCAAGACGACCGAAAAATGTCGTGACGGTTGCGTTAGCTAACAAGATAGCTCGAACCGTGTGGGCATTAGTTGCCAACCAAACCGAATATCAGCCTTGTTAAGCAAAGCTGGTTACTAATTAAAACTGACATAGGATGTTCGCAGAAAGTTTGCCAAGGTGCATCAAAGAGTAATGACAAACAGGTAAGACCAAGCCTTATAAAACCTAAATAAGGTGTAGTGCATTAAGCTCGCTAGGAGAATGAGGAATAAGGCTGCGGAAATCATTAGGGTCGGCAGTAAGTCTGCCAATTAAGACCGAATATAGAACTGCCACCTAACCATGTTTGAAAATACTTGATGATGTCCTAGCAAATGGGGAAGCGTTCATATAGAACACCTTATGATGTCCATTAGCCCTCTTAAATCCGCCTCTGGCGCCGCCAAGTATTACTTAAACGAAGAAAACACCCAAGAGACCCCTGACATTTCTCTCGAAAAAGACAGCAACGACAACTACTACCTCAAAGAAAACAGTACCAATGAAAACACCTTTTGGCATGGTCAGTTAGCCGAAGAAGCAGGCCTACTCGGTAAACCGGTTGACCAAAAAACGTTAGAGTCCGTTTTATCTGGACACCTAGGCCATGAAACCATCAAAGGCAAACGCGACGATCATAAATCGGGGTTTGACCTAACCTTTTCTGCGCCAAAATCGGTCAGTGTACTTGCTCTCGTCGGGGGTGACACACGTTTAATCGATGCGCATAACACGGCGGTCAAATTCGCGCTCTCGCAATTAGAAAAAGACGTAGCACAAGCCACGCACATCAATGACGAAGGCGCTCGTGAGTTCATCAATACCGAATCCATGGCCTTTGCGGTCGTGCGCCATAAAACCAGTCGTGAAAACGACCCACAACTCCATTCCCACGCTTTGACGGCAAACATGACGCGCGACAAAGAAGGGCAACTGCGTACACTCGCCTCTTCTCTCAAACAAAAAGGCGGCGTCATCAATGGAACAGGCGAGCGCATTTACCACTTCCAAAAGTACTACACCGCTCTTTACCAGAGTCAGCTTGCCAAAGAGAGCGAACAAATGGGTTATCAAATGCAAGGATTGGGTAACGGCCAATTTGAAGCCAAAGGCCTCCCTCAAATCCTCCTTGATACGTTTTCTACTCGCAAACAACAGCTCGACCAACAAGCCTTAGATTTTGGGGGGACGCAAGCGGCAAAAGATGTAGCCGCACTCGATACTCGCAAAGCCAAAACCTACGAAAGTGAGGCCGAGCTCAATACTCGCTGGCAACAAACGGTGTGCAACAAAGGCTATCAGCCCAAAGACTTGGTTAAAAACGCCCTCGGCATCGCTCAACAAGAGCATCACCCTGAACAAATCGCTAAAGACGCGTTTAGTCGCGCCGTTGAACACTTGGGGCAATACAACACGGCACTAAAACTGCAAAAGATCATAGAATTAGCCGCGGCCGAGTTTACCAAGGGCGGCGTACAAGCCAATGCAATCGACCTTAAAGTGGTCGCAGACCAATGGGTGAAAGACGGGGCGCTTCTCCCCCTTTCCATGAAAGGTCAATACACCACTCAAACCATGCTGAAAACCGAACAAGCGTTAATGGCGGCCAGCAAAGGGCGTACGCACCATATGCGTACTCCCGTCAATGACGCTACGTTAGATAAACTGACCCTCACTCAAGGCAACTGCCAAAAGGTGGCGGACATTTACCAGTCCACCAAACAGTTTCATGTGGTCAATGTGTTTGGCAACAGTGAGCAAATCGCGCAAAACCTATTGAACGTCGGCAACCATGTCGGTAAACGTGTCCACTTAGTGTCACAAAACGCCAAAGACAAACACCGTCATAGCCAAACCATCCAACGTGAAAGTCATACGGTCGCAGCCTGGGTAAAACACCGGTTTCAAGAAGAGCATCGTCACTCTGTCCATAGTTTGTTGCACTCCGACCTACCAATGACCAACAAAGATGTCCTTCTCGTCGACAGCGCCCACAAAATGAGCGCGAATGAGTTGATCGCTTTAAACGCAAAAGCTAAGGGATCGGGGAGCAAAGTCATCTTGCTGAACAACACGTCCAGTCGCCAAGGTTTTAAAGCCTATAACGCCATCGAGCTTTACCGCAAAGGCAACGTCGTCTCGCACTCTTGGGTAGACAGCAAACAGATAGACAGTAAGGTTGCCTTGCACGACAGTGATACGCGCACCCTCGCCAGAGCTTATACCTACTTATCAAACAAAGAAGACACACAAGTGCTGGCGACTTCTCACGTTGAACAACGACGATTGACGGACGCGATCCGGACCTCTCTACAGAACCAGGGTCAACTTGCCCGCAGCGGCATCACCTTGTTGACTCAGCAACCTCATTATTTGTCTAAACCCCAACAGGAGTTAGCGCAACACTACAAGCCGGGCATGACCCTTCGCCATTGGGAAGACGGAAAACCTCAAGAGTTAGTGGTTTCCACATCGGATAAGACAAACAATCGAGTCCATGTACTCAGCAAAACCGATGGACAAGAATACACCCTCGATCCCGCTTCCACCGGATTCAAAGCCCTCAACATGCAGGTCTTTAAACCTGAATCGTTGCAAGTTAACCAAGGTGAACGCCTCATAACCACCAGTAAGCACTTTCCATCTGGGTTGAACGCCAATGAACGTTACGTGGTCACAGGATTATCTAAAGAAACCCTGACGTTAACGGACACGCAAGGCGAATCGAAAACCATCCCCGCTGAAGCCCTGAAAGACGCACCACTAAAATACGACTATGTGCATTCCGCCAGTCATATCGAACCAAGGCCGCACACTCTTATTTCAGGCAAAACCTTTACGCTCTCCAAAGCGCTCTTCCATGATCTGACCGAGAAAAGCGCGCGCATCGATGTGTTTACCGACAACCCCGATAAAGCCCAGGCCGCGCTTGAGAAAAGCGAAGTGAAGCTTTCTGCCATCGAGCGAGTGATGCACACTCAAAGCGTCAACGACCGCTACCTGACTGACACCACCGCCATCACCGTCAAAAGCGACATCCAGCAAGCCCTCACTCTCTTAAACAAAGAGCAAAATTCACCACTGCAAGAGAAAGCGTTGAACTTTGCCCTGAGTCATCTTTCTGAAAAAGAAGCGGCGTTTACACAAAAAGAGTTAGTCGTCGAAGCGATCCGTTACGCTTTTGAAGAGGCCAATCAACCGATAATCAAAGATCAAATTGAAACAGAGCTCGCCAAGCGCAGTGACACCCTCTCTGCCGAATACAGCGACGGCACACGCTGGACCACCCAAGCGGCGCTCGATACCGAAAAGCACATCTTGCGGAACATTGAGCAAGGGAAAAATCAACACAAGCCGTTTGCCACCCACAGACAAGTCAGAGATTATCTCGATGCACAGCCTCGCCTTACCCAAGGGCAAAAGGACGGCATCACCCTTATCTCAACGACCAAAGACAGTTTTGTGGCCGTGCAAGGTTTAGCGGGCACCGGTAAATCCACCCTACTCGAATCCAACATTGAATTGATTCAACACGCTAGCCAAGCCAGTAAACACTCACCTTCACAAATCATAGGTATTGCACCAACGCACGCCGCCGTCAGCGAACTGGAAAGCAAAGGGATACAAGCGCAAACGCTGGAAAGCTTACTGACCGACCTAAGACGTGGCATCACCTTACCAGAGGACTACAAAAACACGCTGTTCTTCCTCGATGAAAGCTCCATGGTCAGCAACCAACAAGCCAAAGAGCTCACCGACCTTGTATTACAAAGCGGCTCCAAAGCCACCTTACTTGGGGATAAAGAGCAGCTGCTTTCTCTTAATGCCGGTAAACCGTTTGAATTGAGCATGAGACAAGGACTCATCGATACGGCTTTTATGACCGACATCATTCGTCAGAAGAATGAAATACTGCTTGGTGCCGTACACAACATTGTGGATAAGCAGCCACACAGCGCCCTCGATAAACTCTCTCAGCAAAGCCCTGATACACTCGGTAGCACGCAACATATTATCTCCACCCTCGATGAGAGTGCGAAAGACCAAAGCAAAGCACAGCTTATTGCCACCGAAAAGCTGCCTTACGCTGTAGCACAGGACTACCTTGCCCGTACGCCCGAAACGCGAGAAAACACGCTTATCATTGCTTACACGAATAATGAGCGTGACCACATCACTGAGCACATTCGTGTCGGACTGATGAAAACACAAGAGATAGGCCAAGAGAACATCATCACCACCCGATTGCGCTCTACAGGTGAGAGCAAAGAAGAGTTAGCCACCATGATGCCTTATCAGAAAGGGCTCATTTTAAGCACCAAGCAAGGAGAGTACGACATCATTACCCACATTGATTCGGAGCACGGAGTGGTGACACTTCAAGACGTGAATACAGGTAAGACAAAACCGTTTTTGCCACGTAACAAAGACCACAAATACACGTCACTCTTCGCTCAATCAGAAAAGCCGCTTTCAACCGGTGATAAAATCATGACCCGCTTTACCGACAAAGCGCGAGGCATTAAAGCCAATGTGGAATACACCATCAGCCGTGCCACCAAGGAAGAAATCACCGCGCTTTCGAAAGAAGGGCAAACGTTAAACCTCAATCCAAACCAACTCAAAGATGGGCATTGGGATTACGCTTACACCAGAACTGCGGACATGGCGCAAGGAGCGACGTATCAGTACGTCATTACCACTCTCAAAGGCAAAGGCGCACTGACGAACTTAAGACGCGCTTACATCGATTTGAGCCGAGCGAGCACTCATGTCAAACTTTTTACCGATAACCCAAAACAGATGATGAAGAGCTGGTTATCAAAAGAGGTCAATAAACACAGTGCCATTGAAACCATCGAAAACATTGCACCACACAGTACCCCTTACTTTAATGACAAAGCTCTGCCTCATGAAGACGTACGTTATCAAAATAGAAACGGAGATTTTGACTACAACCAATTTAAAGAACACATCAACCAAGCGCTCCCTAAATACACCGAAAGCTTAGCCATCAACCTATTGGGACAACCGAACCCATCTAAATCAGACCGTGACTATTTAACCTTTGGTATCGGTAAATCGGCTCTAAAAGTGTCATTAACGGGGGAATATCGAGGGTATTTTAAAGACTATACCACCGGTGAAAAAGGCTCATTAATCAATTTGATGATGAGTCATAAGGAAATAAATTATAAGGAGGCAATGAAAGAAGCCCACAACATCCTTAATGATCCTAATAAATACCAACTCACCGCCAACCCTAAACATGAACAATTACTGACTACTACGCCAAAACACATGGCACAATTTGAAGAGAGAGCGAAAGAATATATACAAACCAGTCAGCCACTCACAGGCACATTAGCCGAAACTTACCTCAATAAATTAGATATTGAACACCCTAAGAGTGACCATGTTCATTTTCATCAAGCAGTGTACTCCTCGGAGGACCAGACATTTCACTCGGCAATGATAACTAACATTCACGATAAAAAAGGAGAAACAAAAGCGATTGAAGTGACTTATTTAGACGGGCAAGGAAATAAAGATCCGGCACTCGACATCAACCCACGGATATTAGGCACGAAATCCAAACAAATAACGCGATTCCATCAAGGCAGTGATTTGCACACCACCATCATCAGTACCTCAATCGAGAATGCTTTTATTATTAATCAAGCGCATCAAGGCCAATACGACATTATCAATGTCAATCATAAGAATGACATTCAGAATATCTCCACCGATGAACTCAGACAGAACATTGTGATTGTACTGAGTCAAGGAAATACTGATTTAAATCCCAACAACGTTGAAAAAATCATGGCCAACTTTTCAGGGAGAAATATTCAGTTTGTTTCACCTGACGATATGCTTGAGGAAATTAAACAGGGTATTGAACAATACCATCAACAAACGCATCAACAAAAAGAGGAATTCGACACACCCACTCAAGAGGCTTTGTTTCCTAATTGGATCTCAGATAGAAACGGCCAGTATGGGTGATTA
>NZ_JBGONY010000091.1:0-13349 GCF_041439375.1 Vibrio crassostreae | reverse complement strand
TGGGTTTGGAGCTATTAGATCATATCTGTTAACAAAGTGCGATCCCGCCCTGGGGGTGTGACTTCATTCTCTTTCTCGATTAGATAAGGGGGAGATAGAGGTATTAGGCAAGCAGATAATAAAAAGCCACAGCATTTACTGTGACTTTTAAACCTGACTTGAAGAGGCTTAAGCGGTTGCAGATGCTAGGGGGATCATCTGCAACGCCTAATATCTAATGAGTGTGGCTGCTATTTGCCCACGAAACCGTTGTACAACATGTAAAGGTGCGCTGCACTCCAAGAGAAGTTATTCGCGCCCTGAACCTCACCCGTTTCTGGGTTGTAGTTTTCCTGAATCGGGGTAGCCTCTGTTAGGCCTTGCGCATTTTGGAATAGCTTGTCGACCATTTGACGCGCTTCTACACCGTACCCATAGTTGTCCATACCGCGCACACCAAAGTAGAACTGATCTAGCCACACGCGACCACGCCAGTAAATATCTGGGCCGTAAGCCGGGTTGTCCATTGATGCCGTACCTAGCGGAATCTTAGGTGAGTTAAACTTGCTAGTATTTAGCATGTTTTCCACGACTTTGTCCGCGTGTTCTTGCGTCGCTGCGTTGTTGAATAGCGGTGACCAACCTTCAGGGCCCATACCGCGTTTCACCAACACCGGACCTGCACATTGATTAGGGAGTCCATTTGGTATTACTTCGATATCGTAGTAGAAGCCCGTTGACTCATCGTACATACAACGGTTGATGTACTCTTTGGTGTCAGCAGCTTTTTCTGCAAACCCAGCGGCTTTGTCTGCTTTACCCAGTACGTCGGCGATTTGCGATAGGTATAGGTTGTCTGAGTACCAGTAAGACGCTTGGTCTACCGACTCTTGCATCAATGAGTAACCAGATAAGCTGTTTGAATCATCCGTGTTTTCGTTGAACTTCACCTCCCAATCTTTCTTCGCCTGAGCCAGCTTGTTCATATTCTCAACTGAATCATCGAGGTAAGTCACCACTGAACCGTCTGTGCCCATAGTGATGTCATACGTATTGTCGAAACCATTAGTGTCATGAGCGTAACGACCCATTTGGTCTATCTCTTCCGCTTTTTCTTGTGTCGGTTGTTCAGATAATCCTTGTAGGTTATCGATAGTGTCGATAAAGCCGAATACGCCTGCGTTATCACGCCCTGATTCCCAACCCGCTGCAACTTTCGCAGGTATGCTCATTGCTGTGTAATCACCAGAAGTCAGTAATTCATTGTACTTCTCGATACTCGTTTCTTTGATCCACGTATCGCCATTCGCTTCGTCTTTATATTGGAACTTCATGTCGTCCACAGACGCATCTGGTCCCCAAGAACCGTCATTCACATCATCTTCGAAAACGGTATGAATTGGATCTTTCGCTGCGCCATATTCCGGTATTCCGTTCTTGTTGGTATCACGAGCGCGTAACCACCAATCGTGGAATGCCACTAGCTTCGGATACATTTCTTCTAGCCACTTTTGTGCTTCTTCGGAACGGTTATGTTCGTCTTTCAGTGCCGTATACACTTCCCAAACAGCCCATGCAGCCAGTGATGGCTTAGTATTACGCTCGTTCCAGTTCAGGCCATCGGTCGCTTGAGGGAACACTTTTTTGTATTCTGCAGACATGCCTTCCCAGCGTTCAGCTGGTAGGTTGTAAGTCACGACATCAAGTAGGTAGCCCTCATCCCAAGGACGGACTGGATCATCAGACTGCACTTGGTATTGGAATACAGTGCGAATGTTTTCCATCGCTACATCTGGGTTGAAGTGTGACATTGCGTAAGCTTGTTTCCACGTATCCCATGGCCATGTCATGTTGCCTGAGAAGTAAGGGGCCGTAACGGAAGGCGTAACTGTGTCGTGGTCAATCGCACCCGCAGCACCACGCCAGTTCGCGTTCAATGTTTCCATTGCTTTTACTGCAACAAACTCATGCTCTTTTGAAGCCGCATCGTTGGTGAGACCGTTTTCTAGGTATTCTTCCCAGCGCATTGCTGAATCGTGCATGTAACCTTTTGGATCGGCCATCACTTTATCCAGTTTTGCAAACTCAGACGCTTGTTCTTTGGTGTTTTGAACGTGAGTGTAAGCTGTGTATAACGTGATCTCTTCGCCATCACCTAGAGAGGCCGTTTGCACGAAACCTTTCTTGTCGTCATTGATGGTAGAAGTTTCTGGTTTGATAGAACGCGTTACTTCGAACTTTGAATCGCCAGATGTCAACAATGACCATGAATCACGAACTGCGCCAAAAGAGACTTCTACACCACTGTCTGTCGCTGTAATTTCACGGGAGTAAGTTGGGTAAGCTTCTTCAACACTACGGACTGTGCTGTCTTCATTCTTGTATGCCGTGCCATCATCCGCACGATAGTTTTGCATCAACTCACCATCCCATTCACCTTGAATATCTAGCTTATTTGGGTTTTTGATGGTGGTTTTTACAAGAGAAGTACGATTAGTCACAAAACGCATTTCTAGCTCGGCTTCGATACCGTTATCGCCTGTATACGTTTGAATCAACGCACCTGGTTGTGAGTATGCGTTTGTCAGTTTTAGCGGCATTGGCTGGCCGTCGACAGTCAGAGCCAAACGGTCAAAACGTGCAGCCATGAATGATACGTATTCTTCGGTCAATAGCGCTGTACCACCTAGCGTGATTTCACCACCTTTGGTGTCTAACGTGTGGCCATGCCATGAGCCGTTATCGAACATTGGAATGTAGCGCAGGTGGCCGCCGTGCAAATCACGTAACGCCACTGGTACACCTGCACGATCGATGGTGTTGTGGAATTCGGTTGCTTTAAGTGTAGCATCCACATTCGAGCTATTATCACTACTGTTGCATCCGCTTAGTGTTAGAGCAACCCCGACAGCAATCGCACATAAAGACGTTTTAAACTGCATGTTATATCCTTTATTTATTGGTTTTTGAATCTGATCAGGCGAAAAAAGGTCGAGACATGCCCTGCCGAGTTTCGTGAAGAAGATTCAGCCTTATTTATTTCACTTATTGGTATGAGAAAAGAGCGCTATTTGCGTCTATTCTTTCTTTATTCAACTTGTTTAAATAACAAGTTATTAATTATTGAATAATATTGTAGCCTTGATGGATTACGATTAGATTCTTTCTCAATTAAATATAATTTGTTATTAGTGCGTGTTAATCATTATTCGTTTGCCATCGATATGGCTTTTAATAATTCACCGTCAATATTTGGAATCGTATCAGAAAGAAATATCTGATTGCCTGGTGTGTAGGTCATTAACACATTTCTGAGCCGTTCACTGCCTTCTCCATTCTTGTTTTGTACATCAAACTCAATCAGTTTGTTGTACACCTCGCTCGCCAGCTTCTCTTCTTGTTCTTCAGTAATAGCAATGCGTCCTATACAGATCGGAGGGCGCACGTCATGGCTGAATACTTCATCTCTAAAGCGCTTAGCAAACAACGTATCAAGCTTAGAACCTTCTTCAAAAATAAAACGGCCTTGATCTTTGAAGCGGTATTGATCTTCGCCTTTTAATTCTACGTAGTCCATCATTTCTAATGCTCGAAAATATATGGCTACTGACGTATGACTCAGTTGATATTTATTGGCAATATCTTGTGGTGACCATTTTTTTCGTCGCAATAGATACCAAAAATCAAATAAGTACGGATATTGATGGAATATTTCACTATTTATATCCGTAATAAACTGTTCGTTCTCTTGCTGTAACTGTTTGCCTCGCATAGATAATTCTACTAAGTCAGTATCTAAATGAGTCGCGTACGAGAGTATTTTATCCAGCCCTAAAGACGTGTTGTGCAGTTGTCTTTTAATGGTTGAGAGAGGAATTCCCATCCCAGCAGAGAGATCGGAATAACAAATCCCCTTCTCTTTGATTTTTTCTCGTAAAGCAGCAAGTAAATACGTTGCAGAATTATTCATCTAACAATGCCTGTTCTATTTTTGTCAGCATCCCTGATAATAAATTCAAGAGAATCCTACCCTTGTGATTTTGGTTCCAAATATTTTTAATATTAACTATGAGTTGAGTTTTGCAAATTTGAGAATTTTACTTGTTGTTTATTGAACAAGTTTTACTCAATGTTACTAACGTTTAACTCATTATCAGTATGGGGTGAGTATAATTGTTTTGATGCGTAAAATTAAGTTCATATCGGTTTTTAGTAAAAATTTTCTTACGAGAGATTAATTTGTTGGGTGGGAAGTATCAATAAGTTGTACTTGGGAATTTAGTCTAGATTGATATCACAAAGTATTCTTGATTAACTGGTATTTTATTGAGGAGGTGACCAGTAAAAATATTGTTATAAGGAGTAAGGAGGTTAGTTAAATGGAGAGTGTAATTATTGAAGCGTAATCATATTATATAGTTATTCCCCAAACTTCCTATATATTTATCCTATTTATTACTCGATCTTAAAATTACTTGGTATCTCACCTTTCTCTCTTTGCTTGATAGGCGGAAGGATGAGATTACCTGCAAGTAGATAAGAAAAAAGCACATCCAATAGGACGTGCTTTGAATGTTTGAGCTTTCTGAGTCGCGAGCTACATGGCTAAGTTTTCATTTCTTAACTTGGTGAGTGCTTTTAGATGGCTTTGTCTTTTGAATTCGCTAGCGGGTTATGACAGAGCAAGATTATTCGATCTTAGATATTGCGCTTCAATTGGGATACGCAGATGCCTCACAATTTATACGAGCGTTTAAGCGATCGAACGGATAACACCGCTTCAATGGAAAAAGAACAAAAAGAGTGCAGGTGATGACATAAACGTATAACGCACCGACCATATTCCCATCTGAAGCTGATTTATGTTGATGATTGACTCGTTAGTGAATATTGAGAAGGCCGTCGTAATGATGGTCTTTTTTGTACTCTATTGGTTGTATATTCTACTCGAGACTTTTAATTTATAAACGTTCGCTATGAATCTTGATGCGTGGCACTTTGTGTCTTTTTTCCATCAATAACATGGCGATCACGGGAGTATGTATGAGTTCTAATGAAATCAAAAATGTGGTGTTTGATGTGGGCAATGTCATTGTGCGTTGGGCACCTCTGGAAATTGCCCGTCTTACTTTTGGTGATACTGAAGACTTGGAGTCTCGAGCTCGTTCTATTTTCCAAAGCACGATTTGGTTGGATTTGAACAAAGGATTCTTGACCGAAAGTGAGGCCAAGCTTCGTTATCAACAAGAACTCGACTTATCCCCGTTAGAGTGCGAACGCTTGTTTTATTACGTTAAGCAAACGCAGATTTTACTGCACGGTTCAGTTGAACTCATCGAGCGTGTAAAGCGATCTGGGTATGGTGTGTATGCGCTTACCGACAATGTGGTCGAGATTGTTGATTACTTAAAAAATACCTATCAATTTTGGGCGTTGTTTGATGGTGCGGCAGTCTCCGCTGAGCTTGGTATGCTTAAGCCACAACCTGAAATCTACCAAGCGCTTTTATCTAATTATGGGCTTAAAGCTTCAGAAACCGTCTTCCTCGATGATATGCCTTATAACGTTGAAGGTGCGAGATCTGTGGGTATGGCTGCTATCCAGTTTACTGATGCCGTTCAGTGTGAAAACAGCTTGCAGGCGCTTGGCGTTAATTTAATAGATTGACACCTTGACAAATGAGTTAAATTTGAGGATGTAGAAAATGAAAAGATACCCACCTAAGTCTATCGTTACATTCTTGTTTTTGACCATGTCGGTGCTGGTTTTAGTCGTGGCTTTCGTGCTTCAAATTCGCGGTGAGCAAGCATGTGATGGTTGCTATGAATCAGATAAAGGACAGTTCAAGTTTGTCCTTTACGATGGAACTTCACCTGCGATAATTCCAAGTATTCACAACGAGCTATTACTCAAGCAGGCTCCTTTGATGAAGAGCTTCGGCCTGGACTCAATACCGGTCATAACAGTGAGGGTATGGCAAAGCCAAAGGCCTACTTAGATGAGCAAGAGCGTAGCATTGGACAGCGATATGCGTTTTCTACAGGCTACATCGAGCCTAAAAGTAATGAAATCAGGCTGCTTTATTTTGGTGGTGAAATTCAACGAACAGCATTGCATGAATTTGTGCACTTACTGACACTTCAAATCAACCCCAATTTTGCGAATAACCCTCGTTGGTTGTGGGAAGCGGTGGCTATCTATAAATCTGAAGATTATTGGTTCCACATGAATAACAGGAATGCCATCAAAGCCCGTTTTGATGGGCTTGTTCAAGAGTTATATATCAACCCTAATGGTGGTTCAACAATCTATGAAGTCGGTTATACTATCGGTGAGTTTATCGAGCGTTCTTGGGGGGAGGAGGCTTTTATCAAGCTCATAAAGAGTAACGGTGATGTATCTGGAATAACGAATGAGCCGATAGAGTTGCTATTTTCAGGGTGGAAGGATTTTGTGAAAAATACCTATCTTAGTTCACCACAAAGCGAGTATGAGAAGGCTTTAGAACGGAGCCCATTACAGGCCTCAGAGCAGTGAATGAGATGAACTGTGTAGAAAGTTAATCGTACGATAGAACAACGCTGTTTATTAGATTAAGAGCCGTGTTATTGAAACATGGCTCTTTTTGTTTTTAGGTTTGGATACGCAACTTGCTTGTTTAGTCGTGGGCTTGTTCGGCATTCAAGTGTCGAATCAACTTGGCAGGTGTACCACCGTATAGGCAGTTTGGCGGTACATCGCTGTTGACCACAGAATTAGCTGCGATAACCGAACGAGCGCCAATCGTCACGCCTTGGTTGATAACGGAATTACCGCCAACCCACACATCATCTTCGATTGTTATTGGTAAGCAGAAGGTTTCCCATTTACGGCGGCTACGATAATCAAGGGAGTGTGATGGCGTATAGAATTGGACGCTTGGTCCAATTAAAACATTGTTGCCGACTTTGATTCTCGCACCATCTAGCATTACTACGTTCATATTGATGAAGGTATCTTCGCCAATCTCGATGGTTTTACCAAACTCACAATGAAAAGGGGGCTGGATTAAACTGCTACTGCCGACTTTCCCAAATAACTGCTCTTGCAATGTGTGTTGCTGGTCTGGGTCTTGATGGTTGTTGAAAGCTATTAGCGATTTTCTGGCATTGGAACGCATGGTATCAATTTCTTGGTCTGCACCATCATATACTTGCCCAGATAGCATCTTTTCTAGTTCAGTTTTAACGTTTGTATTACTCATGCTTGCCCACTTTCCGAGAGTCTCGGTCTAAATGACGAATACTGCAAGATTAGCGATTTTCGGGCATAAAAAAAGAGAAAAGCCTCAGCCTTTCTCTTCCTGTTTTTCTACTTAGCAATCAAGATTGCTTAAATTAGATTTGCTCTACAAAATCCATTAGGTGCTGTTTCACTTCATCTGAAGCAAACGCACTTTCTACAGAGTACTTGTAGATTTCTACGTAATCTTCTTTTGTTAAGCTGAATGTTTCACACACACGCTTCACTTCGTTAGTCATGGTTGTGTTCGACACAGTGCGGTTATCTGTGTTGATCGTTACAACGATGCCGTCTTTCTTGAATTCAGCAATTGGGTGGTCGCTGAATTTGTGAATACATTTAGTTTGAACGTTACTTGTTGGGCAAGTCTCAAGTGCAACTTGCTTCTCTTTAACGATGTTGTACGCGTCTTCGTTACCTTGGATGTGAACACCGTGGCCGATACGCTCAGCATCCAACATAGTTACTGCATCGTAAACGTTTTGACCATGCCATTGCTCACCAGCGTGCACGGTAATGCGGTAGCCTTTTTCAAGAGCGTATTGCGTGTATTCAGGGAATTCAGCGCAGAAACCTGGCTTTTCGCCACCAGCGATATCAAATGCAACCACGCCTTTACCTAGGTAAGGTTGGCCTGCGTCGATTACGTTTTTGATAGAATCTTTAGGGAACATACGAAGTACAGACATGATGTAGTTGCCCTTGATGTCGTATTTCTCTTCAGCACGCTTCATGCCTTTAACTGCGCTTGCAATGATCGTATCAAGAGACAGACCTTTATTTACGTGCAGGATTGGTGCAAAGCGAACTTCTAGGTACTTAACGTTTTCTAGTGCAGCGTCTTCGTAAAGCTCGAAAGAGATACGTTCAATCGCTTCTTCAGTCTGCATCACTTGCAGTGGCAAGCTGAAACAAGCCAGGTACTCATCTAAGTTTTTGCAATCTTCTGGCACCGTTAGAGATTGAACAACCGCATCGCGATCTTCAGGCAGTTCGATTCCGTACTGTTTCGCCAGATCAATAATGGTGTCTGGACGAACACTTCCGTCTAGGTGGCAGTGCAAATCAATCTTAGGGAGTGCTAGAAAATTCATGAGTATTCCTTAGGTCTATTATTTTTTTGAGTTATTAACTCATAGGTTACATGGGCTTAAATTAACAAGTTTGTGATATGATTTAAAGTGACATAAAGTCATCATTAATCTGAATCTAAGGAATATCATGGTAGATGTTAAGAGCTTACTCAAATGTGATATGAATTTACTGCTGTGTTTACACGTGTTGCTTGAAGAGCGCAGTGTGAGCAAAACGGCAGAGCGATTGTTCCTTAGTCAGTCTGCGGTGAGTAAGCAACTCACCAAGCTACGCTCTTTGTTTGATGACCCTTTGTTTGAACGCGAGTCAAAAGGTCTGTTTCCAACCCCGAAAGCCACCTCTTTAGCGCCTAAGATTCATCAGATCCTTCTGCAAGTTGAACAGCTAACCGTGCCGGACATCTTTGAACCGAAAGATAGCGAACGCACTTTTAATATCGATCTTGTTGAAACCGCTTATACCGCGATTTACCCTAAATTTATGCCTAACGCGCTGGCAGATGCGCCGAACATTACGGTAAACAGCACTACTTGGAGCAGCGAAACTTTTAAGCGCTTACTAAAGCGTGAGGTCGATTTTGGGATTGGAATTTTTGAGCTCGATGAAAGGGCGAGTACCCACATTCAAAACATTCCTGCCGAGCTGAACCATGTCGAATTGCTGCAAGATTACTCTGTGTGTTTGATGCGCAATGATCACCCAGTGCTTCAAGAAGAGTGGAATCTGCAAGCCTTCCTTAAATACCGTCATATTCAGTTAGTGACCGGTGGCGTTGGCGACTGGTTGCTACTGGAAATCTTACAAGCCAAACAGCTTCAAATTAACAAAGCCGCCAACGTGTCGGACATCACCAGTGCAGTAAAGCTTTGTAAGCAAAGCGATTTGCTGATGTGTTATCCGTACAACTCGGTTCGTGACTATATTGAGAGTGGCGAGCTGGTGATGAAGCCGATTCCCATTGAGTTGGTTCCCGGTGGTTTGTTTTTGCTTTGGCATCGTTACTTTGACTCTGAACCAAGCCACAAATGGCTTCGCGACCTCATTGTTAATAAGACTCAAGAACCTCAGCTGTAAACTTCAAGCTACGATGATCAAAGCGGCGAAATAACTTTTTGAAATTTATTTCGTCTTTTTAGAATGAGCATCGTCTTACTACGGGTGCTAAATGCCCGCCAAGAATGAGATATCTAAATGAATTCAATGCCATTGATTCCGCAGCAAGTAATTGAAGAGGCTTGTGAGTGGGCCATTATGCACGGTGTCGCTTTTCGTCAGTCTGACAATGCCGCGAGACATTGCCCTTTTAGCCTTGCTCCAATGAGTATTGAGCGTGAGGTTTTTGAACACCTGTTGAAGGTGACGCCGCTGATCACCAAGCTCATCAATAATGTTTCTGAAGACCACGACTTTTTACAGTCATCATTGAGCGATATGGCGAAAGCCGACCCGTTTTTTGGTCGCTTGATGGAGTTGCACCGACAAGCACACGGCAGTGCGGATGAGCGCTTGAATCCAGCGCGACAACCTTTGTTGATGATGCGTACTGATTTTATGGACGATCGCCAACACGGTGCAAAAGTGATTGAGTTTAATGGCATTGCGGCAGGAATGGCGCCTTTTGGTCAACGCGCTACAGAGTTCCACTCATTCATGCAAAACCAATGGCCAAACGTTTATAACCATTGGTTGGAAGAATTGTCAGCAACACCAGCTGAAAACCAAGGCTTAACGCAGTTGGCTTATGGTATCGCTAATGCTGCAAGGCAAGTGAAAACCGATTTCGATGAGCAAGATAAACCAGTTTTCTTGGTGGTGGTTCAGAAGAACGAAGACAATGTATATGACCAACATTTGCTTGAAGTTGAGCTGCAAAAACAGGGCATTCGCACGGTTCGTCGTACCTTTGAACAATTGAGCTGTCAGCTTTCAACAGGAGATAACCAACGTTTGTTGCTGCAAGATGTTGGTGCGGTCGATGTGGTTTATCTAAGAGCTGGCTATCAGTATTCAGATTACTGGGCTCCAGAACTCAACGAATCGATTTGTTGCCACACACTAAGTCAGACTCGCTTGTTTATGGAACAACACCATGTCGCAATGAACGCGACCATCAGCCAACAGTTAGCGACCAGTAAAACCATGCAAATGCTGCTGACCATGATGCCAGCAACAGAATACACACGCTGGAGTTTAACGTTAGAAGAAGCCGAATTGGCCAAGAGTGTATTAGCCGATATGAAGCCAATCACCAGTGAATCAATAGAGTGGTTTAACACGCAAGCTAATAAGCAAGAGTGGGTGTTGAAAAACCAAGGTGAGGGCGGCGGTCACTGCGTATTTGGTGATGACATCAGTGAACAATTGAACCAGCTTAAACCGGAAGAATACGACGCTTGGGCTCTGATGCAGCGCTTGTACCCACATGAGCGAGACGTGCCGACCATTGCAGTGCGTGATACCCAACAAACGCTCGTGACAGACTTAGTCAGCGAAGTGGGTTTGTTCACCGCTTACTACAAAGGTGAGCCAGTAACAGAGCTAGACGGCTACGCGGGCTATTTAATCCGCAGCAAACCCGCTAGCGAAAATGAAGGTGGAATCCACAGTGGCAAAGGCATTCTCGATTCGCTGATGTTGATTAATTAACTCCTGATTCTGACAGATAGCAGATAAAACAAAGGCCAGCATGTGAACGTTGGCCTTTTGTTGGTCGCGATTTTGTGGTTTGAACGAGTGCTTAGTCGCGTTATGCCGGAACCTTAAAACAAGAATCTTGATTGCTGTATTTTGGTACGAAGCACAGTTTGTCTGCCGACATCTTTAAGCCGTTTTGCATCTGGATATGTGTTACCGCCCAGATCACGCAGCCGTGAGGTAAATTGAATAGCGAGCGAGTTTGAGTGAACAACACGCCGTCATCATAGGCCGGTGTAATGTTCGTCGCTTTACCTTGCCACGCTTTATGAGTGGTTTGCACATCAATATTTGGAACAATCAATGAGAGCATTTCTGGCTCAACGTCCTTTACGACTTTCAAGCAGATACGACACCCATCGTAGTATTGTTCTATCCAGATCTTATGTGGAATAGCGTGATCATCCCAACCCAGTTGTAAGATATGTTCCATGACTTTGTCCTTGGTATCTAAGAAGGAAAGGCAGTGCTCAACACTGCCTGAATTAGCTCAAATATTATTCGTAACTTAAACCATGTCCGAACGGGTAAAGGGTGTCGGCTTGATCATACCCAGGGTAGTCTGAGTCTTGGTTTTGAATGGCTTGGGCACTGTTCGCTAGAGCAAATGGCAGTTTTCCTTGAGGAGCAAAGTTGCCTGAAAGCACTTCCATTAGGTTACTGTCCGAGACACCAAATGTCGCTATCACGGCGCCGGCTTGCTTAAGGTTACTTTGATCGTCTAGCACGAAGGGTTGTCTAAAGTTGATGGACAATACCGTTTTGTCAGCGCCCACTTCGTTCATGACGGCTTTAATGTCGCTTAGGCTTGGTTCAATATGCCAAGATGCAGCTGTATCCATTTCACTGAACGCAAGAATATCGAGCTCGTCTGGGTTTGCACCACCAAAGATAAGATCAGGATCTGAGCCTTCATTAGATACGCGAACACGAATAACCGCATAGTCCGTATCGGCTGGTACTGGTGGACGCGTTTCTCCCGCTTCGTAATCACCAGAAGTCACGGCAAAGTTGTACTTGTCGTCTCCTGCAATGTTTTCGTCCATTCCCATGACATACAGAGCAACAGGATCTTGTGCGGTTGATTCAGCTAAAGGTAAAGTCTTATTGGTATTTTGAAGTAAGACGACAGATTTTTTCTGTGCGTAATCAGCGCGTTCTTGGTACTTCTCGTTGCCTAAAATCTCTTGGGCTTTTTTCTCATCAACGTAAGTGTTTTCGAAAAGGCCAAGCTTGAATTGTTCTTCAAGTAAGCGCGTTACGGATAGGTCGACACGCTCTTCGGTGAGCAGATCCTTTTCGACCAGTTTCACGATGACTTCTTTATCATGGAAACCTGAAAGCACATCAACGCCTGCTTCGACCGCCATTGCAACCTGTTCATCAATCGTTTTGTGTTCCACACCCCATGCTCGATCGCCAATAATGCCGGTATCTGAGTTCACGTTACCTGTGTAGCCTAATTCGTCTCTGAGCAAATCGGTGACAATGCCTTTTGAAAAGGACATACCAACATCATTTGGCATCCACTTTTGATCTACAGGGATGCCGTAGTAAGGCATGATTGAAGAAGCGCCAGCCTCAATTGCGGCAATAAACGGTTTTAGGTGATAATCAAAATTGTTCTGTGGATAGACTTGGTTCTTACCGAAGTCATAGTGTGGATCACCGCCGTTTTCTTGTGGACCGCCGCCAGGGAAGTGTTTGATGGTTAGCGCGATACTGTCTTCGTTGACCTCACCGCCATCCTGCAACCCTTTGATCAGTGAGCGCATAATGTCAGACGCTAAATCTGCATCTTCGGTAAAGGTCTCATGCACTCGATACCAGCGAGGTTCTGTTGCCAAATCCATCATGTATCCGTACATACTGCGCAGGCCGATTGAAGACCATTCGTCATTCATGATGCCAGCAAATTCAGTGATCAAATCCATGTCACGAGTGGCTGCTAAACCTGCCTCTTTAGGCCAAGCAGAAAAGGCACCTGAAGAAACGTTGATCCCTGCTTTAGCTGATGGATCTATGTGGTTACGAGCATTGGATTTGAATAGAGCGGGGATACCCATTCGCGTCTGTTCACGCAGTTCTTGAACACTATTCATGAACTGGGCAGCTTCTGTTGGGGTTATCTGACAGCCTGAACGGCCAGCATCACAACCAGGTGTGTTAGTTGGGTTTTCAACTACGCTGTTACGGAAGATAAAGCGCGTCATTTGGGCATCGGCAATCATGTCTTGCCCGGCACTGGGCTTTGTTTCCTAATTGGATCTCAGATAGAAACGGCCAGTATGGGTGATTAT
>NZ_JBGONY010000090.1:0-13415 GCF_041439375.1 Vibrio crassostreae | reverse complement strand
AATAATCACCCATACTGGCCGTTTCTATCTGAGATCCAATTAGGAAACAAAGCCCCCTTAAACAGTAGAACATTGCACAACAACAGTCTAGCGACTAAATTTATCCGTTATACTTTACACACAAAAAATCTAATTAATATTTTAATTTTTCAATCACTTACAGAACCTACAATGCGTGATTTTGTTGCTTAAATCGATGGAACTAAATTGAGAACCTACGATCTGAACAGCCACATCCACTACCTCTCGTAGCCCTATGCCTAAACCTCGTCACAAAACAACCATCCTTGAGGTGTCAGATGATAGCGCTGACGTTCACTCTCAGAAACAGCGATATATCGAGTTAAACATTTGCTCAGAGTACAATTAGATTTCAGAAATTACAGCACACAGTCAGGGTGAAACTTACGCGATGATAAAAGCGTTGAACAAGCTTACTGGATTAGGCATGCCTGAAACTTGTCGTATTGACTAAAAAGCATGCGAAACGAGGTCGCTCTATTTCAAAATTCAATTACGCAAAAAATGCCACCAACAAATTCTTTGTTGGTGGCATTTTAAATATAACTTTTACTTTTTAATGCAAGTCATACTAAAGACCTCGGTCTGCCAGTGGTAACTTCGTGCACCAGTTTCAATATTAGTGAAGTATGCTGAATTATTGTCGCGCCAAGCCTCCCAGATCAGCTTGCTTCGACTGGGAAATGCTGTTGTCCATAAACCGCCAATACCATTCCCACGAAGATGCTGTATATCGTTGTGACCTGGTCGTTCAAAACCATTACGATTATTACAAAAATTAACAGCTTGATTCCACGTACCAGCTATAGGAACAATCCAATAATAATCGTTTCCAAAAACTAGACCGTTATCAACGGTATATCTTATGCTATCAGACGATCCATCAAGGCTTGCCGTTATTTGAGGGTTTGCCCAAGCATACGAGGAGTCATGGTTCATAGGGGTGAATACAACCCCTTTATCCACACTAACGCCACTCGCAGCATGAGAAAGGCTCCAAGCCGCACGATTTGTAACATCAACACTAGTACCATCACTCATATCCGCTACCGCTTTAAATGCTAGCCTATGATGTCTCACTGTTTCCGTGCCGTTTGGAGCGCTTACCGTCATACTTATTGCTATAGCGTTAGTCACGTTAAAGACTGCCGAGTCGCTATATGATTGGTTATACGAGTTAACGCATGATAATTTTACGTTTGCGTTCCCGATGTTATTTGAAGAAGCCAATACTTGGCCGCTTTGATCAACCGTTGCTACGTTATGATTGCTACTACTCCATGTACAACCCGGTATACCGTTACCAGTAGAAGCTGAACCATCACTATAAATTACTCTTGATGTTAGGCGATGAGATAACCCTTGTGGACGACTAACATTCGTCTCGGTAATCTCAACGCCCGTGATATATGCACTAGTCAATTTGATATTCTTCGTTAACGTCTTAGAGCCTAGTTGAAAAGTAATCGGTGATGAATTCTGAATCGTTAGGCCTGAAAATCTATTTTCATCACGATCAAAATGTGTATTATCAAAATTCCAATTAGCGCTTGGGTCTGTTGATACATCCCTAGTGCCATTAGTGTATGTAGCTGAGATCGTCAATTTGAATTTGCGCCCTAACGGATACGAGTCCGTAACTACACTAGTATTCACATCGGAAGCGGTAATACTATCGAGACTCACAAGCTGAGCTCCATTTACATTAATGGTTTGAGCTGTCGCTGATACTGAACCAGAACGCCATGTGAGCTCAATATAACCAGTAGTTGTGCTATTGGCTCTCGCTTTACAAGAGCTAGTATCACAATTAACAGTGACTAAGGAGCTGCCAGTTAACTCATTCCCTGCCGTACTATTGATCCATTTGATTGAGGTTCCCGCTTCATGTAATTGCTTTTTCGTTCCATCACTGAAGTTTATTTCACCAGTCAATGTAATTTCTGCTCCCAAAGGAACGGAGTTGCTCGATACATGCAAAGTACCACTGGTTACAACCGCATTAGTGACCTCCATTGACAATTTGTTCGAACGCAACGGATCATTAGATGCATCGTATTCTCCATGTACATCTGTCGTTCCCACTGTTTTACCAGTAAGTTGATTACCTTTAACTTCAAAGATTTCGGTACTTTGCACATAATTTGCAAGCGATTGATCGTAGGCAATCATATCACTTTCATGAGAGCCATCATTATAGTAACCCGACAAGTTTGCCGCTATAGGGTAGCCTTGCGCAACAACAAGTGAAGTAGTGCCTGTTGGGGGAGCTGCCGAAAGAGCAAGACTTGTCAGCATTCGCTTCCCTCTCAGTACACAAGCAGGAAAATAGCTCGTTAATGCTGATGTTGGATCATCCAAATTCGCTCTATCAATAGTGTAAGGTGGAAGTGAGATATCCATTAACTTATAGACACTAGAGCTTAAGTCTTCTTTAACCAGATAAGTCGTTGCATTAGGCCATTTAGATGAAGTCGTCCAACCTCGATCAACCAAAGATTTTAGTTCAGCGGCCGTCGCTATTTCAGCTCCAAGTAGATCGCAGTAATGAAGCAGATCATTACTGTTCAATCGTCCAACTAAGTAATTTGCCCCAGACTGACTCACATTAAACAAATCCGTAAACAAATAACTGTTAGCGACCAATTCATTGATGCCTTTGGGTGCAAAAAACAACGTTCCAGATGCTGGATGAGTGATATCCGTCCAAGTTGGAAGAGCGTCTTCATCCAATACAACAATGGTTAAGTGACCTATTGCATAAGCACCTTTTTTATCACTGACCACATAAGTGACACTATGATCTTTCTGAACGGAAGTTTGGAAGAAAAACTCCTTATTAGCAGGGTTATTAGCATTGGAAGCTTTAATTCTAGTATGTGGCGCGCTCATCGAATGGACATAAATAAGTTGTAGAGCATCGCCATCGATTGACGAGACATAAGGGCTCACATCAATATCAAACCCTGTACGAGCATTCTCCAGAGAAACATAGCCCTTGCCCGTATCATAGGTAACATCAGGGTTAAGAACTAAGATGCCTTGGTTTGCACTATTTGAAACCACAATATCTATAGTGCCACTATACGCTATCGCATTAGCACTATCCGTATAACTGTACATTAGCCTATCCAGGCCCGTAAATCCGAGGGCAGGCGTATACGTAATTTTATCATTACCAGTATCAACGTTTACAATTGACGCATTACCAAATGGTTGAGACACACTCCCCCCTAACGCCATATTTGAAACGTCCATACCCTGCTCTAGAAGTTCATCGAGTAGATTAATTGATACTGGTTGATAAACACTACTCGAATCGTTGACTAAAGCAATTTGAGAAAGAGGCGGCAGTTCTGTACTGTTAGCATTGCTTACAACAACCCTAACCATAGCAGTATTTGTATCAGTGCTTGACTGAGAAGATACACTATAAGCACTATTCGTTAGTGTGGCAATCTGGTAATTATAATCACATACTCTTGCCTGTTTCCGTGGAACAGTAAAAGAGTATTCATCAATAGACGAAACATTACACGTAGGGTCATTACTATTAACACTAACAACATTAGTTAACTTAAATGCATTATCATCGCTATCCTTCAACACAACGTCATACAAATCAACGACGAAGTCATCTTGGGCTAACTCTGTATTAAACAATGCATCTTTAGCAACAACTTGAACAGGAGCATCTACGTCTACCGGCTTCAGTGACGAATTACCACTTTCACTTTCACCACCACAGCCGTACAAAGTGGCAGTAGCAAGACTATACAATAAAAGCTTCGAACGATGTGAAAAAAAACTTTCTTTTATTCTCATTACAATATGCCTATATTACTATTGTTTTATTGGGTAAAAAATACGCTCACCCGGATAGATTAAATCGATTGATCTATTTCTCAATGACAATTGTGGGTTTGCTAAAATAACATCACCAAGTGGTATATTTAGTTTTTTACCAATCTTTGTAAGGTTGTCATACTTTATTACCACATAATAGTCATAATATTTCTTCGATTTTTTCTCTTGTAAGTTCATCTCACTTGATGAGATATTCACCTCATCAGTATCGGCAATAACACTTATCGGTTCATAATAAATGCTAGATTGTTCTTCCTTGAATCGAACGGAAAAATTATAATTTAAAGAAATAAGAAATGAGTATACGTCATCATATCTATTTGATATCAAACTTTGATAACCTACATCCACATACCAATCATTATTTAAATGGTAATTGATACCCATATTAATTGTAGGATTGAAATTATCTTCCAAATAACTCAAGCCAAAACCTGCATAAATTGATGCGTAGTCGCTCACTTGCCAATTTTTCTTAGAACGTAAGAAAATATCATTAGGTTGTATTTCATTTTTATTTGTAAAGTCTGTAAATCCTGTTTCTAACAACCATTTGCTTTCAAATTTATAACCAATAGAAAACTCGAAACCTTGTGACTCTAAATACTTTTCTTTGTTTTCTTTCAAACTGCTAACATAACCAACACCTAACTTCATGTTGTTGTAATTAACATCTAAACTTTCATTAGCTTTTAACCCAAAAGATAATAAAACTGATAGAAAAATAATCATTTTATACATGTTAAATCACCGGTTCGATAGTAACATCGACAATATCGTTATATTTACCAGAAATGAGGGTAGTACCATCTACGTTCGAGTAACCAAACCTTAAAACAAATGTAATATTTTTCGCAGGATCACTTCCAATCAGCACATTATCATTTTTAACTTCTCCGATTTTATCTACCATTTCGATAGTTTCAGTAAGCTTAGAACCGCACCTTATACATTGAATATAGTAAGGGATATTTGGACCTGACACGGATTCATGATTTAAAGAATACTTTCTGTTACTAATTGATAGCCTAATCCCATTATCGAAATACCCTGCAACACTTACACTGACATCTTCAGGCACACCATCAACAGTACGAGAGGTGGAATCATAAACTGTTGTAATATCGACATTTTTATTACTTAGATGTACACTTGTGATCCAAACAGGGTCATAGTTAATAATTATAGATATTGTTTCATTGATTATTCGATGAGTTAGTACGTTTCCAACGTAGTAGTTGACCTTAATTGAAATAGGAAGAAATGCGGTATAGACACCTTTAGGTTGCCCATCTAATGCTTTTTGTATATCAGCATCTTGAATATCAATAATTGGACGATATAGAATAAAAGGTATCGTAGAAGCAGCATTTGATATTTTACTAGCAGACATGCAGTTTGCCCCCCTCATATCAATCATTGAGCCGGAAATACTATCCTTTAAGCAAGCGTGTCCTAAACCAGAGTTAGAAATACTATTTGATATACCAGTCGTATTATATTGTACGCCTACAACACCAATTGGAACATTAGCCGACTCCCAGTAGCGACCGGTGACAGTACCAGAAAATCTAACATTGGTTGGCGGTGCAGCAACAAATGTACCAGGCACCCAATGATTAACAGTTGGTAATCCGAGTCTACTTGCTTGCGACCATTCCGCAGGAACTTTCGCTGAAACATCTACATTCAATGCGTTAGTCCATACTGTGCCAGTAATATCAATATTTGCTCGGTATTCTACCGCTGCAAATGCCCGAGAACCAAATAAAATATTAAGCAATGTTACAAATAATACTGTATTTAAAAAAAACACAATCATTAATATACGTTTCATGTTTTGTCCTTAATAAACCCCAGTGGATGTAATACTTTTTCAGTTTTATAACTACCATTATAAGAGGATACATTTATATTAAGAGACTTATCTTTTACACGCTCATTAAGAGAAAAAGTTTTAGTTCTACCAGCAACTACAACGAATCGACTGTAACATTGCTTTGTATTCGTCTTGCTTTCACAATCATCGATAGAAACATAAATCATTGTATTGCTTTTGTTCTCAACAGTAATATTTTCTGAATTTGAACGAATCGTATAATCTATTTTAGGTTTATCCGTTGGTATAATAAAAACGGGAGCGAAACCGTAATTTAGTTGCATTGAAGATGAGTTTTCAACACTTTCGTTAGGACCTTTATATGGAGCAGGCATAAAAGTAACAAAAAACATCAAATCTTTTGAGTCATCACAAGTTGTGTTGTAACAAAGACTTCGAATACCTACATTACGAGACTCACCAGGTTGGAGAACAAGCTTATTTAATGTTGTACTAATTTTCCAATGTTCAAAGTTACCTGAATTATAGGGCGTTTTTATAAAATCACTACCCTTATCATTCACATGAAATTCATCAATGTTCGCATTTACAAACAATGGTTTATCATTAGTATTAGCGACTGTAACGATTCCATTCTTATTCTTATCTGCAATCACAAACATTTTATCAATCGTCAAGCCAGACGCATTTACTGTTGATAAAAACTGAAGGCCAACAATGCCGATTAGATTAATAGTATTCAATAATTTCATATTCAAACCTAGTTATTTACAATTGGATATTTAATGTTGCTCGCACTATTTTTTATAACTATCTTTTTAAGTCGCTCTAACTGGTCAGAGTAATTAGCAAATAGTGCATTCATCATGGTCGTGTTTTGAGCAACATAAACAACCGTCATTGTTTGACCAACATTTTTTTTAATAATTTTGTAACCGTAGTCTTTTAATTGATTAAGGAACTCATTATTATCAATATTTTCCTGTCGAAAAACACCTATATAGCTAGCTCGATACCCCTTACCTTCCAACTCAATTTCGTGCATATTCGCATAGTCAGTTGGCAGACAATAGTTAAGCCCGAGATTAAGGCGTACAATTTTGTTTCTATTGGGAATAAAGCACTCGCCTCCTTCAGAAGCCAAGTGAAAATCCAACCCTTCTAAGACGGTCACACGGTAAACACCATCTGTAATTTCATTGATGCTAATACAACCTTCACCTTTACAAGTCACACCTTGAACTAAATCTTCGTTCAAATCATTAAATCCACTTATAAACGACACTTTTCTATGAACATTTGGCTTTATTGTTGCAATAGATCCTGGTGTTGTGAATAATTTAACGCTCGCATCACCAGTGTTATACAAGTCGACACTTTCTGTATCGAAAAACACTTCATACTTTTCATAATCTCCCAATGGAATAACCTCTTGATCTTCTTCGATCATTTTCTTGGTCATTATTTTTCCATCCCGCTTAACCATCAAATATCCACGGTCAATTTGATTATCATCGTCCCATTTTTCTTTATTATCAATATCTAAAACCAAATAAGAATTAGATGGGCTTGATGATACATATCCGTCTTCAAATAAAATTTGAGATGATGATAGACTCCCACTTATACCAACACTTCCATCACTAGAAAAATAAGCAGATGTACTCGCTCTTCCAAAAGGATTATTTAAATCGGCAGAAAACGTACCACTCTGCCAAAATGAATCGCGATTTCTATCGTAGGTACTAGAAACCTGTAAAGAATTAGAAATCAATTTTGAATCAAAGACCTGTCTCTTACTTATAGAGTTGGTCATTTGACTAATTGAAGCGTCATCTCCGCCTCCGTAAATACTCGAAGAAAAATCCATCGAATCAGATAATGGTAACGTCCAATTAAAAAACACAGCATTTGTATCAAAGTCTGTATTAAAACTGATATCGACAGTGGACTTATTTATGGAGTTGAATCTATATCCAATTGTTAGGTCATCGTAGTTATAGTTCTCTTCTTCGTATGTGCGCTCGCCATAAATATAGATTTCATCTAGTTTTCTATTATAAGAATACGTTGCATAAAAAGAAGAACTTAGTCCAAATCGGTAATTAGTCGACAAGTAGATTCGTTCATAACTCTCGTCACCATGAAGAGTATTAGCTAGATAACTACCTTGGTTATCCAGTCTTTCATAATTTATATTTCCGTAGTTTGACGACAAACCACCATTGATATAGTTTGCATTTTCAAATAATTTAACACTCAATGAGATATCAGAATCAACACTTAATAAAGAATAACGAATCCCACTTTCTAGTGCTGTATCTTGCGAAGACTTCATCAACCCTGATCCAATCATCAGCGATGGCAAAAGTTGATAACTTATTCTCCCTTGAACAAATAAATCGCTATCAATCACATCATCATTAATGGCATTATCAGGGGAGAGTTGTCCAAAAGCCAACATATAGTCTATGCCGCCTTGACTCAGTGTATCCGTATCGTTGTTATAAACAGAATAACTACCACGGTTTATAGTCTCTCCACCAAGTCTTAAAATGATTTCAACTTGATAACGTCCTCTTGGAAGCTCACTATAATTTACGGTATTTTTCCCTTCACTAATGCGACTTTGGTAAATAATTTTCCCGTCTCTTTGGACTTCAACATCACCGGACCGAGGTGAAAAGAATGCGAGATGCTTCTTCGATGATGCTTCGCTAACAAGCATGTTGGATGACGAGCCAAAAACGACAGCCGTTTGTGGAGCTTGCGAGTTAAATCCTAACAAGAAATCAGTACTATTTACCTCTGGCGAATATTTGAAGTAACCAGCTCTAATCACTTTGTCGAGCACATCAAGATTGTACGACAACTCGTAAGCAGTTAGCTCGTTGTGCTTTTCTGAAGATACCGCCACACTTAGGTCAGACCTCACATAACCGTATGGTAGCCCAAACGTTGCTTTATCATTAATAGTTAAAATTGAATTCTGGCTAGAATAAGCTGAAAAGTAAGCATCAACATTGTTAACAAACCCTGGTGAATCGTTAAAATTTGAATGATAATCAGAATATACATTTCTAGCATTTAAGTTCAATATCTTTTCATCAACAAAAAAATAAATTTCTTTATCATTAAAATTATATAAAAACTCATACAAATCAGGGGTTATCAAACAATCTCGAACATAACCTTGGCAAAAAGATTTGTTAGACCAACCATTCTCAAAATTTTTAATTATTTCTTCATGATATTCAGCTTTCACATCGTTAACATTTAAGTATTGAACAATCAAATCTCGATTCTCAAACTTAGCCGTGTCATAATTCGCATTAAATAACATTGGCTCGCTAAAACTACCATCAAGATTTTTTAATCGGATTAAAGTATCTTTAAAAGTAAAAAAATCATCGAACCCTTGAGGTACGGTTCCATTCTTTGCTTTAACTTCACCAAAAAATAAGGAACCTATCAAGATAGAAAATAAAGTATAATAGTACGATTTTCTCAAAATTTTTCACCAAATTCATATGCCAACAGTAACAGTAAACAACAATGAACCACTGCACTCTGTATTCAACGCGCTTCCTGTAGGCATTATTGAAGCAATACTATTGAAAGCCAAAAAGTCAAGATTCAATTGATGAGTGTTCTTTTTCATCTCAATCATCCCACCCGAAGGAACATACACTTCGGAAAAATCATTGACAGAAGTTACGCCATCATGACTACCTATACCCGTATAGGTGTAATCGTTACTGCCAGACCCAACCTTACTAATCTTTACAGCAACAAATGTAGGATTCATTTTTTGACTTGCAGAAAAGTCGACCTTATTTGATGGATATATCCTATTAGCACATTCTGCTTTATTCTCTGTAAGCTCAACTCTGTATGGGACATTTAAAGTCACACCCGAAACCTGATTAGGAATATCTGTTTCTATAACTAGACTCACAGTTTCACTCTCAAAACGACTGCCGTCTGACATTACCTTCAAATTAATATTATCTGGTATCATTTTAATATCAGTTATAGATTGAGTGTACAATTTTGAAACATCAACTTCACTTTGAATTCGAATTTTTTCTTCGTATCTCTTCACAGCAGAGTTAACATTTGATGTGAAAACCAGAATAAGTAGACCGAGATATTTTTTCATCGATTTTAAAACAACTTAAAATGGTGGCAGTGATAATTATTAATAACATGCCACCTATTATTAATAATTATGCCGCAGTCGCTGAAATACCAACTTCGATCGAAATATCTTTACCAGCAACTTCGCTTGGATTTAGTGGTGTATCATTTTTCACGCGAATACCTACTTCATTTTGACTTGTCGTTGTCCAACTGGCCTTTTCATCGACAGGAGTACCATTGATCGTCACGATGATAGGATTGTTACCACCATTTAGAGAAGCAATATCTACACCAGAGCCAATAGTTCCAGCCACATGTTCAACGCTCCAAGTGATATTAATGGCAGTAACAGCAGTACCATTGAGCTCTGAACCTATACCCCACTTATCACCGGGAACAGGAGCTGAAGCTGAACCAGTATTCTCACGCAACTCAAGCACAATATGATTAGATGCGAATTTTGCATTCGATTCGACGCTGATTAAATCCCCTCTAAATGCATCAGCTGTAGTGGAACCATTATGACCAGTAATCATGTAATCACCATGTGCGATGCCGCTACCTACTTGTCCGGTCCATGAAAGGGTAGCCGTACTACTTGCAAGAGCATTTAAGCTCACCGCACCAAAAGCAATACCCAAAATTAATGCGTGTTTTTTCATTTTTATCTCCTAGTTTTTATAAGCACAAATTTGAAACATGATTATAAGAACTAGGAGATAAAAATGAGATAGGAATACTCTGAGGCTTACGTAGTCATCCTCTCATGATGAGCTTTATTTCCTAAATCAAGGTACTAAATCTTCAACCTACGATCTGATCAACTACATTCACCACACGTTGTAGCCTCATGTCGAAACCTAGTTACAAAACAATCAATTGGAAGTAATGCAACCAAACGATTATTAACCGTTGCTCTCTGACTTATTAATTGATGACGAAACGATTAGTCAATGACCACAAAGCAAACAGGGTAAGCTCGGTAGCTCAAATCAGTTCAATGATTTGGCTATCATTAAAGCGAGTATTACCAATACCCCAGAGGGCATTCCAAGGATTCATCTATTCGATATTTGGATTAGCCTATGATCGTTAAGTTGTCCGTAGGACACTTGTAGTAGCCGAAGAACCAAGCAAGTAGAGATTTCATTTAAGACAAGGGCGATACGACACTTAGCCATTGATGCGACTGGTCTTAAGGTTTATGGCGAAGGCGAAGGTGAATGGAAAGTAAAAAACACGGGACAGATAGTAGGAGTAGTGTCTCGAGAAAGCTTCATATTGAAGTTGATACAAGCACTCATGAAATCATCGCAGTTGAGCTAAGTTTATCGACGGTTAGCGATGGAGAAGTGCTCCCGAATTGACTGAACCAAACACGGCGAAGCATCCTAGAGGTGTCTGGTGATGGTATTTATGAAACGAGAGCGTGCTACGCTGCTATTAAGATTAAGCGAGTGACTTCGCTTGTTCCTCCAAGATAAAGGGTAGCGTTCAGGAACTCGACCATTCTCGAAATCGCTCAGTGGGTTGCTAGAAATTATACGGCTCAAATACGTATTGAGAAGAGCGGTATGGTTACCACAAACGCTCACTCTCAGAAACGGCGATGTCACAAGTTAACCAATTGTTAGAAGGACGACTAGATTTCAGAAATTACAGCACACAGTCAGGGGGAAACTCGCGCTACGCTCTAAGCATTGAATTTGCTTACTAAGCCAAATATGCCTGAAAAATATCGAGTTGATTGAAAAAGACGAAAAACAGATCTATTCGATTTCCAAATTAAATTAGCAACACATATGGACGCACCTCTGGCTGCAGTGACTAATTGAAGGGTACGGCGGCTAATATATATCCGACGCATTTCTAGGTCTACTTACGACCAGCTCAATGAGTATTTCTCTCCTTCCTATCTATCCTAACGTGCTTTTAAATCAACTTGTTGCGTAATCAGACTATAGTAACGATGGCTCTCCGTTTTCATCGGATTGAAAGCTCGGTTAAAATCATACTCACAATCAACGGCTAGAACACATCAGACCACACGCCCAAGCTTATTTGCCAAAGCTATAATCGCTCTAGCCTTGCCACATCGTTCAATCAGTCCCCTTAACCAAACTCACAACGGTGTAAACCGCGAATAAGTTACTCATCTGCAGTAGTTTCACTAAACTCAGAACCGTACAAGTGGTGATAAGCTGGGAACTTAGCCACTTCATTTGATAAACGATACTGCGTATCTCTCTATCTGATACTTCCGCTTTAAGCAGTGTTTCCAGTCTCGGTTAAGCCTATTGATAAGTTGGCCAGTTTTGGGAAGCAAGTTCGGTAATCGTGCTCGCTATGCCTTACAGTTTGAGAGATTTTAAGGTGCTCAAGAGTACTTATTTCTTTATCTCTGCCGTTTCTTTGCAACAAGATAGACTGTAAGTATTTAAAACTGTATGGCAGTAGATGGACGATACGAAATTTCGTAATGAACCGGGTTCACGCTGAACTACTAATAAGTAATATCCCCAATCGTAGATGATATGGGTTGTCTCATGTTTTGACTTGAACACGCGTTGCTGCTCAGCCACGAACTGCCACTCCGCAATGATGAATATTTTATCGGGATTGGCGTGCAGACTGACTCTGTGGTTAGCGTAACTCGTTGGTACTGAATATTATTTATATCGAAGTGTACCAAACATGTCGAGGACACTCGCTTGCTTTACTCGATAAAGCCATAGAATGGCGCCGTTACTTTCATTAAGTGAGAGCGCTCGTTGAACCAGACTTATTCAATGGCTTGGTTACTATATTGAGGGGCTGGCGCGATTGCCATTCCTGAACCCAATGCGCTTCAAGCCAAGTAGTTATTCAAGCATTGTTACTCTCGGGATGCGTTGGCCAATGATTGACCTCGCATCACGAACGTTCTTTTCTACTTGCCCTTTTCCCCCACCCTACAGTGGGACTACAAAAATCAGCTTCGAAAAGGTAATGGTTGACCATTAAAAAGCGTCGATTGACTAACGCTTATTACCTTTCTTCATTGTATCTACTGCGGTTTTCATGTTGTCATAAATACCGCACTCAGGCACGTCTTGGAACACCCAAAAGGCTTGATTTTGGGCATAGAACAACATTTCATAACTCGGCGAATAATAGGCTCTCAGGAGAAACGCGCAACTATTACTGAGTTTAAAATGTGACGCTGGCATCAGCCGATACCTTAAAACCAAGCCCTAACAAGACTTGCTAAACATTACTCCATAGCTCATCAGCCATTACCTGGAAGTAGGTAACTTGTGTGGAGCAACTTGTCTCGATGAGCCTTCCGGTTTGACGAGACAGTTCCATCAATATTCAAAATGCAAACTTGGAAGAAATTATTATCGACAACTTGAATAAACATGGTTGTTACTCCTACTCTTAATGGCTATACCTTTAGTTGGCGCAGCTATGTTAAAAGAGAGATGTGTACATTACATCAAAGCAAATTGGCTTTGTTGCGTAATTAAATTTAAAGATAGAACTACCCCGTTTCGCGTATTTC
>NZ_JBGONY010000089.1:0-13550 GCF_041439375.1 Vibrio crassostreae | reverse complement strand
GATGATCTGATCGTAGCTTTAAGCATTAGTTCCCTGATTTAGGAAACAAAGCCCTTGATACCTTAACTATCTCTAAACTTTTATCACGATCACCGGTATGGATTGTAATTGGGTGGGCGATGCTTTTTATGTCGCTATCGTTTAGGGAGGTGAAAAAACACATCAGATGATAAGCTGCTCCCATCGTCATGTTAAAGGCAGAGCTATGATTGACAGAAGTACCGTTTTTACTTTGACCTAAGTTGCTGGCTTTGACAGATGTTTCAATTGAAATGGTTTCTTGATATCCACCCACATTAATTGGAACATGTAACTTATCAGGTAGTGGTAAGTTTTCTTTTTTTGCAGCAATAAGCTGTGGAGCCAATGTAAAAAATAACTCACTTAGGCGATTTACGAGGATACTTTCTTCAGTATTAGAGTAGCCATCGTTTGGTGTATTTTCGCAAGCGAAGCCGCGATGCAGGTTTGCCCATGAATTAGCTGGTAGTCCGCACCAGGTGAGAGCGGTACGAAGGAATGTGGCTGAGTTTCCTGCAGTAGACTCTTTGATACCAATTTCATCGTCATGTTGCCGTTCCCATAGCTTTTGGGATGGGTGATACATTCTAATGCGATGCCTTAATTCACCACCATTCCCAGCATATTTTAAATAACTTTCTTTTGAAAAAGGGCTAATTTTTAAGGCGTCACAACAGACAATATAAGACCTTAAGTTACTATAAATACTAGCTGTTGATGATGTAGAGTTACCGTTATCAACGTATTGCTTGGCTTGTTTGCAAAAGTTTCGTAAGTAAGGTGTGCGGCTTTCAATTTTATCGTTATTGCTATTGGCACTAAGGTGCAACAAATGCGATATATCAAACTCTGTTACCGTTCTGTGTATGCTGTCCTTGTAAGGGATAGTTAGTCGCAACGGAATAACATTTTTACTATTTCTAACGTGCTTGTTGGTCTTTGAGTTTTTAGCTAATGGGCTTTTTGTCATGTTACTACTCCCCATTTATTTTATTGTTTTTACTCACTGCTACTTTCAATTGGTTATCAAACTTATTCATGAACTTTATGTACTTTTCCGTCGTTGCGGTGTTTGAGTGTCCCATTAGCGAAGCTAACTCATCCATTAGGTACTCATAGACAACTTGCCGCTTTCTATATTCATTCTCAAGCCAATGTGTGGCAAACGTTGAGCGTAGATCATGGATTCGGTAGTACCAGGTAGGGTCTATTGTTTGGAGACGCTTTCTTAGTACGCCAAAATGTACTTCCAGAGTGTTTTCTGTATATGGCCGTCCTTTGTTGGAAGTAAAGAGGTAATTGGTGGTGCCTTCTTTGTTGGAATCGAACTGTTCTTTTCGGCGAGCTAAATTCTTTTGTCGTTGATTACTTTCTTTGAATTGTTCTAGTTCCCCATAAAGTGCAATAGGAATTTCAATCGTACGGGGCTTACTGTTTTTGGTATGTGAGATATGCACTGGTACAACGTCTAGCTCACTGCAATCTTTGTCGCCAATGTTATGAGCAGGAAAATGAGTGGCTTCATCAATCCTAAGCCCTGCCTCTTCACAAAGCCTGAGCATAAGGCGAACTGCTTTTGGTAACATATCAAAATGTTGGTAGAACAGTTCTTTATGATCAAATGTCATAGGCTTCAGCTTTTGATGTGCAGGTGTTTGAGCGTTTTTTGGGAACATCTTCATGATGTTCGATGTTTCATATACTCGTTTTTCGTAAAATTTGGTATGGGCAAGCATGTCGTGCTGATTGAGGTCTGCGTAAACCTCACTTTCGCTAAAGTGTGTTAAAACATGGTCATCATCATTTTTAAGGTAGCCGTATTTTTGCATCCATTTATAAAAACCAATGACAGCGCCCATATAGTTTCTTGCAGTACTAAGCGAGTACGCTTCGTCACCTTTAGCTTTTCCTTTAGCTCGACAGTTCGCTAGAAGGTGCTCTGCGAAGCGCCATGGGGCACCTTCTTCTTCATACTTTGTAACTGTTTTATAAGTTAAATATTCTGGTGGTATCTCAATTCCTTCGTCATCAACTCGCGTGTAATGGGTAGAGTCTAGGTATCGCGTGAAGGCTAGTAACCCTTTGGCGATTGAGTCGGTGTCTTTGACGGAACCCTCACCTCGTAGCTTGGAAACCAGATAAAGAGATTGTGGATAAACAACACTTCCATCTGGAGCAAGGATAATATCGGTTTTCTTTCGGCGTGATTGAAACTTGGATGGGGATAGGTAGGGAAAGAGAGGTACTTCATCAGAGTCAGCATTGAAACCCTCTGAGAATTTTAGCTTTGCTAAAGTATCAACCTCGATGGAAAGCAATCGGTAGTCATTATATGCGTCAGAATGTCTCTCTTCATATGTTTCCATAACGAAACGAACCTATATATGTCATCCATATACAAAAGGTAGTTCGTCATAAAGAACAATCAAGGTTCCTTGTCATTAAAAAAAATCAGGGGTGAATTTTTTCTCGCCCCAAACGCCAAACTGCTCAGCAACGCTGTGGTCTTCGTCAGACAGCAGTGTGAAGTTTAGAGATTTCTTCGCAACGAAGTTTGGTAGGCGTTTTACAGGGTCAACACTTACACCTAAAACAACCACATTTAGGTCATCAAGCTGTGCTTTGATATCACGCAGGCCTTCAGCTTGCACAATACAACCCGGAGTCATTGCTTTTGGGTAAAAGTAGAAAAGTACTTTTTTACCTTTGAAGTCACCAAGAGATACGATATTGCCATCTTGATCTGGAAGAGAAAAAGCAGGTGCTGGAACACCAGCCGTTAGCGTATTCATGACATTTCCTTTTTAAAGACTGTTTTTGATAAAGTTGAGCGAGCCTTGGACTGATAGGCTCTGACACAGCGAATTGAATTCTTCTTGTAGCTGCATCAAATTACATTCTGATTGCACAGAAGCGGTAATAGAGATATGGAATTGGTCGTTATCGAGCTGAACCTTGGACTTATTGATGGTCTGCGCGCTAAGCGAGTCGAGGCCGATATTGCGGTCTGCGAAGAACTGAGTGAATTGCTCGGTCAGGCCGAGTTTGTCGTCTGACTCAACGAAAACTTCCAGCGTGTAGGAGTTCTCAATAACATCATGAGGCGAGGTTCGCTTCATAATCGTAATCAAGTCGTGCTCTTGGCCAAGCAAGGGCAGGGTGGTTTCAACGCGGGTAATGTTATTTGCCTTTCCAGACAGTAGCATGATAAGCGTAAATTCTTCGCCAAACAGAGCGATACGGCTATCAATAATGTTACAGCCTGATTGGGTGACTAAATGAACCACTTGGTTGCATACACCTGGGCGATCAGTGCCCACAGCTGTGATTACTAGATGTTGAGTCATAAAATCACGTCTCTTTATATTCCATTGATTCATGCATGTTAGCACAGTTAGCTTGTGGAATAAGCGTGCGTAAGGGGCTTTTTATGAGCCACCTTGCTTCTAACATGTAACCAATGATAAGAATGTCAGGTGCGTTAAAAAACGAGATAGAGTGATGAGATCACAGCTTACTTGTTACTGACATCCAGTTAGGTGCTATCCGCTAGATTGAGCGCAGGTTACCCAAATTCTAGGTAGAACGCTGTTAGAAGTCGTTTTACCTCAAACATACGACAATATTTAATGCAGATGTTGCCGGTAAGCCACTTTAATGTCTTGTGTTTATTGATTGGCTTACAGTAACATGCAAAAAGAATAAATTAAGGGAGATAGACATGTTTTCAGGAAGTATCGTTGCGCTAGTTACGCCATTTAACGCAGATGGCGAAGTGGATTTCGACAGCCTTAAAAAGTTGGTTGATCACCATGTTGCTGCAGGTAGTGATGGTCTGGTTGCGGTTGGCACAACAGGTGAGTCTTCAACACTCACAATTGAAGAGCATGTCAAAGTCGTCAACAAGATCGTTGAATTTGCTGATGGTCGTATTCCCGTTATCGCTGGTACAGGTGCAAATGCAACTCACGAATCTGTTCTATTCAGCCGTTTGTTGAATGGTTCTGGTATTGCAGGCTGTCTGAGCGTAACGCCTTACTACAACAAACCGACTCAAGAGGGTTTGTACCAACACTACAAAGCGATTGCTGAAGTCAGTGACGTTCCACAAATCCTATACAATGTTCCTGGTCGTACTGCTGTAGACTTGTTGCCAGAAACGGTTGCTCGCCTTGCTGAGATCGAAAACATCGTTGCACTTAAAGATGCGACGGGTGATCTCGACAGAATTGCAATTCACCGTGAACTTTGTGGCGAAGACTTTATCTTACTAAGTGGTGATGACTTAACAGGTCTAGAATTTGTTAAGCGTGGTGGCGATGGCGTGATTTCTGTAACGAATAATGTTGCAGCCGCTGATATGGCAACCATGTTCAAGCTAGCAAAAGAAGGTAAGTTTGAAGAAGCAGAAGCGATCAATGAGCGTTTGATGCCTCTACATAAGAATTTGTTCGTTGAATCTAACCCTATTCCCGTAAAATGGGCGGTTCATAAAATGGGTCTGATCGCTGAAGGTGGCTTACGTCTACCGCTGACTGAACTGTCAGAACCAGCTCAACCTGTTGTTGCTCAAGCAATGACTGAAGCGTGCATTTACTAAAACGTATGAAGTGATGCCGAAGCGAACTTTCGGCATTTAGGAGTATAAATGAAGTATTCTCACCAGCTAGTGATTGGGTCACTGGCTGTTTTCGTTCTTACAGCATGTTCTGGCAGCCCGACTCAACGTCGCCAAGCCAAAGATGATTTCGAATACTTAGAAACACCTGAGTTTTCACAATGGCAGTTGCCTGAAGATGCTCAGCCTCAGTTCTACCCAAATTTTGACATCCCAAGCGGTGAGTTCAGTGGTGGTACAGGTCGTGAAGTTGATATTCGCCCACCGCAACAGGTTCTTGAATTGATCCCGGGTGCTCGCGCTGAGCGTCAAAATGGTGAAGTGACATTATGGCTTCTTCGTGCTGAAGAGGCAGACAGAGTGTGGCAAACAGCAGTAGATATGCTAGCTCAACGTGGTATTGGTATTCGTGAGCAATCCGAGAATGAGATTGAGACTGATTGGGTAACTTGGGTTTCTGAAGATGAAGACGTAGAGCTTGGCAGCCGCTACTCTATCTCTCGTTTCCAAGCGAACAACCGTCATGGCTTTAAGATTAACCTTATTGATTGGCGTGAAGGTACTGAAGAGAAGCCAGTAACGGCAACCAATAAAGAGCGTTACAACGCGTTCTTAACTAACTTAGTGATGGCTAAGTACGATGAAAACCTTCGTGCTGAAGCAGCTTTGAAAGCACAAGAGTTGGTGAAGCGTATTCCGATCTCAATGGGTGCTGACCGTAGTGGTTTCCCTGTGATTATTGCTCGTACACCATACAATGTATTCTGGCAGCGTCTGCCAAACTTGTTGCCTGCTATGGGCTTTGAGCTTGAAGAGCGCAACCAGTCTCAAGGTACAGTGAAAGCTAAGTACGCCGCACCAGATGATGAGTTCTGGGAAGAAATTGGCCTACAGCCTATCGATTTAGCGCCAGGCACTTACAACTTCCTATTTGGTGACCTTGGTAACCGTACGTCGATTAACGTAACGGATGCATCAGGTAAGCCAGTAGAAGAAGAGCTGCTTAAGTCAATGGTTCCGGTACTAGCGCATATTGCTGACCAGACCAAAGATGACAAAGAAGCGAAAGCTGAGTAGTAGCACTTAAGCAGTCACAGAGCTGGGTTCAATCAGCTCTGTGATTAGCTAAAGCCAATAAAAAAGAGGACACATAGTGTCCTCTTTTTTTGTGTTCGTTGTTATCAGACTATTAGTTAATCAAGTGGATACCCAAAGTAAAAAGCTATGCGTCTTTGTTGTCTTTGGATTCTTCTTTTTCAGCTTTCTCTTGGTTAAGTTTATCCAAGCGATTGAGTTTATCTAAATCTCGCTCTGTTTTACCACGACCTGTCAGATCCATATTGGCAGTCTGTTTAAGAGCTGCGATGTTACCCACCACGACGCTAACCACGATGATGATGATAACCCAAGGGTTTGTAAGCCACTCCAACATAAGCGCTCCTAATGACTGATATTCGCTACGAAGCGTGCGTAGATCTCGTCTAGCTGCTCCATAATAATCTCATACCCTAATATTGGCTTAGATTGGAGTTGCTTGCCAAGTAAAGTGGGAGATAACTGTGATAAACACGACTCCGAAACGTTACGATGGCTAATATGCCAAGGTTCTATCGCCACACCACCCAGGTCTTGACTGTAAGGGAAGAAGAACCCCAATTGTTCAGCATGAACCGATAGCCATTGGTAAAACGCTTGCTGGTGGCCGGTAAGGTATTCCCATGGTTCTAATTGCAGCTGTGTGCTTTCAGGTAAGAGGTTACGAGCAAAGACATCGAAGTCACAACCCCAATGGTGACGACTCGCACCGGGAAGCGCAGACCATCTCAAGATAGCCGACAACTTTTGATGTTCAGTCAGTGTTGAAGCATCAAGTGGTTGGCTCTCTGAATCTAATATCAGAGCTTCGCCAGAAAACTTACGGTTCCAAATCAAAGATTGTCTTTCATAGTCGCGAAAGCCACTGGCAATCTCCATTTTAAAACCAGCGAGTTGAGCAGCTTCAATCAAATTGTTTAGGTCATTCTTAACCTCACTGTGAACCAAGAAGGTCTTGGTACCGATCAGGCTAGGTTCTAGGTGAGAATCTGATTGTCCGGTTAGCTGCTCTGGTGTCATAACGTGCCTCTCAAGAATTAGATGCTATGAATCGCTGATAAAAGAACTATTTAGCGAACAGGTTCACTAATGTTTTTTCGTACATGTCGGTTAGCTTCTCTAAATCAGCCACTTTCACGCATTCGTTAACCTTGTGAATAGTTGCATTCACAGGGCCTAGTTCTACGACTTGCCCTTTCATGCGTGCAATAAAGCGTCCGTCAGATGTCCCACCTGTTGTAAGTAACGCAGGTTTAACATCATTTACGTCGCCTACTGCATCGACAATAGCGTCAAGTAATGAGCCTGCGTCTGTTAAGAACGGGTCACCATTGAATGTCCATTTAAGGTCGTATTCGAAGTCGTACTTATCTAGCGTAGTTGTGATTCGTTCAACGATGATGTCGTTGCTTAACTCGGTACTAAAACGGAGGTTAAACTGAACATTGAACTCACCGGGGATAACGTTTGAAGCCCCTGTGCCCGCGCTTACATTTGGGATTTGGAAACTGGTTGGTGGGAAGTAATCATTACCTTTATCCCACTCAGTCGTTGCCAACTCGTTGATTGCAAGCAGAGAGCTGTGTACTGGGTTATTCGCAAGGTGAGGGTAGGCAACATGACCTTGTGTACCCTTAATCGTTAGGTCGCCTGTGATAGAGCCACGACGACCGTTCTTCACTACATCACCTACAAACTCAGTGCTTGATGGTTCACCGACAATACACATGTCGATGTTCTCACCGCGCGCCATCAACGTTTCAACAACACGTACCGTACCGTTGATGAAAGGACCTTCTTCATCAGAGGTGATAAGGAAACCGATTGAACCAGTGTGATCTGGGTGTTTGGCAATGAACTGTTCTACAGCCACAATCATTGATGCCAGAGAGCCCTTCATATCTGCCGCGCCGCGACCATGTAAGTAGCCATCAACAATCGTTGGCTCAAATGGCTTGGTGTTCCATTGTTCGATTGGGCCAGCTGGAACCACGTCAGTGTGGCCTGCAAAGGCAAATAGAGGCGCTTCGGTACCACGACGAGCCCAGAAGTTCGTAGTATCTTCAAATACCATGACTTCGATTTCAAAACCGAGTGCTTTTAAGCGTTCAATCATCAGGTCTTGGCAACCTGCATCTTCTGGTGTTACCGATTGACGGCTGATTAGGTCTTTTGCCAGAGCCAAAGTTGGGCTGTCTGTCATCCTTGAATTCCTTGTTTAAATAAAACGTCTAGTCATTAATGTTTAGGACGCTGATTTCATGATCAACGTCCAGTTGTTTATCTATGTGAATACAACGGCCTAAGAAAAAATAGCCGCGTATTGGTCTGCTTTAAATCCAATGTGAAGCTTACCATCTACTTTTAAGATTGGGCGCTTGATCATTGCTGGTTGCTCAACAAGCAAAGCCACTGCTTTTTCTTCCGTTAACGTGTCTTTTTGCTCTTGAGGAAGTTGGCGATAAGTTGTCCCACGTTTGTTTAGCACAAGCTCCCAACCTAGCTCAGAACAGAAGTTTGTTACTAGCTCTGTGTTGATGCCTTGTTTGCGATAATCGTGAAATTCGAACTCGATACCTTCAGCTTCGAGCCATTTCTTTGCTTTTTTAATAGTGTCGCAATTTGGGATACCAAACATAGTGATAGTCATTATTCTTCCTTTGAGTGATTTTATTTCATTGTTATGAGTTGAATCCTATCAGGAAGCAGCAACTCAGACAAAATAGAGTGATGAATATTTCATAGAGTGAAAAAAAAGCGTAAGAAAATGTCACTATTGGAGACTTATTGATCAGCCTCAACATGTTGTCAGCGAAAAAAGAAATAATTGAGCTGCACATATATAGGAGGTGTCAATGGAGTTGAGTCCTGTTTTTGCAAGGCGGCTATATTTAGCATTGTTAGTGGAAAGCCTTGATAGGCCAAATGTGCCTAAACTCATCGAAAAAACGGGGTGGCCTCGTCGTACTATTCAAGATGTACTCAAGGCGTTACCGGGGATCGGTATTGAACTTATGTTTGTTCAAGATGGGCGACGTCATAATGATGGCTATTACCAGTTATCCGACTGGGGGCCATTTGACAGTCAATGGGTTATCCAGCGTAAAGGCGATATAGCAACAAGCCTTGGATTTAGTGCATAAGCCAGCGAAAGCTGGCTTTCTTTTTTGTAGTAGAAGTAGTCGTGGTAGCATCTCGCTCATTTTAGTGCTGAGCTACCTAATTACGTTTCTATCTACTCACACAAATAAGCTGTGCCCAGCATGGTCACGGAAGTGGCAAAGTCTTGGGGAAGGGTAAATATGACTGTGTCTGCACCTAATTCAATGGCGTTGAATTTTAACTCGTTCATTGCGCCTTGAATCAGAGTGTCATTTGGGAAGAATAGATAGCTGTACCAGTGGCCTTCGCTGCCAGTGACTTCCCCTTTGTAATCGCACTTGTTGATATCAATCAGTCCGTGATAATCCATTTTTACTTGGTCAGCTTCGCTATGGGGCATTGATGTCGGTGTCGTGCAACCTAGCAATGCACCACTTATAATCAAAGCGACTAATTCCTTTTTCATACGATTATCCTGTTATTTCATCAAATAAATTGCGAAGCCTATCCAGCTAGCGACCAATAGTAGCCACGGCAATTTATTGGCGTGATTTGATGCGGTTTCAACGCTAGTGTCGATATCCTGCTCTTGAGCTTGGTGCGCTTGTTGAGTCTGCTTCTCTTTCTGTACACGTTTCTTTGCTTTATCAGCTTGGCGACTGCGTTCTTTTTGCTGTTTCTTATAGAGCGCAATGCCTTTCTCAATCCCCTGAGCAATCAATTTAGTTTGTTCTTTGGTTTGAGCGGGTTTTTGAGTCGCTTTGGCTATCTTCAGTGCTTCTTGTTGAGATTCAACAGACGGTGTACTAGTTTTCTTTTTCATACTGAGTTCGATAATTAAAACGGATTAACCAATAAGATAACGCAAACCTAGTTAAGTATGAATGATTTGCGTTAAAGTGTTGGTTTGAAACTAAGTGAAAGTGAGATTTGTGCGGTACTCCATAGAACAATACGATAAGCACGGCTTTTTAAAAGCCCCAATTCTATTATGGTTGGGTTGGCTGTTTCTTGCGAAAGCGCTGGTCGTGTTCATTGTTGCAGGTGCAAGTAGAGAGTCGGGAACCGATATTCTCGAGATCATCTATCCAGATCATCATATGTTTTATGTAGGGATCGCTTTGAGTATCCCTAGCTTGTTACTCATGTGGTTGTTTGGGCTAAGATCTCCAGATAGAAAGCGCCTGAATAAAGTCGTATCTTGGGGGCGTTGGGTCACCATGATGGCTATCTTGGCACAAGGCTCTCATACGATTTATTTAATCTATTTGGATAACGGATGGTTCCGTTGGTCAAATGGTCTCACTCTATTGCTGCTCTTATGGTTAGCGCTTTATCTAACTAATAGCCATGCAGCAAAGGATTGCTTTAAAGTGGTTGAGCACGAAGACTGATTCTCATCAAAACATTTGTCCTATTCACAATTATACTTAGAAGCTAAAAATGGAAGGAATAATCTATGCTTAACTCCTCAAATGAGCAGCCTAACGTTCAAAGTGCTATCTTGCCAGAAGCTGGGCCTTTCGCTCTTTACGTTCAACTTAAAGTGAATGCTAACGCTACTAATGTACTCGCAGAAATTCAAAAGATTCCTGCGCTAATCGAAGGGCTCAATCAAACTCAACCAGATGCGAACTTAACGGCGTCAGTTGCGTTCTCAAAGGCTTTTTGGGATAAGTTCGAGCAAGCTGCTCCGTCTGACCTCATTGATTTCCCTGCGCTTGGCGAAGGTGATGTCACTGCACCGAGCACATTGTCTGATGTTCTGATTCACTGTCATTCAAATCGACACGATCTGCACTTCTTCATCCTACGTAAATTGCTATCTGAAGTAGCTGCGGACGTTGAAGTAGTTGATGAAACCTACGGTTACCGTTTCCTAGATTCACGTGACATGACCGACTTCGTTGATGGCACCGAAAACCCGAAAGACGCACAGCGCGCTGAAGTGGCGATTGTGCCTGAAGGTGAATTTGCTGGCGGTAGCTATGTGATGGTGCAACGTTTTGTGCACAATCTGCCAGCTTGGAACCGATTGAATGTATCAGCACAAGAGAAAGTGATTGGCCGAACTAAGCCCGATTCAATCGAGCTAGAAGATGTTCCTGCGGCGTCTCACGTTGGTCGTGTGGATATTAAAGAAGAAGGCAAGGGCCTTAAAATTGTTCGTCACAGCCTGCCTTACGGCACAGCAACGGGCGATCACGGCTTATTGTTCATTGCTTACTGTAATGTCCGTCATAACTTTGATGCGATGCTAGAGAGCATGTATGGCGTAACAGATGGTAAAACAGACCAACTGCTTCGTTTTACTAAAGCGGTGACAGGCGCTTACTACTTTGCTCCTTCAACTGACATGTTGAGTACATTAACGGTTAAGTAAATCGTCTCAAAATAGAATAAACAAAGGGAGCCTCAGGGCTCCTTTTTTATTAAAGCTTTAGATGGATTAGTCGATACAAGAGCAATCGTGAGTTTTATTCATCTTTTTGTAAGTGAAGGTCTATGGCTATAACTGTTAATACAAATGTCTCAGCGCTGGTGGCTCAGAGGAATCTGTCGAATGCCAACAACATGCTGAACCAATCTTTGGAGCGCTTAGCTTCAGGGAGTCGTATTAATAGTGCAAAAGACGATGCGGCTGGCTTACAAATTTCGAATCGATTAGAAGCGCAGATGAGCGGCATTGATGTCGCGGTTCGAAACGCTAACGACGGAATCTCCATTATGCAGACGGCAGAAGGAGCAATGAATGAAACCACTAATATCATGCAGCGCATGAGAGATTTGTCCCTACAAGCGAGTAACGGGTCGAATAGCTCATCGGAACGAATCGCTATTCAAGAGGAAGTCACCGCCTTAAATGACGAGCTGAATCGAATTGCGGAAACCACCTCATTTGGTGGAAAAAAGCTCCTTAACGGTAGTTTTGGTAGCTCGTCATTTCAGATCGGTGGTAGTTCTGGTGAAGCGGTGCAAATCGGCCTGAAAAGCATGCGCACCGATGACATCAACATGGGGGGCTTTAGTTATGTCGCAAGTGGCATGGCAAGTGACTCGTGGGAAGTAAAATCCAACCAGAATGATATGACGATGTCTTTTACCGACCGTTTTGGTCAGCCTCAAGAGATCGCCATTAATGCTAAAGCGGGCGATGACATTGAAGAGCTGGCGACTTACATCAATGGTCAAACAGATCTGGTATCGGCTTCCGTCAATGACGAAGGGCAACTTCAGATCTACATGTCTGGCGAAGATACGGCCGGCACGATCTCTTTCTCAGGTTCGTTAGCCAGTGAACTTTCGATGTCGGCGGGTTATTACGAATCTGTCGACGACATCAACGTGACCGATGTGGGTGGTGCGCAGCGTGCTGTCTCTATTTTGGATACAGCGATGAAGTACGTGGATAGTCATCGTTCTGAATTAGGCGCAATGCAAAACCGCTTTGATCATGCGATTAATAATCTCGAAAATGTTCATGAGAACTTGGCGACATCAAATAGTAGAATTAAAGATACTGATTACGCCAAGGAAACCACTCAAATGCTTAAGCAACAAATTTTGCAGCAGGTGAGCACCACAATATTGGCCCAAGCAAAGCAGGCGCCGAACCTTGCCTTAACCTTATTGGGTTAATAAATTGCCTAAAATATTATAAATGTGTTTCGGCTTAATCAGTCCGTTTGGTTAATTAAAATACAAATTGTCGCTCGACCGACTTCTCGGCAACTTTAGTGTTTTTCTCATCTTTTTTTGATAATTTTACTGCCAGTCACGCTTTCTTCTCCTTTATCGCTATTTCTTTAATTTTGTTGTTTTTTTCCTAAAGGTTTCGCCAATCACGCCGTTATTAAAAGTAACTTAGAGATAACTACTTGGTTTTCCGAGACGTCGGAAACCGCTATACCGGAAAATCAATTGGAGAAATCACCATGGCAGTGAATGTAAATACAAACGTTTCAGCGATGACAGCGCAACGTTACCTAAACAACGCAAACAGCGCACAACAAACATCAATGGAGCGTCTAGCTTCAGGCTCAAAAATCAACAGCGCAAAAGATGACGCTGCGGGTCTACAAATCTCTAACCGTTTGAATGTTCAGAGCCGCGGCCTTGATGTTGCTGTACGTAACGCGAATGACGGTATCTCTATTGCACAAACTGCTGAAGGTGCAATGAACGAGACAACGAACATCCTGCAACGTATGCGTGATTTGTCTCTACAATCTTCAAACGGCTCAAACTCAAAATCTGAGCGTGTAGCGATTCAAGAAGAAGTAACAGCACTGAACGACGAACTAAACCGTATCGCGGAAACGACGTCTTTTGGTGGTAACAAGCTGCTTAACGGTACTCACGGCACTAAATCATTCCAAATCGGTGCGGATAACGGTGAAGCGGTAATGCTTCAACTGAAAGACATGCGCTCTGATAATGCTCAGATGGGTGGTAAGAGCTACCAAACTGAGAACGCGAAAGACAAAGATTGGAACGTTCAAGCTGGCTCTAACGACCTAAAACTGTCGTTCACTGATAACTTCGGTCAAGCACAAGAAATCGACATCAACGCAAAAGCGGGTGACGATATCGAAGAGCTAGCAACGTACATCAACGGTCAACAAGACTCTGTGAAAGCGTCTGTAACTGAAGATGGTAAGCTACAAATGTTTACTGGTAACAACAAAGTTGAAGGCGAAGTGGCATTCTCTGG
>NZ_JBGONY010000088.1:0-14196 GCF_041439375.1 Vibrio crassostreae | reverse complement strand
GATGATCTGATCGTAGCTTTAAGCATTAGTTCCCTGATTTAGGAAACAAAGCCAGAAAACACCTAAATTTTTTGATCAAGAATGCTTTTAAATAGAAGTTATATTTTGGTACTGAAACACTAGCAATCATAAATTACCTTATCACTGGCACTCATTATATTAATGTACTTCTCATAATTAAAATAAGCAACGATTCTGTCATCGGTATTAAATATTAACTTATTAATAATATTAATGGTGTCATACAAGTCTTTTCCATCAACACCTGACTCCTTGTAACAATGGCGAACATGTCGGTATTCATCATAGATTGAATTGGCAAAAATTATATTTTCAACTCTATTTTCAGAAAAATCGTAGTCTAGAATACTGAATGAATAATTAATATATCGAGTAATGAATTCCTCACCAGCATCACTCATAACTAACTGGCTCATTACCTCATCAATATCGTCACGTATCTTATTTCCATTTAGGTCCACGCCTAGCAAAGACTGGGTTTTATCTTCAACTAGAGTAGAATTAGATGTAATCCACTCGAGTTGCTCCCCTATATTTTTAATATTGACCACTTGACTAGAATAGACGTTGAAGGAATAAATAAATAACGTTAAAAGCAATAATGTTCGTTTACACATGTTTATAGCACAATAATAAATAATTCCCTATGATATAAAAATAAATGCTAAAAATTAATTAATATTTTTTTATAATTAAATAACTAGTTGTAATAAAAACACAAAAAGGCTTGATACATTGTATCAAGCCTTTTTTCAGATACCACACAACGCAGCACACATAACAATTAATATGACCGTAACAACGAATAAACCATACATCATTGAATCGTCAATATAACTCTTCGATTACAGCCAGAAGCAGCATTTTCTTCAACCTTACAGATCGGGGATGCTTCCCCAAAAGCTTTTTCAATAATACGATTGCCCAACCCAAGTGTCTTTCTCAAATAAACTGTTGCGGATGATGCTCGACGCTGAGAAAGCTTCTTATTGTAGACTTTAGAACCAACGTCATCAGTATGCCCTTCAATAACAATCTTCTTGTCTTGGTCAACCAGCTCTAGGTATTGTGCAATCGCTTGTTTGTGCTTATCTGTCAACAAATGCTTATTTGTCTGATAGTTCAATAGAAGCGACATCGACTCTTGGTCAAATGCGCAGGCATCCGTGACATTTATCGCATCAGTTTTAATTATTTTTTTATCTTGAACAATATTTTTTTCTTCAGTTACTTCTACCGATAATACTCCCGGAACTTGAGTGACGACTGTATCTGTCCCTATCAGTGTTTTCGAGATTGTGTATTCTTCAGTATAATTAACGCAATTAGCTACAGCATTACCGGATAAAATAAAAAGCAGAATCGGGATAAGTTTTTTCATATTAATCTTTTAATCTTCCTGTTTCTTCGTTAATAAGGTTCAGAATATATTTATAAACATCTTTACCTTTCTTTGCATGGTAGATATTTTTACGCCCCACGCAATCGCCAAAACCATCATCCTCCTTAACAATATAGTTAACACCGATAACACCCATTGTTACCTTAGTTTTTTCACCTTCAAGAGATGCAGTTTCTCTTTGAAATTTATTTTTACTTTGACCAATTTTTTTTTGTAATTGTTCACAGAGGTTATATTTAGTCACTAATGTTTTCAAGTACTGTTGATACTGAAGAACTGGAGGGCTATCTTTATAATATGTCCAATCAACATTGTGTTTTGATCGATATGCTTTCGTATTTTCTCGATATAATTCATTAGGATAGTTTACTTTATTATCTGAACCATCAGATAAGAAAATAAAAACTTGTTCAGGGTTTCGGTCCTTCATCTTAATTTTATCTGCCTCTTTAGCTGCGGCAATTAAGCCGAGCCAAGACATTGTTCCGCCGCCTGTTGCAGGTTGCAATTTATCCGATTCGACATCACGGATAAAAGTATCATAATTATCAGTGAGTGGGAGGTCCTGTGAGGAATTATACATATAGTCCCACCTCGAAGTTTCTTCCGGCCAATCTTGCACAAACATATTATCAACAATATTTTTAAACGATGCTACAGTATGATCAAAACCTCGGGTATAATCATACAGCTGTACTTTATTAGAATTCTTATCAAATTTAGTGTTGTATGCACTATAAGTAACCAGAGCGATCTTACTTTTATTATCTTCACCCGTTTTAAACTCTTTTAAATCTTTTACAACTTTAACAATCGTCTCTTTAACTACATCCATCTGTGTTTTAATCGTCCCATTTGTATTCCTCTCTCCCCTCCATGGGTTACTCATTGATTGACTCGTATCAAGAATAAAATATATATCAACAGGTTGAGGTAGAAACTTACGCGTAACAGAACGACCAGAGACTTTAAACTCAGGTTCTACTCCAATTTCATCATGAGTTATCCATGATTTGTGCTCCGTCGTAGCCGCTACAGTGAAATCTGTAAATGGTGACAACTCATTGTTCCTTTGTACACAGCCGTCAGCGTATTCGCATCGTGCTGTTGTAACATCAATTTCAACATCGTTAATATTGTCGGTGACATATAAATCTACCAACAGTTTTGCGTAGTCTTGATCTTCTTGGTTATTACCTCCGGGGTTCGCGATCAAAGCTAAACTGGCAATTTCGGTTGCCTCCTCTAGTTTTGAGTGCGCAAGTAGTCGCTGAGTATAACCTGACGCAAAAGCGAATGTCATAATTAACACTGGTAAGCAAAGTATGAAAATAATACCCGCCACACCTTTTTGCTGAGATAGTTTTGTCATGTCAAATCCTCGCAAAAGAATAGGAGCTAGTCACAATTTTTATAGGCTCTCCTCTAACCGCGCCAATTATATTAAAAGGGGTTTCATAACAGAGGGACAAGTGATATAGAGGTAATCGCCGATTACGAGTTGTTGTAGGTAATAGCTCTTTTGCATGTTCAAAAGTGATTCCTTGCAAGTTCTGAAAATTGCAGTCATCTCTTCTCCCTCTGAATTGTTCATTGAGAGTCACCTTCGATTCCCCTTCTTCAATTGATATTTGGGCGACACGCATACCTAATTTTGACTCATCAAAATCGGGGATCATTCTTTTCAGAGAACTTTTGGCGATATCATAAAATTTTGTAATTTCACTATCACAATACTTACCTTCAAAACCGCACATATCAAGTTCACCGGTATATAATTGGCGTCGCTCACTTAAAATTGTCAATAAGGAATAGTTAGCCCTATCTAACTGTCCTTTTTTATTAATTGCTAATGTATAATTTATGTGGATAGCCAATAATGAACTAAAAAAAACCAAAACTAGTGCTAGCTCGACCATAAAAGCACCCTGCTGTTTTTTCCTAATTGCCACAACTAGCCCCTTTTCCAACCTTAAATGTACAGCGCTCGTATTCTTGTACCGCGACGATCTCTCTTCGGATATTCATCTCAGGTAATACGAAATTAAACAGTGGTTTATACGTAAATGTCAGTTGATAAATAGCAAGTGGCATATCAATAGAATTATTATTATTGCTTCCTATTTTTACACTTGAACATTCATCAATAGGCCTACCGGTTTTATTGCAGCTAACAAAATCAGCCATATTCTTAAAATAATAGATTTGACTCACAATAGACGAACGTTCGACGACTATACTCCAGAGCGATCCGCCACTTTCATTCAATGAATCTGTTATTTCTTGGTTATAATCCACAGTTTTAGAGTTACTCGAGTTACCTTGCTTTTTACTCCTCATAACAGCAGAAGTTAAAGCGTGATCCGTTACCCCCATCGAATAAGTTAAAACTGAAAGATCGAACCAAGTAAACATCATCATAATTAACAAAGGTAAGCCAAGTGCAACTTCGACAGTTAAACTGCCTCTTTGTTTACGTTTCAAAGCTCTAAATACCTTTTCTTGGTATAATCGACCACAAACGCTCCTTTTGTATCCATATTTTGCAAAAACGATTTCGCATCATTAATGTTATCGAATTCACCAATACAATAACGTTTCCATAGACCGTGAGTATACGAATACACTTTGCCATAGTTACCTTTAAGATAATTTAAATACTCACTCGGAATAACTTTGTAAGTGGCTAGTACTTGAATGCGATAAATTGAAGGTGTTTTTGGCTTTAGATTGTTTATATTTAACACTGAGCGCTGAACAACAGGTTGCTGATTTTTTTTGGCAACAATGCTTGGTTCCACTTTATTAACTTCCTTGCGTTTAGGTTTACTTGCGACCTTGACTAATTTTGACTTAGACTCGGGTTTCTTTTTAGCAATAGGCTTCACTGACTTCATTAACTTAGCAAGTTTTTCTCTCGCTTCTTGCTCATTACTGCTGTATTTAAGAACCTCAAGCACAACATCTGGCCTATTTGCTCGTGTAGAAGCTAACATCAGATTCGAACGTACTTTTTCATCATTAGGGTTTGAGGCAAATAAGCCGTATAATATTTCCATAGCTTGTTGATGCTCACCCTGAAGCATTTTTACAACAGCGATATTATTATTTGCTTCACGGTCTGAGGCACCATTTTTTTTGCTGGTCTCAAAACTGTCTACCGCCAAATCATACTGTTTTTGTTGAGCAAGGATTTTACCGTTCAACAAAAAGAACTCCCCCTTACTTCCACCTTCATCTAGATATTCTTCAAGATAATTTTTACTTGCTTCGTAATTTAGTTTTAAATATTCAAGTTTCGCTAAAGTAAATATCACTTCAGGTTCATCTAAATCACCTTTTTTATAGGTACTGATATAGAGCTCGGCGGACTTTTTATCTTTCTTATCTAGATAAAGTTCAATAAGCTTTACTTTATAACTAGGTACTTCGACCAAGTTCGTCTTGTAAAATTCGATTAGTTGTTCTGATTGTCCAGATTTAGTCAATAACCTTTCTTTAGTCACTAGTTCATCATTAATAGATGAACAACCAACAATCAGTAACAAGATTAATACTTGTGCCAATATATATTTCACTAACCTAACATCCTCATAATTCCTGGAGCTGCAATAAGAATAACTATCGGTATCATAATAAATGCAATCATTGGTACTGACATCTTCGCGCCCATTTTCCCAATTTTCTCTTCGAGTTCTAACATATTAATCTCTCGGATATCGGAAGCGAGTGACGCAAGGACAGTACCAACCGATGACCCATATTTTAAACTTTGTGTTAACGTCATTACGAAACTTTGAGCTTCTGTTGTTGGAACCAAATCATAAAATTCTGATAATGCCTTATCAAGACCGACAATTTTTGCTCTCTCTGACGTTTTTTGCACCACAAATGCTAAATTTTCATCCACCATTTTTAGTTCATTTGAGAGATATTCTAAACTTGCTTCTAGGGTCATTCCCGTATGGACGCAAACATTCATAAGATCTAATAGAAAGGGCAAGCGACTGCTAATATGGCTTATGTTTGACTTACCTCTCGATGCTATATAAATATCTGGTGCTATCACGAAAACCAGCAATGAAATGCTCGCCGCCATAAATGAATACAACATATCTATTTTGCCATTAAAATACATATAACCGATGGTTACTATACAAAAAAGCACAGGTAATATTTTTAATAAATAGTACACCTGAGAGAAAAAATCGTTATGTATCCCCGCTCTTACTAGATTTGCTTTAACCTCTTCTCGGTTAAAGGCTAGTTGAGAGGCGAATACTAATATCTTTTCTTTCAATGAAACTTTTTCTTGTGTTGAACCAATGATTCTTTTAGTTGATATATTTGCTTTTGTGGTATCAAAAAATTTAAGTATGTAGTAAGCCGCAATAAAAGATACGATCAAACCTAAAATAATAAAAACTATCTTTAACGGAGTAATGTCCATTATTTAACACTTCTTAAAATCATATAAATAAGGACAAAACCAATCATCTCACTTATTAGAACATAGTAAAAAATCGGCTTCCCGCCCTCTTCAAACATAACAAATTGATAATTTTCAGGACTAGTTAACTTTAATATAAACATAAAAACAACAGGAAGCGCCGCGATGATTTTAGCGGAAGATCGAGCTTCAGAAGTCAACGCATTTTTCTTTTTCTCTATTGCACGAGCTTCAAACATAATCCGATTAATACGGTTGATAACATTTTTTAACTGTCCACCACGACTTAAATTAATTCTAATTGTAGATGCGAAAAAAAAATATTCTACATATGGAAATGTAGATGCACTTCTTGCAAGTACATCATCTGGGTCCTCGCCTATCAAAAGGCGCTCAGACATTTTTTTAAACTCTTTGCCTACTTCGTTATCTAGTTGAGTTCCTACATATTCAAAGGCGTGAACAATACTTTGACCAGACGATAGTGCACCAGAAAGAATGTTCAAAGCATCTGGGAAATTATCTTTAAATTTTTTCTCCCTTAGTCCACTTAATTTTAAGATAAACATAATGAATAAAATCGGAATTAATCCCAACCACACTTTCCAATATTCTAGGCGAAGAAACCAGTCGTTGATGAAGTAAACAGCCACAGACGAGATTGACATAAACAGCAATAATTTAGAACCTGCATTAGGGTTTAACAACTTGTTAAATTGTTTATACTTATCTCTTAGTTTCTTCTTGTAGCTGATATCGAAACTTTCAGAGTCAATCACGGTACGAGAACCACTTACCCCTTCAAAAGTCCCGGATTCATCGATTATCGCTGTAATTTGGCGCTGTTTTTTTGTGTGAGCGATCGCAAGGCCTATAGCCAACACAACCCAAGCAAGTATCATCATCACCATCATGAGAACAACTCCTGTAATGCTCCATCCAAACCAAAAAACTTGGCCCTTTCATAGATCACAGAGCGCTTAGAAAGCCCTGGAGTTCTATATTCACCAGCAATTTTTCCATCAATCATACCGCCCGTATTTTCATAACGGAAGATATCTTCCATCACGACATTATCACCTTCAAGACCGACGATTTCGCTAATAAACAGTATCTTGCGGCTACCATCGTGAAGACGGCGGACTTGAACGATCAAATCAACCGCACTGACTATTGTTCTGCGTATCGCTTCCAAGGGTAAGCTTGCGGTTGCCATCATCACCATACTTTCAACACGCGCAATGGCATCTCTTGGGGTATTTGCGTGAAGTGTAGACATAGAACCGTCGTGGCCGGTGTTCATCGCTTGGAGCATTTCAAATGCTTCACCACCACGACACTCACCGACAATGATTCTATCAGGACGCATACGAAGCGCGTTGATCACTAAGTCACGAGCCGTGATTTCTCCAGTACCTTCCACACTAGCTTGGCGGGTTTCTAATCTAACAATGTGCTCTTGCTGCAACTGGAGCTCGGCCGCATCTTCTATCGTTATGACGCGCTCGCCTCCACCAATGAACCCAGACAAAGCGTTAAGTAATGTCGTTTTACCAGAACCAGTGCCGCCAGAAATTAGAATATTACACTTACAGTGGCTCGCTATTGATAACAATTTTGCCATCTCTACCGACAAAGCACCAAACTCAACCAAGTTCTCTAACTTTATTTTTTGCTCTTTAAATTTCCGTATTGAAATAGACGTTCCGTCAATTGCCAAAGGTGGAATAACAATATTTACACGGCTACCATCTTCTAAACGAGCGTCACATAAAGGCTTAGACTCATCGATACGTCGTCCAACATTGGACGCGATTCGTTTTGCTATTGTGTTGAGCTGTTTTTCATTTATAAACTGAATGAGTGACTTTTCAACTTTACCGTTAATTTCAATAAAGATATCAGCGGGTCCGTTAATCATAATATCCGAAATATTATCATTATCAACGAGAGCTTGAAGTGGTCCTAGTCCTTTAAGTTCATCTAAAAGTGCCTTAACTAAATCCATTCGTTTCAAGTTACTAATTTGAAGTTGCTTGCGTTCGATTAAGATATTAACAGATTCTTTTAGCTGCCCTTCCAACTCACCACTATCCACGTCAACCAAAGATGCCGCATCTAATGCGTCGAATATTTCATCACGTATCTCAATATAGACTTCTTTTAACTGATTCATTTCTTATTAAACCACTTTAATCTAGATGCTGGTTTCACCTTTTTACCCGTCAGGCTATTAATCATAAGAGAAATTGCAGGTGCAAGCTTTGTTTTAGTTAAACTATGAATTCCTTGTTGAATTACCAGTTTTTCTAAATTGGCTTCGTATGCAATATCGATCGTATTTTTGGCTTTAATCTTGTCTTTGGCACTCTGCAAAGAGACCATGTAATCTTTTTGTGAGCGAGTCATTGAAAAAATGATCTGATGCTCTGACTTCCCAAGCTTTTTCTTAATTGTGTTATAAGCCCGAAGAGAAGCAACTGAAGGTTCACATACAACATAAATTCTATGATATCTGTGTATAAGTTCCTCAGAAGGCAACTCTTCCAGTGCATTAAGGGGGATTGAGTCAACAATAAAGTTGTACTGGTCAATTAACTCATTGGAAATACGATGCAATGAATCGGCATGATCATTAAGACATGCTGGACTTTTATCTAACATCAAATAATCTAACTTGTCTTTAACCGAATAGACGTAAGTAGCCGCGATTGCCGCATCCAACTCAGATTGGTTAAGGTCAATACTACTCAGCTTAGATTTAAGGCCTTTAACGCCTAAGAAAATATCCGAGTTCAATGCCGTTGTGTCATGCTCTACCAACAAGGTTTTCAAGCTAGCTTGCTGGCTTAAACTATGGCATAAATACGAACTAATGCTTGAAAGGCCAATCCCCCCCTTACTGCCAAGCAAAAGTACACGCTTAGCTACTCGTGATTTTTTCTTATTGACTGTAGTGCTACTATCCAGTGTTGGGGTCTTAATTGCACCAAGCAAAGCATCGAGATCTTCATCCCAAAGTACATAATTCGCACCAAGAGCCAAGACCCTATCACGCATTATTATAGAATCTAAACAACTCAACACAATTAACGTGATGCTCACATCTAAACGAGAGGATATCTCTGAAATCTCACTAATCACATCGTGGCTTTCACGTAAATCCAAAATAACATTTTTAACTTCTGAATCCGTTTCATGCCAACTATCGTCGTCAATATCATCAACTTTTAGAGGTGTTACAAACCCTTCAATAGCGTAAAGTTCATCAATTGCATTCAAGAGTTCTCTATCATCAGAGACGACTAAATCGACATTGTTAACTTTAGACTCTAGCTTTGATGACGACGTTTTAAATAGGTTATCTAAGTCCATACTATTCTTTGCCTAATGCAGGGGTTGTTAAACTTAATCGACGGTTATATTCTAATGAACAACCAAATGAATAGTTATCGATATTCCCAAAAGAAATCGAACCGCAATCCCCTCCCTCAACAACATGATACTTTGCGACAATACTAATATCCTTCCCTTCGCTTATCGCATTTAAATTGAACCGTAGTTTATGAATCCCCAAGTGTTTAATCTTTATAACAAATTCGTCTATAAATAAGCTTTCATCTGTATTATATTCAATAACGTAAGTTGACTTAGGATGCTTACGATTAATCTTATCCACAAATTCTAACGACTTTTCCATAGCTTTTTGTTTATTTACAGCCGTGAATTCAAAATTTTCTTCAAATGTGTTTACTACGGTTTCGTTTTCAGGATAAGCAACGCTACAACCGGAAAGAGCCAAGCTAAATAAAGTAAGATAAATGATATTTTTTAAGTTCACACACATTAGTTAAACCCTCCAGCATTGATTGTTGATTCCAATTGCTCGTCATCGACATCAGATAGGTCTAATCGAAGTAAACGCTCTAAGTCACTGGTACGTTTAAACTTAGGTAACTTAATTTCAGATTCTTTTACAGGATCGACGAGATTTACGGTTGCAACAATAATCAACTCAGTTTTCCGACGTTCTGTATTAGATTTGCTAAACAAGGCACCAAGAATAGGAACATCTCCCAGCAAAGGAATTTTGCTCAAGGATTCTTGTTCTTCAGAAGTCAGTAAGCCAGCTAACACGAAGCTTTGGCCATCTTTTAATTGAACGGTTGTCTGCGCTTTTCTTGTTCTTAAAGAAGGGACACTTACCAAACCAGAATTTACGCCGTTAGTTTTATCAATAGAGCTAACTTCTGGTAGCAACGATAAGCGGATGTTTTCCGAATCCGTCACTTTTGCCACCATGGAAAGTTTTACACCGTATTCTTTATAGGTGATCGACACCCCGTCATTATCACGTACTGCAATTGGTATTTCTCCACCAACCAAGAAACTAGCGGATTCGCCCGAAATCACTGAAAGATTTGGCTCAGCTAATATCTGACCTATATTATCGTTGCCACTTGCTGAGATAACTGCGACTATGTCTTCTGCTGTAAAGTCCAAAATGCTATTAACAAAGGCACCTGCAGAACCAATACCTTTTCCATTTGATTCAGCATAGGAAACACCTAGCTCGGTCAAAAAGGAACTCGAAACCTCGGCTACTGTTAGTTTCACGTTAATTTGTTCTGTCGTCAGAACTTTTAGATTATTAATGATGTCTTGAAAGACATAAGTTGCAGTAAAATCCAATGCATCGACAGATTCGCCATTTGCACCAGATAGCTCAAATGTATGTCGTTTTTTACTCTTTTTCATCATCTCACCAACAAGACGATAAACATTAGCTTTTACTTCTTCACTACTGACCACACCATCAAGTACAACTTGTTCGCCAATATTCGTTAACTTTATATTTTCATCAGGGTAGCGAGCAACTAAAGTTTGCTTTAGAAGCCTAAGGCTCTTATTAACAACTACTTCTGCATTATAAATCTCATTGCCAGCTCTATCGTAGGCAATAATAGAAGTGGCACCTCGACCTATGCCATATATAACGAGTTTACCGTTCGCAATAATTTTGTAATCAGCAATTTGCGAGTTAGCAACAAATACAGTATCAATATTTCGTTTGATATTGATTGTTTTAGCACCACCCTGGTCCAGACTTAACAACTCACTGGCATAACTCGGTAAAGCGAGGAATATGGATAACAAGACGGAAACGGGTAAAATTTTATTTGTGGTCACAACTAGTTTCCCCTTAACTGACGAACACCAAACCGATGCTCAATAAGATCGCTGCTTTTTACTGATAGATATCTATGTGCCAGTTTAGCTGGCACTAAAGTTATCGCGCCAATCTTCTGAGCCATCTCTAATTTGAGTACTTGTTTTACTGTTAAGGCAATGATGAGGCTGTGTTCTTTATCTTCATCCTCTTCATCATTAGATTTAACAACTTGCAACACTCTTGCGCCATCAATGATGACATTACTGGTCAAGTTATTGATATCCGAGTAGCCATGTTCGAGCAAATTGGACTCCGATGAAGTCGTTGCAACAAAACTAACTCGATCTTGTGGTTGAATTGGCAGGGCTTCAACGATACTACTGCCGCTTGACGTGTAATAATAAGGCACTTCATTTTCACTTAATGACAAATACATATAGTCTTTATCACCAGGGTTTGAAAAATAGCCAGCATTCAAAACCTGACCGGCTTCAACATCAGTAGACCACAACGCACCAGTTTGAATATTAACATCAGAGTATGGGGTATAGCCTCTGGCTTTAAGGGTTGTTTCCGGAAGACTTTGAATATCTAGCAGTTGTTTTTTAACGACAGAAGCTTTTGTGACATCGTTATTCAAAAATGCAACATCAACCATTCTAATCTTTTCTTTTTCAACAACAACGTCTTCTTCCTGGGAAAATAAATTATCACTAACAAAAAAGAAGACCAAAAATAGAGAAATTGCAACAAATAGAAACAGTATCGGTCTGTTCATAATTAGGACGACCTTAAAAGGAGGGAGCCACCTCCCTCCTATTGATTAAAATTATTATTAATTTACGGAGTGTCAGGGGTTTTAGCTTTTAGGCTTAGTAGCAGGATCTTTAGGAGCAGGATCTTGAGTACCCGGCTTAGACGCTCCACCACTTAGGCTTGATGACACAGTATTCATCGCCCCCTCCATCGCTCCCTTTAAGGTGCCCGTTTGAAATATGCCTAATAAGATTGCAGACATAGCAACCGCAATAATTGCGTATTCAACTGCAGTAACACCACGTTTATCTAACTTAAACTTAGTACGGATTTGGCGAATCTTGGAATTGATATTTAAAAGCATGTTTACCTCTATTGGTTAAAATATTCATCCTTCGAATGAATACACGAAACTTACATTATCAAATTAATTCAAACCAATTAAGATTTTTTATAGAAATATAACTTTAACTTATACGATAAGATGCAATCGATTACATTAATTACTAATATGATTTTTAATTGATAAATGGCTCTCACCGTCATATTATTTGCATTATGACAGAATTAAAAATATTTTTATCTATCGCAATAGCTATATGCAACCTTGTTGTTTTTTACAATGACATTCGTTTCAGAACTGTTAAACACAGGTTTGTCATCATCATTATCATATTGGGAGTTATCAGTTTAGTTTTTTCCAATAATGTCATATGGCAAATAGCTTCCTCATTCACTATTTTTTGTGTGTTTTTTATACTTTGGATAGTGAATATAATTGGGGGAGGAGATGTAAAATTGATAGGAGCACTATTTATAGGTATTGCTCCTGAGTACTCAATTATTGCCTTAGCGACAGCGGGGATTTTAGGTGGCGTTCAGATATTGTTGATGTGGGTATCCTCTCTAATTACTCATAAGGACCCTTTTTCTAATGGTATTCCCTATACAATTCCCCTAGGACTATCAGGTTGGTTTTTCTTTACCCTGTCGCTAATATAGCGACAGGGTGATTCAACTTACTAGGTTGCAACACCACTAGTATTATCAATTAAAGATATTGGAAATCAGCGTTTTCAAGCGCTCCAGTTCTATTTTTTGCGCAGCCTCTTCATTACACCAGACATACATCTCAATGTTTTTTTTCAATAACCTTCGATTAAAAACCTGTTTCCCTACCGCCCAACTAGGGCAGATAACAAAAGTGTTCGCGGCATGTAACTCATTAATCATTAGACGTGATGATGAAGTTGTAAGCCAACTCTTCACATTCAACGTATCAACTCTAGCCGAACTTAATAACACCTCGGCTTCACGCCGAGTCAAAGAGCTACAAAATACAACTCTTTCAGGGAAGCACTCTTCTGGCACTATAGAAATATCACATGCCAAAATATATTTTACACGATTTAGTGAAAATAGTTTTCCATCTGAATCCAGTACTTCCCCTACTCCAAATATCAAGTCATAGTTGTCCTTATTAACTTCATCGATGTTACTAAAACCAGTAATAGCAAGCTCTACCTCATTATATGTTCTAAATGTGTTAATGACTTGAGCTACCAACTCAGGATTGAAAGAATCAGATATAGCAATTGAGTATTGTTTGCATATATCTATTTCCTCTAGATCTTCAAACAATTTCTCTTGCATAAACATAGTTTTATTTACATATTCAAGTAAAACCTTCCCGTGACGTGTTAACCCAAAGCCACCCTTTCTATCAAAGATAGTCGCGCCAATTTTACTCTCTATTTTTTTGATATGCTGTGACACAGCCGGTTGTGTCAAATAGAGACTTTCTGCAGCAGCTGTAAAACTGCGGTGTCTTGCTACGTGGGAGAATGTACGCAAATACTTTACATCAATACTTCGATTCGAGACTTTCATTAAACAAACACCTTAGATCCACCTAGTTCCAATAATTATAATTTTTATTTTTATGTATCCATGCAGAGATAAATGCGGTTAGGAGCAAAATTAGTTACCGCAAAAACTCAGCGCATATATTACGTGTTCATCTCATACAGATATATACGCAATTATATGCTATGCATTCAGAATTTAATCGCAGTTTGATTTGATTTACCACCTATAAGTAACTGTTATATAATTTATTTTTCATCGTGAAATAATTCGTTTAAAAACTTGATTTACAGGTAAATACGTCCTTATTACCAACATTCAAAGTCCTTTTTGACAACCATAAATTAGGGTATTCACACTAATATAGTCCTATACTGTATAAAAATGAAAAATTTGGTAACCCTTTATTTACAAGCTGTATTAATCGAATAATAAATAACAATCCATTATAGATATATAAACCATATTTATGACTTTGTTGCGTAATTAAATTTAAAGATAGAACTACCCCGTTTCGCGTATTTCTTA
>NZ_JBGONY010000087.1:0-14382 GCF_041439375.1 Vibrio crassostreae | reverse complement strand
GATCTTATTATTCGTGCTAGGTGATTAGAATGCGGGGTTTATGACGCGCTTACGATATAGCTTACTAAGCTACTTGTTAGCAAAGAAATATTTATTTAAGTAGTCATTCAAAGGCATAAATGCAGGGTTTGCCCAAGAGATAAATACAGAGGCAGGATCGCTGTCTAAATCACCAGAAGCAACTTCTCCAGCTACTTTGAACTTAGTCCCTGCTGAACCAATAAGTTCTCCACCACCTTCACTCAGCTTTGGCGAAATTCTGTACTCATACATCAGGCCTAGTAATGAGCCAGGATTTAAATTTGCATTGGTATCTTCATGTATAGGGTCAACTGTGCCATTAGAAATGTCATTACCGTCGTCATCGGTAGTGCTTCCATCATCGGTACATGGATTAGGTGTTCCAAGAGCACGGTGAGTACTTAGTTGACCATTACCGTAATTACACTCGTTAAAACGGAGTGATTCCATACCTGCCGTTGATGCTAGGCCATCCTGAAGGAGTAGCACGACTTTGAAGGCGTCGTAAGAGTCACTTAGCTCAGAACCCAATACATTGTTTTGGTTATCATCGACGTAGTAATCAAAAAGCTGCATCAGTTTTTGGTATGTCGTTGCTTTTTTAGTTTCATCTTTTCCTTCAATTGCGGTGTATACCAATTCCACACCATCAACGATTTGTTTCGCTTGGCTTAGCGTGATAATAAATTGGTCTGCTGCAGTAGAGCCGTCAGGTTCATTAGCCATGATCCCAATAATTAGAGTCTTTTTGTTCAACTGCTTTTGAACATCTTCACTCGCCCAGATAGTAAAGTTTTTTGCTTGGGTCACTACACGTTGGTGCTGCTCATCAGTAATCGATGAGTCTGCTTTTAGTACATAGATACCTTTTTCAAATGCACAATTAGGGACATCTGCAGCTGTTGAGCAATTTTCAACAGATGAATAAACCGTGACTAAAGAGCTTGGTGTAGCGGGTGTCGGCGAGGTGGAAGTAGAAGATTTACTTCCAGATGAGCTATTACAACCGGCAAGTGTTAGTGCCAGTAATGTTAAAAAAATAGATTTCATAATATTCACTAAGTGGATTGTGTTCGTGGTCAATGATTTGTTTTTTTATCGGTCGCAACAGTATCATTTAGTGAAATGAAGGAATGTAAGTCGGCGTAAGCCTATGTAAGGGTAGATGCGAGTAAACGGGATTCGAGATACGAAGAGCTGGAAAGGGCAGGTGCGCGTAAACGAGATGCGAAAAACAAAAAAAGCAGAGCTGGATAATCTAGCTCTGCTTTTAGTCTTTTCGCTCTTAAGCTTTTCGAATCTCGATTACTCGAATCCCGCATCTGCTCTTAAGCTTTTCGAATCTCGATTACTCGAATCCCGCATCTGCTCTTAAGCTCTTCGATACTCGATTACTCGAATCCCGAATCTGCTCTTAACTGTTAGATCATAAAGATGAAAATAACAGACAATGCGCTGATTAGGCCTGCAACGAAGTAGCAGCCCACTTTACCTGCAACGCCGACGTGGAACTTAAGGTCGTGCATGCCGTGGTGAAGACGGTGCATTGCGTGCCACATTGGCAGTGCTAGCGTACCGATGATGAACAGTGCACCGATAATGCTGGTGGTAAATTCAGACACACGTTCGTAGCTCATTGCGTCCGCATCGATGATGCCCATTGGCACTAAGATACCCAACACTAGAATCGTGATCGGTGTGATCATCGCGAACCAAGTACCGCCAGCGCCAAATAGGCCCCACCAGATTGGCTCATCAGAGCGTTGTGGATTGTGGTTAACAGGTTTTACTTTGTAATTTGTGTTCATAACGAAAGCTCCTTACACCACAACAAGAACGATTAAAGAAATAAAAGCCACCGCTGCCCACTGGGTCAGTACGATGATTCTTTTATCAACCAATTTGCCTTTAAGGCGTATTGGCATTACTTGAGGCATCATGCTGAAGAAGGTCTGAGCGTGCAGTAAGCTGCCTAGCAGTGCTACGATGTTGATACCAACAACGATAGGGTTAGCCATAAAGCTCAACCAAGCTTCCCACGCTTCAGGGCCTTTCACTAGCGAACCCAAACCGAAGGTTAGGAACAGAGTGAATAGAATCAAAGGCAGTACAGTCGCTTCACGTAGCATGTAGAAGCGGTAGAACGGATGGTTGCTCCACCACGTTCTTTTCATCTCACGAACATAAGGCTTACGATTGCTCATATTATGCCTCCTCTGCTGTTTTTACTTGCGATCCATCAGGCTTGAACATCGAGATAACGAAGTCCATTGAAGACTCAACTTTGCCTTGGTTTACTGCCGCTGCTGGGTCTACTTTCTTCGGACATACGTCAGAACAGTAACCAACAAACGTACAGCCCCAAGCGCCGTTGTCGCCATTGATAAGCTTCATACGTTCAGCTTTACCATTGTCACGGCTATCTAGGTTGTAGCGGTGAGCAAGAGCAAGTGCCGCAGGGCCAATGAACTCAGGGTTTAGACCAAACTGAGGACACGCTGCGTAACACAAACCACAGTTGATGCAGCCCGCGAACTGTTTGTACTTCGCCATTTGCTCTGGAGTTTGGATGTTAGTACCGTCTTCTGGCTTGCGGTCGTTACCAATGATGTATGGTTTGATTGCTTCAAGGCGCTCGATGAACGGTGTCATGTCGACAATCAAATCTTTTTCGATTGGGAAGTTAGCTAAAGGCTCAATCTTGAAGCCATTCGGGTAGTCACGTAAGAAGCTTTTACATGCCAGTTTTGGCACGCCATCAACCATGATGCCGCAAGAACCACAAATCGCCATACGACAAGACCAACGGTAAGACAGGTCTTTATCTAGGTTATCTTTGATGTAACCGATCGCATCAAGTACTGACATGGTTTCATCAAATGGCACTTCAAAGGTTTGAAAGTGAGGTTCTGCATCGTGCTCAGGGTCATAACGCAGGATTTCAATTTTTTGGATTCGATTCGCTGACATTATGCTTGCTCCTCTTCGCTCTTCTTCGCATTCTCTTCTGCTGCTTTTTCAGCGGCAGCGGCTTTCTCGGCTGCTTCACCGTATAGACGAGCTTTAGGTTGAGATTTAGTAATCTTAACGCCGCTGTAGTCGATGGTTGGTGCTGCATCTTCGTTGTAGAAAGATAGAGAGTGTTTCAGGAAGTTCACGTCATCACGTTCTGTGCAGTTGTCGTCTAGACGTTGGTGTGCACCGCGAGACTCTTTACGAAGGATCGCTGAGTGAACCATCGCTTCTGCAACTTCAAGGCCGTAACCCACTTCGATAGCGTAAAGTAGGTCAGTGTTGAACACTTTGCCTTTGTCTTTAATGCTGATCTTCTTGTAGCGCGCTTTCAGTTCAGTGATTTTGTCGATGGTCTTTTGCATCAAGTCTTCTTGACGGTAGATACCACAACCCGCTTCCATGGTGTGACCCATTTCAGTACGGATATCAGCCCAGTTCTCATCGCCTTCTTGGTTTAGTAGACCGGCGATGCGATCTTCAACCGCTTTCACTTGCTTAGCGATAGACTCTTCATTCCAGCCTTTGAATTCAGCTGCACGTTTCACGGCTTCTTCACCGGCTACGCGACCAAATACTACAAACTCAGCCAGAGAGTTAGAACCTAGGCGGTTTGCACCGTGTAGGCCAACTGAAGCACATTCACCAACGGCGAATAGGCCTTTAATGCGAGTTTCACAGGTACCGTTAGTTTCAATGCCACCCATGGTGTAGTGAACAGTCGGACGAATTGGAATTGGCTCTTTTGCTGGGTCTACGTTTACGTACGCTTTTGCCAGCTCACAGATGAACGGAAGACGCTCTTGCAGATACTCTTCACCCAGGTGGCGAAGGTCAAGGTGTACGACATCACCAAGAGGGTGCTTGATGGTGTTGCCTTTCTGCTGTTCGTGCCAGAATGCTTGAGAAACTTTGTCACGAGGACCCAGTTCCATGTATTTGTTTTTCGGCTCGCCCACTGGAGTTTCAGGGCCCATGCCGTAATCTTGTAGGTAACGGTAGCCGTTCTTGTTGACGATGATACCGCCTTCACCACGACAACCTTCGGTCATCAAGATGCCAGTGCCCGGTAGGCCGGTTGGGTGGTATTGAACGAACTCCATGTCACGCAGTGGTACACCGTGGCGATAAGCCATTGCCATACCGTCGCCCGTTACGATGCCGCCGTTGGTATTACAGTGGTAAACACGACCTGCGCCACCGGTTGCTAGAACAACAGATTTTGCTTTGATGGTAACAAGCTCACCTTCAGACATGTGAATCGCGATTAGGCCTTGTACTTCGCCATTTTCAACGAGCAAATCCACCACAAAGTACTCATCAAATCGTTTGATTGTGTCGTACTTCATCGAAGTCTGGAACAGAGTATGAAGCATGTGGAAGCCGGTTTTATCCGCTGCGAACCACGTTCTCTCTACCTTCATACCGCCGAATCGGCGTACGTTTACTTCACCGTTTTCTTTACGACTCCATGGGCAGCCCCATTGTTCCATTTGGATCATTTCGCGAGTCGAGTTTTCAACAAAGTATTCAACAACATCCTGTTCACATAGCCAGTCGCCACCGCCAACAGTATCGTTGAAGTGGTTATCTAGACTATCTTCGTCTTTAATTACCGCTGCTGAACCGCCTTCTGCAGCTACCGTGTGCGAACGCATTGGGTAAACTTTAGAAATCAGTGCTACTTCCAATTCAGGATTAGCTTCAGCTGCTGCAATTGCTGTACGAAGACCAGCGCCGCCTGCGCCGATGACTGCGATATCTGTGGTAATTGTCTTCACAGTTATTCTCCAGTGTGATGCGGAGTATTCCGCTTGTAATTATAAAAAGCATTTAGAGAGTACTTAAACGGCATCAACCGTTTATCACCCCTAAGCCTTAAGTGGTAGGTTCAGTGTAAGAGAGGAAGGTATTCGAAAAGTTGATGCATTTGGGTTTTTAGGTCGGTAGTGCATATGGAGGCATAGAATTTATAGGTTATGTGACTGCAATCACGGCAATGAATTGTTGATAACGATTAGCCCACAGGGCTTGTGTTAACGGCTTGTTGAGTATGATTTTTGTTATCAATGTGGATGTGAAAGCTGTATTGATAATTGTATTGTAGAACGTAATTTTCTGGCTTCATTAAGGCAACATTTTGCTTTCATCTATAGAAAGATAGAAGCTTACAAAAGAGGCGAAAGGTGGTAATTTCCGTCGCCTAGAATTCAGTAATATGGAACTTAATAATGCACTCAACATGGCAACCAGCCGCAACCATTAAGCAGTTAAAGCAACGTGCTGATATCCTTAATCAAATCCGTCAGTTCTTTGCAGAGCGAAACGTGATGGAAGTGGATACGCCTGCGATGAGCCACGCCACGGTGACGGACGTGCATTTACATACTTTCAAAACTGAATTCGTAGGGCCGGGTTATGCGCACGGTCAGCCCCTGTTCTTTATGACTAGCCCTGAGTTTCATATGAAACGTCTATTAGCGGCGGGCAGTGGCTGTATTTACCAAATTTGTAAGTCTTTCCGGAATGAAGAAAATGGCCGTTACCACAACCCTGAGTTCACCATGTTGGAGTGGTATCGCGTCGGTTTTGATCACCATGACTTAATGGATGAAATGGATTTGCTGCTACAGCAGGTACTTAAATCGAGTTCAGCAGAGCGAATGACTTACCAACAAGCCTTTATCGACGTGTTAGGTGTGTGTCCGCTTGAAGATTCGATGGATACGCTAAAACAAGCCGCAGCAAAACTTGGGCTCAGCGACATAGCTGACCCTGAAGAAGATCGTGACACCTTGCTGCAGTTGCTGTTTAGCATCGGGGTTGAAGCAAAGATTGGCCAACAAGTGCCAGCCTTTGTTTATGACTTCCCAGCCTCACAAGCGGCATTAGCTAAGATTAACCCCGAGGATTCGCGAGTGGCGGATCGCTTTGAGGTGTATTTCAAAGGCATCGAATTAGCTAACGGTTTCCATGAGTTGGATAAACCACAAGAGCAACTCAAGCGTTTTGAAGACGACAATGCCAAACGTATTGAGATGGGCTTATCACCTCAACCGATTGACCATCACTTGATTGAGGCATTAAAAGCGGGTTTACCAGATTGTGCGGGTGTTGCTTTAGGTATCGATAGGCTGATTATGCTGGCTTTGGGTTACGACCACATCGATGATGTGACCGCTTTCCCGTTCCCACGTTCTTAGCTTTTTGCTTTTGTTTTTAGCGGATAATTAATCGTCATTAACTATCCGCTTCACTAGCTGACTAGAATACCAGTGCCCACTACGGCAACAATGGCTCCGATCCAAGCGTAGGCATTTGGTCTCTGCTTGGTGTAAAGCCAGAGTATTGGTAACAACATGATGGGTGTGGTTGAAGATAACAGTGCGACCATACCGACATTTCCTTCCTGCAGCGCATACAAGATTAACGTCATTCCCACCGCCATCGCTAGAAAACCGTTAACTGCGGTAATCGCGAATATTTGCTTATTCATTGGGTTGATTGCGCGTGAAAGTTTAGCACCCGTTAAACGAAATGCGGAGTGGGCGACAAAGGCGGTGATCATTCGAATCGCAGAGGCAGCTACCGGGTCGATGCTAGTTTGCATCACGGGCTTTGCGATGATCCCCCCCAATGCTTGGCAGATAGCCGCCCTGATTCCGAGAGCGACACCAATCCACACGGTGCCCTTGATGGTTTCAAGTTGGTTATTAGCTTGGCCTCGACGACCAAAGAATATCGCGGTTAATACGCCACTGAAAACCAAGGCCGAGCCAATAAGCTCGCCCGAGGTCATGCTTTCGCTAAACAGGAAGTAACCGAGAATCGCCGAGAACACGGCGTGACAAGAGAACAGCAAACCCGCTTGGCGCGGTCCCATTCGGTTCAGACAGGCAAATAGGGCGGTATCACCAATGAATATACCAATCAGGCCAGACAGCATCATTGGCGTGACTAGATTGGCTTCGACAGTTGACCAACCTCCGGTAAACCAAGCCATACTCGATAAGATGATTGCGGTACAACCCATTCGCCAGCGGCTGTAGGCGAAAGAACCTAAGTGCTGAGCAGGCTTTACTGACATTAGGCTCGCAATGGCCCAAAGAAAAGCGGCAGCTAGAGCCAACCATTCGAATCCCATCTGAATAACATCCTTGTGTCTGGGATAAATTAGCTCATCAATATGCATTAAACCGAACTGAGAACAAAGTGATTCTTATGAAAAGGGTCACTTTGTTTCAGCTATTGGTTTACGTCAGCTGCCTCTCGGTGGTGTGGTTTACTTACTTTGCGTGAGGTGAGTTATACCTTAAAGCGCTCCACATCTCGGCGCATCGACTCGGCAGCGCTACTCATTTCATTGGAGCTATTACGGCTGCTTTCAGCTTGTTGTGCTAGGTCGTCAGAGGCATCTTTGATCCCTTGCGTATTACGGCTGATGTCTTCGCTTACCGCGCGTTGCTCTTCTGCAGCACTAGCTATTTGCAATGCCATGTCGTTGATTTCAGTGATGGCTTGCGTGATTTTAGAGAGGCTGCCATGAGCTTGCTCTGCGAAGCCAACGCTATTCTCTGCCAGTTGGGTGCTGGTGGTCATGCTTTCAACGGCATGTTCGGTATTCTTTTGCAATGTATCAATCATCACGCGGATTTCTTCCGTTGAGCCATGCGTTCTTTGGCTTAACACTCGAACCTCGTCTGCGACAACGGCAAAGCCACGACCTTGTTCACCTGCACGCGCGGCTTCAATTGCAGCATTCAGTGCCAATAGGTTGGTTTGCTCGGCAATGCCTTGAATAGTTGACAGGATTTGGTTGATGCTTTGCGCGTTGTTTTCCAGTTCTCGGATGACATTGGCCGCGTCTTCCACTTGGGTCGCAAGACTAGTGATGGCATCGCGGTTCTGTTGAATTACTTCTTGGCCGTCATTACAAGCGGTTGCAGAGGCTTGAGAAGCCGATGCCGTTAACTCGGCATGGCTCGCCACTTCGGCTGCGGTGGCCGACATCTCATGTATCGCGGTCGCAATCTGGTTGATATCGTTTTGCTGATTCTCAACTCGAATGGAGGATTGGGTCGCCAGTTGGTTGGCCTTTTCGGCATGATTGTTAAGATCGTGACTGTGCTCTATGACGCCCTTCAACATGCTTTGCATCTGGCTTAAGAATTGGTTTACAAGCTCGGCCAGTTTGCCTATCTCATCCATACGCGTGATATCAATACGTTGAGTGAGGTCACCTCTACCTTGAGCGAGTTGAGTCAGCGCTTCTGATAAGGTTTGTAATGGAGAAAGCAGGCGGTTGATCACCATTGTGCTCGCAATCGAAATGACGATGTACAAAACCAAAGAGGTTAGGGAGATGAATTGAATCGCATCAGAGACCGCAGAGAACGCCATTTTCTTATCGATAACAATACCCAGAGACCAATCGGTATTAGGGACATTGGCAATGTAGACCAGTTTATCCCCTTGGCCTGGCCAAGTTAGCGTGGTGATCGTTTGGTCTTGGATCAATTGCGACACTTTGTTTGCAGTGAGTCCTGGGTTCAAACTGGTCAGTGGTTTCTGACTTAGCTCTTCATCCGTGTAGGCAACGATGTTGTTGTTACCATCCACTAAAAACGCAAAGCCATCGTTATCCAGTTTTACATTGAGAACCGTATCAATAATGCTGGTGACGGTTAAGTCTGCTGCGAGGACACCTTGTCTTTCACCGTTGAATGCTTTCGCAAAGCTGATGACAATGCTGCCATCGAAGTCTTGATAAGGCTCGGTAATGATGAGGTTTGATGTTGCGTTGGCATCTTTATACCAAGGGCGGGTGCGTGGGTCATAGCCTGCTGGCCAATCTTCACCTTTATCGCCATATGCGATAGTGCCATCGCTGAATCCCGCATAAACAGACAAAAACTGCCCGGCTTGTTTGGTGATCAATAACTCGCGGTCAGAATTACTATTGCTTGAAATAGTCGGCTCGTTAGCAAGCATCATATCGCTGCGAGTTGAGAGCCAATCGGCAATATAATTGGTAGTACCGACACTGACATTTTTCATTTCTTGGTTGATCGCGACTTCAGTCTCTTGAGTCAGCTGATTAACCGATATCCAAGCTTGAGCGCCACTCACGACGGCAATAATGACCGCAATTGCGATCTGAATTTTAAATTTAATAGTATGTCTCAAGGTCCATTCCTCTCTGATTAGACAATAACCTAACTACAACGACGTACTTGATGGTGAATTGACGTGTCTTTGATGCGTGTATATTGCCGCTGTCTTGATGTTGTTAAATGTGTTTAAAATCAAAAATTTAAAATAAATCATCGTTATTTTTAATAATCCGTGAAGTAGAATCACAATTATCTATCGATCAAAATCGAATAAACCCACCAGGTAGCGAAATCACGATTGCTATCTGGAGGGTTGTAGTGAGAATTTAACGTGCTAGATGATAATAAGCTAACGTGCTAGGTGATGATAAACAGCGCGAGGTAAACCATCAGCAAGCCGACAATACCCAAGATGATACCCATCTTAGCCATGTCTTTGCTTTCGATAAGTCCGGTTGAGTAAGCCAGTGAGTTTGGTGGTGTCGATACTGGAAGAATCATGCCGAGTGATGCTGAGAAGGCAACTACAACCAGCAAGCCTTGCAGGCCACCAATCGAAACTAGGCTTTCCATTGAAGCACCAATCGCAGCGGCTATCGGCATCAGTAAGTTGGCGGTAGCGGTGTTTGACATGAAGTTCGCCATCAACCAACACACGATAGATAGTGTGAGAACTACGGCTGCTGGAGAGAGCGACTCATAGTCAATCGCGTGTGCTAGCGCCGCAGCTAAGCCTGTTTTATCAAGCCCGATACCAATCGCAATACCACCTGCAACCAGCCACAACACGTCCCAGTTAATCAGCTTGAGCTCTTCTTTGCCCATGATGCCTGTAAGAGTGAAGACAGCCAGTGGAATGATAGAGACTACATAAGTGTTCATGCCATGCAGTTTGGTGGTCATCCACAATAAGATCGTCGCAGCGAAGGTGATGTAAACGACAATCGCTCGCCAGCTCTTTCTGAATTGTCCATCGAGTTTGAGCACCATGTTTTTCTGCTTGGAAGGAAAGATTTTCTGAAGAAGGAACCAAGCAATGGTGAGTTGGATGATCACAAAGGGCAAGCCCATCATCATCCAGCTGAGGAAGTCGATGGTGTTTTCACCCGTTAGGTATTGTAATGCGATGGCATTGGGAGGCGTGCCGATTGGTGTCGCGATACCACCGGTGTTGGCAGCAATGGGAATACACAACACGAGCGCTTTGATCCCCATGTCGCCTCTTGGTGCCGACGCCACGATAGGACCGAGTAGCGCCAGCATCATTACCGTAGTTGCGGTATTTGACATGAACATCGAGAACACGGCGGTGATCAGCATTAAACCCAGCATGATGAAGCGCGGCTCTGTGCCAAATGGCTTGAGTAGCACTCGAGCTAAGTTGTTATCGAGTTCGTACTTGGATGCGGATATCGCAAGAGCAAAACCACCCATGAATAGGATGATGATCGGTGACGAAAATGCACCGAATATGTCGGTATATTTGATTAACTCACCTAGATCGTGTCCTGCGGGTGGATTTCTAAACAGGTGTAAGCCTTTATCAGAAATCATTACCAGCTCAAGTGCAATGATCAAAATGGAAGTGGCGAATACCGGAACAGGTTCAAGTACCCACAGTAGAGCTGCCAACAAGAATATCGCCAACAAGCGGTGTTGAATTAGCGTGAGATCATCGATTGGTATTGAATCTATCGGCATGAATAACACGCCTAAGGGAATCGCAAAACAAATCAACAGCTTGACCAGAACGCCAACATTGGGTTTAGGCATGTACAAAGACCCTATGAATAAAATATCTTCAAATAGAGTAAGTTATCTGGATTTTTGGTACTTGGAGACGGGTTGTAAAATCGAAAAGTTGTTTAAGGTTTCGACAGTTGTTTTGTTTTTGGTCAATCTTTTATCTGGGCAATTAGAGGCAAGAGTGAGAAGCAACAGGTGGCTGGGCAGGGGTTGAGGATTGAAAGCTTGGATTGTTAGAGCTTGAGTAGCAAGTGAATTGGTAGAGTTAAGAAAAAGGCGCGTTTTTCTCTAAATATAGAAAGATAACGCGCCTTTAAAACTAAATGAGTTAACTCAAACCGTTAAGCTTGGTCGGTGTTCTCTGCTGAATCCACAGCTTCAGTCTCAACTTCTTTACCAGCAATGTGCGCGAAAGGGGTACCAAGAACGGTTTTCTCACCATTTTGCATCGTGTCGTCAAACTTGATCGCATCTTTAGCGAACAGGTTGATAACGGTTGAACCAAGCTTAAAGCGGCCCATCTCTTCGCCTTTCTTCAAGATGATGGCGTTATTGCCTTGTGCTGGGTAATCCCATTTGTAAACCGAGTTACCGCGAGGTGGGGTGATGGTGCCAGCCCATACTTGCTCGATGCTGCCTACGATCGTTGCGCCAACCAACACCTGTGCCATTGGGCCAAATTCCGTATCGAAGATACAAACGACACGCTCATTACGTGCGAATAAGTTTGGAACGTTCTCTGCCGTTAACGGGTTAACTGAGAAAAGATCACCGGGAACATAGATCATCTGGCGTAGTGTGCCGTCGCATGGCATATGCACACGGTGGTAATCACTTGGAGATAGGTAAAGCGTTGCAAATTCGCCGTCTTTAAACTCATCCGCTAGCGCTGCATCACCACCCAATAGCTCGCGAGCTGAGTAGTCATGGCCTTTAGCTTGAATCAGTTGACCGTCAGTAATTGGGCCAAATTGGCTTACACGCGCATCGGCAGGGTGAACAATAACAGACTCGCCTTCAGCGATAGGGCGCATACCTTCTTTCAATTCACGCACGAAGAATTCATTGAATGTTTTAAAGTGTTTTGGATCGCTATGCAGAGCTTCATCCATGTTCACTTTGTATTGCTTGATGAACCAGTTGATGATCGCTGTCGTTAAGCCGCCCGCTTTAGCAGACGCAAGTTTGCCGACTAGACGAGTCAGTCCATGTTGTGGAATCCAGTACTGCAATCCAACTTTAATCTTATCCATTGTATTAATTTTCCAATGCTAATTGTGTTTCAATTAAATCTGTCGATGACGGTTTAGGGCGCGAGATGTTACTTAAATTCGCGCCAATTGTCAGTAAATGCACACATTTGTTCACAAAAACGCGATTAGAGATCGGCTTTTTTGTTGCGTGAATACTGACGGTTATCTTTGTTACTCGCCATGCTTTCAATGATACGGTGGTAGTTGTCGAAACGTAATCGACTGATCTTGCCGTTTTCTACCGCTTCGCGCAGGATGCAGCCTGGGTCATCGTTGTGTTTACAGTCGCGGAATTTACAACCGCCAAGGTAAGGCTTGAACTCGATGAAGGCTTCAGTGATTTCATCGGCTTCTAAGTGCCATAGGCCGAATTCACGAACTCCTGGTGAATCAATAAGATCACCGCCAGAAGGGAAGTGGTACAAACGAGCTGCCGTGGTGGTATGTTGGCCAAGACCTGAGTTCTCAGACACTTCGCCCTCTTCAATGTCGAGCGTTGGCATTAATGCATTCACTAGGCTTGATTTACCCACACCTGATTGACCAACAAAGATGTTGATACGGTCTTTGAGTTCAGCTTCCAGCTCTTTGATGCCGTAGCCAGACTCTTTACTCACGAACATCACTTTGTAGCCGATCTTCTCGTACTCTTTAAGTGTTTCACGGTATTCAGCAATCTGCTCATCAGTCAGCAGGTCGACCTTATTCAGCACAACAAGCGGCGCGATGTTCACTGTTTCTGAAGCGATCAAATAGCGGTCGATAATATTAAGTGATAGCTCTGGTAGCACAGCCGATACGATAACCATTTGGTCAACGTTCGCAGCAACCGGCTTTAGGCCATCGTAGTAATCAGGGCGAGTCAGCATTGAAGTTCTCGGTTCAACCGCTTCCACAACGCCAGAAATGCCGGCCATGGATTCTAAGCCTGCGCGCCAAGTCACTCGGTCACCAGAAACTAAAGTCTCGATACTACGGCGTAAGTTACAACGATGAACTTCGTTAGTTTCAAGATCTTCGATATCGGCATGTTGGCCAAAGCGCGTAATCACGAGTCCGCTTTTGGTTCCACCAAGCATGTTCTCATCCCACTGGATAGAATCTTCTTTCTTGAGTCGCTTGTTCTGGTTGCTACGTACTCGACGTACTTGACCTTTGGTTAACTTCTTTTTTTTAGCCACAATTTTTCACTTAACACATCTAACTTGATGATTGGGGACTCAAACTGGATGTTGCTGGTACCACATGATTTCGATGGTCCTAAAGCTAGTTTGAGTATAGTTATTTGGGTATAGTACCTCTTTTACACATAAACAAATAGGCGACGCCTTATGTCCTTTAGCGATCAGAACCTTATTTGGGTTGATCTAGAGATGACAGGACTTGATCCTGAAACTCATAAAATCATTGAAATTGCTACTATCGTTACTGATAGTGAGCTTAACATCCTGGCTGAAGGACCTGTTTTGGCTATTCACCAACCTCAGAGTGAATTGGACAAGATGGACGAGTGGTGCACAACGACTCACACTGGCAGCGGTCTCGTGAAGCGAATTCAAGAAAGCACCGTTTCAGAGCAAGATGCCATCCAACAAACGATTGAGTTTCTTGAAAAGTGGGTACCAAAAGGTAAGTCACCGATTTGTGGTAACAGCATTGGTCAAGACCGCCGTTTCCTATACAAGCACATGCCTGAGTTGGAAGAGTACTTCCACTACCGTTATGTTGACGTTAGCACTCTGAAAGAGCTGACTCGTCGTTGGAAACCTGAAGTGTTAGATGGTTTTTCTAAGTCGGGAAGTCACCTTGCGTTAGACGATATTCGAGAGTCGATCGCCGAGCTGCAGTACTACCGAAAAACGATTATTAACATCTAGTCGGATAAAATGATCACGTTTATCTAACTTTTCAGGGACATAAGAGCTAATTTTTTTGCAAATCTGTGTGCTTTTACAGCAGTTGAGTAAAAAGTTTCGTAATTTTGCATTAAGGACTTGCATCACAAAAAAATGCTCTTATAATTCGCAGCCCTGAACGGCGAAAGACGTTTTCAGATTGCGATACTAGCTCAGTTGGTAGAGCGCAACCTTGCCAAGGTTGAGGTCATCGGTTCGAACCCGATGTATCGCTCCAATTTGTAGGTTATGGCGAAAGCGGTAATCGAAGGGTGAAAGACCTTTTATAATGCGATACTAGCTCAGTTGGTAGAGCGCAACCTTGCCAAGGTTGAGGTCATC
>NZ_JBGONY010000086.1:0-14678 GCF_041439375.1 Vibrio crassostreae | reverse complement strand
TCGAGCCCGAGTGTTCTTTGGATTATAAATTCATCAAAGTATGCTCGCGCCCTGATACTATGCGCATGATAATGTCTCCGATCATTTTATAATGATTTTATTTTACGTAGGAATTAACCGCTTGTTATTTCTAGTTGGATTCAAGCTTATTAATAACAATGACTAGGTTTTTAATTACTCTTAAGTAATTAACATGCCGAGATAGTATGGGAAAATAACCGTTCTAAATGTGATAGCTATCAAATTATCATTTGACTAGAAATGGAGCTGTGGAAATGGCAATTATTTAAATTCGATTAAATATCCATAAGCTTGGATGCAATCCAGCAGTGGACTCTTTTTTCGTACAAATGATTCGTCTTTAGTGAATATTATCTCAGGCTATAAAATGATTAATTTTCTATTTTTGTTTTAAATATGATGAGCAGATCGCATTAAGAACTTTAGAAAAGGCACGAGGCCATACTGAGGTGAGAATTCACGAGCTTAGTAGTTTAGAATCGGTTTTTATCGGCTAATCAAGGACTGCTTAAAGTGTTTAGTGTTTAATGCTTCTCCCGTTACTTGCTTCACTCAGTCATCGGTTTTCAATCGGCTGCCTTTACTCCAGGTATTATCTGACAGCCAAATGAAAAATCGAGATAGTTAGCCACTTTCTAAGGCTCAATGCTAAAGCGAAACTACACGCTTTATCTCTTCCAAAACCTCGGCGTTAACGATAGCCCCGAGGTTTTCTACATCCTTGCCATTCACGACCTGTTTCACCGCCAGTTCTACCAGTTTTCCTGAGCGTGTTTTTGGCACGTCGCTGATAGTAAAAATTTGGCTTGGTACATGCCTAGGTGAACAAGAGGATTTGAGCTTGTGCTTAATGGCGGCCAATAGCGTTTCATTGAGAACCACACCTTGCTGCAGTTGAACGAACAACCAAATCTGCTCATTGCGGTCGACATCTTTACCGACGGCGATGGAATCTATGATGCCCTCAATGGTGTTCACTTGTTGGTAGATCTCAGCAGTACCAATACGAACACCTCCAGGGTTGAGTGTAGTGTCACCTCGCCCGTAGAACAGATAACCGCCATGCACGCTCTGTGCGACTTCGTCACCGTGGTGCCATACATTTTCGAATCTATCCCAATAAGTGCTGTGGTAGCGCACTCCGGTATCATTCCAGAAGCCAACTGGGAAGTTTGGGAGGGAATTCGTGCACACCAGTTCACCACGTTCGTGATTGACTTTATGGCCCGTTGAATTGAACACCTTAATGTCGACGCCAAGCCCTGCTTGTTGGCACTCACCGCGATACACTGGCGAGATAGGGTTACCCAACACAAAACAGCCACAAATATCCGTGCCGCCAGAAATGGATGCTAAATGCAGGTCTTGTTTGATGTGTTTGTAAACGTAATCAAATTGCTCTGGGTAAAGCACAGAACCTGTTGAGCACAGTGTTCTTAAATGAGGCAGAGAGTGGTTTTCTAATGGCGAGAGCTCTGCCTTCTCGAGCGCTTCTAGATACTTGGCTGAGGTGCCAAATGTCGATACGTCAGCTCGCTGCGCCAAATCCCATAGAACATTGGGTTGCGGGTAAACCGGGCTACCATCAAAGATCACTAAACAAGCGCCGCTGGCAAGCGCAGAGACGTGCCAGTTCCACATCATCCAACCACAAGTGGTGTAGTAGAACACGCGGTCGTTTGGCTTAACATCGCAATGAAGCTGATGCTCTTTTAGGTGGTTGATGGTGGTGCCACCAACCGAGTGAACAATACACTTTGGCTTGCCTGTTGTGCCGGAAGAGTAGAGTACAAACAATGGTTCATTGAAGCTGACACGCACAAATCGTACAGGTTGTGGCTGATAATGATTGATCATGCTGTGCCAGCTTCGAATCGACACATCATTTTCAAAGTCATTCCTTCCCAAGTAACCGATCTGACACACCTGTTTTAGATCGGTTAAGTGCTCGATGATTTCACGGTTCTTGTCCGTCATATCGAACGTTTTGCCATTGAAGGTATAGCCATCACAGGTGAACAGCACCTTGGGTTTCACTTGGCCAAATCGTTCAATCACACTCTCGACACCAAAATCAGGCGAGGTCGATGTCCAAATCGCGCCCAAGCTGGTGGTTGCCAGCATCGCTATTACGGTTTGTGGCAGATAGGGCGTATACGCAGCAACCACATCACCTTGCTTCACTCCGCTATCGACAAGCCATTGCTGAACGCTAGAGACCGCTTCACACAGGGTTTTCCATGTATAACTCTGTTGTTCGCCACGTTCATTCTCAAACCAAATCGCCAGCTCATGAGGCATGGTGTGTGCCAAACGCAGCAAGTTCTCAGCGTAGTTTACTTGTGCATTGGGAAACCAAACCGCATCACGATTCGATTTAGGCTGCTGCCAGCGGCTCTCACCTTGAGCTTTGACGGTCTCGCTTTCTGCCTTGTTAGTAGAGCTTTGCGAGCCAACCATTCCACAAAACTGCCACACGTTTTTCCAAAACGATTCCGGATGTTCTACAGACCATTGATGGAGTTCGGCGTAGCTTTTTACGTCCCTATCTAGGTTTAACCCAGATTGTTCAAGGCTATCGATAAATCGGGTTAAGTTGGCATCGGCGATACGCTGCTCGCTTGGCTGCCAAATGGGCTTATTGCTTTCGTGCATTCCTTTACCTTTAACAAAAAGTTAACGTTTTCAGTCTGGTATTTAGGTTTTACAAAGTCAAAAGTTCAGCAAAATAAGCGTCTGGCGGAATTGTGTAAATAAAATGTTACACGATCGCCTGTTTCGAAAAATCGCGCAAATTGGCGCTTATAAGGAGTGGAGATAGGCTTAAAGTGAGACATTCGAAAGGAGGTGTGTAATGACTCAATATCATTCTAAGCCCGTGAGCCAAGAGGGATGGGTTGAGTGGAGCCTCGAAGAAGATGCCATTTGGCACGACTTGGTGAAAAGGCAACTGGACGTCATTAGTGACCGCGCTTGTGATGCCTATTTGCACGGTTTGACCCTGCTGGATCTGCCATTAGACAGAGTTCCTCAGCTTCCAGAGATAAATAAAGTGCTAAAGGAAACAACAGGTTGGCAGGTTCAGCCTGTTCCGGCGTTAATCGATTTCGACCGTTTCTTTGATTTGCTCGCGAATAAGAAATTCCCCGTCGCGACATTTTTGAGAACGCGAGATGAGTTCGATTACTTACAAGAACCTGATTTCTTTCATGAAATTTTTGGTCACTGTGCCATGCTTACTAATGCTGATTTCGCAGCATTCACTGAGCATTATGGAAAACTAGGCCAAGCGGCGACATCAAAACAGCGCGCTTATCTTGCCCGTTTGTATTGGTTTACGGTCGAGTTCGGTTTAGTAAAAGAAGGCCAACAACTGAAAATATATGGCGGTGGCATCCTTTCGTCTCCGGCGGAAACCATGTATGCGTTGGGAGGGGATTTGGCCGTTCGCGAGCGGTTCGATCTGCAAACGGTTTTAAGAACTCCTTATCGCATCGACATCATGCAGCCGAAATATTACGTGATCGACGAGCTATCTGAGCTCTTCAAAATCAGTCAGGAAAACCTATTACAGCAAGCTGATCTCGCGATTGATGCGGGGTTACTACCACCACTTTTTGAACCCAAGGAACCAACAAATGTTGAATGAACAAAAATGCGAAGCCTGCAGTATCGACGCGATTGCCCTAAGTAAAGACGAGCAACAATCTTTACTGTTGGAGTTGTCTGATTGGCAGATCATGGAAAGAGACGGCATCCCACAGCTTGAGAAGGTGTTTAAGTTTAAGAACTACAAACAAGCATGGGCATTCAGCAACAAAGTGTCAGAGTTGGCAGAAGAAGAGTTCCACCATCCTTCGATCTTATTGGAGTGGGGCAAAGTCACCGTCACTTGGTGGAGTCACTCAATCAAAGGTCTACACAAAAATGATTTCATCTGCGCCTCACGCTGTGATGTATTCGCGGTGAGTGAGTAGTTTCATAGATTAGAAATCACTCTTTCGCCTTTGTGATGTGATTAACTCATTATTCGGCTCATTAGGTGAGTCGAATAAGCAATACTTTCGCATCATGGGGCGTCACTTCTCTCAAACTAGCTTGACCTGCATCAGCGACTTGCTTGGTTTCGGGTCTCATAAACCCTTTCTGTTACTCATAGTATTGGTTTTATGAGGCTGCTCTATGATATATTTCTCGGCCAAGTGTATTACAGACGAAGGCTAGCAATGTCTATCAACCTTTCACTCCTTCCACCCAGCGAGAAAAATAAAATCGAACTGGATAAGCAAGCATCGTTTCTTGTATGGAAACTGAAGCAAGCGAAATGTGGCCCTGAAGCCATTGTTGAAGAAGCAATGAAGCTAGGTGACCCAGAAGAAAAGGCTTGGTTTGATCAGTCTGTAGAAAAATACAAACGGGTAATGGGTGTCGCATAAACGCAGACAAACCTTGCCCAGCAATGCTGTAGAATTGAAATGACACAGTAATTTGCTAGAATTTGCACCGTTAATTGAATCAGAGAGAAGATCCCGATGGGAAGAAGTTTTGAAGTGCGCAAGGCCTCAATGGCGAAAACTGCAGGCGCAAAAATTAAAGTTTATTCTAAATACGGTAAAGAGATTTACGTACTGGCTAAGAACGGCAGCTCTGACCCAGACATGAACCTACCTCTTAAGCACCTGATTGCTAAAGCGAAGAAAGACCAAGTACCAGCTCACGTTATCGACAAAGCGATCGATAAAGCGAACGGCGGCGGCGGTGAAGACTTCCAACCAGCTCGTTACGAAGGTTTTGGCCCAGGTGGCACAAGCGTAATCGTTGACTGTCTAACTGACAACGGCAACCGTACTTTCCAAGACGTTCGCCAATGTTTCGTTAAGACTGGCGCGAAAATTGGTGTTGAAGGTACTGTTTCTCACATGTTCGCTCACCAAGCTGTATTCCAGTTTGCTGGTGAAGATGACGAGATCATCCTAGAAACGCTAATGATGGAAGACGTAGACGTGACTGACGTTGAGCTAGAAGACGGTGTTATCACTGTATTCGCTCCAACGACTGAGTTCTTCAAAACGAAGACAGCACTACACACTGCGTTCCCAGATCTAACGCTAGACGTTGAGGAAATCACTTTCGTTCCTCAAACAACTACGCCAGTAGCTGAAGAAGATTCTGAGAAGTTCCAGAAGTTCTTAGACATGCTTGACGACTGTGATGACGTTCAGCAGGTTTACCACAACGCAGAGCTGTAATATCAATCTATAATTGATAGCTTTGCTCTTGTGAGTAAAATGTAGAATACAAAAAACCGAGCCTAGTGCTCGGTTTTTTTATGGGCGTAATTCAGGCGTTTATCCATAGAAATTGCTTTTTGAACTTAGTTCTTTGATGGCAGCTTCTAGATTATAGCTCCTTGAACATAACCCTTGATCATCGTTCCGTGATCTCAGGTACGCAAAGCGTTCTCGGGCGACAAATCCATGCTGATAGTTTTCTGATCAAAGGGAGCACGGTGAGGTTGAGCACGATGGCACACGGCCAAGCGATGAAAAAGCTTTGCATCCAGATTGGCGGCCATTCATGGCTGAATCCCATTTTGTAGCCAGAAATTAACCCAGACATGATAGTCGCCATGGTTAGGGAGGATAAAATCGCGGTTACCCAAAATTGTTTGTTGTTCATATTATGTTTCTCCCGTGATTTTCTGTTGTTGATGAGATAAGGTTACTCCTATCCATTAATGAGAAAAATAGGCACATATAGAAGTATGAATTCCATATTTGGAAATATTGATGATCTGTTCTTATTCTGTGCAGTGGTTGAAGAGGGCTCTTTGCTATCGGCCTCGAAACGGCTGCAACTGCCTGTGTCGACTATGTCGCGTCGGTTAACTGCATTGGAAGATCGCCTCAATATCCGACTTTTAGAAAAGAAAGGTCGTGAGCTGGTGGCCACCAAAGACGGTGAGGCGGCTTTTTCTGCACTGAGCAGCGGCATGGAGTCTATCCATCAAGGCTTTAATAGCTTGCTGGAAGAGCGTGACGCTATCCAAGGTAAGATTAAGCTCGCAGTGCCTCATAACTTCTACAGTGGCTTTCTACGCTCGACGGTAGAGCAATTCCTCACTCAATATCCAAACGTTCAGCTCGACCTAACTCTGAGCCAGCAGCAGCTTATTCCACAGACCGATCGTGACTTACTGATCACGTTTAAGATCTCGGATATGGAAGGCATGATTGCTCGACCACTTTTCAAAGCCAAACACGGATTTTTCGCGAGTCGGGAATACTTAGATTCGCGAGCAACAATAGAAAAGCCGGACGACTTAGAGCTTCAAGATTGGATTAACGTTGATGATGTGTTTGATATGCCGCTCTACAAATCCGACCGCTTAGAGCAGATGATCACGATTAAACCTAAGTTCATCGTTAACGACATTCATGCGGTGGCAGCAGCGGCGCAAAAAGGCTTAGGGCTTGCATCATTGCCTTTTCGTCATGTATCCCGAGAGATGAATCTGATTCAAGTGCTCCCTGAATATCATCGGGGTGATCGCCAAGCGTATTTAGTGTACAAAGAAAGAAAATATCAGCCAAAGGCTTTGACCTTGCTTATTGATGCATTGATTGAGAGTGTTCGATCTTTTCATAGCGATGACTTGGTCAAATAAAAGGAGAAAGAAATGAAAGTAAGTTTTATCGGGCTAGGCGTTATGGGCTTCCCAATGGCAGGTCACCTAGTCAAAGCTGGTTTCGAAGTAACGGTATTTAACCGCACTCACAGCAAAGCGCTAGACTGGGCTGATAAACACCAAGGTAAAGCGGCAGAATCTGTGGCTGAGTGTGTCGCAGAAGCCGACGTGGTATTGGTTTGTGTTGGTAACGATGACGACGTGCGCAGCATGACAACCAGCGAAACAGGCGCATTGGCAGCAATGAAGCCAAACGCGATTCTTGTCGATCACACCACAACGTCGGCAGTTCTGTCTGAAGAGCTTGAAGTGGCAGCGAAGCAAGCCGGTATTCGCTTTATGGATGCACCTGTCTCTGGTGGTCAAGCGGGCGCAGAAAACGGCGTGTTAACCATCATGTGTGGTGGTGAACAAGCGCTTTTCAACGACCTTCAACCTGTATTCGAAGCTTACGGAAAATCGTCGGTTCTGATGGGTAAAGTCGGCCAAGGCCAACGCGCAAAAATGGTTAATCAGATCTGCATCGCGGGTGTATTGAACGGTTTATCTGAAGGCTTGGTACTTGCAGAGAAATCAGGTTTGGATATTCAAACTCTGGTTGATTGCCTTAAAAACGGCGCTGCTGGTTCATGGCAGATGGAAAACCGTGCCACCACAATGGCGCAAGACAAATTCGACTTCGGTTTCGCCATTGATTGGATGATCAAAGACTTAGGTTTCTGCTTAGATGAAGCTGAGCGCCAAGGCATCCAACTTCCATTGACGGAAAAGACCAACAACGCCTATAAGGCACTGTCTGCTGAAGGACAAGGCCGCATGGATACATCAGTATTGATGAAAGCCGTAGTTGAAGAAACTAAAAAGTAGAAGTTAGAAGTAACAGAAGCTTCGTTTAGATAGCTAAAAATAGCCGCTGATTAGCGGCTATTTTTTTGTCTGCACGGAAAGGTAAGCAAAGTTCTGCTTTTGAAAATCACAATTGGGCTGCTATTTTCCTCATCCCAATCACACTTAATTGTTCCATCGTTTTCACCTATTGAATCTATCGTTATTTCCCATTAAACAAATGTAAACATTGAAGTTATATTCTAGGTGGGCAGAAAAGAGCTTTTGAATATCCATTTACCACTCGATTGGTTTAATGGTTAGCACGCATTGGAGAGCAACCATGCAGATGTCAAAAAGCTTTTTATTAATTACAGTTGGCTTAGCCAGCACATCTCTACAGGCTCAAACCCTGACCAGAGACAACGGCGCACCAGTAGGTGATAACCAAAATTCCATAACAGCAGGTGAGAATGGCAGTGTATTGCTGCAAGACGTCCATCTGATCCAAAAATTGCAGCGTTTTGCCAGAGAACGTATTCCTGAGCGTGTTGTTCATGCTCGTGGTACGGGCGCACATGGTGAATTTGTCGCTTCTGGTAATTTTAGTGATTTAACGGTTTCCGACCCTTTTACCAATAAAGGTAAGGTAACTCCTGTTTTCGTTCGTTTTTCGACCGTCATTCACTCAAAAGGATCACCAGAAACACTTCGCGATCCACGTGGTTTCGCCACCAAATTTTATACTGAACAGGGTAACTGGGATCTGGTAGGGAATAATCTGCCTGTGTTCTTTATTCGTGATTCGATTAAGTTTCCGGATATGGTGCACTCTCTAAAGCCGTCTCCAGTCACCAACGTTCAGGATCCAAACCGATTCTTCGACTTTTTTAGCAGCGAGCCGGGTGCGACCAATATGTTGACTTGGGTGTACAGCAATTTAGGTACGCCTGCGAGCTATCGCACTATGGATGGCTTTGGGGTTCATGCTTATAAGTGGATCAATAAGCAAGGTGACGTGAACTATGTGAAGTTCCAATGGAAGAGCCAGCAAGGTATTAAAAGCCTTCGCCCTGATCAAGTCACTGAGATGCAAGGTAAAGATTTTAACCATCTTACTAATGACCTTTATGCTGAAATTGGTCGACGTAATTACCCTAAGTGGGACCTTTATGTGAAGGTATTGTCTCCGGAGGCGTTGAGCAAGCTTGATTACAACGGGTTGGATGCAACCAAAGTGTGGCTGAATGTACCGGATCAAAAAGTCGGCACTATGACGTTGAACCGTCTACCTGAAAACTTCTTTCTAGACACGGAACAGTCGGCATTTTCGCCTTCGAATCTAATTCCTGGTGTCGAGCCATCGGAAGACCGTTTGCTGCAAGGTCGTTTGTTTGCTTACGCCGATACACAGCTTTATCGCTTGGGAGCAAACTTATTCCAGCTACCCGTTAACCGACCATTAGCGCCAGTGAGTAACCATAACCAAAATGGGTTGAGCAACAATGCAACGCTAACTAATGGCGCTGTGAACTATGAACCAAGCCGGAAACTAGAGTTGGCAGAAGATGTTCAATTCAAAGCTGTAGAAACCAAGCTTGTTGGTACGGTGCAACAAAAAGCGATCAGCAATCCACGAAATTTCTATCAAGCGGGTGTGCAGTACCGCAGCATGAATGAACAAGACAAAAGTGATTTGATTGCTAACCTCGCTGGTGACTTGAATAAGGTGACGGACAAAGGCATCAAAACGACGATGGTGAGCTACTTCTATCGTGCAGACAAACAGTATGGAACGCGTTTGGCTAAAGCCACTGGCACCAGTATGTCACGAGTGGAAAAACTCTCGCAAACGAACAATTAAGCGACAATGTAAGACGTAAAGTTTTGGCCTGCGGGAGATTTATCTGCTCTTTTCTGCCCGAAAATCAGGGCTCCTGTAGGCCATTCTCTAATCATGTTAGTTAGGGGGAATAAATGAAAATCGTATTTTTACTCAGCTCCGTTTTTTTCTCTTTGATCTTCTCGCTCAGCTTATTGGCTGCTGACGACAAACTGGAAGAGGAATACCAATCTCTGGTTGGGTTGTTCTTTGATGCCGCTCGTATTGGTAACAATGAAGTGATCGATGCATTTGTTTCTCAAGGTTTCCCCGTTGATCAACGCAATAACCAAAGTTATACCGCACTCATGGTAGCCGCTTATCAAGGAAACAGAGAAACCGTGAGGCTTTTACTCGATTCGGGTGCTAATGCATGCCTGCAAGACAAACGTGGAAACACCGCTTTGATGGGGGCATTGATTAAACGCGAAATCAGTATTGCGAAAGACTTGTACCAAGCGGAGTGTTCCCCAGAATTGCGTAATAAAGCAGGACTTAATTTGAAAGAATTTGCCGAAATCTATGGTCAATCCAATGTGCTGAAATCCCTTTCGCACTAAATGAAGTGTGCTAATAACAATAAAAAGGACGTAATAATATGAACAAAACAACATGGCTTGCTGCATTCGCCCTTATCTCTTCTCCCGTTTTTTCTGAAGTAGTGAATGTTGAAATGATCGATCTTGGCTCGGGTCAGTCAACCGGAACTGTAATGATAAGCTCAAGTGAATACGGAGCTGTTTTTACGCCGGAATTGAAAGGTTTACCTGCTGGTACACATGGCTTCCATGTACACGCCAATGGTTCATGCGACAGCCTCACCAAAGATGGCAAAATCATACTCGGTGGGGCTGCAGGCGGACATTATGACCCAGAGAAAACGGGTAAGCATGGTTTCCCTTGGACGGATGATAATCACCTTGGTGATTTACCACCGCTTTACGTTAATACTCATGGCATAGCCGACCAACCAGTAATGGCGCCAAGAGTGACATTAGATGACGTGAAAGGCAGAGCGTTGATGATTCACGCTGGCGGTGACAACCATTCTGACCATCCGGCTAAACTTGGCGGCGGTGGTGCGCGCATTGTATGTGGCGTGATTAAGTAATCTCTTCTTTAAAGCGCTCCAACTATATTGGAGCGTTTTTTTATAGGTAGGGATGAGGCTTTTCGTTGACGTGGAATAGGTATCAATGGATTCAGTTTTAGTTTGGACGAAGCAGAACGTTAAAGCATCCAAATTCCATTGATTGAAAATACCAACAACGCATAGAAGGTACTGTCTGTTGAAGGACAGTACCGCGCGACACATGAGTATTAATGAAAGCTGTGATTGAAGATACGAATAAGTAGAGAGAAAAAAATAAGTCGTCGAAGCTCCGCTTTGAGAATTAAAAATAGCCGCTCATTAGCGGCTATTTTTGTTGGGTCGAGGAGAATTGAAGTACATTTTGCTAGTTTTAGCTAAATCGTAGAGATCTGTTGGTGGTATTCAGAGAGATAAATGTACCAAACCTCTTCAGGATTTGATGAATTCAAGTGATAATTCATTTGTTTTATAAATGAATTGTGATCGATGTTGTGTTTTATAAGTGAATCAAGTTGCAAGCACTGTTGGTTATGCTACCTTTTGCATTCTCTCGAGAGGGGGGGGTATAAGCTTATGTTTTTAAATAATAAAAGGTTAAAGTTATGCGCAGTCTTAATGCTAGTGAAGTAAATATGGTTAGTGGTGGTCGAGAAGCTCGAGGTGCTTATAATTCAAATGGTCCTGATAGAACAAGGGCACAAGCTATGCGAGAAAACAACCCAGGTAGAGATTGGAGTAATTCTGATTTAAACAATGTAAGTTTAGCCCTTGGTCTAGCCGGTACGCTAGTTCCTGGAATTTGGGGTAGGGGTATCTCTGCTTTGGGCGCTGCGGGCGCAGCAGTTTCTGGCTGGAAAAGGAAAGATAAGTAACTAAAAATATTTTAATTTACGGCCCATTTAAAAATTATCAAATAGAGTGATCTTGCTTGTATACGTTAAAACTCTTCTTCTTTATCTAAGAATATCATTAGTATATTGATTGTTAGGAGTCGAATTAATTTATATTTTCAAATTGTTATTAAATAAATCTAGTTAGATGCAATATTAAATCTACAATTTTAAATTACGATAATGAGAAGATTTCTACTGTTAATTTTCATTCCGGTCTGTATTGATAATTGAATATTGCCTAAGTTACCTTTATGGGTTACATACGATTTATCGTGGGTTATGGATGCTATTTAATTGAATAGGTTTGTAGTCCACCAATACCATTATAAAAATTGAGGGTTGCCACTATAATGATTGAGTTTTTTTCTTGAATTGAGGCAATATATTTATCAATGGTGTTTTTTGGTTTCATAAAATAGAAAGGTTTAAAAATGAAAATATTATCTAATAAAGATGTTTTGTTGGTTAGTGGCGGTCGTGAAGCTCAAGGAGCTTTCAATGCGAACGGTCCTGATAGAACACGTCGTCAAGCTATGCGAGAGAATCATCCAGGCAGGGGCCCCATGACTGATGCGGAATTACGAAACTTGGGGTTAGCTCTCGGTCTTATTGGTGGTGTAGGGGCAGTAATCTCTAAGAGTGTTGCGATGCAAATTATATCAGCCGCTGGTTCTGCTGCTTCTGCTTTTGGCGGATGGGAAAGCAAGGGAAGTTCTCCAGGAAGTCATGGTGACCATGACTAGAGTCTGCTCAAGCGAAGTGCGCAAACTGAATCAAGCGCAAGTATTTACCAATATTTCGTACGTCGTTTAGAAACATTATTAGGAGATGATTATGACGTTAAAGTCTACAGAAATAATAGGAAAAACGATCAAGGTTTTTTTATTATTTGTACTAGTCTTTGCTTACTATGATACTAGCTATATAACGCTAATATTGGTCTTTTTCACCTACATGGGAGTGACCGATAATATAGTTTCTAAACGCTTGGATGATATTGAAAGAAAGTTAAATAGTCATAAAAATAAACATTAACCCATAAGGAAGAGAGGATATTATTCCTAATCTTAATGCTAGTAATGTTATCAAGTAGCAAACATTTATATCGACCTGAGTATTTTGAAGCAAAAAAAAATGTTAATGACGGTAAGATATTAATTCAATCTGAATTCAATCAAAATCTTTACCTTTTCTTTTCAATACTCGTTATAATTTCAATCGTTTTCTTTGTTACATTTTCAGAATATACTAGACGTGAAACATTAGTAGGGGTCGTCAGTCCAATAGGGGGGATGGTTAAGGTCAAATCAAACGACTCAGGGTATATCGAAAATCTCTTTGTGAAAGAGGGGGATAAGGTAGAAAATTTAACCCCTCTTTACGAAATCAAAACCGAACGTTTTGATGGTTCTGGTATAGGGGTAAAAAAAAGAATACTCGCCTCCATTGAAAAGCAATATCAATTGCTCAGAGAAAGGAAGCAGCAAGAATCGAATAAAGCGGCATTCGAACGAGGTGCTTTGGCAAAAGATATGAGTAGTTTAGATACTGAGATTAGTATTTTAAACAATGTACTCAAGCTATCTCATCAAGAGCTTAAGTTGGCAAAACAGTTGATTAATCAACAGAAAGTTCTACTTGATAAGAACTTCTTGTCAGAGCTTGACTATCAAAAGCAACAACTAGATTTTATTTCTAAGCAATCAAAATCTGAAAATCACAATTTAAACCTGCAAAGGTTATTAAGAGAAAAACAAAACTTAATTATCAACCGTCAGAATCTTGATATAAATCTCGAAATAACCCTCAAAGATCTCGATAGTCAACTTGAGAGCACTATACAAAATAAAGTTGAATTCCTGTATCAAGGTGATAGTCAAGTTCGTTCTCCCACTAGAGGGGTTGTTACTTCAATACTGGCTGAAGAAGGTCATTCCGTGAGTAACGGTCAAGCTTTACTCATCATCGCTCCAGAAAGTAGTAACACCTTCGTAGAGCTATATGCCTCAAGTCGAAATATCGGATTTATGAAAGTAGGCCAGAATGTAAGGCTGCGGTTTGATGCTTTCCCTTATGAAAAGTTTGGTACTCAGAGAGGCATCATAGATAGTATATCAAAATCAGCTGTGGCACCTGAAATGATCGATAATCAACGTCTGATGAAAAAGGAGGTTATCGAAGGTTTGTACCAAATCAGAGTCAAGCTATCAAAGTCGACCATTACAGTTTATGGACGAGAGGAACCGCTTATTTCTGGGATGACGGCTATTGCCGACGTTGAGCTTGATACCCGAAAAATTTATGAGTGGATATTAGAACCATTATACACTATCAAAGGAAAGATTTAACTCGTGGAAACAAACAGTCAATTAGATTGGGGTTGGGGTAAAAAACTAACACTTGTACGTCAAACCGAAAATGCGGAATGCGGTGTTGCTTGTTTAGCCATGGTTGCAGACTGGTATGGATATAAAATAGATTTAAGACGCCTAAGGACAAAGTTTGGGGTCACTCAACATGGTATGTCACTATCTCGACTTATTGAATGTGCAGAAGGAATAAAGTTATCAGGTAGAGCTGTTCAACTAGATCTTAATGAATTAAAACAGCTAGATACCCCGTGCATCCTGCATTGGAACTTAAATCATTTCGTTGTACTCAAGTCTGTCAAAGGAAACAAAGTCGTGATTCACGACCCCGCTAGCGGGGTGTTGCATTTAACCTTGTCTGATGTAAATAAAAAATTTACAGGTATCGCACTTGAATTATCGCCAACTCATGATTTCCAAAAAAGAGACGAGAAAGAAAGAATTCAACTCTCAGCGCTAATCGGTAATACCATTGGTCTAAAGGCCTCTTTAATTAAAATATTTATTTTTGCTCTAGTTTTGGAAGCCCTAGCCCTAATTTTGCCAATGTTAAACCAAATAGTTATTGATGAGGTGCTCGTCGGTTATGATGAAAATTTGCTTGTCTTAATTATCTTCTCCATGCTTCTTATTACTGCAACACAAACATTAATTGGGCTCGCAAAAGAATGGGCAACCATTACCTTATCCGTTAATTTCAACATGCAATGGACAGCAAATGTTTTTCACCATTTATTTCGATTACCGATCGAATGGTTCGAAAAGCGAGATATAGGTAATATAAGTGCTAAGTTTTCTGCTATTAACGTCATCCAAAATACGCTTACAACAAGTGTGATACAAGCACTACTTGAGGCTTTGTTTCCTAATTGGATCTCAGATAGAAACGGCCAGTATGGGTGATTAT
>NZ_JBGONY010000085.1:234-15861 GCF_041439375.1 Vibrio crassostreae | reverse complement strand
TTCGAGATTCGAGATTCGAGATTCGAGATTCGAGATTCGAGATTCGAGATTCGAGTAAATAATTTAAGGGTTGGCCTAAGCGGTCAACCCTTTTTTGTAGAATGGAATGGCTCTTCGCATCCCGAAGCGCAGCGTACTCGCATCTCGGAGTGAAACGTTCCTGTTCCTTACTTCAGACATAAAAAAACCGCTGACGAATCAGCGGCTTTTAAAAACATTAGCGAGTGGCTAAGAAAGAATTATTTCTTCTTTTTCACTGCTTTCTTGTTTGGAAGGTCAGTGATTGAACCTTCGAATACTTCCGCAGCTAGACCAACAGACTCGTGTAGAGTTGGGTGAGCGTGGATAGTAAGAGCGATATCTTCTGCATCACAACCCATTTCGATTGCTAGGCCGATTTCACCAAGAAGTTCACCACCATTAGTACCAACAACAGCACCACCGATTACGCGATGAGTATCTTTATCGAAGATCATCTTAGTAACGCCGTCTGCACAGTCAGAAGCAATTGCACGACCAGAAGCAGCCCAAGGGAAAGTAGCAACTTCGTAGTTGATGCCTTCCGCTTTCGCTTCTTTCTCAGTCTTACCTACCCAAGCAACTTCTGGCTCAGTGTACGCAATTGATGGGATTACTTTAGGGTCGAAGTAGTGCTTCTTACCAGAGATAACTTCAGCAGCTACGTGACCTTCATGCACACCTTTGTGAGCAAGCATTGGTTGACCAACAACGTCACCGATCGCGTGGATGTGAGGAACGTTAGTACGCATTTGCTTATCAACATTGATGAAGCCACGCTCATCAACTTCGATACCCGCTTTTTCAGCGTCGATAAGTGCACCGTTTGGAACACGACCGATAGCAACAAGAACAGCATCGTAGCGCTCAGCTTCAGCTGGTGCTTTTTTGCCTTCCATTGAAACGTAGATACCGTCTTCTTTCGCTTCAACAGCTGTAACTTTAGTTTCAAGCATTAGCTTGAACTTGTTCTTAATGCGTTTAGTGAAAACTTTAACGATGTCTTTATCCGCAGCAGGGATAACTTGATCGAACATCTCTACAACTTCAACTTTAGAACCTAGAGAGTGGTAAACCGTACCCATCTCAAGACCAATGATACCGCCGCCCATGATAAGCAGTTTTTCAGGTACTTCGTTTAGTTCTAGTGCATCCGTAGAATCCCAAATACGTGGGTCTTCATGTGGGATGAAAGGAAGTTTGATTGGGCGAGAACCCGCAGCAATGATTGCATTGTCGAAGTTAACAGTTGTTGCTTCGCCTTCGCCTTCAACAAGAATGCTGTTAGGACCAGTGAACTTACCGAAACCGTTAACAACAGTAACGTTACGCATCTTAGCCATACCGCCAAGACCGCCAGTTAGTTGATCAACTACTTTTTCTTTCCAAATACGGATCTTGTTGATGTCCGTTTGTGGCTCGCCGAATACAACGCCGTGCTCTGCCATCGCTTTAGCTTCTTCGATTACTTTAGAAACGTGAAGAAGTGCTTTTGATGGAATACAACCAACGTTTAGACATACACCACCAAGAGTGCTGTAACGTTCAACTAGTACTGTTTCTAGACCTAAATCCGCACAACGGAATGCCGCTGAGTAACCAGCAGGACCTGAACCAAGTACAACAACTTGGGCTTTAATTTCTTTGCTCATTGTGACCTCTTGTAGTCATTATCCCTAACAGGCTGAGTAGATGTTCTTAAAATTATTGGGCTTTCAAACAGGAAACATTTTACAGAGATGTTAACAGTGTGAAAGTAGCTTTAAGTTAGCCTGTGAGCTAGACAACAATTCCCTATCAGATTATGAGAAATGCAGGAAACTGTTCTCTAAAAATAGTCTTTATATAAAGAATTAAGGTGACCCGAAAGTCACCTTAATAATTACTTTCTCAATTACAGTACTAGACGACGAATGTCAGATAGTGCGCTGTTTAGGAAAGTAATGAAGCGTGCACCTTCAGCACCATCGATCACACGGTGGTCGTATGATAGAGACAGTGGAAGCTGTAGACGTGGTTGGAACTCTTTACCATTCCAAACTGGCTTAATTTCAGACTTAGATACACCTAGGATACCTACTTCTGGAGCATTTACGATTGGAGTAAATGCAGTACCGCCAATACCACCAAGGCTAGAGATTGTGAAACAACCACCTTGCATGTCTGCCGCTGTTAGCTTACCAGAACGTGCTTTCTTAGAAACAGCCATTAGCTCTTCAGATAGCTCGTAAATGCCTTTCTTGTTCACGTCTTTGAATACAGGAACAACTAGACCGTTTGGTGTATCAACAGCGATACCCACGTTTACGTACTTCTTAAGAATGATGCTTTCGCCATCTTCAGAAAGAGAAGAGTTAAACGCTGGGAATGCTTCTAGCGCTTTAGCGACAGCTTTCATGATGAACACAAGTGGAGTGATCTTCATGCCAGTGTCTTTCTTCGCTTCGATTGCGTTCTGTTCTTTACGGAATGCTTCTAGCTCAGTGATGTCTGCGTTATCCCACTGTGTAACGTGAGGAATCATTACCCAGTTACGGTGTAGGTTAGCGCCAGAGATCTTCTTAATCTTAGAAAGCTTCTGAACTTCAGTTTCGCCGAACTTACTGAAGTCAACTTTTGGCCATGGTAGTAGACCAAGAGCAGAACCGTCGCCGCCTTTGCCAGATGCCGCTGCACCAGACTCTAGACGCTTAAGTGCATCTTTAACGTAAGACTGAACGTCTTCTTTAAGGATACGGCTCTTACGACCAGTACCTTTAACCTTAGAAAGGTTAACGCCAAATTCACGAGCTAGACGACGAACTACTGGAGAAGCGTGAGCGTAGTCACCGTTCTCTTGGAAGTCGCCAGCTGCTGCTGGAGCCGCTGCAGGTGCTTCTGCTTTAGGAGCAGCCGCTGGAGCTGCTGCTTGTGCAGGTGCTGCAACAGGAGCAGGAGCTGCGCCTTCAACTACGAAAGTCATGATTAGAGAGCCAGTAGACACTTTGTCGCCAGCTACAATCTTGATTTCTTTTACTGTACCAGCGAATGGTGCAGGAACTTCCATTGAAGCTTTGTCGCCTTCAACAGTAATTAGAGATTGCTCTTCTTCTACTGTATCGCCAACCGCTACCATGATTTCAGTAACTTCTACTTCGTCACCACCGATATCAGGAACGTTTACTTCTTTCTCAGCAGATGCTGCTGGAGCCGCTGCAACTGGTGCTGCCGCCGCAGGAGCCGGAGCTGCTGCAGGTGCTGAACCAGCCACTTCGAATACCATTACTAGAGAACCAGTAGAAACTGAATCACCAGAAGCGATCTTGATTTCTTTAACTATACCAGCGAATGGTGCAGGAACTTCCATAGAAGCCTTGTCGCCTTCAACAGTAAGAAGAGATTGCTCTTCTTCTACTGCATCACCGATTGCAACCATGATTTCAGTTACTTCAACTTCATCACCGCCGATGTCTGGTACGTGAACTTCTTTAAGCTCAGCCGCCGCTGCAGGAGCTGCAGCAACTGGTGCCGCCGCTTCAACTGCTGGCGCAGCCGGTGCTGCAGCAGCACCTTCCGCTTCGAAGATCATGATAAGAGAACCAGTAGAAACTGAATCGCCTTCAGCTACTTTGATTTCTTTAACGATACCCGCTTGAGACGCTGGAACTTCCATTGAAGCTTTGTCGCCTTCAACAGTGATCAGTGACTGCTCTTCTTCAACCTTGTCACCAACGTTTACAAGAATCTCAGTTACTTCAACCTCGTCAGCACCGATGTCTGGTACATTAATTTCGATTGTCATTGTATTTACCTACCTTAATGCCAGTCTTATGCGTATTGCGGGTTAGTTTTTTCAGTGTCGATATCGAACTTAGCAATTGCTTCAACAACTACTGATTTCTCGATGTCACCACGTTTAGCCAGTTCAGTTAGAGCTGCAACTACGATGTAGCCAGCGTTAACTTCGAAGTGACGACGTAGGTTTGCACGGCTGTCAGAGCGGCCGAAACCATCTGTACCAAGTACTTTGTAAGACTCAGTTGGCATGTACGCACGTACTTGCTCAGCGTAGTTCTTCATGTAGTCAGTCACTGCGATTGCAGGTTCTTTACCAAGAACAGTCGTGATGTACGGTACTTTCTCTTCAGCTTCTGGGTGAAGCATGTTGTCACGCTCTACCGCTTGGCCGTCACGAGTTAGTTCGTTGAACGACGTTACTGAGAATACGTCAGATGCTACGCCGTACTCTTCGCTTAGAATTTCAGCTGCTTTACGCGCTTCGTTCATGATAGTACCAGAGCTCATTAGTTGAACTTTGCCCTTAGCACCAGCGTGAGATTCAAGCTTGTAGATACCCTTACGGATGCCTTCTTCAGCGCCTTCTGGCATTGCTGGCATTGCGTAGTTCTCGTTCATTACTGTTAGGTAGTAGTAAACGTTCTCTTGCTCAGGACCGTACATGCGACGGATACCGTCTTGCATGATTACTGCTAGCTCGTAAGCGAACGTTGGGTCGTAAGAGATACAGTTAGGGATCGTGTTCGCTTGAATGTGCGAGTGACCATCTTCGTGCTGTAGACCTTCACCGTTCAGTGTTGTACGACCAGCTGTAGCACCTAGTAGGAAGCCACGAGCTTGTTGGTCACCTGCTAGCCATGCCATGTCACCAATACGTTGGAAACCGAACATTGAGTAGTAGATGTAGAACGGGATCATTGGTAGGTCGTTCGTGCTGTATGAAGTTGCAGCTGCAACCCATGAAGCCATAGAACCTAGCTCGTTGATACCTTCTTGAAGTACTTGACCAGACGTTGCTTCTTTGTAGTAAGAAACGATGCCTTTATCTTCAGGTGTGTATTCTTGACCGTGTGGGTTGTAGATACCAACCTGACGGAATAGACCTTCCATACCGAATGTACGAGCTTCATCACAGATGATAGGAACGATGTTCTTACCGATGTTTTTGTCTTTCAGTAGGATGTTTAGCGTACGTACATAAGCCATAGTTGTAGAGATATCACGCTTCTGTTCACCTAGTAGAGGTGCGAATGCGTCTAGCTCAGGAACTTTGAACTCTTGAGTGAACTTAGGCAGACGTGCTGGCGTGTAACCTTGTAGGGCTTTACGACGAGCATGTAAGTATTCGTACTCAGCAGAACCTTCTTCCAAAGTCAGGTAAGGAAGCTCAGATACTTTCTCATCAGAAAGTAGATCTTGTAGACCTAGACGGTCACGTAGGTATTGTACGTGAGTCATGTCCATCTTCTTAACACCGTGAGCGATGTTCTTACCTTCTGCAGCTTCACCCATGCCGTAACCTTTAACTGTTTTAGCTAGGATTACTGTTGGTTTGCCACCTGTCTCTTTTGCATTGTTAAATGCAGCGAACAGCTTAGAAGAATCGTGACCACCACGCTTCAGTTCGAAGATCTGGTCGTCAGTCATGTCTGCAACGAGTGCAGCTGTTTCTGGGTACTTACCAAAGAAGTGCTCACGTACGTATGCGCCATCTTTAGATTTGAATGTCTGGTAGTCACCATCGATAGTTTCGTTCATTAGTTGAAGAAGCTTACCAGTAGTGTCTTTAGCTAGTAGAGAATCCCAGTTGCTACCCCAGATAACTTTAACAACGTTCCAACCTGCACCTTTAAATAGGCCTTCAAGTTCTTGGATGATGCTACCGTTACCCATTACAGGGCCATCTAGACGCTGTAGGTTACAGTTGATTAGGAAACATAGGTTATCTAGCTTCTCACGCGCAGCGAAAGAGATAGCACCACGTGATTCTGGCTCATCCATCTCACCGTCGCCTAGGAACGCGTATACGCGTTGCGCGGAAGTATCTTTAAGACCACGGCCTTCTAGGTACTTAAGGAAACGAGCTTGGTAGATCGCAGAGATCGGACCTAGACCCATAGATACTGTAGGGAACTGCCAGAACTCAGGCATCAGTTTAGGGTGCGGGTAAGAAGGGATACCTTTACCATCAACTTCTTGACGGAAGTTATCTAGCTGCTCTTCAGTTAGACGACCTTCAACGAATGCACGAGAGTAGATACCTGGAGAGATGTGACCTTGGTAGTAAACTAGATCGCCACCGTCAGTCTCGTTTGGAGCACGGAAGAAGTGGTTGAAACATACTTCGTAGAACGCTGCTGCTGACTGGTAAGAAGCCATGTGACCACCAAGGTCTAGGTCTTTCTTAGAAGCGCGCAATACGATCATGATTGCGTTCCAGCGAATAATCGAACGAATACGACGCTCAAGAGTTACGTCACCAGGGTAAGCTGGCTCTTGTGCTGCTGGAATTGTGTTGATGTAGTTTGTGTTGATGCCTGTAGCCATATCAACACCATCTAAACGCGCTTTATCTAGAACTTGTTCTAGTAAAAACTGTGCACGTTCTACACCTTCTTCACGTACTACTGACTCAAGAGCTTCTAACCAATCTTGAGTTTCCAGAGCATCAACGTCATGCTTCATGTCAGACATGGCGATCTATCCTTTTTGTTAGTTGGATTCTACTAAACACGTAAAAAGCCGAAGTATTACGGCTATTTACCCTGTTGAATTCGACGTAAAGAACGTTCGCGGCGCGATTCTTCTTTGGTCAAATCCAGCAATGTTTCTTCGATATAAGCTAAATGAGAGTGTGACATTTCACGCGCCTGTTCTGGCTGTCCTGAAACGATCGCATCTACAATGTTAGCTCGATGTATACTCACTTTCTCCACAACGTCTTTACGACGATGCAACAGCTTTAAATTCTCTAAGACGTTTTGTTCGAGTAACGGAGCCAAACTACGAACAATGTGTAATAACACCACATTGTGCGCGGCCTCTGTTAAAGCAATAAGAAAAGCCATCACCGCTGCTGATTCGGCTTCAATATCACCTTTATCTTGCGCGCCATGAATCTTTTCTTGGCATGCTTGAATACGAGCAAAGTCTTCATCAGTGCCACGCAATGCCGCGAAGTAAGCCGAAATCCCTTCCATCGCGTGACGCGATTCCAACAAGTCTAGTTGGGTTTCAGAATGGGAGGACAACAAATTAAGCAAAGGATCTGAAAAGCTTTTCCAGATATTTTCGCTAACAAACGTCCCCCCACCTTGACGGCGAGTAAGCAAGCGTTTTGCTTCTAAACGTTGTATCGCTTCTCGGATTGAAGGACGAGACACATCGAACTGTTTCGCCAGTTCGCGCTCAGGCGGCAGCTGCTGCCCAGGAGCCAGTGTTCCTTCCACTATCAACCTTTCTAACTCTTGTTCGATAACATCGGAGAGTTTTGGCTGACGAATCCTTTGATAAGCCATAGTTTGTTGTTCTTCTTTTTCTTCGCTGACAATTGGTAATACCAATTTTAAGTTGGGCAGAAATTAACATAATTAAAACGCTACTGTCCAGTGTAAAATTGACCTGCATCATAGAATGCAGGGTGAATTAACCGTGACTTAACAAATGAAATTTAAAACGGCAACCAAATTGGTCTTACCATTTACAGGGCTAATACTTTTGGGGAGGTTTCGTGCTAGAAAATTTCAGGATAAAAATGAATTGTTTCAGAAAGATTAGTGTCACTTGTTTAAAAATCAAACCAAACGCACATTTAGGATGGAAATCCTGTTCATAACCTTTAACAAATGGGCGTTTGATAAGCTCGTCACACTCTTGGTTTATTGCTGCTCTTCCCTCCACCACTTTCTTTACATAGCAACAACAAAAATTCACAAGTGGTTATGCTAAACGTTGATTAAGCAAGGCTCTGTAATTGGTAGAGCCATGAAGAAGGTGAGGAATTAGAAGCGCAATTTGCCTTTAAATTTTGTCCAGTCGAAGACCAAACCTGGGTCTGTTTTGCGTAAAGGTGCTATGTATTGATGGCCAGTGATACGTTCATTAGTGATCTGAGGAAAGCTTGATACCAGTTTTTCCGTTAGCTCAGTCAAGGCTTGATACTGCTGCTCTGTATAGGCGACAAAGTCACTACCTTCCAGTTCAATACCAATCGAGTAATCATTACACCGCTCTCTACCTGCAAAGCTCGACTGACCGGCATGCCAAGCACGGTCAAGAAACGAAACAAACTGAACAACCTCACCATCACGACGAATTAAGCAGTGTGCTGATACGCCCATTTGGTGAATCACCTTAAAAAATGGGTGTGCTGACGGGTCTAGATTACCTGTAAAAAACTGTTCGATGTAAGGCCCACCAAATTGACCCGGAGGCAAACTAATATTGTGAACCACCAGCAGAGAGATATCATCGACACTTGGTCTTGTATCAAAATATGGGGAAGGAACATGCCGAGCGTTGTCGTACCATCCATTGGAGCAGATCGTCATCTTGGTCTCACTTTCTTTTTTGCCAGCACATAGATTGTGACCTTGCCCATAGAGCAGTCGCGCTAGCCTCTTTAATTTGAAGTTAAGCAAGAGTATCATTCCATTCCCACTCCCTTTCAAGATTAGATTTGCGATGAAAAACACACATAACAGCCACCAACGCCTTGACTACTTAAAACAGCAACTGCCTCTAGAGATCACTCGTGCAGTCGCTGAGACCATCAAAGAAGATCTAGGTGGAACGTTAGATCCAGCGGCTGATATTACGGCAAGTCTAATCCCTGCAGACGCAGTCAACAGTGCCACCATCATTACCCGTGAGCACGGCGTGTTCTGTGGTAAAGCTTGGGCTGATGAAGTGTTTAAGCAACTGGGCGGTGAAGTGACTATCGAGTGGAACGTCGAAGATGGCGACAAGGTTGAAGCAAACCAAACGCTTTGCACACTAACAGGCCCAGCACGCGCGTTATTAACGGGTGAGCGTAACGCAATGAACTTCATTCAAACACTGTCTGGTTGTGCGACGGCAACAGCTATCTACGCAGACAAAATCAAACACACAGAGTGCCGTCTGTTAGATACTCGTAAAACTATCCCTGGTCTACGTAGTGCACTAAAATACGCTGTAGCGTGTGGCGGTGGCTTCAACCACCGTATCGGTGTTTTCGACGCTTACCTAATCAAAGAAAACCACATCATCGCTTGTGGTGGCATTGAGAAAGCTATCTCTACAGCAAAAGAGCTAAACCCTGGTAAACCTGTGGAAGTAGAAACGGAAAGCCTAGCAGAACTAGAGCAAGCGATCAGCGCTGGCGCAGACATCATCATGCTAGACAACTTCACCACAGATATGATGCGTGAAGCAGTTAAAATCAACGCTGGACGTGCAGCACTAGAAAACTCTGGTAACGTGACGCTAGATACCATCGCTGAGTTCGCTGAAACGGGTGTTGATTACATCTCGGTAGGCGCACTAACTAAGCACCTAAAAGCAATGGATCTATCAATGAGATTCAAAGCGTAATTGACTGAATAATAATTAATTTCTGTAAAGGCACTGTTTATAACGGTGCCTTTTTATTGCCTGAATCATCAGTATTTCAAGCAGTTATTTAAGCTGATCGCATAAATTTGCGCGCTATATGAAACACAACACCAATAAATACCAAACCACTCGCGACCACACCTGAACACCATTCCACAGCCCCACCTCAACTTCTATTCTTTCCATCAACCAGTGCCTGCACTGAAACAAACTAAAGAATGGAATTAGACAATGAATAACAAGAACAAAAGAACGAACCAAAAAGGCTTTACGCTGATTGAATTGATGATTGTGGTGGCGATTATTGGGGTGTTATCTGCGATTGCTGTGCCTGCGTACCAAGATTACTCAGCTAAAGGGGCGCTAGGTTCAGCGCTAGCGACATCAACAGCACTAAAAACGCCAGTAGAGCAACATATAGTGGAGAATGGAAGTTTTCCGGCATCAGCAAGTATTGCGATACCTAGCTTTTCACTGGGTACCATAAACGTCGCAGCAAGCGGAGCTACAGGATCAAATGGTAGCATTACCGTAACCCTAACTAGTACTTCCGCAAATGGTGGCATTGTTACTTGGACACGAGAGGATGGTTTGTGGGAGTGCGGTATTTCAGGGACAACCTTTACCCTACAAGGTTGTGGTTAGTGCTAACCAACCTTCCAACCGTTCTATGTCAGGCTGATTTACTTAGCCTGACTCAGGAACAAGCCGTTGCGGAACATATACATGCTTCGGGTATTTCGACACCTGAAGCTTTACTCGTTCTGGATTTTTTCACTAGCGAGAGTCTCGCACATAACATTCAGGCCATCTTCGGTCTGCCATTGGTGCAACTCGCCAATGTTGATTATGAAATCTTATGTGACCAATTAGGGCTTCGTGAACTGATCACCAAGTATCGTGCGATACCGATTTCAGTCTCTAATTCTACTCTAACACTCGCCTCAGCCGACCCGACCGATTTACAAGCCGAAGATGATTTCCGATTCGCGACGGGATTACAGATTGAATTAGTTGTCGCTAACTACTCTGAATTAGAAGGCGCAATACGCAAGTTGTATGGCCGCTCTATTTCCGGGCAAGGTTCGAAACGCAAAGAGATCACTCAAGATGAACTCGCCAATCTTGTTGAAGTCTCTGACGACGAGATAGCGTCGATTGAAGACCTCAGCCAGGACGACTCCCCCGTTAGCCGGTTTATCAATCAGATACTGGTTGATGCGGTACGCAAAGGTGCATCAGATATCCACTTCGAACCTTATGAAGAGCACTACCGAGTACGCCTGCGTTGTGATGGCATCCTTGTCGAGATTCAACAGCCAGCCTCCCACTTAAGTCGCCGTTTATCAGCCCGTTTAAAGATTCTCGCCAAGCTTGATATTGCTGAACGTCGCTTGCCACAAGATGGACGAATTAAGCTCCGTTTGAATGATGAACTCGCGATAGATATGCGCGTCTCAACATTGCCGACCTTGTGGGGTGAGAAAATTGTACTGAGGCTACTCGATAGCAGCGCAGCTAATCTCGATATCGATAAGCTCGGTTACAGCGACGATCAAAAAGCACTCTATCTCAATGCCCTGAAACGCCCACAAGGGATGATCTTAATGACAGGGCCAACTGGCAGCGGAAAAACCGTGTCGCTTTATACTGGGCTTCGAGTACTGAACACCACAGAACGCAATATTTCAACAGCTGAAGACCCTGTTGAAATTAACCTATGTGGTATCAATCAGGTACAAGTGACACCTAAGATCGGCTTTGGGTTTGCTGAGGCGCTGCGATCATTTTTACGACAAGATCCTGATGTGGTGATGGTGGGAGAGATCCGCGACTTGGAAACGGCAGAGATCGCGATCAAAGCATCGCAAACCGGTCACTTAGTGCTTTCAACACTGCACACTAACTCCGCCGCAGAAACCGTCACTCGACTCGCTCACATGGGGATTGAACCCTTTAATCTTGCTTCGTCCTTAAGCTTGATCATTGCTCAACGTCTTACGAGACGCTTATGTGACCACTGCAAAGAAACTGACGATTCACCGGACATATTTCTGCGTCACTCGATTCCTAACAGCCAAACCATCTACAAAGCTAACACTCAAGGTTGTAATGAGTGTAATCAAGGATACTCAGGTCGCGTTGGTATCTACGAAGTAATGCCTTTTACCGACAAACTCAAGACAAGTCTTATCAGTCAACCCAATGCGCTGGCGATTGAAGATCTCGCGCGCCGAGAAGGCATGCGAACATTGCAAGAGTCAGGTCTGGATAAACTGCTTGAAGGCACCACCAGCTACCAAGAACTGCAACGTGTTCTGTACCTATAACCCAATGGAGCACCAATGAGTAGCAAGTCCAAACAATCACAACTAAAAAGCTATCACTGGAAAGGCATTAATAGTTCCGGCAAGAAAGTGTCTGGGCAGACCTTAGCGCTCACCGAATTGGAAGTACGAGAAAAGCTCAAAGAGCAGCACATTCAGATTAAGAAAATCAAAAAGAAAAGTATTTCAGCCGTCACTCGTTTAACCCATAGAGTCAAAGCCAAAGACATCACTATTTTGACTAGGCAGCTAGCGACCATGCTGGCTACGGGGGTGCCTATCGTGCAAGCCATCAAGTTGGTATCAGACAACCACCGTAAAGCTGAAATGAAATCGATTTTATCGCACATCTGCAAAGGCGTAGAAGCCGGAACGCCAATCTCAAAAGCGATGCGAACCGCAAGCCGTCACTTTGATGACCTCTATACTGACTTGGTCGCGACAGGCGAACTTTCTGGCAATCTCGCACAAGTGTTCGAGCGCTTAGCGAACTATAGAGAAAAGAGTGAGCAATTAAAATCCAAAGTCGTCAAAGCACTGATTTACCCTGCCATGGTGGTCACCGTTGCACTGACTGTTTCTTATCTAATGCTGACCGTGGTGATTCCGGAGTTTGAATCGATGTTTTCAGGCTTTGGTGCCGACCTGCCTTGGTTTACTCAACAAGTACTCTACCTTTCCCATTGGATGCAGGCTTACAGTTTTTATACGGCTGTAGGCATCGGGCTTGTTGTCCTGATTATTTACCAACTGTGTCAACGTTCCCACTCGATCAGACTGTCTGTCAGTCGGCTAGGATTACGTTTCCCTGTTCTTGGTGGCGTATTAGCCAAAGCCTCTATTGCCAAATTTAGCCGAACCTTATCGACAAGCTTTAGTTCTGGCATTCCGATTTTAATGAGCCTAAAAACCACAGCCAAAACCGCAGGCAACCTGCATTATGAGTCGGCGATCATTGAAGTTCACCGAGAAACGGCTGCTGGCATGCCGATGTATATCGCAATGCGCAATACCAATGCCTTCCCCGAAATGGTGTTACAGATGGTGATGATTGGCGAAGAGTCTGGCAACCTTGATGATATGCTCAATAAAGTAGCCTCGATTTACGAGTTTGAAGTAGACAACACCGTCGACAATTTAGGCAAGATTCTAGAGCCACTGATCATTGTGTTTCTAGGCACAGTGGTTGGCGGACTTGTGGTTGCGATGTACTTACCGATCTTTAATCTTATGAGTGTGTTAGGATAGTTAAAAGCAACTAAACACCCATGAGCAGCAATCTCTGCTCACCTTGATTAAGTGGTAAAGGACACTATGGAAGTATTTCACTACTATCCTTGGCTATTCCCCGTATTAGCTTTCATTTTTAGCCTTCTTATCGGCAGTTTCCTCAACGTAGTCATACATCGTTTACCGATAATGATGGAACGAGAGTGGCAACAAGAGTGCTCGGAATATTTCTCTCAATATAAGATTCCAGCACCAGAGGGAAAGTTTAATCTCAGCATTCCTCGTTCAACCTGCCCTAAATGCAAAACCCAATTAAGAATCGTCGACAATATTCCAGTCTTAAGCTGGTTGTTTTTAAAGGGTAAGTGCCATAGCTGTGCTAATCCAATCAGTGCTCGCTACCCTTTGGTCGAACTGCTTACCGCAATACTTTGCACAATGGTTGCTAGCCACTTTGGTTTCAGTTACTACGCCATTGCTTTGATTTTTTTCACCTTCGCACTGATTACTGCGACCTTTATCGATCTCGATACCATGCTGTTACCCGATCAAATCACCTTGCCTTTGGTATGGTCTGGTATCGCATTAGCTCTGTTTAATATCAGCCCTGTATCACTTCAAGACTCAGTTGTAGGTGCAATGGCTGGCTACCTCGCTTTATGGTCTGTTTATTGGCTGTTCAAACTGCTAACAGGTAAAGAAGGCATGGGTTACGGTGACTTCAAACTCCTAGCTGCACTTGGTGCATGGCTTGGTTGGCAGCACCTACCGATGATCATCCTTTTATCTTCGCTGGTTGGCCTTGTGTTTGGTTTAATTCAACTTCGCCTGAAACAGCAAGGCATCGATAAAGCCTTTCCATTTGGCCCTTACCTTGCAATTGCGGGTTGGGTAAGCTTAATGTGGGGTAACGACATCATGGGTTGGTATTTCACTTCTGTACTAGGAATTTAACCATGGCAATCATTATCGGATTAAGCGGTGGTATCGCCAGTGGCAAAACCACGGTCGCTAACCTGTTCAATGAGCATTTTAATATTGATATTGTTGATGCTGATATCGTGGCACGTGAAGTGGTCGCACTGGGCAGTGACGGCTTAAAACAGATTACAGAACATTTTGGTGAGTCTATCTTGCTTGAAGATGGAACACTCAACCGAAGTAGGTTACGTGAGCTGATCTTCTCGAATCCAAAAGAGAAGCAATGGCTCAATGATCTTCTTCATCCCATGATCCGTGAGAAAATTGACAGTGACTTGTCTAAAATCACATCCCCGTATGGTTTATTAGTCGCACCGCTATTGGTTGAAAACCAAATGCAAGGCATGACCGATCGCGTATTAATCGTTGATGTGCCAGCAGAAGTGCAAATAGAACGAACGATGAGTCGTGATAATGTTTCTAGGGAACAAGTTGCATCAATTTTAAAATCACAGGCTTCAAGAGAACAACGCTTAGCAGTTGCAGATGACGTGATTAAAAACCATACTAAAAACCAAGAACTTTTGCCTCAAATCACAGATTTACATCAAAAGTATCTGGCAATCAGTACAGTAGATGGGTCAGAATAGAACAATGTTGAATGAAGGTTTGCTCGATGATCACCCATAAATTTGAACATCCTCTAAATGAGAAAACACGCATCTACTTAAGAGTTGAATCACTCTTGAGGCAGCTACACTTGTCTTCTACATTTTCCGATGCTCAACAGTATCAACTCTTTTTCCGTTCCATCTTTGATCTGATTGAAATCTTCGAACAGATCCAACTCAAGAGCGAACTCGCAAAAGATATTGAGAAACAACGTGTAACCTACAAAAGCTGGTTAGATGTTGAAGGTGTCGATCAAGAAATGCTGACATCGCTGCTCAATGACATTGGTAATATCTATCGTGATCTGATGCAGGCAGAGCGTTTTGGGCAATCACTTAAAGAAGACCGCTTTCTGAGTGCGATTCGCCAACGTTTTAATCTTCCAGGTGGCTCATGCTGCTTTGATTTACCCGCACTGCATTATTGGCTGCACCTTCCTCTCGATAAGAGAATGAGAGATGCTAAAGCTTGGATGGATAGCCTACAGCCTCTGTATGAAGCGCTAACACTGTGGTTGAAGCTCACCAGAGAGACTGGCCACTTTAAAGAGCAAATCGCTCGTGCTGGCTTCTTCCAGAGCGATGCCGATGAAGCGAATATCCTTCGCCTTTCTATTCCAATGCAATACGGTGCCTACCCGATGATCTCGGGTCACAAAAACCGTTTTGCTGTTAAGTTCATGAGCTTTGAAACTGGGCAAGCCTGTACTCAAGACATCGAATTTGAATTGGCTGTCTGCAGCTAATTAATTTCCTTTTATAGTTTGGCTTGAGCCTTCACTCGAGCCTAAACTCTTTCTTACAATACCCTCTAATTAAGAATCACTATGTCGAAAAAAATCACCATCGTTAAATGCCCTCAATGTAATGCCGACGTTGAATGGGGCGAACAAAGCCCACACCGCCCGTTTTGCAGTAAGCAATGTCAGATGATTGATTTCGGTGAATGGGCAGACGAAGAGAACAGCATTGCTGGCGCACCAGACATGTCAGATAGCGATGGTTGGTCGGAAGATCCGCACTAAGCGAGTAACGAGTAACGAGTAACGAGTAACGAGTAACGAGTAACGAGTAACGAGTAACGAGTA
>NZ_JBGONY010000085.1:0-136 GCF_041439375.1 Vibrio crassostreae | reverse complement strand
TTAATTTTGAAGGGTTGGCGTTTAACGTCAATCCTTTTTTATTGACTATAGCATGGTACGAATAGAGATTCCCTAATCCTCCCTTCGTCAGTCTAGGGAATAATGAAATGGACCCACCCTTCTAAACGGCGTCGCA
>NZ_JBGONY010000084.1:0-15996 GCF_041439375.1 Vibrio crassostreae | reverse complement strand
CTTGGCGCATTGCGACGCCGTTTAGAAGGGTGGGTCCATTTCATTATTCCCTAGACTGACGAAGGAAGGTATAGGGAATCTCATTGTGGATTTCGAATAACAATAATTCCCCGACTTATTGATTCCCTGACACCACATATCTCGCACCAATAAGCTCATTATGGTATATATGTGCCTTATTCTAGTTCCTTCTTTTTCAACCGGCGAAAGGTGTTATGCGAATTTTTGCTTTAGTACTGCTCATAGTGTTTGGCTGGCTACAACACACACTGTGGCTCGGTAAAAATGGTATTTCTGATTACTACGGTGTGAACAACGAAATCCAAGTTCAACAGCAAGTGAATGAAAAGCTGCATATTCGAAATGCAGAAATGTTTGCTGAAATTGACGATCTACGCCAAGGCTTAGACGCGATAGAAGAACGCGCACGTCATGAGCTTGGAATGGTCAAAGAAGGCGAAACGTTTTATCGCATCATTGGTGAGGAATCCCATTAATGTCGACTCAACTTCAAAGCGTGATTGCTGTTGTACCTGCAGCGGGCGTCGGTAGCCGAATGAAGGCAGACCGCCCTAAGCAATACCTCGAGATTCACGGCAAAACAATTTTAGAGCACACCGTTGAGAAATTACTGTCTCACCCTCAAGTCGCTCAAATTGTCGTTGCGATCAGTGATGATGACCCATACTACCCTGAGCTAGCACTCAACCAGAATCCACAAGTGAGCAGAGTGTCAGGCGGAAGCGAGAGAGCAGACTCTGTACTCTCTGCGCTAAACTATATCGCTGAGCAGCAGCTTAGTGATTGGGTAATGGTTCACGATGCGGCAAGGCCGTGTGTTCAGCTAAGTGATATCGACAAGCTAATTTCCGGCGCGATGAGCCATGATGTCGGGGCTATTTTAGCGGCTCCAGTTCGTGACACGATGAAGCGAGGTGCTCAAGGGCAGATCGAGCATACCGTTGAGCGAGCGGATTTATGGCATGCACTTACGCCGCAAATGTTCAGAGCAAAGCCTCTGTGGAAGGCATTAAGTGAGGCGTTGCAACATGGCGCTTCAATTACTGATGAAGCTTCAGCCTTTGAATGGAAAGGTTTATCGCCGGCTTTAGTGGCTGGGCGCTCAGATAATTTTAAGATTACTCAGCCTGAAGATTTAGCGCTTGCTGAGTTCTATTTAAGTCAGAATAAGGAATAATGATGATTCGTATTGGCCATGGCTTTGATGTACATAAGTTTGGTGGTGAAGGTCCGGTAATTATTGGTGGTGTGAGCATCCCTTACGAACAAGGTCTTATCGCACATTCAGATGGTGACGTTGCCCTTCATGCTTTGTGTGACGCTCTGTTAGGTGCGATCGCAGCGGGCGATATTGGTCGTCATTTCCCTGATACTGATGACGAATGGAAAGGCGCGGATAGCCGTGAACTACTGAAAGATGTTTACCGTCGAGTAAAAGAACAAGGTTACGTGATTGGTAATGCCGATATTACTATCATGGCGCAAGCTCCAAAGATGGCCCCTCATATAGACTCTATGTGCCAAGCTATTGCTCAAGACCTAGAAACCAGCATTAGCAATGTGAATGTAAAAGCGACGACTACTGAGCGTTTAGGTTTTACTGGTCGCAAAGAGGGCATCGCATGTGAAGCGGTGGTCCTAATAACTAAAAGTGCGTAAGCACCAACACGAAAAGAACAGCATGTCAGATATTTTATCTTCATTGGCTTATCTAAACGGTAAACCAACTGCGAAAGCAAAACTAAAAGCAAAAGCCGAACACTTTGTCGTTAATGAAGACTTGGGTTTTGAGTTTACTGGTGAAGGCGAGCACCTAATGGTTCGTATTCGTAAAACTGGTGAAAACACGAGTTTCGTAGCAAACGAGCTGGCTAAAGCTTGCGGTGTTAAGTCGAAAGACGTGAGCTGGGCGGGTTTGAAAGACCGTCACGCTGTGACAGAGCAGTGGTTGAGCGTCCACCTACCGAAAGGTGAGCCTGACTTTTCAGCGTTCTTAGCACAATACCCAAGTATTGAAATCCTAGCGATAGCACGTCATAACAAAAAGTTACGTCCGGGCGATTTACTTGGCAACCAATTTGAGTTGACCTTGTCTGAAGTAACGGATTGTGAAGATGTGGTAAAGCGTTTGGAAAAAGTCGCTCAAGTGGGCGTGCCAAACTACTTTGGTGCTCAGCGTTTTGGTAATGAAGGTAACAACCTATCTGAAGCTCGTCGTTGGGGCCGCGATAACGTTCGTACTCGTAACCAGAATAAACGCAGCTTGTATCTTTCTGCGGCTCGCTCGTGGATTTACAACTTGATCCTTTCAGACCGTATTGAGCAAGATGTGTTTGCATCGGCATTGGTTGGCGATATCGTAGTGAAAGACGGTGCTCAACTAACGGTAACGGCTGAAAACCTTGAAGCTGTAAAGCAAGATATCGCGAATGGTACTGCATTGGTGACTGTGGCTTTGGCCGGAGATAACGCTTTGCCAACAACAGATGAGTCTCAAGCTTTAGAGCAGAAACACCTTGATGCTGAACCGGATTTGATGGCTCTAATTCGTGGTAATCGCATGCGTCATGACCGCCGTGAAGCGTCACTGAAACCTACTGATCTAACGTGGGAAGTGAGTGAAGATAATGTCACTCTGAAGTTCTCTCTTGATGCAGGCTGCTTTGCGACGGCTATCGTTCGTGAATTGGTTGAAGAAGTACACGTAGAGAGAAGCTACGAGCAGTAATGATTCTGCTTGGCACTAAGTGACTTAATATTGGAATTTAAGTCACTTAGCACTGGAATATGAAGAAAGGATACAGAATGAAGATTTTACTCAGCAACGATGATGGTGTGCATGCTCAAGGTATTCATGAGCTAGCAGATGAACTACGTGATCTTGCTGAAGTTATCATTGTGGCACCTGACCGTAATCGTTCAGGCGCTTCAAATTCATTAACTTTAGAACAGCCTTTACGCGTTCAAGAGATTGCTGAAAATACCTATTCGGTACAAGGAACACCGACCGACTGTGTGCATTTTGCGTTAAACGAACTGCTAAAGAATGACATGCCTAATCTGGTATTAACGGGCATTAATCACGGTGCTAACCTTGGTGATGACGTGCTTTATTCAGGTACGGTGGCAGCAGCAATGGAAGGGCACTTTCTAGGCGTTCAATCGGTGGCGTTTTCGTTGGTGGGAAAAAAACATTTTAAGACAGCGGCAGCGATTGCTCGTCGTATTGTCGAACAACATTTAGCAAACCCAATCCCGACCAATCGCTTGTTGAACGTGAACGTTCCTGATTTAGCCTTAGAACAGCTGTCTGGTACTCAGGTGACGCGCCTAGGTGCTCGTCATCACGCTGAAGATATGATCAAGCAAAAAGACCCGCGTGGTCACGATATCTATTGGCTCGGCCCTCCGGGCAAAGAGCAAGATGCCGGTGAAGGTACCGATTTTTACGCGATTGAGCATGGCTTTGTGTCGGTAACACCGTTACAAGTTGATCTAACGGCGCATGAGTCGTTGGGCGCGATGACAGCATGGTTAGGGGAGAAGTAAGTGAGCAATCCACAAGCCGAGCGCTTAGTTACTTTTCTGATTGAAAATGGCATCCGAGATCAAAAGGTTCTTGATGCGATTTACCAGCTGCCGAGAGAGAGTTTTTTATCACAGGCGATGTACCATCAAGCTTATGATAATAATGCTCTGCCGATCGGACAGGGTCAGACAATCTCCCAACCATACATTGTTGCCAAAATGACAGAGCTGCTTGAGTTACAACAAGATAGCCGAGTTTTGGAGATCGGAACGGGTTCAGGCTACCAAACCGCGGTATTGGCTCAGCTTGTTGATCATGTCTATTCGGTTGAAAGAATAAAGTCGCTACAATGGGATGCTAAACGCAGGTTGAAGCAACTCGATTTCTACAATATTTCAACTAAGCACGGTGATGGTTGGCAAGGGTGGTCTTCAAAGGCGCCTTTTGATGCGATTATTGTTACCGCTGCTGCAGAGTCGATTCCTCAAGCGCTTCTGCAACAGCTGAAAGATGGCGGTCGTTTACTGATTCCTGTTGGGGATGATGAACAACAACTGTTGAAGATCGTTCGTCACGGCGATGAATTTTTGTCGAGTGTTATCGAAATGGTGAGATTTGTACCTCTTGTTCCTGGTGAACTAGCTTAATAACAAGACTAATGGTGTAGGTGGATAGAGAGTCGATGCGTTCGAAGTTGTTTAAAGGAAGTACTTTATTGCTTAGCTGTGCCCTTGTTGGGTGTGCAGCGAATTCGCCTGCGCCGGTTTCAAGCCTTAACAAGAATTACTCATCGATTGATCGTGGTAGTTATCGCGGTAGTTACTATGAAGTGAAAAAAGGCGATACGCTTTATTTCATCGCTTATGTGACCAATAAAGACGTCAATGACCTCGTTAGCTACAACAAATTGTCTGCGCCTTATACTATTCACCCAGGGCAGAAGCTTAAGTTGTGGCGTCCTAGTTACAATGCGCCAGCGTATGGTAAGTCAACGGTAGCGGTAGCAGCTGTTGCTGCGCCTGTCGCGGCATCGACAACGTCATCTGTGGTAAGTAAACCGAAAACAACGCCGAAAAAGAGTAAAAACTCTAAACCTGCTCCAACTCAAACTACCACCAAAGTGGCGAAAAAAGATCCACCAAAGAAGGTTGAACAATCCAAATCAAAGGAGTATGTTGGTTCTAAAGGTAAACAGAATGTTACACCGTCCACCAAACCAACAAGTGATAAAGTATCCAAATGGTTATGGCCAACTAAAGGGAGAGTAATCAAGAATTTCTCTGTAGGTGAACAAGGAAATAAAGGCATAGACATAGCAGGACAGCGAGGTCAGCCAATAGTATCTACTGCAGGGGGAACGGTTGTTTATTCGGGTAATGCACTACGAGGCTACGGCAATCTAGTGATTGTGAAGCACAATGATAATTACTTAAGTGCATACGCGCATAACGACCGACTATTAGTATCTGAAGGGCAAAGTGTGAAACCAGGGCAGAAGATTGCAACAATGGGAAGCTCTGGAGCCAGCAGTGTTAGGCTGCACTTTGAGATTCGTTACCAAGGTAAATCCGTTAATCCAAAACGATATTTGCCTTAAATACAATATGAACGATTAACGTATTGTATTGAGTGACATAGTCATTTAGCGACATATGAAGTTGTAATGTCATGCTAATTTCGCCAGGGGGAGGCGTTATGAGTATAAGCAATGCAGTAACCAAAGAAGAGTTCGATCTTGACCAAGCAACCACGGAACCGGAAGCTCTTGGAAAAGCAAAACGAACAGTCACTAAGAAAACCGAAGCGAAAGAAGAAGTTGAAGTTACGTCTAAAAGCTTAGATGCCACTCAACTGTATCTAGGCGAAATCGGTTTCTCACCACTACTAACCGCAGAAGAAGAAGTGCTTTACGCACGTCGAGCTCTACGCGGTGATGAAGCAGCACGTAAACGCATGATCGAAAGTAACCTGCGTTTGGTGGTAAAAATCTCTCGTCGTTATAGCAACCGTGGTTTGGCACTTCTCGATCTAATCGAAGAAGGCAACCTAGGCTTGATTCGCGCCGTAGAGAAATTTGACCCAGAGCGAGGCTTCCGCTTTTCAACTTACGCAACATGGTGGATTCGTCAAACCATTGAACGTGCGTTGATGAATCAGACTCGCACTATCCGTTTGCCAATCCATGTTGTGAAAGAGCTGAACATCTACCTACGTACTGCAAGAGAACTATCACAAAAGCTTGACCACGAACCAACAGCTGAAGAGATCGCTTCTAAGCTAGATAAGCCGGTTGGTGATGTGAGCAAGATGCTTCGTCTAAACGAAAGAGTGAGTTCTGTAGATACGCCAATTGGTGGTGACGGTGAGAAAGCACTGTTGGATATTATTCCAGACATCAACAATTCAGATCCTGAGGTTTCAACTCAAGATAGCGATATCAAGAACTCACTGATCTTCTGGCTTGATGAACTGAATCCTAAGCAGAAAGAGGTACTTGCACGTCGATTTGGACTACTGGGTTATGAACCGTCAACGCTAGAAGAAGTTGGCCGTGAAATCAGCCTGACTCGTGAGCGAGTTCGTCAAATCCAAGTTGAAGGTCTTCGTCGTCTACGTGAGATTTTGATCAAGCAAGGTCTGAACATGGAAAACCTGTTCAACGTTGAAAACGACTAAACGATATTCCACGATATCGAAATAAAAAAACGCTGACCTAATGTCAGCGTTTTTTAGTTTTAGCTTCTGGTTTAATTTTGACTTCAGCTAGAAACCACAGTGCTTGGCTATTTTAACTAGAGTGCTTCTTAAGCTAGAGTAGTTTCTTCAAGCGGTAGAGCTCTTCTAATGCTTGGCGAGGTGTTAGATCATCAGGATCAACATTCGCTAGTGCTTGCTCCACCTCACTCGGTTCAGGGATCAGGCTAAGTTGGTTCGCGATATCAACACCACTTGGCTTTGATGTCGGAGACTCCATACTTAACGCTTCTAACTGAGTCAGCTTCGCACGAGCGTTCTTGATCACGGCTTTTGGTACACCAGCCAACCCTGCAACAGCTAGGCCGTAAGATTTACTTGCCGCACCTTCTTGAACCGCGTGCATAAAGGCAATGCTGTCGCCGTGTTCTACTGCGTCTAAGTGGACGTTGGCCAGTGTTGGAAGTTGGTTCGGCAGTTCAGTTAGCTCAAAGTAGTGCGTTGCAAACAGTGTCATCGCATTGATTTGATTAGCTAACCATTCTGCACTTGCCCAAGCTAATGACAAACCATCGTAAGTACTGGTACCACGACCGATTTCATCCATTAGCACAAGGCTGTTTGGTGTTGCGTTATGCAGGATATTGGCAGTTTCTGTCATCTCAACCATGAAGGTTGAACGGCCAGAAGCCAGATCATCCGATGCGCCAATACGCGTAAAGATACGGTCGATAGAGCCGATGGTCGCGCTTTCAGCAGGAACATAGCAACCGATATGAGCCATCAATGCGATGAGTGCAGTTTGGCGCATGTAAGTCGACTTACCACCCATGTTTGGACCTGTGATGATCAGCATTTTACGCTTATCGTTTAGTTCGATAGGGTTGGCGATGAAAGGTTCGTCCATCACTTGTTCTACTACTGGGTGACGACCTGCTTGGATCTGTACACCCGCTGCTTCTGTCATGGTTGGACGACAGTAATCCAGAGTATCTGCACGTTCAGCTAAGTTCTGTAGTACATCAAGTTGAGATACTGAAGAAGCGATGTTTTGTAGTCGTTCTAGATATGGCAGTAGCAAATCAAACAACTCTTCCCACAACTGCTTCTCGATAGCCAGTGCCTTCGATTTAGAGTTAAGCACTTTGTCTTCGTGTTCTTTCAGCTCAGGAATGATATAGCGCTCAGCGTTCTTTAGCGTTTGGCGACGAACATAATGTGGTGGCACAAGGTGGCTTTGCCCACGGCTCACTTGGATGAAGAAACCGTGTACGTTGTTGTAGCCAACTTTTAGCGTGTCGATGCCATGGCGTTCACGCTCTTCTTGCTCAAGCTTATCCAGAAACTCGGTTGCGCCCGCAGCAAGGTCACGCCATTCATCTAGCTCGGCGTTGTAGCCTTCAGCAATCACACCGCCATCGCGGATAACCACGGGTGGGTTCTCTTTGATTGCACGCTCAAGTAGCTCAGAAACCTCATCCACAGGAGAGGCATACTGAGCAAGTTGAGTCAGGTATGGGTGTTTCAGCTGCGTCAGTGTTTCAGCAAGCTCTGGTAAGTATTCCATCGCTTGGCGAAGTCGTGCCATATCACGAGGGCGAGCAGAGCGAAGTGCCAGTCGAGCGAGAATACGTTCAATATCACCAATCTGCTTTAAGGTTGGCTGTAGCTCTGTGAATAGAGCCAAATCTTTCAGCTCACCAATCGCATCTAGGCGCTGATCGAGTGTAGAGATATTGCGCATTGGTTGATGTAACCAGCGCTTCAGCATACGGCTACCCATAGCTGTCGCAGTATGATCAAGTACTTCGGCAAGGGTGTTATCAGTACCACCACCAAGATTTTGCGTGATCTCTAGATTGCGTCGAGTCGCAGCATCAAGGATCACCGAGTGATCTTGCTTATCCATCGTCAAAGAACGGATATGTGGAAGGGCAGTACGTTGGGTATCTTTCACGTATTGGATCAAACAACCAGCCGCACATAGACCCAGTTTTGCGCTTTCTACGCCAAAGCCAACCAGATCGCGAGTACCAAATTGTTTATTTAATTGCTGCTTAGCGGTATCTAATTCAAATTCCCATACAGGGCGGCGGCGGTTGCCATTACGGCTTGCCATTAGATTTACAGGTTCGAAATCTTCAGGGAACAGTAGCTCACGTGGTGAGGTTCTCTGCAGTTCTGCGGCCATTGCTTCTTCGGTTTCTGGCTCGCAAAGTTGGAATCGACCGGAGGTAATATCCAGTGTCGCGTAACCAAACTTACCGTTGTGATGGTAGATGGCTGCAATCAGGTTATCAATACGCTCAGAAAGCAATGCCTCATCGGTCACGGTGCCGGGTGTCACGATACGTACAACAGCACGTTCAACAGGACCTTTTGAAGTTGCTGGATTACCAATCTGTTCACAAATTGCTACGGATTCACCAAGTTGCACTAACTTTGCAAGGTATCCTTCAACGGCATGGTATGGAACACCCGCCATCGGAATCGGTTCACCATTTGATGAACCGCGTTTAGTCAGTGAAATATCGAGGAGTTGAGAAGCTTTTTTAGCATCATCGTAGAAAAGCTCGTAGAAATCGCCCATGCGGTAGAACAGCAGAATTTCTGGGTTTTCTGCTTTCAGTTTTAGGTACTGCTGCATCATGGGAGTATGTTTTTGATCGGCTTTCACAGTTAACTTCTTTCGTTTATTTCTATTGCGGCTTAGGATACGTGAAAGCGTTTCGTGCGAAAAGCGGCTGATGCGAAAAGATGCGAATCCAAATGATATGACAGTAAATAAAGGGAAGCTGATGATGCAGATGACTCAAGACCTTAGTGAACAGCTTGGACATTTACTTGCTAAACACAAACAAGTGTTAGTGACGGCTGAATCTTGCACTGGCGGAGGTGTCGCGACTGCAGTCACTGACATTGCGGGCAGTTCTGGGTGGTTTGATCGCGCTTTTGTTACTTATAGCAATGAAGCCAAGCAAGAGATGATAGGTGTGCAGCTTAAAACCTTGATTGAGTTCGGCGCTGTGAGTGAGCCTGTCGTCATAGAAATGGCGAGCGGGGCATTGCAACACTCAAACGGGACTATCTCTGTATCGATCAGTGGCATTGCCGGGCCAGGTGGCGCGACCGAAGATAAGCCTGTTGGTACAGTATGCTTCGCGTGGAAAGCGCTAAATGGCTGGGATAAAGTAGAAACGCATGTATTTACAGGCGACAGATCACAAGTACGCCAACAAGCCACGCACCATGCCCTGCAAGTTATTTATGATTACCTATCAATGGAAGGTAAGTAACATTTGTACAAATTATTTTCATACAGGTATAGACACTGTATGAATCAACAGTATAATGAAAGCCAATTAGTCACCCCTATGTGGGTTAGAAATAGATTCTAGATCGCTTGTTGAGACAACCGATTATGTGGAGATAGAGATGGACGAGAATAAACAAAAAGCGTTAGCCGCAGCCCTTGGTCAGATTGAAAAGCAATTTGGTAAAGGTTCTATCATGCGTCTTGGTGATAACCGCACAATGGACGTAGAAACTATTTCTACTGGTTCTCTATCTCTAGATATCGCACTAGGTGCTGGTGGCTTACCGATGGGGCGTATCGTAGAAGTTTACGGTCCAGAATCATCAGGTAAAACAACGCTAACGCTTGAGCTTATTGCTGCAGCTCAGAAAGTAGGCAAGACGTGTGCTTTCGTTGATGCGGAACACGCACTAGACCCTATCTACGCTCAAAAGCTTGGTGTTGATATCGATGCGCTTCTTGTTTCTCAACCAGATACGGGTGAGCAAGCGCTAGAAATCTGTGATGCACTGGCTCGTTCAGGTGCAATCGATGTACTTGTTATTGACTCAGTAGCAGCACTAACACCAAAAGCAGAAATCGAAGGCGAAATGGGCGACAGCCACATGGGTCTTCAGGCTCGTATGCTTTCTCAAGCGATGCGTAAGCTAACTGGTAACCTTAAGCAGTCTAACTGTATGGCTATCTTCATCAACCAAATTCGTATGAAGATTGGTGTGATGTTTGGTAACCCAGAAACAACAACTGGTGGTAACGCTCTTAAGTTCTACGCATCTGTTCGTCTTGATATTCGCCGTACTGGTGCGATTAAAGATGGTGATGAAGTTGTTGGTAACGAAACTCGTATCAAGGTTGTTAAGAACAAGATTGCTGCACCATTCAAACAAGCTGAAACTCAAATCCTTTACGGTAAAGGCTTCAACCGCGAAGGTGAGCTTATCGACTTAGGTGTTAAGAATAAGCTAGTAGAAAAAGCGGGCGCTTGGTACAGCTACAAGGGCGATAAGATCGGCCAAGGTAAAGCTAACGCTGGTAAATACCTACGTGAAAACCCAGAAGTTGCTCTAGAGATCGATACTAAACTTCGTGAGTTACTACTGACTCCTGCTGTTCTTGAAGAGAAAGACGTAGAGAAAGAAGAAGAAAACGAAGAGCTATAAGCTAACGTTTTATAGAGTAGATGTTTGAAAGAAGCATCCGCTTGAAAGAACTTAAAGCCTCGCATATTTTATGCGGGGCTTTTTTATTGGAGCTGTACCGTCGAGCATGTATTTGGTCAACTCTCTTTTGTTGACTGAGTTTCTTCGGTACTAGGTCGTCGATTTACTTCTGCTTTTCCACGGCTAGATATAGTGGAATATTCTTCATTTTATCGAATTCCCACTAAAATCCTGCCCAAGGGTGTCTTTTCTACAAGAAAACTAGTCGAAGCCTTAACCATGATCTACAATACGGCAAAATTCTAACTCGACTATTTTCAGGAAGAGCTGCATGTACATGAGCACTGATGAGGTTCGCAACGCGTTCCTTAAGTTCTTTGAGAGCAAAGAACACCAAATCGTAGACAGTTCATCGTTAGTTCCACATAACGATCCAACCCTGCTATTTACTAACGCAGGTATGAACCAATTCAAAGATTGCTTCTTAGGCGCCGAAAAGCGTGCCTACACTCGAGCAACTACGGCTCAGCGTTGTGTACGTGCGGGTGGTAAACACAATGACCTTGAAAACGTAGGTTTCACGGCTCGTCACCACACGTTCTTCGAAATGCTAGGCAACTTCAGCTTTGGCGACTACTTCAAAGAAGAAGCGATTGGCTTTGCTTGGGAATTCCTGACTGAGACTCTTCAACTGCCAAAAGACCGTCTGCTGGTAACGGTATACGAGACAGATGATGAAGCATTCGATATCTGGAACAAAAAAGTAGGTGTTCCTGCTGACCGTATCGTTCGCATTGGCGACAAAGAAGGCGGTAAACAGTTCGAGTCTGATAACTTCTGGACGATGGGTGACACAGGTCCTTGTGGTCCATGTACTGAAATCTTCTACGATCACGGTGAGCACATCTGGGGCGGCCGTCCTGGTACACCTGAAGAAGATGGTGACCGTTTCATCGAGATCTGGAACAACGTATTCATGCAGTTCAACCGTCACGCTGACGGTACAATGGAACCGCTACCTAAGCCTGCTGTAGATACAGGTATGGGTATTGAGCGTATTTCTGCAATCATGCAGGGCGTTCACTCTAACTACGAAATTGATGTATTTCAAAAGCTAATCAAAGCGACAGCGGAAGTTGTGGGTCATGACGATCTATCTAACCAATCGCTACGCGTTATTGCTGACCACATCCGTTCTTGTTCATTCCTAATCGCTGACGGCGTTATGCCTTCAAACGAAGGTCGTGGCTACGTTCTACGTCGTATTATTCGTCGTGCAGTTCGTCACGGTAACAAGCTTGGCGCACAAGGCGTGTTCTTCCACAAACTTGTGGGTGTACTGGCTGAAGTGATGGGCTCTGCGGCAGATGAACTTAAGAAACAGCAAGAGCTTGTTGAAAAAGTACTTCGCATTGAAGAAGAGAATTTTGGTCGTACTCTAGAGCGCGGCATGGTTATTCTTAATGACGCACTAGACGCACTTGAAGGCAAAGAGCTTGACGGCGAAACAGTTTTCAAACTTTACGACACATACGGCTTCCCAGCTGACCTGACTAACGATGTAGCTCGTGAACGCGACTTTACTATCGATGAAGAAGGCTTTGAGAAGGCGATGGAAGCACAGCGTAAGCGTGCTCGTGAAGCTGGCCAATTCGGCACTGATTACAACGCGACGATCAAAGTAGATACGAACACAGAGTTCTGTGGTTACACAGCAACTGAAGGTGCTGGTGAAATCTCTGCGCTATTTGTGGACGGCGAAGAGGTATCTTCACTATCGGCTGGCGACAAAGCAATCATCATCCTTGAAGAGACACCATTCTACGCTGAGTCAGGCGGTCAATGTGGTGATGCTGGTACACTAAAAACAGCGTCGGGTCTTTTCAAAGTACAAGATACTCAGAAGCTAGGTAACGCATTTGCACACCACGGTGAGCTAGTTGAAGGTGTATTTGCTAAGGGCGATAAAGTAGAAGCAACGGTTGATGCTGAGCGTCGTGCTGCTATCTCACTAAATCACTCTGCAACTCACTTACTTCACTCTGCATTGCGCGAAGTTCTAGGTGAGCACGTTGCTCAGAAAGGTTCTTTAGTTAAGCCAGATAACCTACGTTTTGACTTTTCTAACCTTGAAGCGGTAACACCGGCACAGATTAAAGAAGTAGAGCGTTTGGTTAACGCACAAGTTCGTAAGAACCACGTGATTGAAACCAACATCATGGATATCGAGTCAGCGAAAGAAAAAGGTGCAATGGCACTGTTTGGCGAGAAGTACGATGATGAAGTGCGCGTTCTATCTATGGGCGATTTCTCTACTGAGCTTTGTGGTGGTATCCACGCAAGTAACACGGGTGATATCGGCCTATTCAAGATCACCTCTGAAGGTGGTATTGCTGCGGGTATTCGTCGTATTGAAGCGGTAACGGGTGAAGCTGCTCTAGATGCAGTAGAGGCTCAGGCTAACGCTTACGAAGAGAAGCTTGCTGAATCAGCTAAGAAAGCGAAATCTCTAGAGAAAGAAATCCAACTGCTTAAAGAAAAGATGGCTGCTGCAGAAAGCGCAAACATCATGGGCAAAGTAGAAGACATCTCTGGTACTAAAGTTTTGGTTGCTGCAATTGAAGGCGCAGACAACAAGAACCTACGTACTATGGTTGATAACGCTAAAAACCAAGTAGGTAGCGGCATCATCCTGATCGCAAACGTAGCAGACGGTAAAGTTGGCTTGATTGCTGGTGTAACCAAAGACCTAATCGGCAAAGTAAAAGCGGGTGACCTTGTTAAGATGGTTGCTGAGCAAGTTGGCGGTAAAGGTGGCGGTCGTCCAGATATGGCTCAAGCGGGCGGTACTGACGTTGAAGCACTGCCAGAAGCACTTAAATCTGTGCGTACTTGGCTAGAAGAGCGTCTTTAAGCTTAAGTAATTGATACAAAGATGCCCAATCAGTTGATTGGGCATCTTTTATTTTGCCTATTGGAAGCGTGTTTAAACAAGGTTTGATTGAGATTAACCAAGAAGTCTAATGGTGGCGTTAGACTCCTTGGTTAATTTTTTATTGCTTCGCCCTGACGCGGAGTATGTGTTTTTTTGTCATATATAGACATTGGTCTTGGGAAGGTGAGGACGGGTGAAAATGCCTCTTATCGTGCAGAAATTTGGTGGAACGTCGGTGGGTTCAATTGAACGAATCCATCATGTAGCAGAAAAAATCATTGAAGCGAAAAATGAAGGGAACCAGATTGTGGTTGTCGTTTCTGCTATGTCAGGTGAAACAAATCGGTTGGTTAACTTAGCCACACAAGTTGATAGCGTACCAAACGCTAGAGAACTGGATGTGCTGTTAACGGCTGGCGAGCAAGTTTCCATGGCCTTGTTAGCAATGACGTTACACAAGTTAGGTTATGAAGCGACATCGATGACTGGCTATCAAGCCAAGATACACACGGATTCTAATCATAATAATGCAGCGATTGAGCGTATTGATACTGCCCCGATTCAAGCACTGTTAGATGACAACCAGATTGTCATTGTTGCAGGCTTTCAAGGATTCAATGCGAAAGGCGATATCACAACATTAGGTCGCGGTGGTTCAGATACTACAGCGGTAGCGCTTGCGGGTGCCTTACAGGCGAAAGAATGCCAGATCTATACTGATGTAGATGGTGTTTACTCTTGTGATCCTAGAGTCGTGAAGCAATCTCAAAAATTAGATACTTTAGACTTCCCTTCTATGGAAGAGATGGCACGCCGAGGTGCTAAGGTTTTGCATCTTCCGTGTGTTCAGTATGCATGGCAGCACAACGTGCCATTGCGTGTGCTTTCAAGCTTTGAACAAGGCGAGGGCACATTGATCACGGGTAATCAGTGTTTGAATGATATTGCTGGTATCGCTATTCAAAGAGATATGGTGCGTATCGAGTGTTTGAATGAAGATTTACCGTCTTTCATTTCACATTGCCAACTGTTGGGGATCGAAGTCTGTAGTGTGATCGAGGAAACAGAACGGGCAGCACTCATTATTAAACAAGACATAAGTGCCAAATTAAAACTAGTTTTTGACGAGAAAATCCGTAATAGTGAACAGGTTAGTTTGTTAACTGTGGTAGGAAGCCGAACACAAGAAATTGTGGTCAGTTCACATGGATTGTTGTCTGAAGGCGAAATTGATGTACAGCATCACTTATTGCAGCAGCAGTCTTTAACTTTGGTGATATCACCAACGCAAGTCGATATGGCTGCTAACATATTACACAATGCATACATCGTAGCGCGTGAAACACAGGGTTATCCTAAAAAAGAAGTGCATTTTGGTTAAATAAACTCAATCGATAGTTTACGAAAATATAACTTTTGTTGGATAATGCTCTCGTAGCTAGATAAATTTAGAGATTACTCAAGGAGCAAAGAATGCTAATTTTGACTCGCCGCGTTGGCGAAACACTGATGATTGGTGATGAAGTAACAGTTACTGTACTTGGCGTTAAAGGCAACCAAGTACGTATCGGTGTTAACGCACCTAAAGAAGTATCTGTTCACCGTGAAGAGATCTACATGCGCATTCAAGCTGAAAAAGGTAATGGTAACGTTGCATCTGGCAACTACTAATACTTTTGCGTAGAGAAGAGGCTAGCATTGTTGCTAGCCTTTTTTGATCTTGGGGAATAAAAATACTTATTGGGACATAGATAAGTTGGATAACGGAACGGTCTCAAAGTGGTGAAGTGAATGCTTTGTGATGTTGTGAGATACAGACAAGGTTGAACAGAACTGTTGCTCTCTATTTTGTTTAGCAAAACTCAAGATTTATTAGCTTCCCCTATGGCGAAAATACGCATCCCGTAGTATTGTGCCATCAGCGGTAGCACTTGCTGCTGGATAAATTAGATAATTGTTTTCGGCTGTTTATTATTGCCAATCTTTCACCTTAATTTTTAAGGGAAAAAGCGCGATTTGAATGTTATAAGTTCAATTTGCAAGCGCTTTGATTAAATAGCAAACGGTTGAGTGTTTTTGTCCAATTTTTTTCAATAAAGTGTTTGACATATTTTCGGTAAAACGTAATATGTGCCTCCGCAAGACGGTGAGGTGGCCGAGAGGCCGAAGGCGCTCCCCTGCTAAGGGAGTATGTGGTTTGTAGCTGCATCGAGGGTTCGAATCCCTCCCTCACCGCCATTTCTTGCGAGTCTAAAATTAGCAATTTAGACAATGTAAATGTGCGTCCTTAGCTCAGCTGGATAGAGTACCTGGCTACGAACCAGGCGGTCGGAGGTTCGAA
>NZ_JBGONY010000083.1:0-16325 GCF_041439375.1 Vibrio crassostreae | reverse complement strand
TAATCACCCATACTGGCCGTTTCTATCTGAGATCCAATTAGGAAACAAAGCCCATAAACTATTAGCCCAGATAAGTAATTATTTTAGAGCCATTTAATTATATAAATACGTTAATAATATATTCTACAATCGAATACCAGAACACTAATATTGCCCACCATTAGATACATTTACTCATCTTACCTAACAAGGAGGTTGTGATCGTTCAAACTCTCTCTTTTTAAATTCAACCTCTCTCATAACCACTCAAAACGGCCAATCCATAAATGAACCATGATATGCGTAAGACAAATAACTCTTATGTTTCAAGGTCATTATCCAACATGTGCCTGCCAAGATAGTATGCCCCCAACATGAAGACCACCTATAGCTTCATTAAGTCTAAATCTATTTGTCGACCTAGAAGAAAGTTCAAGATCAATGATTAAACTAATTAGTTTAATCAACTTGAGGATTAGAAAGTGAACAAAAGAACGAAACTGTTAGGCCTGAGCTTAGCTATAACCTCCCTCTCAGCCCTTGCTGGTGGTGGCTACATTACAGACCCAACAACTCACATTTCATTCAATTACGACAACGTGACCCTTGAGGTTGCTCAGAAAGAGCTCGCAACGTGTCAAGGTGTTGCTGAATCAACACTGACAGCCCCCACTGAAACCAAGAAAGGAAGCGGCGTAAAAGGCGCAGCTAAAGGGGCGGCCGCTGGCGCTGCTGTTGGCGCTATCTCTGGTGGCTCAGGCTCTGACGCTGCCAAGACTGGCGCGGCGATTGGTGTAGTCTCCGGTAGAGTTAGCGGCCGACGAGCAGGGGCTCAGGCTGAAGAAGATAACAAAGCGATGTATGCGACAGTGTTGAGAAACTGCATGATTGATAAGAAATACAACGCCCTGAACTAAGGAGATTCGGCAATGACAAAGTTCATTAAAAAAAGAATGTTAGCTGCTCTATTAGCAGGATTTTCTGCTCCCTCTATGGCTGATATTGCGTTCGGCTTGGGGTATCAGGAGGGAGATAAACTCTCATCTCAATACATCGACCTGATGTTTCGTGGTGACATATTGGAGATTGGCGGTGAATACCAGCACAGAAAGCGTGATGATAAGCTAGAAGACTACGACCAAGACGCGATCAGTGACGGCATGGCATTTTTAAAGGTAGGCGCTGGTTACAGCTTCCCGCTTAAACGTATCACAGTTCGCCCTTATTATAATTTCGGCATCGGTGGCGCTCAGGTCAGCGACGAGGTTGATGACGCGGCCAACCCTGACGCAACCTATTTCAACGCCCTCGGTGTATCTACTAAATGGAAATTTGCAGAGCTAAAAATGGAGTGGAGAAACTACCAAGTGGACAGCGGCGAGTCAGAGGGTGAGGAGCTACCTTATGACATTGATGAGGACACGTTTAACGTATCTATTGGTGTGGCTTTCTAGAGATTGATTCTTATGGGGCTAAACTAAACAAACTCTTTGTAGCGGTGAGGTCTTTGGCTTCAATGTTTACTATCAGGAAATGATATTAACTCGTATCGAAGTGCAGTGAAGCCTTCTACTTCCTCTCGTCAGCCTACAATATAAAGAACTAAACCGCTCTTGGGGTTGTGTTGAAATGACGCTTAAATTCGCGACTGAATTGGGATGGACTAGAATAGCCAACTCGGCGTGCGGCATCACTAATACGCAGGCCTTCTAACTGGATCAGCTCCTTGGCTTTGTTGAGCCTTACCTTCTTCAAATATTGAAGTGGTGACTCAAACGTCACGTTGCGGAAAGCATTATGAAAAGCAGACACACTCATGTTTGCTTCGTCAGCAAGCGATTGAACAGTAATGGTTTGGTCGTACTCTTCATGCACTTTAGACAGCGCTTTCGCGACACGTGCGTAATGGCCATCATGATGCGCCAAATCAAACAGCACTCGCCCTTCTGAACCGGTTAAGGCGCGGTAGACAATTTCGCTGACCATGGCATCACCCAATATGTTGGCTTCGATGTCGCAATGCAGCATTTTCACCAATCGAGTAAAACTTTCTAGCATTTGCTCTTCCATCGGTGTCGATTCTAAGCCGCTAGAATTCTGTTTGTGCTTATTGCAATAGCTCTCAAGAAAACCTTGGTCTTCTAACTTTTTTACCAAGCTGTGCAAACGTTGAGAGTCAATGTTGATAGATAAACCAAGTAATGGTTCGCCATTAACAGGCAAGGCTTCACACTCCAATGGCATTGGCACGCCTACCACAAGATAATCACCTGCAGCGTAAGTAACGGGTCTGTCGCCAATGTAGATGTTCTTTTTGCCCTGCCCGAGCATGATAATACCCGACTGATAAGTGAATGGCTGACGCTGGTTGCCGCCACTGCTTCTATACAACCACACACCGCCAATTTCAGTTTCTCTGATCCCTTCAAGATCATCCCAACCTTTGTGTTCTACATAAGACTGTAATAACTGCGCGAGTGTTTGCATAAGTGGCGACTTTCCATTCTAAGTGCTAAGAGTAAGTAAGTTAAAGCAAAGGAAGAATATCAATTTTGTAGAAATAGGCAATTAATTTGGAGGAACTGGCCTTCACCACCCTAGATTCGTGTACTAATATGCAAATATAGAAATTAAGCAACACATCAGAATAAAAAATCTAGCTTTACACAAGGAACCTACAATGCAATTTACTTATGTTAACCCTACTGTAATCCACTTCGGCCAAGGCCAAATCAATGCTATCAGCCAAGCAGTTGATACTTCTAAGAAAGTGCTAGTCATCTACGGTGGCGGTTCAATCAAAAGCAACGGTGTTTACGACCAAGTTGTCGAATCTCTTAAAGATCACGCTTGGATTGAGTTTTCTGGTGTTGAAGCTAACCCAACGAAAGAGACGCTAGATAAAGCAGTCGCTCTTGTTAAAGAAGAAGACGTAGAATTCATTATCGCTGTTGGTGGTGGTTCGGTAATCGACGGTTCTAAATACGTTGCTGCAGCGGCTAAATACGACGGCGACGGTTGGGATATCCTAGCGGGCAAACACCAAGTAACTGAAGCTACTCCTATTGGTGCAGTACTGACACTTCCTGCAACAGGTTCTGAATCTAACATGGGTGCTGTAATCACTCGTAAAGAGACTCAAGAGAAACTGGCGTTCATGAACCCTGCTGTACAACCTAAGTTCGCGGTTATGGATCCAGACGTAATGAAGTCTCTTCCAGAGCGTCAATTGATCAACGGTCTAGTTGATGCATGGGTTCACGTGTGTGAGCAATACATCACAATGCCAACAGACGCGATGGTTCAAGACGGTTACGCAGAAACACTACTTAAAAACCTACTTGTACTGGGTAAGCAATACGACGAGCGTGACAACGACGCATGGCGTGCAAACCTAATGTGGACAGCAAACCAAGCGCTTAACGGCCTGATTGGTACTGGCGTTCCTCAAGATTGGGCAACACATATGATTGGCCACGAGTTCACAGCACTATGGCACGTAGACCACGCACGTTCTCTTGCGATTGTTCAACCTTCGCTACTTCGTAATCAAATCGAAGCGAAGCGTGGCAAGCTAGAGCAAATGGGTCGTAACGTATTTGGCCTAGAAGCGGGTGCTGACTTGGCAGAGCGCACTATTGCTGCAATCGAAGCTTTCTATCACAGCCTAGACGTTCCAACGATGTTCGACGGTTACGAAACAAACAAAGCAACTGCGATCGACAATGTTGTCGCTCAACTTGAATCACATGGCTACCTGCAACTAGGCGAAAACCAAGCAATCACACCTGAGAAAACACGCGAGATTCTAGAGTCTGCGATTCAATAGCTGTCAAAATTAGAGCAAGGAAAACAAGGTTCTAAAGAAAATCACCATAATCTAAAAATTTATTCCGTGAAACTGAACCAAATTCTTTGCCCTTGCGTATATTCTCAAGCAGCGTCCAAATCAGGCGCTGCTTTTTAATTTGCCCTACAAGATGCCATTAAATTCTCATAAGTCCTTAATTTTATGTGCATTCAGATTTCTATATTGGTAAGGTAAACCTGTCTCTTTACTAGGTATGAACAACGATTTGAACAATCTCAAGGAAATGGTTAAGTTTAAGTCACTTAACAAGTGGTATGGTGATTTTCATGCCCTAAAGGATATCGATTTAAATATTGAGCAGGGAGAGATAGTGGTGATTTGCGGGCCATCAGGTTCGGGTAAATCAACCTTGATCCGTTGTATCAATCAACTAGAACCTTTCGAGAGTGGCGAGCTTTCTGTGCTAGAGCAAGTACTTCCGAGCAAGTTCAACACCCCAGGCCAAGTTGGGATGGTGTTTCAGCACTTTCATTTATTCCCCCATCTTACGGTGCTTGAGAACTTAACTCTGTCCCCGATTCGTACGCTTAAAAAAAGTAAACAAGAAGCCGAGAAGCTTGCAATGCACTATCTCGAGCGCGTGCACATCGCAGAACAAGCCAACAAATACCCAGTACAACTCTCTGGCGGTCAGCAACAACGCGTGGCTATCGCCCGCTCTCTGTGTATGAAACCCGAGTTACTCTTGTTCGACGAACCAACTTCAGCGCTTGATCCGGAGATGATCAACGAAGTGCTCGATGTGATGGTTGAACTGGCGAGCGAAGGCATCACCATGGTGTGTGTGACCCATGAAATGGGCTTTGCGAAACAAGTGGCCGACCGCGTTATCTTCATGGATGAAGGACAAATTGTGGAATCCAATACGCCTCAAGCGCTTTTTGAAAACCCGCAACATGAACGTACTCAAGCGTTCCTAAATCAGATCCTGACTTATTGATGTTGATTCGAATTATTAAACCCGCCCTATCCGCTTTGGTACAAATTATTGTGCTCGTGGCTGCGGTTGTCTGGATCCTCGATTCTGGCGCACAAACCATGGGATACAGCTGGCAATGGGAGCGCGTGCCAGACTATATTGCTTTCTATGAAGATGGTGAATGGTGGCCTGCAGAATTAGTTGAAGGGCTACTGGTTACCATCAATATTTCTCTGATTTCTTTGGTCGCGACGCTGATCATTGGTTTAACCACAGCGCTATTGAGAAACTCCAACTCAGTGGTTGGACGCACCCTAGCCACCAGCTATGTTGAGTTGATTCGTAATACGCCGTTATTGGTCCAAATTTATTTGCTCTATTTTGTATTTGGTCCCGTATTAGGGCTGGATCGTTTTAGCACTGCCGTTTTAGCCTTAGCACTTTTCCAAGGTGCTTACACTGCCGAGATATTTCGTGCTGGTTTAAACGGTATTGCGAGAGGACAATTTGAAGCGGCACAATCTTTGGGCTTATCAAAAACCTATACTTACTGGGATGTGATTCTTCCTCAGGTGGTACAACGTACCTTGCCGCCTTTAACTAATGAAGTGATCTCTCTTATCAAAAACTCTTCGATTGTGAGTGTCATGGCTATCTTTGACCTAACAACCGAAGCCAGAAACATCGTTTCTGAAACCGCGATGCCATTCGAGATTTGGTTCTCTGTGGCGATCATTTATCTCGCACTTACACTTTCACTTTCTGCCGTTGCAGCTTGGCTTGAGCATAAGCTCGGAGCTAACTGGCGAACACAATAAGGATTTATCAGCATGAAGCTATTTAAAACCGCTATCACCGCTTTACTTGCGCTTGCCGTGAGTTTGCCTGCACTTGCTTCTGAAACGCCTAACCTAGACAAGATTAACGAGCGTGGATCTCTACGTGTCGGTATGTCGACTTTTGTTCCTTGGGCGATGCGTAACAAACAAGGCGATCTTGTCGGCTTTGAAATCGATGTGGCGAAACGTCTTGCTGAGGATTCAGGCTGGAAAGTCGAATTCGTACCGACGGCATGGGATGGCATTATTCCTTCTCTATTATCGAAGAAGTTTGATGTGATCATCGGCGGTATGTCTATCACTGAAGCTCGTGCTAAAAGCGTATTGTTCACTGAACCTTACTCGCACTCTGGCGTTCAACTGGCGGCTAATAAAGAGCTAGCGGAAGGTTTTACTCAGATCTCTGATTTTGATTCTCGCCGCGTAAAAATTGCAGCACGTCGTGGAGCATTCACGGTTCAAGTGGCTCGTGAAACCTTCCCTAAAGCGAAAGTTCTGCAGTTCGATGACGATGCTCAAGCATTCCAAGAAGTATTGAACGGCAACGCACACGCGGTTATCGCGTCTAGCCCGAAACCAGAACACGAAACGATCAAAAACGCAGACACGCTATTTATTCCATTTGAAGAGCGTCTATCCAAAGGTAACGAAGCATTTGCAGTTCGCCTAGGTGAAACTGACAAGGCAGAATTTTTCAACGAATGGATCAAAGCACGTACTGAAGACGGTTGGTTGAAAGAGCGTTACGAATACTGGTTCTCTACTCTGGATTGGCAAGATCAGATTGCTCAAGGTCAGTAATCTGAAGTTGAGCTCACTTTTTAATATGAGCTAATCTGTCGAATCTGAATCAAGGCAGTGCACTGTTTGCACTGCCTTCTCATCGACGATTTAAGTAGCCTTTTTAAGTAGCTTTATTTGATTCGTTTTAAATCCAAGCAACAACCCAATAATAATTAATGTTTAAACAGGAATGACGTGAGTAGTACTAGCGCATTAACAACACCTAAGCCCAACGTTCATATGAAGCCTTGGTATCAACGCCTTACTCTTTTAGATGGCGTGTTACTCGCCGTTATTTGTGTGTTTGCAGGCTGGCTTTATTATCGTTCCGCTGTTGGTATCAACTACCATTGGCGATGGGAAGATGCGTTTACCCTGATTTTTATTCCGCCCTCCGAAGGTAACATCCCTTATTTTTTCCAAGGCTTGATCGCTACACTGCGCTTGAGTGTCTGGAGCATGGTGTTAGCACTCTCTTTTGGGACATTACTTGGCGTCGCAAGGCACTCCAAAATCGCTTTCTTCAGAACGCCTGCACTGATTTTTATCCAGTTGGTTCGAAATATTCCGCCACTGGTGTTTGTCTTCATCTTCTATTTCTTCGTTTCTAACCAACTGATTCCATTACTTGGTTTAGAAAGTATCTTACGTGAACATAATGGCGAGATTAACGCTGTTCAAGGTTTCCTGTTCGGCCCAGCTAACCTTTGGGAAAACTTAGCATCTGGTGTTATTTGTATTGGTTTGCTCTCTTCGGCTTATATTGCGGAAGTGATTCGAGCGGGTTTAGAAGGTATTCCTAAAGGCCAATGGGAAGCGGCCGATTCACTTGGCTTGTCTGCATTGTCTAAGTATCGATTTGTGGTTGGCCCACAAGTATTGACTGCCATCACCCCACCATTGGCTGGCCAAGCAATATCTTTGGTTAAAGACACGTCGATTGTTTCTCTGATTTCGATCCAAGAGATGACGTTTGTTGGTACTGAGATGGCAAACTCTTCAGGTTTGATCTTCGAGATCTGGCTGATTGTTGGCTTCGTATATTTTACTTTGTGCTTTGCACTTTCGCGTCTATTCAAAGTGATTGAGCAGCGTTCTAGCGCCTACCTTAACCATCAGTAACACCATTAATCAAAAGTATCGACTCGCCCGACTATTCATTGCCCTTATCAATTTCACCTGATTGGTTTAAGCTATTGACTAATCAGGATTTATCTCTTCATATTTCTTCTTAGAAACACAGCAAAATACTCGCCTAATCACTATACTTAAAGTATCGAACTGCGTTGATTCTTCTCAAGGACATCACTCAACATGGACAATCATAAAGAAAGAGCTTTTTACGCTGTTGTTGGCGCCTTGGTTGGCGACGCCGCTTCAATGGGGCTGCACTGGCTGTATGACCAAGAGAGAATCTTACACGTAGCGGGTTTTGAGCCAGAGTTTCGCTCACCGAATCAGTTCGATTACCAAGACAAGGGCTACTTTGCGCACCAAGGTAAAACCGCAGGTGAACAATCGCAATACGGTGCTCAGCTCTTGGCGATGGTCGACAATCAACACTACGATGAAGCAAGTTACATCAAACACTTCCGCTTCTGGTTTGATTTTGGTGGCAGTTGGCGAGGCTACATTGATAAAGCAACGCGTATGAGCTTGTTGAACATCCATCAATTAGAACTAGAGAACGTCTCGATTACTGCATGTGGCGCCGACGATACACAACTTCCCGCAGTCTCAAAGATCATTCCATTAGTGGCATGTACTTATACCTCTCACACCTTACCCGCGATGGTAGAGAGTGCGGTGCGAGTCACCAACAACAACGACAAAGCCGTGGAATGGGCACAAGCCATCACCTTATTGGTTCAAGCGGCAATTCAAGGCAACTCGCCACTGCAGTCGGTAGAAATGGTGCGACAAACTTGTAGCAAATTTATACATGATCAAATCGACGAAGCACTGGCTGAACCGGAGCTTTCGATTACAGATGCCGCGAAGAAGTTCGGATTACATTGTGAATTGAGTGCTGCGTTCCCACTACTGATTCGCATCATCGCGGGTGCTCAGAGTTATAAACAAGGCATTCACGACAATATCTTATGTGGCGGTGATAGCTGCGGGCGTGCGATTGTGATTGGAGCAGTCTTAGCGGCGTGTTTCTACGAAGAAGATGGCGCGATTCCAACAGAATGGCTGAACCAAATCGAACTCAATGGTGGCGTGCTGTCTTTGCCTATTGAGTGATTCCCACAATAATGAACTAGAGTCTGACATAAGACAAGCAAACCTCTAGGTCGGATGTCATTCCTATAAAGTTGGAACACACTGCGATAACTCATTCTTCAGCCAAACAACAAACGGGCTTTCTGGCTCATCATGGTTGCTATCTTGTGTGAGCAGTATGTACTGATGACCTGAAGGCACAAAGCCAAACGGCGCGATCAAGTTACCTCTTTCAATATCGTCGGCTACAAGTGGATAAGACCCTAGAGCGGCTCCTAGCCCATCAACGGCCGCTTGAAAGCAAAAAAAGAAGTGTGCAAAGGTCTGGTTTGAACGAGCTTGCGACACCATTCGGCTATCAAATTCACTACCTTTGGTGATGGATACCCAATGGTTCCAAGCGTTTGGTCGTGTGCTGCTGTGCAGTAATTTCACATCGGCTAACTTGTCTTTAACTTGTTGCCAATAGCCAGGCGAGAATACAGGGCCAACCCATTCTTCGACTAACGGAATCTGTTTGTAGTACTCGGTTACGTTAAAGTCGTCTCGGCGAATTGCCATATCTAATCCAGTTTCACCTAACGTCACAGGCCCACCCGCCGTAGACAAGCGAACATCAATTCCGGATTCGTTATAGAAATCACCGAGTCGAGGCATTAACCAACGCATGGTCAATGTGGGTTCACATGAAACTTCCAACGCTTGATGATTCAGCTGATTAAGTTTATGGACTCCTGTCTCCAAGGCTTGGAACGCTTGCAATGTGTAACCTTTGAGTAATTCCCCTTCTTTGGTTAGACACACATTCCTGCCCTGTTTGTAGAACAAAACTTGGGGTAAGTGATTTTCCAATACCTTGATCTGCTTACTCACCGCACCATGGGTAATATTGAGTTTATCCGCCGCTTCACTGTAACTGCTCGAATGCGCTGCTACATGGAAAATATGAAATGCTTTCAAATGTCTCATGTGTGATTTTTCCTCACAGATAGGTGGAATTCATTTCGATTATAGACAGCAATAAAAAACCATACAATGCTAGCTCATAAAATATAAAGAGTTGGAGTCATTATGGAGTGGTTAAGCCTAGCAGTATTGGGACTATTAATTGTTATAAGCCCAGGCGCGGATTTTGTTTTAGTTTTGAAAAACAGTATCAATCAAGGACGACAAGCAGGAATTTGGACTGCAATAGGTGTGAGTTTAGCGATTTGTGTTCACATCAGTTATTCAATGCTTGGGATCAGTTACTTAATCTCACAGAATGAGCAGCTGTTTGACATGATCAGATACGCAGGTGCAGCCTACCTTATTTATCTAGGACTAAAAGGTATCTTGAGTGCGGACAACAAGCTTGCACCTTTGAAAGGAACAAGGCGAAGCACCAGTGTTTGGCGCTATTTAGCACAAGGATTTTTGTGTAACGTGCTGAATCCAAAAACCATGTTGTTCTTCTTAAGCATTTTCAGCCAAGTCATCTCACCCGAAGCTGAGAACCAGCATGTCGCTCTCGGTTATGGGTTGTACATGATAGTTCTTCATGGATTGTGGTTTGGAATTGTCGCAATGTTGTTTACTTCAACGACTTTGCAAAAACACTTGTTGAAAGCCAAGAAAAGGCTCAATCAAGCGTGTGGAGTTGGATTGGTATCTTTTGGCTTAGCGCTAGCATTAAAATAACCCGATGAGTCAAACTATGGCAGCAATAAAAGCTGCCATAGTGATGAACTTAATTAGCCTTCAAAGCCACCCACTTCCCATTTATTACTCACTTCGTTCGTTAGTAGATTCTGGAAATGCACAACATCTTGCGATTGCCAAATACCAACGTTTAATGCAAAAGACCGATCTTCATCTTGAGTCGCGTGAATAAAATTTGAAGACATCGTTATTGTGTTCGCCTTGATGGTATGTTCAGTTTCTAGGTCAAGACTGAGATACGACCTACCATCGTTAGCAACAAGGCCACGACGCATATTGCATCGAAACTGAGTTAATACATAGTTGCCCGGTTTGATACCATCAAACAGCGCGTACTTCGTATCTTCATACACAAATACACGTAAGGTTTGTGGTTCAGAATCAACTAATTTACCATCGACTTTTTCTTGTATATCAAACGAAAACGTTACGCATGGGTAAGTTGAATCGTACTTAGAGATGTTGGTCGCGATAGCTAATGCGCCGTTACCTTTTGGTTCTGACAAGGTGTCGGTAGCCGAAGTAGGAATACTTTTGCAGCCCGAAATACTTACAGCTGCAGCGAATGCAACAATCAGAAACTTATTCATATAAAGCCTTTATTCTTATCAATATAATTATCCGGCGACCCTATCATTAAAAAATCAAACCGAAAACACGAATTCATAAAATATTGATATAGTTTGCATTATTTTATAGGGATACTAACAATTCTCTTATTTAACGTTCCCTCCAAGCAAGCTCTCCCTAATCGCGTTTAACTATCGTGGTTGATAGAAACCAACTTAATTCAAGTTTCACGATTTTTTCACTAACACCTACTTATCATTTTATGGAGCATCGTTTTTTATTTTCAACGATGCTTTTTTGTTTTCTAAGTTGAGGTAAACGTGCAAAATTTTCGTCAAATCGTTGAGCTTTCCAATGCTGTACACCCAAACACCAAAGGTTTAACCCGAATCAAGAAAAATCTGCGCTTTACACTATGGGGCGTTATGAACCCTAAGGTCATTCGCAAAGTGCATCAGCTTAAAGAGAAAAGCAATCTCTCAAACCTTCTTGAGCAGAATCCTAAAATCTTTGAAAAGCCACTCAAACCATTCATCTGTATTGGCATCAAACCTAAAACACGTGCTTCGTTACTGCATTCTCACTTCGAACTCTTAGAACGAACATTTGGTCCAAATACAGTGCATCTGCACCTTTCTAACTTTGAGCTTTTGACCTTTGCTGACCGAAATGGAGATGAGTTCAGGATTGAGACTTTCTCGGGGGAATCTCGTGAAGGTTCCTTGGGGATCCGACTCGTCGAGGCCAATACCGGGCTTACTATTTACTCGGTCACCTTCAATATATCTGATAATAATGGGCGTCGCACCATGCACATCGGCTGCCTACAGGGTACAAACAAGCGAATCACCAGCAGCCAAGACAAAATCAAAGAACTGACGCGTTCGTTACACGGGCTAAGACCAAAGTCACTTATGGTTGAACTCGCAACTATGTTTGCTAATTACATGAAAGTTAATGAGATTTTAACCGTTTCGAATAAAGGTCATATCTATCAAGCGATGCGCTATATCGGTTCTAAACGTAGTGCTATAACATTTGATTACGACACGTTGTGGACTGAAAATGGCGCCTCTTTGGTCGATAAACATTGGTTTTCCTTGCCCATTAAGCCTCTTCGTAAAGACACTGACACATTGAAAAAGACCAAGCGTCGCTTGTACACAAAACGCTATGATTGGCTCAAGCAAACTGAAGAACAGCTCATTTCACGGTTAAACGACATTAAATCTGCTCCCAAGTTACATTAATTGTTGATAGAAGCGCCCTACTAGATGAGATCCAGTGGCTTTATCATTTCACTATCAGGGAAGATGGTGTCTAGCTGCTTCGTTTTTATAGATAGGTGTTGACCAAGTACACCTTTAATTACACCTCGCATATCAGTCGTTGGTTTGAGATCTCGCCCTTGATACAGATCCTTTGGGCTTAATCCTGCATCCAGAGTTTTAAGTTGGTTGCTCAACCTTCCATTTACACCACCCTGATTGGCGTGAGTGACCCACCTAGTTCCATAGGGAGCTTTACAAGGTTTTACGTTAGATGGGTGTCAGGTGCCTATCAAGTTACGGAGGTGGTGTGATCTTTTTGGGGGAATGTCTATTTGCGCCACATATAAACAAACTGTTCGTTCTGCGAGGTAATTTCAAAGCCAAACCTCAAGTACAACTCCCCAACTCGATTACCTTGTAGGTAACAAAGTTCGACGGGTTTATTGAGGCTGTCAGCCTTAGTTAAACAATCTTTCAATACTTGGCTACCAATACCCTTCCCATGATACTCAGGCAGTAAGAAGAAGCGGCAAAAATAGAAGTGTCCGTCTTTGTCTTGCAACAACACACTACCAATCGCTTTACCTTGATATTCGATGATTTCAGGCCGTTCTTCTGCCCACTCTTCGGCGTGTATATCTCGTTGAGTTTGCTCATCCCAGCCAAATACGGCCTTGATTGGTTCAAACTCAGCGGCCTTCTTAAGCTCGAACAGAAATTCATAATCTGATAACTGAGCAGGTCTTGTTGAATACTTCAAAATACCTCCAACAATAATTGGTTATGGCTTCATTTTCGTTTAAACCGGGACATAGTAACCCCGATAAAACCCAAAAATGCCACGCTTAAATGTTCATTTTCGTTCTAGTTGGTAACGTAAGACTTCGTGTTTATCTTGCTCCGAGTAAAAGGTATTCAGGAAGTGTCCACCGCACTTCTCAATCACCTTTTGCGAAGCTATATTGCCCCTCTCACACGTAATAATAGCGCTTTCGGACAATACGTGCCGTTGAACCCAAGACAACATATGACTTGCGATGCCCCGCCCTCTCGCTTGTGGCAAAGTCTCGTAGCCGATATGTCCTATGACATCGTGAATGTACGGACTGGTGCCATGACGAACTCTTATCACTCCAAGAATACGTCCAGACTCGAAACAAAAATAAGTAGAAGCAGGCGTCCACCCTTCTGGCAATCCCTCACCTTTTGAATAAGCAATTCGTCTTTCTAAATAGGCATCACTGCCATCAGAAATGCCCGTGTAAATATCTAACCCATCTTCAGTACAGGCATTCACATAGTGATGAAAGGCAGTTGAATGTGAAAGAGCTGCTTTAACCATGTCCATATAATGTTGATTCCTAGTTACTTTTCTTCCGGGGTTAGCTATCAAGCTTAAGCTAAGTGCATTGTGTATTCTTGGTGTCCAGTATGCTCATCAGATTGTTCGCTCACAATAGAAAAACCTTGGGACAAATAGAACTGAATCGTCGCTTGGTTTTCTTTATATACATTTAAAGACAAGTTCGGACATTCAAGCTTTGCGTGTTGGATTAGTTGCTTACCAATACCACTGCCTTGATGTTCTGTACTGACAAAGATCGCCGCTAGTATCTCTTCGTAAAGTGAATAGAAGCCACGAACCTCACCATTGACTTGGTACACATAGGTTTGTGATGCAGGAATATATAGGTCGCGCATATTACCAACCTGGGACTCCCAGAACTCAGGAGCCACAAAATCATGCGCCTTGATCGAGGCGGTTAACCAAATGTCTAAAACGGATTCAATATCGGCTGGGCGGTATTCTCTGATCATCTTAATTCTCTGAAATTATTGCGGTTTAATATGCTAATCAGTATGGCCGAGAAGCCACTTAAACTTATTGAAGGTTTACGACAATTGTTTGAAATAATGGTTATTGCTTCTTAACGTACTTCGCCGTAACGAGCATTTCACCACCACCATCAAGCTTGCAATCTAACTGGTGGTCCTTACCTTCATTGATGCGACGAATCACTGCTTTAGTACCGATTTTCAATACGCTAGAACTGCCTTTCACTTTTAGATCTTTAATGAAAGTAACTTTATCGCCGGTATCTAACACTGCACCGTTAACGTCCTTAACGCGCGCGGCTTCTCTTTCTAGACGCTCTTCTTCTGGGTTCCATTCGTAGGCACACTCAGGGCAGATTAAGTGATTTTGGTCTTGATAGACATATTCAGATTGGCATTGCGGGCAAGGAGGTAAAGACATACGTTAATACTTCATTTAAATAGAATTTGTTCCATTTTAATGACTCTTGTTAGGCTTAGCGAGCATAAATCTAACAAGTTTCCTTGAGAGTTCATTATCTTAAGCACCCAAAACGAACAAACACAGCCGCTAAGCTGTGTTTGTTTAAAGGTTTGAGAAGCAGAACAGCTTAGCGTTCAACTTTTGGGGAGTAAATGGAGTAAGCGGTGATTTGCCCTGCCACGATTGCCGAGAACATGAATAACGCAGACAAACCAATACTTGGAATAGGCAAAATCGATTGTTCAAACACTGACTGGCTAGCACTCACTAATACTCGGCTACCCGGAACCAAAATGATGATCCCTTGCACGATATAAATAGAGCCCGTGAGCTCCATCTTCTTGGCAATCCAAGTACCGTATAAAGTGATAAGAACTGTGGTTACCCAAGTGCCTACAACCCAACCACTATCAAAACCTAGATAGAACGGTCCCCACATACCGAGAACCGCAACTGGTAAGCCAAGCAAGATGTCTTTAGGGCGTGCGTTGAACATCACACCGATAGATACAGAGATCAGCACCAAGCCAGATATATGCATCCACATCGGTACCGCATTGGTATAGTCGATGGAGACCGCTTGTCCCCATATTGCTTCACCAATATTGAGCCCCATGATTATCCCAACAAACAGCTTAATCAGGGTTAAGGCGCTCTGCCCTAGCAAGCTGGTACCAGAGACGAGATCATTAAACGCCAAACATTCTAGTGCGTTGGCTATGGATAATCCGGGGACGAACAAGACTATCGAGGCGATACACAATGCCCACACCGGAATCGGCAACCCTGTGCTTGCCAAAAATGCCACAAAGATACCCGTTAGCAGTGCCGAAATGAATTCAACCGCGATAGCGCGACGTGAATGAAGAACTTGCTGACATACCCAAACCATCAAACCCAATAACGCAGAAAAGCCAACCGCTTCCAACGTACTGCCCACCAGCATTAAATACGCAGGCGGTATACCCATATTAGCAAGAGCAGTCACAAATTTAGAATAACCGACAGGCTCAGGGACAGGTTCACTGCTTGGCTGATTAATACGAATGATCGTATTGGCCAACAAACTCAGGTTAATTGACGCAGGCTTTAGACGCTTAAGAATAACGGCGTTGTTATCGTCTGGAAATTGATAGTTAATCGCCGTTGGCGTTGCTTGGATCATCACGTCCACACCATGCTTTTTCGCATAGAATTGGGTGTATTTCTCTAGCTTGTAAGGAGCACAGCCACTGCGGTGAAGAGTGTCACCAATTTCAACAATTTTGTTAATTCGGAACTGAGAAGGCATGGGTATTTTAGGGGAGACAAAATGTGCGGCAAATGTACCAAACGATAGACGGAATGACGAGACTTTTGCGTGAATTATCAACTAAACTCGTTACTTTTTTCTGCAAAGGCTTAGAAGTGCCTATAACTCTACTCATTTGGGATTAGTTTACTGAATGTTTTGACCGGCTGATAAGTTAAATTTATGCATTCAGATTGTTATTAGTGAACGCCAAAACACGAATAAAAAGCAGTTTATGTTAACACTTCAAATTCCTTAATTTGCACGGATTTTATTACAGGCTAGTGCCGCCAATCAGGTTTATAAATCAAGCCCAAATTTGTCACAGAAATAGCGGAGCATGTTCTGCTATTTCTCGCCCTCTGTTTAACGAGAGTTTAGTCACACTTTATTCACTCTGAAAATGCCGAACATGATGGAAAAACTAGCGGAGTGGTGGTTATGCGAGCACTTAGAATAAAAATGAAAGAAAAAGGTTTCGTTTTCAGTTAGATGTGGCATTATCAAACTCGTTAAGACGATGTGCGTGCATCGTATAATGGCTATTACCTCAGCCTTCCAAGCTGATGATGCGGG
>NZ_JBGONY010000082.1:0-16401 GCF_041439375.1 Vibrio crassostreae | reverse complement strand
ATGGGTTTGGAGCTATTAGATCATATCTGTTAACAAAGTGCGATCCCGCCCTGGGGTCGGGCCAGAATGCGGATTCAAACCCATCCAATAGTCAGGTTTATGTGGTTCGTTTTTATGTTGAAGGTGAGCCTGGTAAAAAAATCGTGGTTTCTCTCCCTTCCAAGCAATATCTAAACCATTCTCGTAAATCCAAACGCCTGCGTATTAGAAAGTTCTATTTTGGTTGTGGCTTATCAAAGCGTGGTAGAGCCAAAATCAAAGGGAATGGAAGAAGCAAATTATTGTGTATTGGTGCCAAAGTGAAAATCGGCGCTAACCACCCAGCAGGCCTTTACACCAGTACAATTCCTTTTGAGGTTAATTATAAATGAAGTTGTTTATCTCATGTGTTCTCGGCTTAATTTTCACAACACAAGCCTATGCTCAGCTACTTATCGCACCGACTCGTTTTGTACTGGATGCCGACACTTCGGTGACTGAAAAAATCGTCGTCGAAAACAATTCAGATCAACCGATTCGCTTGGAGATAAAACCGATTTATCGCCCGGTAAAGGCGAGTGGCTTAGTTCGAACTGACGCTAATATCGCGCAATCAGAAGATATCGCGAGTTGGATTAAAGTGTCACCACCAATAATTCGTGAACTTAAACCCAATCAAAGACGCACGGTTCGCTTACGTATGAATGCTTTACCTGCTGACATGGCTGATGGTGAATATCGTGCTTACTTGTGGTTTTCCCCAATAGCAAAAGCTGCAGAGCTATCAGACATTGCGTTGTCTTCAAGTAAAACCAACAGTGATGGTTCAGCCTTTCAACTGAACTTTCACATCAACAGTTATGTACCCGTTTATGTTCAGAAAGGTGAGCAGGTGCAAGATGTTAAGTTTGCGTGTGACAACCAAAGCATCAAGATTCGCAACGATGGAAACTTTCAGTTTACTGCGAAATTGAATGTAGACGAGTATAGCGAAAAAGTGGTGCTACTTCGTAATGCTGAATTAACCAAGCCTTTCCCAAAAGGCTCAAAGATATCACTGGTTCAGAACGAACAGCCTCTGTACGAATGTGTTCTGTAATGCTCGTTTCATTGTCGCTGACTCTGTAAAAGCCAGTGTTCAATTGCATGGTTTGGCGACTTTTGTTGCTCGCTTCACTGTTTCCTTTTGGTGCGTATTCGCAATCTAAAGCAGAAAGTGAGGCGAGTGAACTCTATCCAGCCCATGTTGAAGTTCGAGTCGGGAAAGTGGGGGATAGCTTTTATCGTGTCATGATGGATGACTACGAAGAACCCTTCATTTCGATATCCAATGCCGCTTTTTATCTGCTCGAAATGAATGGTCAGTGTGATGAAAGCGGATATTGCGAACTGTATTTGCCTCAAGATGTGGGAAGAGAATCTCCTCCGTACATTTTAGATACCGAACAAGCCATTTGTTATCGCGATGACAACAATATCCAGTCGATCAAATATCAAGTCATCGACTCAGAAACTTACATCCACTGGTACAGCTTACAAGCTTGTATCCCGGCTAAAGTGCGTTGGGATATTGATGATTACCGGCTCACCGTTTCTCCAGAATTTAGCTCATTGACTGAGTTGGAAGCGGCTATTTCTAAGATGAAAAATGAGTCACGTAAGAAGGCCGAGGATCTCAAGCGAGCTGAAAACACGCCAGCTTTCGAACCTGTTGCCGCCGTGGGTTTGGCGACTCGGTTAGCGACTTCGGTTTATCACGACAGTGAAACTGGCGGTGATGTTTACGCAATTTCAGACACCATATTAAGCACTGAACACTCCTTGTCTCGCTTGTCGATTGATTCACGAGAAGATAACCCCATCGTTTATTACAACGTTGCGGTAGAAGCTCATGACGGTGAAGGCTCTTTGGAAGTCGGCCATGTGTTATTAGATGGCAGCGTCTTTACCGTGAATCAAACCCTCGAAGATGGGCTCTATTACACCAACCGAAAGCGACAGACAGAGTTCGGCAACCTTCAACTCGAACGAACTACTCAACCTAATATCAGCATCGATGTTTTGGTCAATGGCATTTATCAAACCACTTATCGCTCTGATGAGTTTGGACGTTTCGTGGTTGAAGAAGACAACATCTCCCCCGGTGACACCATCAAGTTTCGCTACTACTTATCGAAAGGTGTCTGGCAGGAAGAAGAGATCACCGTCGCCGGTTTAGAAGATGCATTTCTGCCAAGCAACGAGTGGGGCGTGCAAGTGGTGGGCAATGAAGGTGCAGACCGAGCTGGCGCTGTGTCGCTCGAATATGGGCTTGCCGATTACTTCACCGTGGGTAGTGCCTTTATGAGGCAAAATGGCAAAGACTTGATTGGTGTTCAAGGACGATACTTACCGGCGCATTGGTTCGCGGGTCATATCGGTTGGTTGCCGGAGTTCAATCGGTTTCCAATGGAGTTTGATATTTTGATCAATGGTGATCAGTCGGCATCGATAGAGCTTAATAAAACCGATGAATTGGACTTAGAGTCGATGGAGTACGATGTTTTCAAATACAACCTGTCGCTTGCCAATCTAACGGCCTTTTTGACGGTAAGGGATGATGAAGATGAGTTGAGCGTTGAACCCAAGTTGAACTCGAAAGTGGCTCGTAATCTGTTTGTCTCATACGCCGGTGACTATCGATACATCAAAGCTTCTCATCAAGAAGACTATCTACACACTATTGGTTTGGCTAAAAGCGGTTTTTCGGATACGTCGTGGAATATTTCTGGAACTGTTGATGGATCTGGTCATCATGAACGAACAGAATTATCCCTAAGGAATGCCTGTAAAGAGTGCCTGCTCGATCCTCTGGAGGTTTTTCAAGAGCTCACGACGAACGTATCGGCTCGCTATCAAAAACAGGAAGTTTCGTTTTCCGCCTCTTTAGAAGCTCGAGTGAACCCTTATTTACTCTTTAAGCTAGAAGGAACCGAAGACCGATACGGTGTCGAGATGACAACCGAATTCGGTGCTAAAACTTACTTTGATGAAAGCATTGGTGAGTTTGTTGAGTGGAATCGATACAACCATTCTAAGCTGACGGGCGTTGTCTACGATCACCACAAACAACCTATACCAGGCGTAAGCCTACAAATTTTAGACCAACGAGCGGTCAGTGATGCAAAGGGCCGATTTGAATTCTCAAGTGTTCCAGCTCGAGAGAATCTACCTATCTATATTGATGAAGGGGCGCTCGACCTTAACCTCACGCCGATTCAAAACCCTGTGTTTGTAAACACTAAGCAAGTCGGGCTAACTCATGCTCACATCGAAATGGTGGTGTCATTTGGCGTCGATGGCACAGTGGAAGGCGATCTAGAAAACAGTGCTTATCTGCACTTTAAACATATCCAGAAAGGCACCGAGTATTCGAGCGAGATTGAGAGCGATGGCTTTTACATGGTAGAGGGGCTCATCGCGGGCAAATACATTGTGACTTTAGAAATGGGCGACAAGCGATACGTGCAAGGTGCCGACTTGAACGGCGATTTCTGGGTAAGCGACCTCACATTCAACCTCATTGATTTTCATAAGGTGTACTAGATCTGATCGCTTTGATTAGTCTGATGGAGGCGACAGTATCAATCGCACTTTCTGTTTCGTGGTTAGCTCTCGGTTCCTCAAATCTTTGAATATGTCCTTCCATTCTTGAAAGGTGACTACTATCGGGTTAAAACTGTTTACGGGCTTAGTGACGCCGTAACGCACGATTTCAATTTCAGGCTCGAACGTACCAAACAATTTATCCCAAATGATCAAAACACCGGCGTAGTTCTTATCGATGTATTGCGGGTTTTTGCCGTGATGTACTCGATGATGCGAAGGGGTGTTAAAGATGTATTCAAGTGGCCCCAAGCTTCGTATCCATTGTGTATGGACGAAGAACTGCAAACCTAGATTGAGAAGCACCACAAAGATGACCCATTTAGGGTCGAAACCGATGATGACGAGCGGTACCCAAAATAGCCACATGCCTGCGAATGGGTACATCAAACTCTGACGGAAAGCCGTACTGAAGTTCATCTGTTCTGAACTGTGGTGCGCGACGTGCGCGGCCCACATCCAGCGAATACGATGGCTTGCTCTATGGAACCAATAATAGAAAAAGTCTTGTAACACCATCAATACTACAAAACTCAGCACGCCCATTTCAATGTCCATTAAGCGCCAACCAAACAGCCATAGATACAGCTGCACGACCAATAACCCGGTGAGCAAATCGGAGAGTTGATGCATCCCCGCAAGCGTGAAGTTACACATCACCTCTGAAAGTTTATAGCTGGAGTTATCTGGTAGTCGACCTTGTTTCTGACCGATAAAATACTCAGCCAACATGCACACCACGAATAAGGGTGCTAATACCAGCAGTAGCCATTCTGGGTGATTGATTAATGCGTCGATATTCATGTTTTATCCTTGTTGAGACGCCATACGCGTTCTTAGTATCAAGTTTACTTAGACTTGCTCGCCTGAGATTCAATCAGCAGAATTACGTTACCAGCGAGCAAAGTGATCTTCTGTTAGGCCAAGAACACCATCAAGTTGATGTGTCACTCCATTGTTGTCTTCAATCGAGCCAGAAAAGTGACCAATGAACTGACGAAAGTTACTCTTTAACAGCCATAAATTGAGCTTTTCGCTGCGGTTATTTAAGGGCGTAAAGGTCAGGTTTATACGTCCATCTTGTGATGTTATCTGCCAAGGCAAGTTCGTGTCTTGGCGACTGAACGTAAACTGTACCGGGTTAAGCAAGTGTCTGGTTCCATTGCCCCATAACACGTTTTCGCAGCCTCCGGTTTCATTCACGCCCGCCGCGAGGTTTAGGCCAATATCTGTGCCATTGGATTGCGTGTTGATGCTTGCCCAGCGCCAACTGGTTTCACGTCTCATGTAGCCCGCTGAAAAGTCATAACCAGCACGAGCTTGTTCGAGAACGAGTGATTCTCCTTTGATTTGGATTTCACCGCTGATGCGCAAAGCATTGTGTTTTTGGGTGTAAGTCCAACCTGAATAACCCGTTGGGCTGCACATCGCTAAGGGCAAGCTGTCGGCTTTAGGCTCTAAAGCGATATCGGCCGTGATGAGTTTGGTATTCAAGCGAACTTGCCATTGCCCACCTTCAATATTAAAGGTGATGCTATGGCCTGCAATGCTTGTCTTTCCTTCAAATGGCGAAGCGGTAACTTGTTTATCAACCCCAAACGGCCTCAACCAAGATGACTCTTGCAGATCGTTGTTCTCGATGTCGTAGACATAACAAAATGCCGAGCCTAAGTAACGAATATCCGCGATAGCGACACCAATAATGTGCGTGTCGGTGACGATGCTGACAAACTGAAATTGCTTGTAGTGGAAGTGCTTCTGCCAAGGGGCTGCTTTTGAATCCATCGAGTTTCGGTAGTCAAAGTTCTCGATGTTCAGGTGCTTGGGGATGCCATCGAAATGTCCAATGCTCGGCTGACCATTAGAATCAATCAAACTGTGTGGGGCTGGGTTGGTTTTTATCATGGCGATAGTTCACATAAATTTAACAACTAAAGCCATTGTGCGATGAGTAGCGTAGAATTGGGAGGTCATATTCGGACAAGAGCGCGTTACCAATCACGATTTTGTCAGTAGTGTTGTTGAAGCTGAGTAGTCATGTTTATGGGAATGGGCTCGATATAAGGAGAGACGATTGGAGATTATCGCGGAGTATAAGCCGACCGGACATCGGCATCAGTTGGGTACATTAGATATCGCGCTGCTGTTGAATACGTTAGAGCAACGAGGTATCGATATTGAAAGGCTACTCAATGATGTGGGTTTGCCGAACATGGATTGGCGAGACCCGAATGGAAAGCTGACTTACGCTGATAAACTTGCGTTATTTAGCTCGGCTAATCAAAGCTTTCCTCACGATGGCTTAGGGCTTTGGCTGGGAGAACACGCTAGCTTGAGTCACTTTGGTGTGTTGGGTTATGCGCTATCAACCAGTCAAAATGTCGGGGAGGCCATCAAGTCGGGCTTCAAGTATTTGCGCCTGAATGGGCCTATCTTCTCGGTTAAATTACTTCTAGATTCCGAGCAAGCGGTGATTCGGATAGAGAACACTTTGGAAGTGGGCGAACTCCTGCCTTTCTGCAGTGAATATTTCTTGAGTTCAATCGTCTCTTTGTTCAAAGAACTGACTGGTCATGAGTTGGATATCTACACTTTAGCATTGCCTTATGCTCGCCCCAATTACGCCACGCTCTATGACGCGCGTTTCCAGTGCCCTGTAGTTTTTGAGCAGAGCCATTGTGAACTGCGTTTTGATGCCTTGGTTCTGTCGCAAACCTTATTGACTCATGATGCCGCGACACTGAAACGTTATCTCTCGTCTTGCCAGTCGATAGTCGAAACGCTGGACTCTGAGCATTTACTGACTAACCAGATCAAAACGATCTTTTATCAAACCGCAGGCAGCTTCCCGACTATAGAACAGCTCGCGGATGAGTTTGGCTGTAGCTCTCGTACACTCAGGCGAGAGCTAGTGACCCATGATTCCAGTTATCAAATATTGCTTACCGAAGTTCGAGTGGAACTGGCCAAAGAGCTGTTACTCGGCACAACCATGAGTATCGATGACATCGGTGAAAGGCTCGGTTATAGCGACCCCGCAAATTTCAGAAGGGCGTTTAAAGGTTGGCTCAATAAGACGCCCGCGCAGTTTCGTGACGGTTTAAGTTAAAGCGTTACTTGCTAAAAAACTGTTCCCTGAAATCGGATACTTGCTGCTGATAATAACTGTCCCAATCGTGTTGAGTCCAAGTGCCATAACTTGAGGTTCGCTGAAAGTCTAAGGTCGCTTTGAGCTGATCCAGTTGCTCGTGATAACTCATCACGGTTTGTTGCTGTTGCGCGACTTGCTGTTCTCGCGCGGCAATGTTGCTGGCCTGCGTTTCATCTAAGTAGGCCTCTTGAAGGTCGGCTTTGACTGATACTATTTCAGCAGGGCTATAGCTGCTGGGTATCAAAGAGACTGCCAATTCATATTTTTGAAGCTGTGTTTCGGTGTTTAACGTGTCCGTATTGTTTTGCCATTCACTAAGTAAATCTTGGTAGCTGGCCAAAAACTGGCTCGCTTCGTTTTCTTTAAGGGTGTTTGCGTCGAGCGTAAAATCCAGATGAGCTAACTGGTCTGCGAATAGCTGGTGGGCCAACTCGCCCCATACTTGCTGTGCAGATTGTTTGAATAGGGCAACACGCTCTTCAAGAGTCTCTATGGATTCAAGAGGGATAGTGCTTTGGGTTAATTGCCAGTCGGCTGATAGCTTCGGATAGTCGCTCAGTAACTCAAACCATATACTCGGCAATTCTGATTTCAATCGTGCTAGTTGCTCAGTGCAGTCATCACGTTGTTGGCAAAGCTTCCAGAACCCATCGAGTTCATCGAATAGAGCTTTACCTTCAAGTTTGCTTAAGTTTTCAACATGCGTTTCCCCGCCCGATGATACAGCTTCGGCTGGTTTGCTCTGCGATGCTGCATTTCCCGAACTGGCGGTTGCAATTGGCGTGGAACTGTCGTCAGCAGTTGTCGCAGAAACACGCGGCTTAGGTCCTGTGTGTTGAGCAGAAGATAGCGGTGTTTCAGTGGATTTTGATGACCACGAATAGCCAACAATGCTCGCCGTTAAGACGAGCACTAGGATTAATATAACTCGATGCATTATGGGTTCACCGCGCTACTTGATCACGGCTCTGACAGGGAAGTGGTCTGAAAGGTTGTAGTGCTTCCATAATTCACTGCTAGTTGAGCGAGGAACATCAACGCGGTTATTGTTGTGAGTTTTTTGTGCGTACTCCGAACTCACCACTACGTAATCCAAGTATTCGACATTTTCCCCGCCAGACATAGGTTCGCCTGCAAAGTTGTTGATACGAGGATCAAAGGTTGAAGCGGTATAACCTGAATACTCCGGCTCATCGGCTTGCAGGTTAGCGAACATCTGTTGGTAGTCATCTGGGAACTTGAGCTTGTTCACGTTGAAGTCACCGCTATAAATAACCGTCTCTGAAGTTGGTATTTCCAGTGATTGAGCAAGCTGACGCATCTGTTTAAATTGGCGCTGTCGGTAATCACGAGCGGTGTCCGTATCGAATGATGCCGTGTGGGTACCGAATACATGGTAAGCCTGACCATTCTTGATAACTTCGGCGTAGTTAACGCCTTTATCAGCAAAGCAATCTGTGCCCGTACAATCAGGGAAAACATACTGAGCTTCGTTAACGATAGGATAGCGGCTGACAATGATCACACCACCGTCGTATATGTTAATCCCATCTTTATCGAGCATTTTAGTTTGATAAGGATACTCTTTCGCAAGCTCACGCAAGAATTCATCTCTGCCGTTGGCAAACACCTCTTGAAGCGCCAACACGTCGTAGCCCTTTACGTATTGAGGGAGAAGATCGTAGCGGTCACCAATATGTGAAGCGATGGCAGGCAGCGCCCAGATGTTATAGGTCATGACTTTGAGTGTATTGGCATCTGGCTCTGGTTGCTCATCCACTTTTGGTGGAGTGATGGTGTAATAAATATCATCGTAGCGCGCCGTAGAATCGGCTTTAAGTGCTAGCTCTGCATTAACCCCGAATGCATCGGTTGTGCTGCGATGAATATTACGATCGTCATGCAACGTTAGGTTGACGTCTGCGGCGCTTAAACCATGTTGCAGTGTCGAGTTGTACCAATGACCCTTCATGGTTTGGTTGAGCGTGACGCTTTCTCCAATAGAGTTTGATACCACAGTGTCAAACTCATAGGTCTTCCCAGATTTCACACCAGTCCAGCGATTAAAACTGATCAGCTTCTTCGTCTCCCAAGGGCCAATCTGTTCAACATGCTGTTGCCACTCATCACCGAACTGAAGCTGGTCGGTGCCTGTGTGATTGGTTTGAATCGTCATTACTTGGCTAGTGTTATTGGTCAGGTACACATCGGTATCTGCAATAGCCGAGGTTGAAATGAATGAAGCTGATGCAAGTATTGCACTCAGGCAAGTCCATTGAGTTTTCATTTTCACGTTATCCTTACTGATTGGTTTAAAGAATAACGTAGTAAAGAGTTGTGACATTGGAGTTATAACTCTATGGGAATTATCCAAATATTAGATATATGCCATGGTTTTATAAATTAGATTACTCATTGAAAATTAACATATTGCTTTGCCTGAATGATAAGTGATACGCGCGCACGCTAAAAAATAGAGGAACGATCTGGGTTTAAGGGTAAGTCACTAGTGGTTGTTTTCGTGGAAATCATAGGTCGGTAAATAACCAGAAATGGATGCTGTGAATCACGATAAGGGAAAACGCTAACCGCCTTGCTCTATCAGCATAAATTTTGCCATTGTTCAGTAAACAGATTCCTCAAAAACAGGTATGATAGTGTCGTTTTTAATCCTGAACTGGGAAAGTCATGGCAAAGTTAACACTCCAAGAGCAAATGCTTAAAGCTGGCTTGGTAAATGAGAAAAAATTAAAGAAGGCGAAGAAGGGCTCTAAAAAGTCTCGCGTTCAGTCTCGTGAAGCAAAAGCGGCAGCAGAAGAAACTAAACTGGCGCAGCAAGCGAAAGACAAAGAGTTAAACCAACAGTTGAAAGAACAGCAGTTGAGCAAAGAAATTAAAGCTCAAGTGAAGCAACTGATTGAGATGAACAAGATCGAACAGAAGAACGGTGAGATCAAATACAACTTCACCGATGGTACGCTAGTTAAATACCTTTACGTAGAAGATCTGACTCAAAAGCAACTAAGTAAAGGCATTCTAAGTATCGCGCGTCAAGGCGAAAGCTATGTTGTTATTCCTACTGCGGTAGCGAACAAGATCGCGATGCGTGACGAAGAATCTATCGTTGATACTCAAGCTTCAAGCTCAGATGAAGTTGACGAAGATGACCCGTACAAAGACTTCGTGATCCCAGATGATCTAATGTGGTAGCCCTCGACTAAACCACTCTCTAATTCGTCAATTACTTGTGGCGTTGAAGAAGTATTAAAAGCCCCGATGTGTTTTACATCGGGGCTTTTTCAATGTTGGCAACTGCATAGAATTATTTACGGGCTCATCTGAACCGGTCGTGTCTCTATGTTCGAGAAATAATTCATTGCCAGTGTCTCACTTACGACCGCTTTACTGGTAAGTAGGTAAGCAAGTAGGTTACCTACTAAGGCTTTGGCCAGCTAATCGGCAACAATGTCTGCGATGTCGAAAGTTGAGTCTTGTTGGTTGTTTTTAAGTTGATGATATTCAAGCTGATATTGCTCATAGCCATCAAAATAGCAGTCGCCGATTTCATTGCGCGGGCAAATTTTTACATCGTCTCTTGCGACCAGTTCAGTTGAACAAGATGGGCAGTGTTTCATAGATCCTCCTGATGGAATACCAGTGTATAACCGGCCCCATTAACTCAAACTTTTGTTTCGTTGTGATTTAATTTTTAAGTCAAGTAGCGGGTTTATTGGTCATAAACTCGCTACTTGTTGCTGTGCTTGGCCACAGAAAGGAGCAGCGATATAAGGTGCTTCGAGTTCGACAATGCTGTTTATTGGATGCTACATATATTGAAGCGAGAGCGGCTACCTCCACCTAACATTTTCACATTCTCTTTGTTGCTAAGTGCCTTCCATGCAGTACTTTCTTCCGCACTAAGGTTTGAAGGTTGGTAATCTAAGTTAGCGTATCTGGATACAACCACTTGTTTATCCATGCCACCAGATAGGCTATCGATTACATTAGTTGTCACTTTTCCATCGGAGTAGGCCATGACCAAAACTTCATCATTTTCTTCAAGCGCTGAGACTAACGTGCTTTGATTGTCTTTGCTGTATTGAACATCACTGTAACCTTGGTCTGCGTCTGTCTGTTTGCCTGAAATTGAACGATAAAGAAGGCTCTTTTTACGTTTCTTTAAGGAGCTAAGTGGGGTCTCATTCTGCTTGCTATAAATATTGACCACTTTAATATCGTTTTGAGCAGCGTATTTCAGAATTGAACTTTGGTTTCCGAGTCCTCTGCGTGTCAGCGCTGGCGAGTTTTGCAAGCTTTGAGATAAGCGTTGTTCGGTAGCATCAACGATGACAATCGCAGGTTTGTTACCTTCACTTAACGATTTCTTTAGTGCTTGTCTAACTTCGATATGTGCCATTTTCCCTTCTACAGTATCCCAGTTCGGTGCATGCTGAGGTGTTGCGGATGGTCTTGTTTCAAGCGTATATGGCTTGTAGTCGTAGTGCTCTTTCGGCCAATAGGTGTTTCTTTTTACTTTTCCCAAATCGTCAGCCAAATGAAATTCACTCACGAGCTTTTCATTTTTTAAATACGCCTTAGGTTTTTCTTGTCCTAGCGCTTTCCATTGGAAGTACATCTCTTCACGAAGGTTGATGATTGACTGCCTGGCATTACTGATTTCCGTAACGGGATCTCGACCGTGTTCAGCATTGTTGTAGTGAGTAATTCCTGTGGTCTGATATTCATAATTTGGAATCACATACTCTGTCGCTTTATTGGTGTCTGGGTGTCGGTGAGACAGAGGCGCATTACCTTGAGGGACGGCACCAGAAGAGAAGTCTCTCGCGTGTATGAGTTCATGCCCTAATGCGACGGTTTGATCAAACGGTGTCTCTGTTCCTGGAATATTGACTATCTCCGTGGTGGAGAAGTAAACCGTATTCGAGACCCCCTTACCATTAAATTGTCGCTGCCAAGCAAGCGAGGCCTTTTGTTGATCTTCAAATATAGAGGGTATCGTCTCAAAGAGTCTTCCTGGTCCTTCTGGTTCTCTTATCACAGTGACAATAGTAGCTTTAGACTGATCGACCCCTATCGTGTGTTCAATTAATGGGGCAACACCATCATTCGGCGCATTGACCGGTGTGTAAGTTGCTATTTGTCGTAAGATTTCTCGTCCAGTTTGCGATAGCTGCAGTTTGCGGATCAATACGCTCATATCGGAGAGGTAGGCGTCACTCTTTGTTTGTACATAGAGGTTTCTCGACATGCGATAGAGTTTTCCGTAGGTGTCTGAATTGTAGCCAGCAATGACTTTTACGCCATCCGGAGCATCGTAAAAAAGACCAAATTCTGCCCCTTTTCCTGCGTCTGTATTTATTGAGTTAACAAGCATTAAAAACCCTGATAGGGCTAGGATAATACTATTTTTCATAAACTGACTCCTCTAACGCTATTTGTAATTCAATCCAATCTTCGAGTTCTACAAGAAGAAAATGGGTGATATGTGGAAGCAGAGTCAGCTCTTCTTGTTTAATGATTTGCCCAAGTTGGTCAATTGCAGACTCAAGGTTTCCTTCGTTCAACGCTATTTTTATGTCCGCTAGCTGGCTCCATAGCGCATGCGAAGCTACATAAGCTACCTGCTGTTCCATTTCATCTTGATACTCATTGGAAAGGTAGTTTAGGTGAGGAGTTGAAAGCGTACTGTTAAACAGCTGATGCTTGCTGTTAGGTGATACATTGACTTCTGACTGCTGATGTTGTGCGATTTGTAGATAGAGCGAAAGGTCGCCTAATAAATATTGAAGTTGGTTGGCATTCGTCGTCTTCATTGTCTTTTCAATGATGCTCTCAATAGCGCTTTGAAAGTTTCGTTCAAAGTGAGCGCTTGGCTGCGACATCACGTCATCGAGTATGTCTGCCATTTTAGGGGCATAAAACCTAAGGTTTGCTGCAGAGTATACACTTGGATACGGTAAGGAGTAGTTGAGAGAGCGGATGTAAGACATTGAAATAGCGAGCTTGAATTGAGGTTGAATAAAATGTTTAAAAATTTCATATTGTTTGATTTGATCTAACACTCCGCCGCTCGGTCGCTCTGTTAGCAGTAGTTCATACCAACGGCTAATCTGATACCAACTTTTACGAACATTTGGATCAGAGCTGTCAATTCCTTTGCTATCTAAGTATTCGCTGAAAGGCGTTTGGTAGCTAAGAATCTGGATGTTCGCTAACTCGGACACTAGCTCTTCAAATAGTTTATTCGATGACTGGCCTGATATGTAAGCGCTAGCGGTGTTGATTAGCTGAGTTCTAAACAAGCCAGTGGGCCAACCATTAATAATCCTTGATGCAATATGCTTTTCGACATTAAATTCTACCTTTTTTAGCAACAACTCGGATAACTCAGCGTCTTTTTTAGGATGGTAAGTATCATACAATGGGCCAGAGTCTTTACATGCATCTAGAGAAGCTTGAATACCGCCTGGGGCAATGGAAGGAACACCCCAGCAAGTTCTTGCGGGACGGACTTCTATAGTTGCTGTACTGAGTTGTTCCTCGCTCAGGTAATCGATATCCCACATTTCTTTCGCATACTCTCTCAATCCACTTTGCCTTACTTGAAATTCCAATATACTTCGGTTGATTTTGCTTTGTGTAATGATCGATGCCACGTGAGGCTTTGGCCTTTCTATGAGCCGTTTAACTATGTTCTCTCTGTGTGTGGATAGTCGGCGCAAAGCGATTTCAACAAGTTCTCTTTTTTTGCTATGTATATTTAAAGCGAGAGCGTGATAGTTATCTGCGTTCAGGTTGTTAATCAGATCATCAATGCGTGCTGGTCCTTCAGTGCGAATGCAGCGTTCGATCTCTGTTAAAGAGGATCGACCGTTTTGGCATAGAGGTTGGTTTAGATTTGAATCAGGGGAAAGGTGTCCGATTGACTTCAACAGTTCTAAATCAATTCGAGCCATTTGCTTAGAAAGTTGCCTATCGTATGCAGAGGTGAGTCGTCGGTATTCGGTGTCTGCTTCAAGAAGCAGGTGGTCGACGTACATTGAGGCACTGTGTAATACGTGATTGTCGTATTTGTTAAGTAGAGAAATTGCGTCCTCTTTTTTGTGGTGGAAACGAGAAAATTCTGAGGAGTGGTTGGTAAACACGTAATGTGATTGGTTTTCAAATTCGGTGATTTTTTCTTTGGCTGCGAAGTACTTAATGTCATTCGATAATAGGTTTAGCTCATCACCAACTAGAGGAACTAAGGAAAAGATAGAGGCCGCTTTATCGAGCCGAGTTGAGGATTCCTGAGAGAATGTTTGGACCATGTTGTCGACCCAAAAGCCGACTGCGACTGCATCTCCGATTGGCCCTAAGACTTCCAACGTCGAAGAACCAGCCTGACCTAGTCGGTTTATTAGGCTTTCTTGGCTTAACGAGCTTTCGAATGTCTGCGGGACATTAGCCAACACTTTTTCTGTTTTTGGCCATGCTGATGCGAAAGATTGCGCGTGCGCACTGTGTTCAAGTTCGCCTAACGCAGTACCAAAATCTGGCTCTGCATAAAGCTCATTTTTAGACCATAAAGTGGCCCGATTATTGTTTATTGTGTGTAGTGATTGTGTATCTTGAACTCCGTCACTTAAGCAAAGTGCGGCTGATAAAGGACTATATACGATAGCTGTGAGCCACCATAAATCGTTTTTTTTGGTCATATTCAAATACTAGTTTTTTTATCGCGGTTAGGTGAATAGCACTTTTCGATTAGCTTTTTACTGACAAAAAGGAGATCAGTGTGGGCATAAGTGGCGAATAGGTGCTTTGGCTTTCTTTGGGGTTGTCATCAACAAAAAAGCTCATCACCAGTGTGATGAGCTTAGATAGGGGGAAATGTGAGCTTGTTTATCGCTGTATAGGGTTAATCATAAGTTGAGCATCTTCATATCCCAGCTGCGCGAGGATTTCAGAATCAAAGTCAGTTACCACCTGAACATCGCCGACATAGTAGTTTTTATGATTGTTCAGTGCGGTCATCGCATCAAATGAGTCGACAGAGTGTTCTTCACCGATATCGATCAGGCCTGAATATTGAGATTCAGCACTGAATTGACCTGATACGTGAGTGTAGAACGGACGCAAACTTGCTCCTGCTGCATATTGCATGCTGCTCAATCCATTGGTGTTGATAGCCCAGCTCCAATCCCACCATTTCATCTCACCAGGAATATAACGGTGATCCCATTGATAGCGTATGTTCGCTTGTTCTTCGCTATTAGTCCCCATGGTGAAGGTGTGGGAAACAGTTGGACGATTTGTCGGGTGATTACTGAGTGCATTGCCGCTAAAGCGAAGGAAGCCAGTAAAGTTAACGTCATAACTCATGTTGGCTTTTATGCGGTAAGGGTAAGAGATGGTCGAGCGTAAGAACTCGACTTGAAAGGGCAGTACTGAATTCGCGGGAACCGTAATGATAGCTTGCAGTTCACTCGATTCAGAATGAGAGCCATTATTGCTCTCAGAGAAGCGTTGGCCTTTCTCTAGCAACACTCTTACGTCCGTTTTTCCGACTTGTGGCCAACTAAAGTTATCAGAAATGATCACCGAATCAGCAAGGTCAAAGCTATTGTTTTTTTGCCAACGAGTTGATTGTTCAAACTGAAGGTCAACGATGATCTGCTTAGGCTCATTACTTTCGTTTATTGCGTAGGCAGAAACGGTTTTGATTAGCTCTTGGTTTGGTTCTGTGATTAAACCATGCCAAAATGCGTTGCCATCGAGCGTGTAAGAGAAGTTGTCGATTGTGATTTTTGTTTTTTCGTCACAGCGATCACCGGTGCAGCTTCTATCGCTATTCCCTTTAATCTCCCAACCATTGTTAAGCGGTTTTATTGCCATATCTTGACCGACATAACGCCCGTTGTCGCCTCCAACCCAAGCGTAACCCAGGTTATGGGCCAAGTAACTCAGTGGTCTGATAAAGTTCGTGTTGTCGCTGACTAACGCGCGTTGAACATCAAGGTTATTGTTCGTTTCGATGGCTTGCGCTTCGTAGTAAGGGAGGCCTGCGTCTGGGGTATTGGGGTAACACCAGGTATTGTCGCTTGGTTGTCCTTGTTTGATGAGCCCGTGGTAGCCAGACCCCATGATCCCCCAGTCATTTTGAAGGCCTGCTATGTCCCACACGTTCATGCGATAGATTAGCGCTGTTTTGTGTTCTTGTGCTTCGGTATGAGTAAGTGGGCGATAGTCCGAGCGACAAACATCTTCCCCAAGCTTGTCTAAGACAATTTGGTCTGAGTATATTTTTGAATGAGCCGTCAAAGGTATTAATGATAGGGCAGTGCTAAATAGCATGGTTTTACTGACGTTGAGCATGAATAAATTCCTAGGTGCCAATATTTGGCTATTATTTTTAGATGCGATTTATATGTGTTTTTATAAGTATTTTTAGCCGAGGGTCTCTAGCGGGGTGTACTCTGTCATATAAAACAAAGCCAAAAGTACTGAAATGAATTGAAAATAAATACTCATAAATATCAGAGGCTTGTACTGATCAACTTGTCGTTTGATCAGGGCGGGATCGCACTTTGTTAACAGATATGATCTAATAGCTCCAAACCCAT
>NZ_JBGONY010000081.1:0-17007 GCF_041439375.1 Vibrio crassostreae | reverse complement strand
GCCCACACAGATTGATAGGTTTAAATTGTTAAAGAGCTTCTCTTCGTTGTGACTTGCATCACTTCGAAAGAGGCGGCCATTCTAGCGACTTAATTCTCAGTGTCAAACACTTATTTGGAATTAATTTCTACTTTCTAAAAGTAGGAGCGAATAATCACTCAAAGCTAGTTGCCTTTACTAACATTCTGCGCTGAAGCCTTGTGGCGTCTACCGTGTCAGTGAGGCGGCATTATAGAGATGCCGCTCTCATTGGCAAGCATTAAATGTGTTTTTTATTGAAAAAAGAGGTTAAGCGGAGATATTTCAACCAAGGGCTTATTTATACCATTTTCACCCCAAGTTTCGAACAAATTACCCACAACACCTTGTGGATAACTACTCCCCGTTATCAAAAAAATAAGATAAACGAGCTCTTGGGTTTAGATACTCTCTCACTTGTTCCGGTAATTTACTTGGATGAACGGCATTGACGATTTTTATCTCTTTAATAAAGAGGTCAATAATCGGGGCTTGGGTTCTTGGCACGCTAGGATCATAGATAAGTACATTTGGATAAAGCATATGTTTAGCGTTAACGGATATCACAACCCCAATCGAATCATTTGAAAGCTGTACTACGGTTCCTGGTGGGTAGACTCCCATGAACTTAACTAATAGCCCCAAGTTATCTTGGCTATATAAATGCTTGCAGCTTTTATATAAATGGGACAGTGCCAGATACGGGATCATTTGTTGAGATTGCGTTTTACCATGGCAAAGGTTATCAAATGCATTAGCCACTGCGACTATCTTGGCAAATTCATCTATCTCATCTTCTTTTAAGCCTTCGGGATAACCAGAACCATCATTCATCTCATGATGTTGAGCAATCACCTTTTTGGCCCTTTCAGGAAAGTCATCAATTGTTGAAACAATATCTGCACCATATTTAGTGTGAAGCTTTAAGTAGTTCTCTTCTGGTACCGTAAGCGCACTCTGCTTTCTTAATATAGCGACTGGTATTTTGATTTTGCCTACATCGTGGAACAACGCTGCGAAGGAAAGATCTTTTAATTGCTGCGTATTGTAACCTTTAGCTTTACCTATCATCAGCGCGACAACAGAAACATTCAATGTATGAAAGTAGATGTCTTCAAAATCAGCTTTAGCATTCATAAGGTGCAATGTGACGTTATCATCGCTTACTAATGTTTCGACAATGTCATCAACCAGAGCTTTTACCTCCCCTACTGCATCTAAAGGTCGGTTACGGATCTTGGTCATCACAGAGCGCATTCGGGCCAGCGAACGTTCGAACTCTTTCTCGCAATGACTCACTCTGCGACGATAAGAGCTTAAAGTTTCGATACGTTCATGCTTATCTTTCCACATTCTTTCCGCTTCAAGGCTTACTTGTAAGTCAGTATCGGCTTCTTGCTCAATAACATGGTTAGCAGGTAGAGGAGATGTATCGCTTTGATTCAAGTTTATATAGACGTGCTTAATCCCAAGATGTCGAATTACCTTGACTTGGGCGTCATCTTTGATTTTGAAGCTGTTGAATAAAAATGGGTGTTCATTCCATTTTACGGGGAGTCGTATATGCAGACCGGGCTGAATGCGATCTACGGTAATCTTTATGCTGCCCATTTTTATATATAATATTGATTAATAATCTCTATTTATAATTCTAATAAAACCAAGCAGCAATTTCACTATCCAATTTCACGGGTTCAATTTAAAGAATCGCAATGCACCATCCAGCGTATCCCAAACTTATCTTCAACCTTACCAAACCGAGCGCCCCAAAAAGTATCCGCTAACGGCGTCATTACGCGTCCATCTTGCTTTAGCTTTTCAAAGATCTGTTCTTGGGTCGCGGTATCATCTGTAACAAGAGAAAGTGCTAGGTTGTTCCCTTCTAGCTCTTTTGCCTTAACACCATCAGACATCATCAGCTTCATACCAAATGCTTCGAACTCAGCATGCATGACCCAATCAGGTTGAGCTCCCTCTATTACTTGTGGTGCATCACTAAAAAGTTGCTTCGATAAAACCACACCGCCGAAACACTTATGATAAAAATCCAACGCTTCACTACAACGACCGTCAAAAAACAAGTAAGGGGTTACTGTCAGCATATCTCTCTCCTCTGTTATTTACTTAAACATAGACAATAGAAGAAGGAATGACAGGTAACAGTATGATTTAAGATGATTAATTTATTAGGAAATGAAATTACGAAGTGAAACTGCGAGATTTAGGAATGAAACAGCAAGATCTGACTGATTGGACAAGCATTCCTGCCGCTACCGCGAAGGCAACGCTTTCCAGACTCCAGATACAACAAACCCCCAACTTTCGTTGAGGCTCTATCTTAAAATATGGTACCGGTTTAGGCGGACCGATTGGACAGGCATTCCTGCCGCTACCGCGAGGCAACGTTTTCCATACTCAAGATACAACAAAGCCCCGACCATTTCTGATCAGGGCTTTATCTAAATATGGTACCGGTAGGCGGACTTGAACCGCCACGCCCGAAGGCAACGGATTTTGAATACCTCACATGGTCTTTTAACTAGCTGTATTTACTAGGATCTTGTTAGATATTAAAGACCATGAAATATGATTCTGTTGGATTTAGTTTTCAAGGTTTGAGCACGAGATAAACTAAGTAGTATCAAACCATCTTTACAGATTTATAATCTCCAAGAAGACGAAAACGACCAGCTTTGTCATTAGAGCACAAACAATAATATGACATCTCACCTCCACCATTCCATGATTGGGTTTCCGATATACCACCACTCTCACCATCAATGACCATTTTCATCCTATCTACACAGTGTGTAATGGCATGCTCACCGACCTCTATACCAATATAGTTTCTATTCATCTTATGAGCTGTCGCCGCAGCGGTACCTGAGCCTAGATATGGGTCTAGGATTAAGTCACCTTCATTAGTCGCGATTTCCAAGATTCGACCTATCAAACTCTCTGGTTTAGGTGTATCGAAAAGAGCTTTGTCAGAAAACAGCTCCTTTATATGCTTCTTGGCCTGCTTGTTAGTACCTACGTCTTCGCCAAACCAAAGAGTTTCAGGTGTAAGACTCAACTTACTATCACGAAGAAACTTTTTCCGTCTTGGAACACCATCACCTTTAACACCAAACCAGAGATTTCCCTCTTCAATCTCTTTCTCCATTCTTTGTTTATTATAAGCCCAGCACCTACCTTTAGGTGCAGTATGCTCCTTACCGTTGGGAGCAACAATGGTGTAGAACTGATTTTTAGTAGCATGTCCATCTTGCACATTGAGAGAAACTGACTGCCATGGACCTCTCGGATCATTATCAGGGTTTTTATATCTAGCCAGTTGCTCTTCTGAAGGGGGCAAAGCATTTCGGCACTTAGAGAAAGCACTTAAATCTTTCGCATAAACAAGGATATACTCGTGGTTGTTAGAAAATACTTTCCGATTTTCCCTTGTAGTTCTTTGCTGCCAAACAATCGTTGTCACAAAGTTCTTTCTACCAAAAACACGGTCGGCAACAACCTTTAGGTAGTGCATTTCATTATCGTCAATAGAGATCCATACACTACCAGTCTCTTTCATTAGAGGCTTGAATAGAAACAAAGTTTTCTCCATTTCATTCAGCCAATCCTCATGCTCAAGGTTATCTTCATAGTGGTTGTATTTATCACCATTATTATAAGGCGGATCTAGGTATATACATTGTACCGAATTTGCCTTTGACAATGACAAAAGAGGTAGCACATCCTTATTGCAACCGTGTACAATTGATCGGTTTGAAGGAGCGTCATACAACACCTTCGGAGAAACTTGCTTATTATCAGTCATGTTATCCATTAAAATCAAAGAGTTAGGCGATGCTTGAGCAGCTAAATTTAGATCCAATTCTATCATGCGATAAAATTGATGAAAGTAAAAATGACATATTCAGACCCATTCATTACCTAGGTAGCAAACTAAGAGTTCTCGAGCAAATTGACGACATAATGTCAAACCTTGCATCTAATGGGGATCACATTGTTGATCTGTTTAGCGGCTCTGGCACTGTTTCTAACTTTTTGTCCAACAAATACTCTGTCACAGCTAATGATATCCAAGAGTATTCCCGTGTAATCAACAGTGCACTACTGTGCTCTACCTCAGGCATACCAAAAGCGGAAGAATTTTTGGTGTCTTGTCGTAATTCACGCTTTCACGAACTTAGTGAAAACTGCATCACTCCACTGATTAACATCGAAACCAGCGCAATCAAAGAATCTTTTGAGGGTGATAATCGCCTTTTATGTGACATCATAGAGTCGGGCTCTATAATGGCTGGTGATGCAACAAAAGAAAGTCCTTTATATGATACATTACAGAGTGCAAAACAAAGACTAGATGATGCAAAGGTTCTTCAATCAAATAATTTCATCGCAACGAAGTATTTCGGCGGCGTCTACTTTTCATATAGACAAGCGGTCGATATTGATCTAATTGCCTACGAAATATCGTTACTTAAAAACATACCAAAAGATATATACTTAGCTGCGCTTCTTAGTACAGTGAGTGAGGTAGTTAATAGCGTAGGTAAACATTTTGCTCAACCAATTAGACCTCGATATAAAGATGGTAGACCTAAAAATAATTTGGCAAAGTCAATTTCGAAAGATAGAGAAATTGATGTAATGAGCACATATGAAAAATTTCTATTTAGATATATAGATTCTAGTTCAAAAAGATATAAGAATAGTGCTACAAGACTAGACTTTGGTGATTGTCTAAAAGAGAGTAATGATATTAAAGTGGTATATGCTGATCCTCCTTATACAAGAGATCACTACAGCCGATTCTATCATGTATTAGAAACTTTAGCGTTGCAGGACTCTCCCAACATATCTACAACTAAGATACACGGAGAGGTAAAGTACAGTCGAGGTATTTATCGCGAAAATAGACATCAGTCACCTTTTTGCATTCGCTCTAAAGCACCAAATGCATTTGAGAGACTGTTTTCTCTTACAAGAAACTCTGGTGCCTCTCTAATATTATCTTACTCTCCATTTAGCAACGAGAGTAAGACACATCCTAGAGTAATGGATATTGATACCATTAACAAATTAGGTAAAAAATACTTTTCCAATATTGATTGCATTAGTGCTGGAGAATTACGTCATAGCAAATTAAATCACTCTTCAAAGCATTTAGAAGCTTCTGACGAAGCTGAGTTATTTCTTATCTTCAAATAATAATATGTAGAGTTGGCACATAGTACAGTCAAATATGTGCCAACTCTACCTAACTCACATCTCATCACCGATCAATGAGAATAAAAACTCACCTTCTGGCAAAGCATCAACAATAACATCTTCATTAGTTATAAAGCGCCTTTTTTTATTACCCTTAACTTCCACATTCTGTTCCAATAAATCTTTCAACTCATCATAGTAGTTATCAGTAGGCATTTTAAATACATATCTATAAGTTCTTGTTCCTATTTCAACAAAGACACCTATAGGTTGACCGTCTTCTCCACCTCTCCCTTTCGGAGCGTCTAGTTCAAAATTAAAGTTTGTACTTACAAGTTTGATAACAGGAGGTCGAACCTCTGTAGCATCCACACTTCCATCGTCACTTATCTTCTGAAAGTAATGATCTTTTTGCTCACCATCGATATCAATTTGAAAATAGGTTTCAAATAATTCTTTACCGAAATTAACCTGACTATAAGCATTTGCACCAGTTCGTCCTTTCGGCCACTCCAAGAGTAAGACCCGCTCATTCTTAATATAATGCTCACCTGAGGGTTTTATAACTTCAGGAGTAAAGCTTTCGACTTGCTCATCGGAATGAGATTTACGTGCAGTTCGTCTGAACTTATTATTCTTTACTCTCTCAGTGACAAGATCTTCACCTAAATCAAGAAGAAAGTTAGCGTGGCCATTAATCCAAGAGTCCCAATACAACATTGTATCTTCAAACTTTCTACCTGTAATATGATCAACATAGTAAGCTTCCCAATTATCCCTTAGCCCCCTCGTTGTCAGGTTTCCAGAACCAGTAATAATACTACCTTGTTCATCTCCTTTTTTAACCCACAGAAACTTAGGATGAAACAAACGCCCCTTGTTGTTATGATAGAAAGCCTTTACAGTTAAGTTGGGATAGCTAGCTTGATATTCTAAGAGTACGGATACTGCATTTTGGTTGGTGATCTCATCGATCCCTACAATAAGTAAAAATGGTCCTTTCTCGATAAATTGTCTAAATTCTTCACTACCGAGTAATAGGTCAACGCCATCTTTTGACGCAAAAGCAAATGCTCCGCCACCTGCTTCAGCATTTTCCATTACTTTCAGGATTGACTCGTGTAGAACGTGTTGACTAAAACCATTAGGATCTTGAATGCAGAAGGTCATTGTTAATACTCCATAGCAAATGCACATATCTGCATAATATTGCATCCACAAGCAATATCAACCCCTTACCTAAAGTTCTAATTGTCAAAATAGTAGGAGTAACCGCTTGTGTGATCTCACAACAGTAGAGTGCTTCTTTAATTGACTAACTCAATAGACAAAAATTCTACCCCTTCCTTTGTATCTGTCTTTCTTAGCGACAATATCCAACCATCAAATTGATCAACAAACCTTATCTTCGGCAAATCATACTTAACTGATACCTCATCAATCGACAGATTCTCAATCTCACCTTTGTTCTTAGCACGACGAGCCTTGTCATTCAGCGAAGTAACAGCCTTACTTAAATCCCCACCAGCAACCAGTGCAGGATTAGAAAGCAACAAATGACGCGCAGAAGGGTAGAGCTTACCTTGATAGAACATCGGCTTAGATTGACCTTTCAACTTCTCACGCTCGGCGTGCGAACCAGACAATGCCTCCTCTACGCCAATGCAAGCCTTCATGCGATTCATCAGCGTACTTTGTGCCACACCAAGCTCTTTAGCAGCCTGACGCATACTTGGGTACTCTGTGCCGTCTATAACAACTTTCTTGCGGTAATCGCCTTTAGGGCGTGCTTCCAGTTCAAGAGCTTGCTCTAGTGTCCAGCCGAACTTGGTAACGCGCTCATTAACCAATTTGGGGTTTAAGCCATAGTGACGCGCAGCAGCTGTGCGAGAGGTGAATGTAAGACCTTCTACGGTCAATGTTTCGGTGTTTTTCATCGGTATTATTCCTGTAATTCAGATAGTCAAAACCCTACAGGAGCCGAGAGGACAAGCCTCTCAGCCCTGTAGGGCTACTTAATTTCTAATTAGAATGGTGCGCCGTTATCTGCTGGTTGCTCACCAGAGTTCAGTTTCACTTTATTGCCTAGCTTTTCATACAGAGCCAACATAGGTTCGATAACTTCACGATGAGCAACAGGCTTATCGTATGAATTAACCCAACCACGTTCGCGGTATCTAGGAGCCCATTCATTCAGAGTGACAAGCACCGAATCATCAATACCCCAAACTTCGACACTATTCACACCACCATTTATTGCGTTATCAGCATACTGAATTGCTGCATGAGCCAGCTCTAGATATTTCAGCTTGGCAGTAGCACCAGAACTCAGAGCAACAATCTCACTCTTTCCATCAGAGCCTGTAATGGTTGAATCGGCATTCTTACCACCGAAGTAGCAAGTTAGTACTCGCTTAGTTGCCTTAGCTGGCTTCACTTCTAAACTGTCAGTGGTAATTCCCAGTAATTGCATAGCAGTAGGCTTCTTATGATATGGGTTACGTTTTCCACGTTTAGGTTTGTTAAACTTTAATCGGCTATCACGCTCTTTAATCTTTTCAAGTAGATAAACCTCAGCTTCAGCATAAGTATTGAATTTACGATTATGACCACCCGGTTCATTGTCATAGATCTCTTTAGCTTCTTCATGTGAAGTGACAATCGCAGCAAGCTTATTGTTAAATGCAGCATAATATTTAGTTTTAGACATAACTGGTCCTATATTTTTCAAGATCACCACGACGTTGTGGCATCATCGATTTAACTAGATTTTTTAGGGGTATTGAGTTGGAGAGGAGCCCTTTAGAATTAAGCGTAAACCGATCAGGTTTTGATCGTAGCCACCATCTCGCAAGGGGTTTCAGGGGAAGCATTAGCAGTAAAAGGTACGAAAATGTTTGATATCTCCATTACTGCTTAAATTTGAGATGTCATATCCCCTATTATCTCCCCTACGGTCAAACTCAACACATAAAGAAAAAGCCCTTTGAAAAAGGGCTTTCGATAGGTCAATATTTACGATCTCAACGGGCGTTGAGAGCTTCTCGTAGTGAGGAACGAGATTCAGGGTCGAAGAGGATTTCAACTTCGAAGTCAGGAAACTTCGAGACTATTAAGCGAGCTAACTTGGTAGTCAGCTCAGTCATCGGTACAGCGCCTTCAATCAATTTGGCGTTCTTAGCACTACGAACTGCGGTCGCTTTGGTTGGATACCCAATATCAGTCATCCACTCAGCTAATGCTTTGGCGGTAATCTGTTTCTTATTCATACCACCTTGCTCTTGAGCGTAGAACCGCAAGAATAAGCGTGCCATCAAAGTGTCTGAGGTCTCATCAACCTTTAAACGAACATCCTTGTGACTGGTACTTTCTGCCATTACCAAGCGATCTTGCCACGAACACCAATCATCAAAATCTTTTAGAACATGAGACTTACGCCAGCGATCAAAACGCAATCGCGTAAACAACATTTCATCCAACGACTTGTGCGGCTTGGTTTCAAGTGCGATATGTTGACGTCCTTTCACGTCAACCATCACCGGATTCAACATTTCTCGTTTCTGGTCGAACTCCATGTTCAGATAGATAGACCGCTTCTCAAGCATCAAATCCTTATGCTCTAAAAAGCGCATCCGGTTCGGTGTTAGGTAGCTACCATCAACTTTGTCACCGGGCTTTCGGGTGAGATACTTGTTCACCATGTAAGCACTTTGGTCAGAAACCATCGGAGCGACCTTAACGCCACCTTTCGCCAGTATCGGCTCAAAACCTTCACTTTCGATAACCGTATATTGAGCACGAGTTTTCGCACCAATTAATTGCTCAGCTTGATGCTTTAACTCCAACACTTCACCTTTAGATGGATCAATACGATGGTAAAGGTCACGGAACCGCCGACAAATAACACCATTGAGATCAATCTCATCCAACTCTGTATTGGTTAAGAACCCATCCGTTGTAACAGACACTACGACCTTATCATCGGGGATACTATGTAACATTTCCCCCAATAAGGCACGAGCAAGCCCTGTGGTATAGGCAGCAAAGAAAGGGTTGGTTAGAGTGGATGGTGGTAACTGCTTAGAATAGCCAGCTTGGATATCAAACGCGGTCTTCGGACGCAATGACTGCGCCAATTTTCCGTAACAACTATTCAACATTTCCTTGGTCAATTTTTCGTCAAAACTTCCTTTGACGAATGACTTTCTACGTTCTCGACCCCACTTCATAAATGGCTCAAAGATACGCTTATCATTCGCCCAAGGAACTACAAATGCTTGTTTTATAGTTATTTCAGCCCCTTGGTTATAGGCGACTTCAAGTTCATGACCTGTACAATACGTCTCGCCAGATATTGGAAATACCAATCCATAGTCAGATCGCACGGCTAAGCTTGGCAAACGAGTCCCTTCAGGAAAGGAAAAATCAACCCAAGCCAAAGCACATTTATCACCAAATAACTCATTAAGATCTTTGGTCATGTACATCTGATCGTATGCAAGCTCACGCAAACCAAGCGTAATCGCCGAATAACACGATGGAACATCGTAATCACGCCAAGTATCTATACCTGTCGGGCCAGCAATAAATGATTCATTTCGACCTCCATGGTAAGCCATGGTCGAAAAATGCTCTAATGTCATACGAGCCGTTACAGGAATATCCCGTGTAATGGTTAGCGGTTTACTTCGGTCAGAAGGCCACACTTCTTTAGTCACCTTCTCAAAGCCAAACAAACCACGATAACCGCGCTTATCATCCAAGCTATTCACAAAGGCTTTAACGGCAATACCACCAATGGTAAACGGAACCGAATTTAGACCGAGTGTATTTTGACAGAAGGAAGAAACCCGCTCGAAATGACGAGCACTGATAATTGAATCAGTTATTGCATACTCAGCAAATTTCTCCGGTTGTGCTTCCAGAAACTCATCCATTCGAGAGATAGAGTACTGCTCTGGAATTTCTACCTTTGGAATCTTCAATAGCTCTCCGACAGAGGCTAGTGACGATCCATTGGGCGAAAGCAACATGGTGTCGTAGAACGTGATATACAAGGTGTGTCGGTTGCGGGATTTGTCATGAACATTGAGAGGCTCTTTATCAATGCGACGTGACATGACTTTGTCCAGATCAAGACCATAAACATCATCAAGGCTCGCTACCGTCTTACGCAACCCTTTTACGTAGGTCTTTAACTGATCAAAGGCTTGGCTGAAGTTAAACAAATCCGCCGATAACCAGTGAGCACACAAAATGATGTCAGTCGGCCACTTATCAAGTACTTCATCTTCCATCGCTTTTTCAATAGCCTGAACCAAGCATTTGTCCAGTGCTAGTCGTCCTGACTTTTTAGTCGATTCAGGAAACAAGATTATCGTTGATAGTTTGTCCTTGAATAGAACAGCAAATTGGTAGCTCAATATACGGTTGTAGGTTCCGCATTCAGACTCTACATACTCAGTATCCATGGCTATCACGGGGCGATCAAAGAACGGTGTCGCTTTTCGCTTTTTGCGCTTGGTTTGTTTCTTCTTTTTGGGTTTGCGCCCCACCAGCGGTTTAGCTTTGCGCTTAACGCTATCAAAAGAAGTGGGCTCACTCGGTTGAGCTTCATCCCAAGAACTTGCCGCCTCTTCCTCAGTCCAACCTGATGTTGCTAGGTTATCCATACTTAAGTCAGAAGCCTGCTCTAACCAATCAAAACTTTCACTCATTAGGTTTACTCCAGATACGCAAAAAGATGCCCGAAGGCATCTTTTAGAAAGGGTTAAAGATAGGTTTTATCGATACTCTGACCACTTCACTGTTGGTAAATCCTTACCTTCAGAGAACGCTATCAGTGCATCAACAATCGCATCTCGCAAACCATCTAGATCTGAATATTCTTCGGGAGTGAACATCGCTAAGAGGTTATCGCTATTCATCGCTGTAATCAGAAGCGCACCGGACTTACCTGAAATGAAAGCATTAGAGATTGCACTTGCGTGAATCCAACCGCCGCTTTCCAACATTAAGCACTTACCTTTCTCTGGCTTCACCGCTTTTAAGATCTTATCGAATAGCTCACCAACCTGATCACCAGACTCGTTAATAATCAAATTACAAGTCTTGTCCAAAACCACTAAACGATCATCAGACGGCAATACTGTTTTGCCATTAGCCACATTCGCGACACCAGATCTTGTTTTTACAAACATTGCGTTCATTTTTCTTTTCCTTCTAAAAATTGAATTGTTAAAGAACAGCGAAGAAGCTCGCTGCCCCCTCAAAACAAGCAAGCGAGAGAACCGCTGCGTTGCTGAGGTACATATTAGAGATGAAAGAAAGCATTCAACTAAGAAGGGAATCGAGTCGATAAGCCACAAAACAATTAACCCACCGATCAAAAAAACAGTGAAGCTTAAGCGCAGAACCTAAGTCACGAAAGGAGCTAGAAGAAATATCACTCGTCAAGGCTGTGATAGTAAAAAGATCAAGGTTAGGTACACTTTTGTTTGATTTTTATAAGTGCGCACTAAAAAGCCCAAAGACGCCCTAACGGACGCCTTTGGGCTTTTATCTGTATTGAGAGATATTGTTGTGTTAATGCATTGTCATCTCTTTTTCCCAACGCTCAACCTCACTACGCAAGAAGCGTACACTACGACCTATGCGCATCACTGGCGGTAAACTCTTAGGGTTACGAGTCACATTGGTTCGGACAGTTGCAGGGTTTAAGCCGTACATTTCAGCAAATTCTTCAATAGTTATTACTCTGGACATATCGAACTCCTTAATCGATTTGTAAGTTAGGTAGCATAGCGTCAACGGTCTGCTGAGAGGCTTGCGCTAGATGAGTGTTTTGGTAATAAGCGTAACGCTCGGTAACACTCACATTGGAATGACCAAGACTTTGCTGAACGAGTCGAATGTCGTTCGTTACATGCAACATTTGAGTCGCTTGAGTTCTACGAAGATCGTGGATAGTAAAAGCCGCTTCTAGACAACCTTCTTGCTTCATGGCTTGCTGAATGCGTTCCATACAAGCGCGCGGATAGGCAATGTGCTCACCTTGGTTCTTTAACGAGGGGAACACCCAATCATTAAAAGAAACCTTGAGGCACTTTCGGACAAGACGTTGTGCAGGCTCAGAGAAATAAATTCGCTGCGATTTACCGGATTTAGTCATCGGCAATAAAGCAGACGATAGATCGTTAGCTAACATGGAACGAGAAAGACTAATGACGTTACCAATACGCATACCAGTTAACAGACTAAGCATCAACGCATAGGCATGAATGAAGTTAGGCTCAGCACACGCATGACGACAAAAGCTTTCCATCTCTATAGAGGACAACACTCGGTCTTTCTGGTTATTCTCCACCAGCTTTTTAATACCCTTTACTGGACTTTTGTCGATAATTTCATGGTCAACTGTCATCGAGAAAAATTTCGATAAGAAGGCGTGATAACGGTTAATGGACCCATTACTTAAGTCAGTAAGTGAATTGAGAAACCGTTCAACATCACGACGAGTCACGTCCGTAACACGCTCTTTACCAAACGCAGCCATTACGCGTTTAGAGCGAGATAAGAAGGTCTTAGAATCACGGTGGTGGTTACGGCTGTATGGAAGCACAACGTCATCAAAGAACTGTTGAACCGTCAAACGCGCCCCCTTCTGGTATGCCCCAGATTGAACATCAGCGATAAATTGGTAAGCCAACTGATTGAATTCAGCAAACTTCATTTCGGGGCAAGTCCCAAACGACTCGTAATAACGCTTTCCCTTCCAGCCAAAGCGAACTATCCAGCGCATACTCTTCGCTGTCACAAGTACGCGCAATCGGGGGTTTTTCTTCCAAGGATACTCAATACCTTGCTCGCCCTTAGCAGGACGAGGCAACGCATTGAGTACCTTCTTGTTCATTTCTATCGGTGTAGTGCTCACAATATCTCACTCCATATAAGTAAATCGTGAGCACTAAGTTATTGTTTTCGCTATCTTGAAAGTTTCGGATGAGGTAGCGCATCCAATAACCCACAACGCCACCATTGAAGTAAAAACCTAGGAGACATAAGAGGATAAGAAAGAGTAAAGTACTCGACAAGGAACACATTTGTTTGATTTGACATGCCAAGAAAAAAGACTTACTACATCGATAAGATCATCAATCTACATATTCATCGCGATAGCCTAAAGACATCTCATCAAAAACATGAGCTGATTGAGACGCTTAAAGACCTACTCGGTTTAAGTTTCGATAAGGTCACCAACCAACTCTCCCTCGCTTGTGCTAAGGCAGGTATCAATGCACGTTTTACAAACAAATCTGCACATTCTTTGTTCGTAAAAAAGCACTCCGTAAAACCGGCTATCGATCAACTCGATAATACAATTGATATCCACATCGCTATCAACAAAAACAATATTGTCGAAGATTACCCGTACCGTCCACTCGCCGTAAAGCCGTTCAAGAAAAGTGAGGATGAAACGCGAAATACACAGGCTGAAATGTACGAGAAAATTAATGATAATCATGCCAAAGCATACACGCATGTCCCGGTAACGTTTTCTATCAAGAGTACCCTGTTCCCACTATGGTACGAGATGAACCAAGCATTTATCGCCAAAGTGAATGAACTGGCCAATGACGAGACGAAGTACGAAGATGAGTGCTTAGAGATCATCTTGCAAATACTCCAAAGTTACTCGCCAGCAAATGAAAAGCACCTAATTGAACCGACCAAAAGATGGTTCCGTAAGAACATAAGCAAGGATTCCGTACTGCCCAAAACAAAGAACAAACCTTTTCATGCGGCTTTGTTCACTACGATAGCCACAGGTAAGATTGAAGAAGATCCGATAGAAATGACTTTGCTGCTCAAGCCCTACAACCACATCGGCTATATCCCTTGCAAATTACACCTACGGGACAACCCATTCTTCGAAAGTGACAAGCTTAAACACGACGAATACAAGTACACCCTTGGTATACAGAAAGAGGCTAAGGTTTGTACGCTCTACATAGACTTCAAAGACAAAGACGGTGACCGTTGTCGTTATGCCTTAAAGCTCAAGCAAGAGATTAGACAGATCAACACGCCCTTCGGAAGTACGCCAGTATTCAAGCCTGATTATGTATGGAATGAGAAACTTCCAGATAAGGAATACTTGATAGTGAAAGAAGCCCCCCTATCAAGCACACAAGTAAACATCGTTTCCAAAACAGGTGGGACTGATACTCGCAACATTGAGCTTACTTGGTATCAGTTTCATGAGCGGCTATCGGTGTTCAATCTAAAGCAGCGCAAAGACCTCATACTTGCAGAAGTAGATAGCGACAGTGATATACCGATGATCGAGGTAACGGATGGTAGTGCGAATTTGGAGTGTTATTAATTCCCCAACGGCCTAAGAGATCACAGGGGAAAAAGCCCAATGAGATAAGGGAAAGCCAAAAACACAAATTACGATAAAGAAAAAAGTAGAGGAAAAACCACCTCTACTTTTTTCATTAGAGAACGTCTAACTCATCCAGAACACCACCGATTAAAGCTCCACTGACAAACCCGATTGCACCACCAAGGACAACACCTTGAGGCCCAAACCTAGCACCTAGAGCCGTCCCGTACTGTGCTCCCTTCAATCCAGTTGAAACGCTAGGCTTAAACCAACGCTGCTGAGAGTTAGAATGAAAATGTGTTTTCGCCATAATGTTTTTCCTTTCCTCGAGAAATCGAAAAGGGCGATACCTCTCGATATCGCCCTTGGATAATTACGATTACTATCTAATGAGAGTGACCGCACACCTGACAGCTACCATCATCATAAGCACGCTCACCACATGCCGGACAAGTTGTAACGAGTGTTGTTATTGATTTAATCGCCATTTAAAGGCTCCTTCTTGTTGGTTGATTGAGTGTTGCGGAGCTCATTGATACCTCAGCCTAGAGAGTTCCAATTTCGAAACTGAGATATCGAGAGCCAAGCTCCGCAACAAACCTTATTGTGCTTTACCTTTCGGGGTGTCTGAGCCGCATAGAGTCGCATCAGTGACATGACCATTCATTGTTCCGCAGACATCGGCTTTCCATTGCACGATGACACCGTAAGATGATGTGTTCTGAATACCTGCTTTACCATTCCATTGTGGCTCTAGCAGTTCTTTCATTTTTGAGATATCGCCCGGATTACCACCGAACGTGCCACCTGCGAATACTGAAGGTGCGAATAGCGAAGTTAGACCGAGCAGGATGATTGATTTTTTCATTTTTTGTTTTTCCTTAATGGTGAATAAGCCTCAAGCTCGCAGCCTTTGTTGACTTATTGATTGTTAGAATAAAGGGGGTTAAGGACAGGGTGTGTCCAGCAAGATGAAATTGATTGAATATTTTGTATAGCCGTTGCTCCACCTAGGTTGATGAAAGCTATGCCAGTTCTTAGTGCGTAACGAATTGAAAGATTTAAAAATCTAACGGACACAACCCGTCCAATAGGTTCGTTACGATATTGAGATGAATGATAAGAGCGAAAAACTAGCCCTAAGACTTGGAGATATACTGACTCGGTTATACCGAGGTGAAGTGCTATCTATAAGTTGGCTAATGGAAGAATACGGTGTGAGTGAAAAGACCTTACGCCGAGACTTCAATCAGCGATTGGTCAGTGCTCCTATCATGAAAACAGAACATGGCTATCAGTTAGAAAGTCAACTTAGCTCAAGCATAACAACCACCCAGCGTGTTCTTGATGAATCAGGATTATCAAGTCTGCTTCCACCAAAGCACAATATCAGTACCTCAGCTTCAACCATCCTATTCAAGAATCCACGTATCGAAGACACTCACAAGTTTGATGGTGTCTTTACTCAGATAAATAGTGCGATTACCTCTAGAGCTATCATTGACCTTACCTACCAAGGTCGCCTGATAACTCAGGTACATCCATACCGATTGGTGAATGACAGGGGGATCTGGTACCTCAGTGGAGTAATGTCAGATCAGCTATATTCGTACCGCCTTGCTAAGGTTTCCCAGATTCACACCACCGAAGATAAATACTATCCAGAACCAAAGGTACTAGAGAACATCCGTAGAGTGGGAATGGAGTGGTTAACAGCTGAAAATGCAGATGTGTTATTACAGATTGATGCTGAGGTAGCTTCACATTTTATTGATGGTGTTATTCTCCCCAATCAGCAAGTATTGAAAGAGCTTCCTGATGGTAGCTTGTTAGTTACCAGTCGAGTCTCAAAGTTGGGCGATATCATGCCGATTTTAAAACAATGGATGCCACACATAGAGGTTCTTTCACCTACCACTTTGAAACTTGAGTTAATGCGTGAGTTGTATGCCTCACTGGATAGACTTTAACTAAAACTCAGCTTTAACTCAGAATTTTTAACAACCTATTAGGTGCACTCTTGGTGCCTAATTAGGAACAGATGCCCATGAAGAATTTCAGGGTAAATTACATTTCTAATCAACTCCCTATACGCATCCTAGAGAAAACGACCTTAACGGTTCCTATTGCTTCCACATAGCAATAGGAAACTATCTGACAATAAGACTCAAAGAACATTGCCATGCAGTAATAAATATCTACGAAACAAACTATAACCCTTGAAAATCAGTAGATTAGCACCCATTACAATAGCTTATTAAATTAATAAGTTAGGAAATGACAATAATGACTCAATTCAACAAAGAAGATTGGCTATTAAATGGTTGTACTAGGGCGTGTTGATCTTTCGTGAGTGTTTTTTGAACAGCATGGTAAAGAGT
>NZ_JBGONY010000080.1:0-17247 GCF_041439375.1 Vibrio crassostreae | reverse complement strand
GATGATCTGATCGTAGCTTTAAGCATTAGTTCCCTGATTTAGGAAACAAAGCCACCTGTAGTACGTTTAACAGATTGATAGGAAGCATACCTCAACATGCTCAGTTCTATGCTCGATTTATACCATGCAAGGAAACATAGACTATTCCAGTCTATTATTCATTAGGAAAATTTAATCAATAAAAAACTAAAGCAGAATCAGCCTAGGTGTTATAAATATTTACCTTTATGGCGAATTCACCACATTTTCTCTCTTATTCAGATTAGATGCGGGCTTTAACATAGAGCACTTTAATTCGAGTAAAAAGAAAGCGAGCTTAATGCTCGCTTTCTTTTAGGCTGCTTTCTGGGAGGGTAACTCCGCGGAATCACTTTCCCAATAGTTTGGAACAACAAGCGCTGTAGTACTAGAGTAATTGAATGTTGTACTCACCTCATCAGCGGACGCAGATAATGAGTTGGTGCCATTTGCATAAACGGTTATATCTCCGTCTTTCAAAGTAGACAAATCAAGATCAACGGTCCATGTACCATCGGCTAGCACTGTTGCACTGCCTAAAACCTTCAAGCTATCGGTATCAATAGCTTTGAGTGCTATTGAGTCCCACTCCTCAAAACGAGTAGTTGTTCCATTGATAGTTACTTTTGTTAGGCCTGTGACATCGTTTATCGTTTCAAAAGCGATAGTAGGGGTTATCGCTAGCGCGTTGTCCAACGTGTATTCAACACCTGTATTACCCGCCGCATCCTCAAAGCCTTGCAGCGTTAACGCCACACTCTTCACCGAATCCGCAACCGACGCTACTTCTGCTGTACCCACCCATTGGGTTTGAGTACCCGATTGTGCTGTCCAGTTGATCGCCGCTGTACCCAGCGCCGAACCCGTTGGCGTTGTGACGCCTTTGTCGAATGTAGCGGTAACTGTCACGCTCTCACCCGCCGCTGCGTGCGTCGGGTTAATCGACGTTTGGCTGTCGTCCACCGTTGGCTTAGTTTGCGTCAACGTAAATGTCGTCCCCGCTTCTTTTGCCGGCGCCTCCAAGTCGTTAGTCCCGTTCACCGTCACCGCAATGGTGCCGTCTTTAAGACCAGAGACGTCTAACGTCGCGTTCCATTTACCCAATGCAGCCACTGTCGTGGTTTGCGTGACTTCTTTATTGTCCGTATCGACCGCTTTGATGGTCAATGTGTCGGTGGTTTCGAAGCGTGTGCTATTACCACTGACTGCAACGCTTGCAGCGCCCGCTTCGTTAACATCACTGATAGCTTCAACGGTTAAGGTTGGGGTCATCGCTAGCGCTTTGCTAGAAGTGAATGCCTCACCGGTATTGCCCGTTGCATCACTAAAGCCTTGCAGCGTTAACGCCACACTCTTCACCGAATCCGCAACCGACGCTACTTCTGCTGTACCCACCCATTGGGTTTGAGTACCCGATTGGGCTGTCCAGTTGATCGCCGCTGTACCCAGCGCCGAACCCGTTGGCGTTGTGACGCCTTTGTCGAATGTAGCGGTAACTGTCACGCTCTCACCCGCCGCTGCGTGCGTCGGATTAATCGACGTTTGGCTGTCGTCCACCGTTGGCTTAGTTTGCGTCAACGTAAATGTCGTCTCCGCTTCTGCTGCTGGCGCATTCAACTTGTTTGTTCCGTTAACCGTCACTCTAATGGTGCCATCTTTAAGACCAGACACGTCGAGCTTTGAACTCCAATCACCGTCAGCGTTTGGATTTGGATTTGGGTTTACGGTTACTTCGCTCCCTTCCGAGTCCCTTGCCTTAATCGTAAAACTATCACCGATTTCAAAGCGTTTACTGCCGCCACTGACTGTAACGTTAGCAACACCCTCTCCGTTAACATCACTGATAGCTTCAACAGTTAACGTTGGCGTGATTGGCAATTCATATGACGTGTTATCCTCGCCCACATTGCCTACTAGATCTTTATATTGGCTCACCACTAAGCCAACACCGAGATCTGGTACGTTCGGGACTTTCACGGTTCCGGTCCAAACTTTCTTATTTTCAGTATCAGCAATCATAGTAATATTGTTCGCGCCTAATGTAGCCTTGGCCTCTTGCAACTCTTTGTCAAACTTAAGCTCAACTTGAACATCCTTACCGATTTCTTGATAAGTAGGATCAAACGTCACTTTGGTCAGCGTTGGCAGTACACCCTCGACCCCCATAACTAAACTATCCCCTTTTCCGGGGATAGTATTTACGCTTTCGTAACTATTATCACCGACCCGTATGGTTATGTTTTTGTCCTGTTTTTCAGGCGTTATATAATTGACCGACCAAGTTATGTTATCTGTTGTACTCCATGATGCTTGCTTCAGCTCGCCTATATCATTGTCATCATCTGCTTTAATTTCGACATCTGAAAATTCAAACTTATTAACCTCTTCAGTAAAGGTAAATGAAATAGGAATTTCGACTCCACCAGCCAAAGGCATTGACGCTGTCGTTGATATTGTTAACTCAGGAATACTTGCAGCTTCAACTTTTGTATTTAGTGACTTCTCGGTCTGGTGTTCAACTAAATCGTCTGCCGTTACATTTACTAGATAATCGCCAGGAGATAAAAGATAACGTATCAAGTAAGGGTCACCGTCTTTGGTCGGTTCTTCAATTGATTGTGGATTTACCGGGGCATCGGTACCGTTTTCCGCGGTAGAGCCAACACTGCTTAGATTTTTATCGAAGACGTATGCTCTTACATCCAAATAATATAGCCCTTCCTCTGGAATCATCGAATCCTGAGTACTGGTGATACTTGAAATGACCGGTGCTTGGTAATCAACAATGGATGCGATGCCTTCAGCATCGTAAGTCTTGTTGAACACATTAAAGTCAGTAATAACTCGCCCGATAGAATCGGTTACGGTTACTTTTTGCATATACTCAGCTTGAGCATCGATATCAAAAGTCATCGTATCTGAAGCTGTTGAAGAGGCTATTTTCCCAGAAAACTTAATCGTGTTACCTGAAACTGGAACCAAATCTATAGCATAGGAAGCAGCCTTTACATCTTCTCCATCTTCAGAGGTAATGGTGAACGCTTGGCTATCATTAGTAAAAGCAAGCTTACCCCCTTGTAAACTTGTTATTCCATCAAAAGCCAAATCAATAGTTGGTATCCTAATGTCAATATCAATAGTCTTATTTTGAGTCCAACCTACATTGTCAGTTGCTTCGACATTGACTCGTATCGAATTCAACTCTTCTAACTCAGTTTTTGGAAGATCAAAATAAAGGTGTGAATTTTCGCTATCGTCATCTTTATCAAATACATATTTAGGATTAACTATTGTGTACTTAACCTTTGCTATACCGCTACCTTCATCCCACACAGAAAACTGAAATCTAACTAAGCTAGAATCATCCGGAGATTCATTGAGGGATACAGTGTCGTCAACATTTGGTAGGCTATTATCGACCATTACGCTTACTTCATCGCTTATAGACTCTCCCCATACATCAATAATTTGAATTTTAGGCTTAATAAATTGACCATCTAGTTTGTCATCTAATGGCGCGGTAAACGTCGAGCAAGAATAGTCATCCTCACACTTAGTGAAAGGGCCAAAGTTCTCTGGGTTATCATTCAAATTATATGACGCACCATCTAGAGTTGCGACGACATTTTCAAGATCAGAATTTTGTCCAACCTTCACCTTGAATTTCATTTCAAGGGTCTCACCTCGAATAATAGTATCTTCAGCAGGGCTGGTAATAGCGATTTCTAAATCGCCTTGGGCTGGAAGCAATAATTCTAACGCATGATCCGAACTTAAGTTTCCGGCGACATCAGACAAGTTCTTAATCGTGTATAAGTGCTGTAACGCCCCCGGAGAGAGGATATCGGCATACAACTCGGTATACGTACATGTCGTTATACCCAATTTAGAGCTACAACTATTTGGTTCAAAAGACACATTTAATCGATTTCTTACCAATAACGGTTCGTTACCATCACTAATATCCAAACCAGAAAGATTGTCTTTGAAGCTCAATGTTAAGCTCAGAACTTTCTTACCTTCGGCATTCAAACCAACGTCATTGCCAGTAAATTGATATGTGTCTTGTTCAACCGTCGGGGCATCGATATCCATCATATCAAAGCTGAATTTATTGACTGTTTCAGTATCATTCGTTCCGACTGTTTTCGTTATCAAAACAACAGGTAAAACAGACATATTCACATCAGTTGTAATGCTACACTTATAATTTTCTTGAGGATTAGTTATAACACCTGAATAAGCATTGTTCGAACCATCTTCCGGCACACCGTCTGAGGTGTAATTCTCTCTCACCCAACATTCTAATGTTCTTGCTTTTACCTCTCCCGCTGGGCCAAATTCAACATTAAGGGTACTTCCCGATATATGACTTTGGAAGTCAGTCGGTTTTACGATTGACAGAGCAACACCTTGACGTTGCACATTGATACTTTCTGACCGTTCGGAAACAGGCCTTTCTTGTTCAGAGCTATAGCGAACGTTATTATATACTTTGAATTCCAACTGATAGGCACCATCTTCCGTTAGATCTGCCTCTGTCAACCTAGCTTCCCAAAGGCCACCTTTCTGAGAAAATGAGATATTGTTGGTTTGTTCCCCATATTTATAAGTACCTTCAACTAGCGGGATCCCGCTCTCATCTTCAGCATCAATACCTATGATTACAGGTTCACTACGAGTAATTTGTACCTGGCCAACAGAAGAAACAGGCGTGCCATCTTCATATGTGAAAGTAACCGAGTTAATAGTGGGCTTTGAGTTTTGAACTTTAACCGCATAATCTACGGTTGTCGTATTTCCTCTAATGTCGGAACCACCTAATCTGATTGTGCGAGTCGCACTATCGCCATCGCTTTCGCCTCCTAAAGGAATCTTCATATCTTCACCAACTAAGGTGCTTGCATCAGAGGGGTTTTCTTTGAAAGTCCAATACTCTAATGTTTCTTTGTTAACACCCTCTGACGATGGTGTTCCCCTGTCATTTAAGTCTTGAGCAGAAAGGTTGAATACATAATTACCAAGATAGAAACTTTCCGGATCAAACCCATTTAACTTTAGTGATGGCCCTTCACGATCTAGCAGAACAGTTCTAATTTCTGTTTTAGATTCAAATCCATATTCGTCTACAGCTTTAAGGTACAGGTTCGCCTTTTTGTCTTCGCTAATTACGATAGCGTCACTTTGTGTTTCTGTAATTACGATATCAAAAGGCTGCGTTGGATCTTTGGGGTCAATGGAACGTATTGCAGCCACTTGATCTTGTTGCCAAAGTTCAACTTTAGATACATCAGAATCGTCAGATACTGACGTAAGCTTCACCGTAAAGTTGGTACCAAGAACATAGCTTTCGCCGGAGTTTGTATCTATTACCCACGGGTCAGCAAGTTCAATTACTGGCCCCACATTGTCGACTAAGAATTCAAATTCACCACTGTGTGTACCTGATGGAAAAGAACTGTCTGTTGCTGTTACGTAAAAGAAGTTTTTCTCATTATATTTAAATGCTTCGGCAACTAGTCTCACCTCTACGTTAGGCTGTATGCCTAATAGATACGGCTCAGTACTCTCTTCAGGTGCGGTTTCATAATGCTGTAAAGTAAAACGCCTTCCAGACTCTGGCTTCATATCGACTTCAACCAAACTCCCTGGACTTAAGCTCCAAGTAATATCAGGAACCCAGGTAGTATTGCCACCTAAGTGGTTAGTAATTTTAGAGCCGTTTACTACCGGACCTTTGGAATCAAGTAACACACTAAATTGAGGGGCATTAGTCGTCTGACGGTTAACTATATTAGACAGTTTGTCTTCAGCATTAACATATACCGTCCAATTACCATCTTCTGGACTAATTATATTACCTTGGCTGCTACACTTGTCTCCAGAGCACAGTTTTACCTTAAAATCATCCTCTGTATTGCTCGAAAAATGCGAGTTAGCGTCATATTCATTGGTAGCACCTGTTGCCGGGTTATAAAAAGTTAACCCTCGCTCGTCCAATTTATCTCCTACAATATCGTCAATTTTGAAAGTGAGTTCTTGGACATAATTAGTATTCAAATAGACATTTTCGTCAATTGGGTCACCATTACCATCTCTCGGGGGGATATAAGTCGCTAAAGGATAATCATTATCCACATATAAGGTTTCTATATGTGGATCCTCCCCATTGTAACCATAGCTATTTCCATGCTCATCCATTGCACTCGTTATAAGCTCAAACTTGGCAATATCTGTGAGATTTGAAGACTCGGTATTAAGGGTAAATAAATACTCCTTTTTATAACTATCACCATCTGACTCTCGAATATTTAGGTCAAGTGGGGTTCCCGTATTCGGTTCAGTTTTCTCATACCACATAGTAACAAAAGATGGCTGGTTGCCTTCTTCCACAACAATGCCAGACGGATCTTCCAAAAGAATCCGCGAATCTAAAACACCAGCAACGTAATGTTTATTTCCAACCCATGTTTCTCGGCCATTTTCGATACTTAACGAAGGTTGAGGCGGTGATTTATCAATACTTTCGCCATCACCGTCTATAATTTGTTCGCCATCTAGGCTTGGGTTCGCCATTGATATTTGGTCGGCATATCTCTGAGCTAAGTTAGCTTCAACACCATACTTTTTAGTCATAATGTTATAGTACGATTGCGCTAAGTCATTACGGTAAGACTTTGAGTTAAACTCATATGAATCTAGAACTATTTTTTTACCCCCACTACCGACACCGTTAGCTTGGCCATCGTATTGCAAGTCATCATAGATAGCTGAAGCAAAATCAACAGAGTTACTTAATAGCATACCGTTTATTTGGGTGATGTCGTAAATTGCTTCGACTAAAAACCTATGAATATAATTATTAGGTAGTTTTTCCGGAATAGCACCTTTCAACATTTCATTCGTTGCATACGAAACGATCGTTGGGTCGAAGCCAAAGAATGAATCGCTTCCACCAGCGAGAGCATATTGTACGTCGTCTAAAATTCGTGCGGCATTCTCAGGAGTCTTATTTCCCGCTTCAACTTGATTCCATTGAGAGTCAAACAGTCCGGTTTGGTATGTTGCAAGTTCAGTAATATAAAAAGTCTTAGAACCATTAAGTTTAAAATAGGCTCCTATATTAGCGCTATTTAAGTTCACTTGTTCTGATTGTGTGCCTGGATCACTCTCCCACTTGTAGTAATGCGGTTGCGTATTACTATCAATACCGATTAATCTAACTCGCATAAAGTCGTAGTTAACTACATCGGTTGTTGTTTCACATCCAGCAACATCTAGTGCTTTATTAGTTCCATTACTTTCTAGGTGTTGAATCGTGGTGCATCTTCCTAGCGACGTGAACTCTCCCTTCGAGTTTAATCCCTCCAATTGAACACTAGCTCCGATAAATGGAGTAACAATCGTCATTGTCGGCAAATCGAAACTACTACGAAAATAGACTTCTTGCTCAGCACTTTCATTTTCAGACTCGTCAATAGTTTGAATCACTAGTTTTTGACTGCTGTTCTCGGATGTAGAATCGAAGTTGTCACCAAGTATTTCTTTTACAAAGGGAACATAATAGATGACCTCATTTACGTGCCCTTCAGTATCAGAGATAGCTTCGTGAGGTATATTGGCGGCAGAGGCTACGGTGTCGGTTACCTTCTGAAGCACGTAGTTATTATCGTTGTTTGCGCTTACTAAATACTTAACAACTAGCTTAAGTTTGTCGGCACTAGATCCTAATCCCATATCCCCGTTGCCATCTGAGACTCTGATACGAACATATGGAATTTTGTTATCTTTGAGGGCGTTGACATTAAAGTCACTAAAATCGACATCTGGAATTGAGCTTAAAATCCCCTTGCTCGCGTAAATGTAATCAATTTTCAAATAATCACGAGTGGACTGAACCGTTTCTGATGTGTAGGTGTCTTGCGTATAAACATCTTCTTTAGTTACTCGCTCCCCATCAACACTAACATTGACATAATTCATTGGAGCATTCTCTGGATAGCTAATCACTTGCGCCGGCGCTTGGTCATCACGAACGACTTCGTGAACTTTCTTACCAATATTCCCGTTGCTATCGGTGGCTTTAATTTCAAATGTTGTTATTGATACAAATTCATCGGTTGAATATTTTTTGCTGAATTCACAGTAGGTACCAGAACAAGCAACACTGTCATCTAAACCTCCTTTAAATGAAACAGTTACCGAATCAATTTCTTGTGATTCTTCTTTTACAGTACCTTTAAGCACATACTCTTTTGCACTGTTGTTTATAGAACTAGCCGAAGTTACGTCAATTACCGGCGCATTGTTGTCCCATTCAAAGTTGATATAGTGGCCAACATCTCGCCCTCGAACTAATTCGTTGCCTAACACATCAGTCGTATAAAAAACCAAACGTGCCGCAGTGACATTTGAGAGTTCCGTATCCGAATCAACTTCTACCGCGTCAATGGCTTTTGTGTCTACACTTACTTTAATACTTGTTTCTCTAAGACCAGATTCAAAGCCGTCGAACTCCAAGAAACAAAACTCACTATCCGAAGTTTGTTCATCGTCACACTGACTCTCGAGAGACCAGACACCGTCCAGTTGGTATTCAAGGTACGCTGAAACACCTTGAACACCAATTTCATCATTGAGCTTAATATCCACTTTATCGAGACCTGCCAATACATCACTGTCTGTTCTAGACACTGTAGGCGCTTCGGTATCAATTTCGGTTTCATCGCGAGGAGGGATCACACCGCCAGTACCGCTATTGGTGCCTTGGTCATTAATCTTACGGCTAAACTCAACATAGTCGTCTGCGTCTGTTCCTGAAATATTTAAGTTAGGATCATTGACGACAATTAGAACATGCTGTGCCAAATCGTTAGTGTAAATATCACTAGAGACTTTTTGTTGACCGAAGGTTAAAGGGGTTACCCCTCCCGACACAGTACTTATTTCCAGCCCATCAAGAAGACCATCGGCAATGACATCTCGATATTGGATATCAGCCAAATGCATCGATGTGTAAATATTACTCTGAGTATCACCGTATTTTTGAATTAGGTCGTACGAATAAGAAGAATAAGCGGTTAACAAAGCACCATATTGGTGACCGGATGTAGCAAAACTACTTTGACCACCTTTGGTTATGTCTATCGGTGTAGTTTCATTGACATCGAAACCATACATATCGTTAATGCTATTTAATGCTTCTGAGATAGCAGTAGAGCCTGACACTCCCTTGCCTACTTTGTATTGAGTTAAACCTGAAACTATGTTGGTTAAAGGGGTCAACATTAAGCTTTGATCTTGGCCTTCCTTATAGTTAATCATGGCTTCTAAACGGAGAGTTTTACCATTACTAACGGACACTGTGTCGTTAGTCAGTGGATCAGTATAACTGCCCTCTTTTGCGACGATGATAAGTGGCATCGATGAAGACTCGAATTCGACCTTGTAGTCGCCAAAAGCATCAGAAGTCGTGCTAGCTAACTTCCTGCCTAGGTTCCCATCTTTGTATTCAAATACCTCGATTTTCGCACCACTAACAGGAGCGTCAAAAACGTTACCTGAGATGCTCCCGGTATTTCTTGCTGGCGGTGTATTATCACCACCACCTTCCCCACCACCACATGCGCTCAAGATAAGCGACGTAACAATAAGACCTAATATTGATTTCAGCGTGTTTTTAGTGAACATAGTTTTCTGGCAAAGTATATTTTGCCGCGATTATATTATCGTCCAAGATTTTCTCAACGTGACGAAATGACTAGTTGCGAAGTACAATTTCGCTAAATTAAAAGGTGAAAAGTTTGTTTTTTATCACCGTAAAAAAACAGCCTATACTTTTAACTAGTCATTAAGCAGGAATTAAATAAAATAACATGAAAAAAAAACAAATAAATATTATGATCCAATCCTTACTTTTGTCCATTCACTAAAACTTATTGATAATTTATGTATTTGAAGAAAAATCACCATTTGAGTTTTAACGCCTTAACATATGGTTTTTTTATGGTTTTTTTGATCACTGCCGTAGCTATGGCCTTAGGTCATTTCCGCTCAAGTACTCAAAAAAAACAAATTATTAAGATTACAGAACCCCAACACCACCTAACCACAACACCTACACCTACACCTAGATCCGCAATGGTCTCAGGGGTTGTTAAATACTCTTTTATCAGTTCCATATTGTCTTCAGGTCTAACAAACGATGAATTAAAATCTTTGTTGAATTTATTAGGTGATAATTTTGACATTATAAAATCGGTTAATAATGGTGATAAATTTTCAATAAGGACACAATATGACGGTTCTAATACAGAATATGTTAGTGCTTTTTACTATTTAGGTAGTGACGTAGAGTTTTTTGCCATGAGAGGGGCTGATGATAATATTTACAATGAGAATGGATATAAGTTAAATAATGACTATGTATTCCCTCTTCCTCAGCATTTTCGCGTAAGTTCACCGTTCAATTTAAGCAGAAAACACCCAATAACGAACCGCATTGCCCCCCACTTTGGAACAGATTACGCAACACCAATAGGTACAAAGGTTCATTCATTGTCAGATGGCATCGTTTTGAAGTCCCGGTATAACCGTTTTGCTGGTAACTATCTAACCATAAAACACGCTGATGGAAACTACGCTCGCTACCTACACCTTTCAGAAAAACACGTTTCGGCCGGAGAGTTCATCACTAAAGGTCAAATCATTGGACTCACTGGAAATTCAGGTCGAACTACTGGTCCTCACTTACATATAGAACTATCGGTTGCGGGAGTGCCTGTGGATTTCGAACAATATATCAATACAGACAGAAGTTATAACAACCAATTCATTTATATCGCTCAAGCAGAACGTAAACAGTTGATGAAAAACCTCGTTCAATCAAATCAACCACAGACATAACCCCATAGGATTATGTCTCCAGTCGGATCTTCGAGATAAAACACTCAATGCAATAGTATTTTATCTTTCAACAATTGGCGACACACAAAAACTTGCTTTTCGCCGAATCCATTTCAAATCATCAACTGTTAAATCATATGCCTGCTAGATGGATTACAGCATTTGAACTCTCTACGTATGCGCCCCTTACAATCGCTCACTGCAATAATATTGCCTGTAAGGACTTTCACTCTGATTAATCTAGGGCAACATAGCGCTTTACACGCCCTAACGAACCCTTACAATGTGCAGCAAATATATTTATCAAGGTTTATCTCTATGTCTATTCAATGGTTTCCGGGCCACATGCATAAAGCCCGCAAAGAAATCGAAGAAGTTATCCCACAGGTTGATGTGATCATCGAAGTACTGGACGCTCGTATCCCGTTTAGTAGTGAAAACCCAATGATCTCTTCACTGCGCGGCGATAAGCCTTGTGTAAAAGTGTTGAACAAGCGTGACCTTGCAGATCCTGAACTGACTCAACGTTGGATTGAACACTTCGAGAAAGAGCAAGGCGTTAAAGCGATTGCGATTACGACTAGCGTAAAAGAAGAAGTTAACCACGTTATGGAGCTAGTACGTAAGCTGGCGCCACACCGTGAACAGATGGGCAAGAACATTCGTACAATGATCATGGGCATCCCGAATGTGGGTAAATCGACCATCATCAACTGCTTGGCTGGACGTACGATTGCGGTTACTGGTAACCAACCTGCGGTAACTCGTCGTCAACAACGTATCAACCTGCAAAACGGCGTGATTCTTTCAGATACTCCAGGAATCCTTTGGCCTAAAGTGGAAAACCCACACAGTGGCTTCCGCTTGGCTGCAACAGGTGCTGTAAAAGATACGGCAATGGAATACGATGAAGTGGCATTTTACACAGTAGAGTACCTAGCAAAACAGTACCCTAACCTTTTGCAAGAGCGCTACCAAATTGAAGAGCTGCCTGAGTCTGACATCGAATTGATGGAAGCGATTGGCCGTAAGCGTGGTGCACTTCGTGCCGGTGGTCATATCGACATTCACAAATGTTCAGAAATCCTGCTTCACGAATTGCGTAACGGCACTTTAGGTAAGGTAACACTTGAGCTACCTGAAATGATCACACAAGAGCTGATCGAAGTTGAAGAAGCGGCTGCGCTGAAAGCCGAACAACAGATTAAGAAAAAAGAAGAGCGTCGTAAGCGTTACTTGAAGAACAAGCGTTAATCGCTATTAGTTTTTATTAATCTACTTTAGTTTCTGTTTACCACTCTTACACCTGCCTCTAATATATTCACGTTCTATCGATGATAGAGCGTGAATATTGCCTGTTACCGTTTGTTGATCTAGCTAACATACTGACAAATCTATAGAAACGGTCGTTTACAATCCCAAAGACTGTGACATACTACGCAAATTATTGTGTATCAATCTCGGATAATTTCTCAATGCGCTCTTATTCTGGGTTCAAGAATCAAAGATTTAAAACCTATTTCGATAATGAAATTTATTTGCCGTACATAAATTTCATCTACATACCAATCTCAATATTCTGTGCTTTCATCATCACCGACTACATCCACTTTGGTAGCGAGTGCATTACGCCTATCATATTCCGAGTCATGCTTTTTCTATTGATGATGGCTGTCGCCAGATACTGCATTACAAACAAACCCAACGTTTTGGAACTGGTAGAAAGTACTTTCCTTGTAGTTAGCTCACTTTTCTTGGTCTATGTCGGTCGGCTTGCGATTGATCTGAATAATTTCGATTACCAAGGTGGTATCATTCTTGTCATGATCTACATTGGCACATTTTCAAGATTGTCAGCCAAATACAGTATCTTTACGCTGTCGTTTATCTTTTTGGCTTATCTGATCGGCCTTGCGCCACTGCTTTATGAAGCAGAGCCAAAGCATGAAATAGAAACAATTTCCGTTTATATTTCGGCTTACATCCTAATCTCAGCGGCCTGTATAAGACGTGACTTAGAAGTACACAAGCGTTTTGCTCAATCCGAGCAGTTGCGCAAACAAGCGATTCAGCTTCGCAAGCAGTCCAATATGTTTGAGGCCCTTTCTTATCAAGACGCGCTAACAGGTTGCTACAACCGCCTTTATCTTCATCAGGTCATAGAACCGAGCATAAACCGTCAGTTATCCATTACATCGATAATGATAGATGTTGATCATTTCAAATCAATTAACGACACCTACGGCCATCAAATGGGCGACATGGTGATAAAAGAACTGGCTGATGAGATTCAAAAACGACTACCGACGAGCAGTAACTGCTTTCGATACGGGGGTGAAGAATTTTTGGTGATGGTGCAAGGGGAAACAAAGGCTTCAATTGAATCGCTAGTTAACTCCCTTTTAGAGTCCCCTTCTCGCCTTAGGTTAGAGGTAACGATTTCAATCGGTGTAAAACATGCACCTCAGGCCCTTGGTTCTGTCGAGCAACTTATCGACGACGCCGACCAAGCACTCTACATTTCGAAGAAAGGCGGTAGGAATAAGATCACATGGTGTGATTAATCACCCAGTATTTCACGCACCTTAGCGATTAACAAAAAAGACGACTACTCCAATCAAAAAAGCCCCGAACAATTTAATGCTCGGGGCTTTTATCTTTGTTCTTCTGCTTTAAAATAGCTTCGTTAAGAACCTGCTACTCAGCAAAAAAACAGTATTCAACAAGAATCGACTAAGAATACACAACGCTCGCTGTTTTCTGTTCAAGTTCAACGGGAGAGCTCCAAGAAATCACTTTTTCATTCACTTGGCTGCCACATGGTGCGTTCCAAACTTGCTCTAGTTCTTCTTTGCCACCAATCGCCTGATAAAAAGCAATCGCTTGGTGGTTCTCAGACATCACCTCTAGGTAAAGCCCTGAGTCCGAATAGTATTGCTGCAACCACTTCGACAATTCAGACAACAGACGCTTGCCTACACCTCGTCCACGATAATTATTATCTACATGTAACGCATCGATGAACGTACCACGCTCAAAGTTGTGATTACCGAACGCGCAGACAAAACCAACCAGTAAACCGCCTTCCTCAAGCAATAAAACATGTTGGTTGAAAGGAGGATTAATCAAACGAGTCTGCCAAATAACAGATCTGTCCTCCAAAACATCATTTTCTAAGTAATCATCAGCAAGGATGCCACGGTAATATAGCTTCCAGCTATCCGCGTGTAATTGGGCAATCCGCTCATAATCTTTATATTCAGCTACCTTAATTTCCATTTATTAGCCCTTAGTACTTCCATTTATGACTTGCTACTACATTTCACACTACCTTTATACAATATTTAAGCAAAACATACTAATACACGTTTACACTTTCAATATTGACTTACACGTGTACGCTGATATTCTAGCGCACAGATGTAAGCCCAATGGAAATTTGCTAATGAATAGTGCCGACAAACAATCTACAAAAAAGCCGCCATTAATCTGGCTCAATATTTTTGTATTCTCTTTTAGTATGCTGCTTGCTGTTGTAGCCGCTCCCGTTTATGGCTACTTTTTTGGCTATGGTATGGAGCATTGGATATGGCTAGCGATCTGCTTTACGTTCTGTAACCTTTCAATCACGACGGGTTATCACCGTTTATGGTCACACAAGGCATTTGAAGCACATTCAAGCCTAAGATTCCTGTTTGCATTAGGTGGCGCATTTGCCCTGCAGAACAGCGCGCTACACTGGTCTTCTGATCACCGTGTACACCACAAGCATGTCGATAACAACGACAAAGACCCATACTCTGCAAAACGTGGGTTTTGGTACTCACACATTGGTTGGATGATTCGTAATTACAGCACTTCAATGTACGAAAACTACGAAAACTGCCGTGACCTTAAAAAAGACAAGATTGTTATGTGGCAGCACAAGCACTATGTTCTGTTGGCATTGCTGATGAACTTCGGTGTTCCTATCGCTTTAGGTGTTATTTACGGTGACGTACTTGGCATGTTGTTAATCGTAGGCGCTGTTCGTTTGGTACTTAACCACCACACAACATTCTTCATTAACTCTCTTGCTCACATCTGGGGTAGCCAACCTTTTACCGACAAAAACACGGCCCGCGATAACGGTGTGTTGGCGGTTCTAACTTTTGGCGAAGGCTACCATAACTTCCACCACATTTTTGAGAACGACTACCGTAACGGCATCTACTGGTGGCAATACGATCCTACAAAGTGGTTGATCAAAAGTGCTTCATTGATGGGACTGACAAGTAAGCTTAAGAAGACCCCTCAAGCTCGCATTGAGAAAGCCGAAGCGTCAATGCTACTCAAACGCACACAGCAAAAAATCATGCACCGTGCCGACAAGCAACAAATCGCAGACAAGCTTCAGCAAGAATTCGATGCTCTAGTATCAAACATGAACGAGTACTACGAAGTCAAAAAGCAGCTACTTGAAAGTAAACGTGAAGACGTTGTGAAGAAGTACGAACACTCAGTTCTTAAAGTTCGTTACCAGCAAATCAAAATGAATTTCGAACAACAGAAGAAAAATTGGGCGATGACAGTGGAACAATATGCTTAAAGCAAAAAAATACGCTTAACACACCAATAACAACACAGTTTGATTCTTATTCTGAAGCCCTTATATTGCTATGAGGGCTTTTTTAATTCACAGTTCTAATTAAATTTATGAATTTTAAGTCTTTATTCTAATTACAGACACTAGTTCCAAATGTCACATTTTCAATGCAACAAGATGTCACTTCAGAGCCTTGCCTGTGACAAGAATCACTTACAGAATGATATCCATCTCATAACATGCGCGTCCCAAATTTCTTTCAGCAATTAGCGGACCCACTTTATGAAATTGTTAAAAACATCTATCGCTTTCGCCATCTCTTCTGCACTTTTGATTGGTTGCAGCAGTGACACAGATTACGTTCAACCTGAAGAAGTAAAGATCGCGACTTATAACTTGTCTTTTGATCGTGCCACCTTCGAAGACCTTATAACAGAAATGCAGATTGAACCAAGCGCTCAAACAAAACTAGTAACCGACTATTTGGATAACACGATTGATGACGCTGACAAAGTAACAGCTGCCAAGGTTATCCAGATCCGCAACGTCGCTGCCGTGATTCAAAAGAATCGACCTGATGTGCTGATGATGGCTGAATTTAACAATGATGGCACAGGTACTGATAAATCAGCGCTCGAAGGCTTCCAGAAGAACTACCTTTCTGTTGCTCAAAGTATCGAAGGTGCAGGTGGCGACGCGAACCTAGAACCAATTTCATATCCATATTTTGAAAGCTACTCGACCAATACAGGTTTGTTGAACGAATTTGGTTTTGATTTAGACAATGACGGTAATTTTGGAACACTTCCCGGTGATGCGTGGGGCTTCGGTTTCTACCATGGTCAGTATGCGTTTGCTCTAATGTCTAAATATGAGATAGACACGGCCAACACTCGCACATTCCAAGAATTTAAATGGAAAGATCTTGAAGGTGCAACCATCCCAACAATCACAGTTTGTGATGATCCTAGTAAGTTCCCTGTCGGCATGAACTGTGGCGACGAGTGGTACACAGCAGCTGAATGGGAAGAAGTTCGTCTATCGTCAAAAAACCACGTTGACGCGCCGATCCTAATTCCAACTAAAAACGGGACAGAAACCGTTCACTTGTTGATGTCACACCCTACTCCTCCAGCTTTTGATGTGGGTAAGAACATTGAGCAAAACGCAGCGGAAGTCGACTTCTGGCACCAATACATCCAAAACAAGTCGTTCATCTATGATGACACTGGAAAAACAGGTGGCCTAGAGCAAGGCAAGCACTTTGTTATGATGGGTGACCAAAACCTAGATCCTGTTGATGGCGACGGCATTAGCTCTGTAATGCAAGATTTGCATAACGACTCGTTAGTTAACCAAGACGTCACCAATGGCAGCTTGTATCCAACAAGTTATGGCGCAGCTGAACATGCGGTAGATAAATCATCGTCTCACCCACAGCCGAACCGTATCACTTCAACATTTGGACTTGCTGTAGATTACGCACTGCCTTCAGCAACACTTAACATCGTTGATTCTGGTGTTTACTGGGCCGCTTCTTATGAAGAAGGACGCAAGCTATTCAATGACTCACGAATTGGTGATTATGGTAACGGTAAAGATGTTTCATCTGACCACCGCATGATCTGGGTAAAGGCTGATTTCAGTAACTAATTCATTCACTTTTTAAAATGCCCGGCTTAGTGTCTAATGCCGTTCGGATAAGCATTATTGCTTGAACCTGAACGGATATTTGGCTG
>NZ_JBGONY010000079.1:0-17296 GCF_041439375.1 Vibrio crassostreae | reverse complement strand
CTCTATTACCAAACGTGTAAAATTACTTGCAAACTGGGGGGGGCCATATATGACGGTTCAATGTGAGTTTTGTTTTAGTCCGGCCCCCCCCCCCCAAGAGCGAGGAACGAGCGAATTGAGGCTCTCTTACCTACTCAGCTCTAAATAGCAGACACAAAAAAGCGGAGCCAAATGGCTCCGCTTTTATCGATAGAATGCAAAAAGAATTACTTCTTAGTAAGCTTCTCTTTAATACGAGCTGACTTACCAGAACGCTCACGTAGGTAGTACAACTTGGCACGACGTACTGCACCACGGCGTTTAACTTCGATGCTATCAACCATTGGAGAGTGAGTTTGGAACGCACGCTCTACGCCTTCACCGTTCGAGATCTTACGAACTGTGAATGCAGAGTGTAGACCACGGTTACGAATAGCGATTACAACGCCTTCGAAAGCCTGTAGACGCTCACGGTCACCTTCTTTTACCTTAACCTGAACTACAACAGTGTCACCTGGTGCGAATTTAGGAAGGTCTGATTTTAGTTGCTCTTCTTCAAGAGCCTTGATGATGTTGCTCATTTGTATAAATTCCTAGAATAAACTGATACTAAATTTAATAGGTTACTGCTTGCTTTTCGTTAAGAGCGTTGCTCTTTAATGAATTCAGCCAGTAATTGTTCCTGTTCGTCAGTCAGAGCTAGGTTTTCCAGGAGCTCTGGTCTTCTTAGCCAAGTTCGGCCCAACGATTGTTTTAATCGCCAGCGACGAATGTCCTTATGGTTTCCAGACTTGAGTACCGATGGCACATCTTTATCGTCTAGCACCTCAGGGCGCGTATAATGGGGACAATCTAGCAAACCATTTGCAAAAGAATCTTCTTCTGCTGAAGCGAAATCTCCAAGTACACCCGGAACAAACCGAGAGACTGAATCAATCAACGTCATGGCTGGCAGTTCGCCACCCGTCATCACAAAATCGCCAATCGACCATTCTTCGTCGACTTCAGATTGAATAATGCGCTCATCTACCCCTTCATAGCGACCACAAATAAGAAGCAAGTTCTCGTTTGTTGCCAACTCTTCAACACCTTTCTGGTCGAGTTTACGACCTTGAGGTGAAAGATAGATTACTTTCGTCTTTCCCGGTGCTGCTTGCTTGGCAGTTTGGATAGCATCGCGCAAAGGCTGAACCATCATTAACATGCCAGGACCACCACCGTAAGGTCTATCATCAACAGTGCGATGTTTATCATGAGTGAAATCGCGAGGATTCCATGTCTCAATAGATAAAAGACCTTTTTTAACCGCTTGACCTGTTACTCCAAAATCAGTAACAGAACGGAACATTTCAGGAAACAGGCTAATAATGCCAACCCACATGTGTTCTCTCGCTCTGTAATTTGGAGTTAGAATCCAGGATCCCAGTCAACTTCGATCCGGCGAGCTTCGCGATCAACTTTCTTGATCACTTGCTCTTCAAGGTACGGTACTAACCGTTCCTTTTGGCCAAAAGCATCTTTAAGATTTGCTTTAATTACTAGAACATCGTTCGAGCCAGTTTCTAATAGGTCAGTGACCTCACCAAGGTCGTAACCTTTAGTGGTAAAAACTTGCATACCGAACAATTCGCGCCAGTAGAATTCATCTTCTGACAATTCAGGTAACGAAGCAGGGTCAATAGCAATTTCAAAGTTAGTCATCAGTTGCGCGTCTTCACGAACATCTAATCCCGCTAGCTTACATACATAACCTTGGCCATGACGTTTCCAGCTCTCAACTTTGTACTCAACCCACTTACCCTTTTGGTTTAAATACCAAGGGCTGTAATCAAATATGCTTTCAGCATTGTCTGTGTAGGAGAACACTTTAAGCCAGCCACGAATACCATAGGTAGACCCAAGTTTACCCATGACAATTCTATTGTTTTGCTCGCTCATAGTTTCTTTACCCTTCATCGACATAAGCTATTTCTCTTTAAAAAAGAATTAAGCCGCTTTTTGAGCGTCTTTAACTAGCTTAGCTACACGATCAGATAGAGATGCGCCTTGACCAACCCAGTGGTTAACACGATCTAGGTCTAGACGTAGACCTTCTTCTTGACCTTGAGCAGTAGGGTTAAAGAAACCTACTTTCTCGATGAAACGGCCAGTTGCAGCGTTACGGCTATCCGCAACTACGATTTGATAAAATGGGCGCTTCTTTGCACCGTGACGTGCCAAACGAATGGTTACCATGTCGTCCTCTTTGCTTTCTTAATAAAATAATTAACCCCAAGTATAAGTAAATAGCTTGGGGTCTCGTGCCAAATTAAAGCCCCGGAATTTTACTCTTATTCCGGGGCAATGCAAGGGCTTTAGCTATTTTTCACCAACATAGCTGCCGTACACTTTCTGTGACACGGCTAACACTATGAAAAGTAACGTAGCTAAAGCTTACATTTGTAGATTATCGACCAAACGGGTTAAAGCCACCACCCATTCCGCCCATACCTCCACCGCCGCCCATCATGCCTTGCATGTTGCGCATCATGCCTTTCATGCCACCTTTCTGCATTTTCTTCATCATCTTCTGCATTTGGGTGAACTGCTTAAGCATACGGTTTACATCTTGTACCTGTGTACCTGAACCAGCGGCAATACGCTTTTTGCGTGAGCCTTTGATTAGGTCAGGGCGTTGACGCTCTTTCATGGTCATAGAGTTGATGATCGCTTCCATTTGCTTGAACATCTTGTCATCAACTTTATCTTTAACGTTATCTGGTAGCTGAGACATGCCTGGAAGCTTATCCATCATGCCCATCATGCCGCCCATGTTTTGCATCTGACCAAGTTGTTCACGGAAGTCTTCAAGGTCAAAGCCTTTCTTCTCTTTGAACTTCTTAGCCAGTTTCTCTGCTTTCTCGGTATCAACGTTTTTCTGTAGGTCTTCAATAAGAGACAGTACGTCGCCCATACCTAGGATACGAGAAGCAACACGATCTGGGTGGAACGGTTCTAGTGCGTCAGTCTTTTCACCAACACCTAAGAACTTAATCGGTTTGCCTGTGATATGACGAACAGACAGAGCTGCACCACCACGCGCATCACCATCAACTTTCGTCAAGATAACACCGGTTAGTGGTAGCGCATCGCCAAAGGCTTTTGCAGTATTCGCAGCATCTTGACCTGTCATTGCATCAACAACGAACAGTGTCTCTACTGGTTTAATTGCAGTATGAAGCTCTTTGATCTCGCCCATCATCTCTTCATCGATAGCCAAACGACCAGCAGTATCGACAAGTAGCACGTCGTAGAATTTCTTCTTCGCGTGGTCGATTGCAGCGTTTGCAATATCAAGAGGCTTTTGATCAGCTGAAGATGGGAAGAAGTCTACGCCAACATCGCTTGCTAACGTTTCAAGCTGTTTGATCGCCGCTGGACGGTAAACGTCGGCAGATACAACCAAGACTTTCTTCTTGTCACGCTCAGTTAGAAGCTTAGATAGCTTACCTACCGATGTGGTTTTACCCGCACCTTGTAAACCCGCCATTAAGATAACGGCTGGCGGCTGCGCTGCTAGGTTAAGAGCCTCGTTAGACTCACCCATCACCGCTTCAAGTTCAGCTTGAACGATCTTAATGAATTCTTGACCAGGCGTTAGAGATTTAGAAACCTCAACACCTACAGCGCCTTCTTTTACGCGCTTAACAAAATCGCGGACAACTGGCAGTGCAACGTCGGCTTCAAGTAGCGCCATACGTACTTCACGCAGCGTCTCTTTAATATTGTCTTCGGTCAGACGACCTTTACCGCTGATGTTCTTCAGCGTTTTGGATAGACGATCCGTTAAATTATCAAACATAGTTTTCTCTTCGCTCAAAACTGCGACTATTACTGTGAGTATACATTAGCGCGGATTAGAGTCATACCCGTTGTAGAGCGTTAATCATCCGTGCTTGTGATGTGAGAGACATTATTCACTTGGAATTGAATGAGGTTCGCCATAGCCCCAAAGAGCGATGCGAGGTATAATTCGCCAATTAGTAATCATTTAAATGGATACCATGGACAGTCTTATTGCGATCGCAGCAGCCTTTCTTTATACAATGGCGATTTCCACGATCATTCCAGGTCTCGTGCACCAAACAGGAATCCGTGTAAAAACGGTGTTTATCAGCGCATTACTTGCTCTAGCTTTCCATGCTTGGTTGCTTGGCGATTTGATTTTTAATGCCAGTGGTCAAAACCTCAGTATCTTGAACGTTGCTTCATTAATCAGTTTAATCATATCTGTGGTTATGAGCGGCGCTATGCTCAAAACTCGTTTGTGGTTTATCTTGCCCGTCGTTTATAGCTTCGCGGCACTGAACTTGATGGCTGCTACTTTTCTTCCAAGCACCTTCATAAAGCATCTAGAGAATGCCCCTAAACTGCTCGTTCATATCTCTTTGGCTCTATTCTCATACGCGACACTGACTATCGGCGCGCTATACGCCCTGCAACTCGCGTGGCTAGATCACAAACTTAAAAAGAAAAAAGCGTTGGTGAACAACCCTAACCTACCTCCTTTAATGATGGTGGAGAGACAGCTTTTCAAGATCATTCTGATTGGTAATGGCTTATTAACGGGTACTTTGTTAACCGGCCTCATCTTCGTACAAGATATGTTTGCTCAAGGAAAAGCGCACAAGGCTGTGCTGTCTTTTATCGCTTGGGTTATCTACTCCATCCTTCTATGGGGTCACTATCAGAAAGGTTGGCGTGGACAAAAAGTCACGTGGTTCGCACTCGCGGGTGCCAGCATGCTCACATTAGCCTACTTCGGTAGTCGCTTCGTTCAGGAAATCATCCTGAACTAGTCTGTAAAATAAAGGCAAGGTCTCACATACCTTGCCTTTAAAATATTGAGTGCAATACATTCAATTGACATCTCGACCATGTTCGGTCATAAATTAATCAAGATACACAAATAGGAAAAGAATAGTTTTGGACGACATATCAACGGGTATCTTATTTGCGCTACTCGCGTGTCTCATTGTAATTTCTGGTTATTTCTCTGGTTCCGAAACGGGCATGATGTCCCTGAACCGCTACCGTTTAAAGCACTTGGCCAATACGGGTCATAAAGGTGCCAAACGTGTAGAAAAACTTCTGAACCGCCCAGACAGATTGATTGGCCTCATTCTTATCGGCAACAATCTCGTCAACATTCTTGCATCTGCGATCGCTACTATTCTTGGTATGCGCATCTACGGGGATATCGGTGTAGCTATCGCTACTGGTACCCTGACTCTCGTGATCCTCGTGTTCGCCGAGGTAACACCAAAAACCATCGCTTCTCTATTTCCTGAACGTGTCTCTTACGCGAGTAGTATCCTTTTGATGATACTGATGAAGGTGCTGTCACCATTGGTGATCTTGGTCAACTTCATTACTAACGGCTTCATTCGTATCTTAGGTGTCAAAGCCAGTCACGATGCGACCGACCACTTAAGCTCAGAAGAGCTTAGAACCGTGGTAAATGAAGCAGGTAGCCTAATTCCTCAACGTCACCAAGATATGTTGGTGTCTATTCTAGATTTAGAGCACGTCACCGTGAACGACATCATGGTGCCACGTAATGAAATTACTGGTATCGACATCAATGACGACTGGAAATCTATCGTTCGCCAACTGACTCACTCTCCTCATGGCCGCGTGGTGCTGTACCGTGACCAAATAGATGAAGTGGTCGGCATGCTTAGGCTGCGTGAAGCTTACCGTCTGATGCTTGAAAAGAACGAATTCAATAAAGAGACCCTATTGCGTGCAGCGGATGAGATCTACTTTATTCCTGAAGCGACACCACTCAACATTCAGCTACTTAAGTTTCAACGCAATAAGCAGCGTATCGGTTTGATTGTTGATGAATATGGCGATATCAACGGCTTGGTTACCTTGGAAGATATTCTGGAAGAGATCGTTGGTGAGTTTACCACCTCAATTGCGCCAAGTTTATCTGAAGAGATCACACCACAAAGTGATGGTAGCTTCTTAATTGAAGGCAGTGCCAATATCAGAGACATCAACAAAGGCTTGCAGTGGGCACTGCCTACCGATGGCCCTAGAACGCTGAATGGTTTGATACTGGAACACCTTGAAGATATTCCAGAGAGTCACCTGAGTGTTCAGGTTGCCAGCCACCCAATGGAAATCGTTGAACTCGAAGAGAACCGTATCAAGCTGGTGCGTGTGTTCCCACAGATCGTGAACGGCTAACTGAGTTATCACTGAATATCACATAAACAAAAGGCCCGATTCATTGAATCGGGCCTTTAACATCTAACTCACCACACTCAAGGTGAAAAGTGATTAGTCGATTTTAAGCTCTTGCAGCATAGACTCTGGCAGTGCCAGTTCATCATTCTTGTTTACAGAGATGCCTGCAGCGATGATCGCATTCGCGATCTCTTTCGCTTCATCCAAAGAGTGCATTGCTGCGGTACCACATTGATATTCGTTCAGCTCAGGGATCTTATTCTGGCTCTCAACTTTCAGTACGTCTTGCATCGCTGCCAACCAACCGTCAGCTACTTGTTGCTCTGTAGGCGTACCAATCAAGCTCATGTAGAAACCAGTACGACAGCCCATCGGTGAAATATCGATGATCTCTACATCTGAACCGTTCAATTGATTACGCATGAAACCAGCGTATAAGTGCTCTAGAGTATGGATACCTTTCTCAGATAGGATGTCTTTGTTTGGCGCAGTAAAACGCAGGTCAAACACAGTGATGGTATCCCCTTTAGGGGTTTGCATTGTTTTAGCAACACGAACGGCAGGTGCGTTCATGCGTGTGTGATCAACAGTGAAACTATCTAATAAAGGCATTGCTCTTCTCCGTGACGGCTGGCTCTAGAAAAACCAGCTTCGATTGTCTTCTAGTTCTTTGCGGCACTGCTTCAGCTGCCATCCATAATCTTTTGCTTGCTGTTCGACTTTGCGCGCCACCTTAATCAACGATGGCTTGCTGTTGTATGACTTGCGCTTATAACCACCACGGCCTTCATGATAAGCCAGGTATTGGTTATACGGGTCCCACAGTGAGATGCCCAATTGACGACGCGTCTCGCTGGTATACCAACCGATGAACATCAATGCATCATCAAAGTTGGTTCTTGAGCCACCGTTATTGGTCGCCTTTTGGAAGTCTTCCCAAGCAGGATCTTGAGCTTGTGCATAACCGTAGGCACTGCTTACACGGCCCCACGGTATAAAGCCAAGAATGTAATCTTTAGGTGGGCGCGCATCATGACGATAACTACTCTCTTGTTTCACAAAAGCCATCGCAACGTTAATCGGCGTGCCCCACTCTTCTTGCATATCCAAGGCATCTTCATACCATGAAGGGTGCTCTCGAAAGATGCTACACAAATTATCTTGCTGCTTTGGCGGTGGCGTTGCACATCCAACCAATAGGCTAGAGACAACACCAACAGTCACCACAGGTAACCATTGACTACTCACACGAGTAGGCTGACCTAATAAGGCTTGCTTCCTTTCCACCAAAGTCTCGCTATGCTTTTAAATACGAAAAATAATCCGCTAAGAAGCTATCAAAATCTTGAGTGCTTGCTTCTTCACTTTGTTGCTGAGCAGTCACAGAGCGTTGAACTTCTGCTTCCATCAACTCAGCTGAGTAAACTTTGTATTGATGTGCTTTGTGCTGCTCTGCATACGTTTTACCTAACGCACAGCCCACTTTACCTAAGCCACCTAACTTCTTAGTCTCTTCTAGCAACTGGCCAGAAATGGTCAGCTCTGGGTTATCAATCCAAGCTTCAAGCGTATCGCAGGTTTCTTGGTATGCACGACCACCTTGTTCAGCGTCCATCATCTCGGCAATAGAGCGTAGGTCTTTAAAGACACGCTTCGCCCAATCTTGCAGAGACAATCGCTCACCATGACAACCGATTTGCAGCTCTAAACCAACCTGACGACCTTCTAAGATCACCTTGTTCCAGTTATCGCGCCAGCACTCAAGTTCACAGTTATCCATCTCGGCAGAGTCTGTTAGTACACTCCACGTAAGGAATAGGTCCAAGAAGCGAACTTGCTGCTCATTGATACCAATTGAGCTGAATGGGTTTACGTCTAAAGAACGAACCTCTATGTACTCAACACCAGCACGAGCGAGTGCTTCAGATGGTTTCTCACCACTCTTCGCCACACGCTTAGGACGGATTGGAGCATACAGCTCATTCTCAATTTGCAGTACATTGCTATTGAGTTGACGGTATTCACCATCAACCTTAGTGCCAATCTCAGCGAACTCTTCTGATGGTGTGCGAATCGCTTGATTCAAACCTTCAAGGTATTGGTCTAGGCTGTTGAAACCAATCTTCAATACACTTTGCGCACTATTAGTGTAACCAAGATCGCTCAGGCGCAGTGCCGTTGCTTTTGGTAGATACAGTGTCTCGCCAATCTTTTCAAAAGGCAGGCTTGTCTCCCTTCCTTTGATGAAAGAAGAACATAGCGCAGGTGAAGCACCGAAGAAGTATGGGATTAACCAACCAAAGCGGTAGTAGTTACGAATCAAACCGAAGTAAGCATCTGACTTAGCTTCACAACGCGCTTCTTCTGTTTGCTCTCCAAACAGGCTATCCCAAAAGCTTTCTGGGAAAGAGAAGTTGAAGTGAACACCAGAGATAATCTGCATCAAGCTACCGTAACGGCGCTTTAAGCCTTCACGATATAGCGTCTTCATCTTACCGTTGTTAGAGGTGCCGTATTGCGCTAGTTGAATGTAATCTTCACTGCCAACGTAACAAGGCATAGAAAGCGGCCATAGCTTTTCGCCGTCTAACTTGGTTTGCGTGAAGTGATGGATATCAGACAACTGATTCAAAAGCGTCGGAACATCGTTAGAAACAGGCGTGATAAATTCCAGTAGCGACTCAGAGAAATCGGTCGTTACCCATTCGTTCATCAACGCAGATCCCAAAGCCTCAGGGTGCGGCCCAGTAGCAAGGTGCCCATCTTCCGTGTAGCGTAATGTTTCCCTTTCAACACCACGACCGAATTGAGAGAAGGTCTTAGGGTTGGTTGCAACTTGCTTTAGTCGCGCAGCAAAATCAGTCAAAATTCAGTTCACTTATCTTATATTGTTCTGATTAGAACTATCATAAATTAGGTTGGAGGAGAAAAGTAGAGTCTCTTCCCTCCCCCTTTAATGTGTACTCTAACGAATGATTTCAAGCTCTTCTATTGGAATATCTAACTTTTCTAATTGCGGGCGAAGCGAAGTCGCGTCACCAACAACGATTATTTGATAATCATTCGGGTCGAACCATTTCTTCGATAGCTCGTTTAAGGTCTCTTTTGAAACCGTTTCAACTATCTGATTACGCTGTTGTAGGTAATCTTCATCAAGGCTCAATGCGACAATATTACTCAACAGCCCAGCCTTTTGACTTGGCGTTTCGTATTTAAGCGCATCTTGTTGACCGACGGCGAGGCGCATAAATTTCACCTCTTCGTCAGTTAATCCACCCTGACTAAACTCGTTCAACTCATTAATAAACTCTTGAATCGATGGAACCGTCGCATTCGCCCTTACCTGCGCACTGAATACCACTGCACCAGTTTCTCGAGTACTTGCGAAGTAGCCGCTTGCACCGTAAGTGTAAGCTTTGTCTTCACGCAAGTTCTGGTTGATACGGCTATTGAAGTTACCCGCTAAGTTAAAGTTAGCTAACTGGCTCAAATACAATTCCCCCGTCGCATCAAATGGCAGGCCTTTACGCACTAAGCGAACAATGCTTTGCGGCGCACCCGGTTTGTCGACCAAATACAGATTCTGACCTGAAAGCTCTTTGACGATCTGCGGACGCGTTAGTGGTGCCGCATCGCCTTGCCACTGTTCAAAGAATTGTAGCTGTTTCCCTGCCTCTTTCTTCGAGATGTCTCCCACAACAACCATATTGGCACCTTCTGGTGTATAATGTTGTGCATAGAATTTTTTCACATCGTCTAGGGTAAGTTTCGACAAAGACGCCTTGGTGCCGTCACTCGCGCGAGCAAAAATACTGTCACCAAACAGTACTTCACGGGTTGCTTGAGACGCCATCCAGCTTGGCTGCTGGTGCTGATACACAACGCCTTCTAGCATCTGTTTCTTAACTCGCTCGAAATCTTGCTCATCGAACTTAGGCTCGAATAGAACCTCTTGCACGATCGCTAAGGTTTGAGGCAGGTTTTTCTCTAGCGTAGAAACTGAAATATCCGTGGTGTAACTGCCCGCACTGATACTCACACTGCTACCAAGCTTATCTAGTGTCGCTTGTAGCTCTTCAACCGTTCGTTTTGTCGAGCCTTCTTCCACCATAGAAGCGGTTAGGTTCGCTAGGCCTTCTTGACCTTTACGAACATAACGCTCGCCCGCTGGAAGTTGAATCTGTAGCTGTACGGTCGGTGTTTCACTAGTCACAGTACCAATCAAATCCGTGCCGTTGGCAAAGTGCATGCGGTACAAATCAGGCATCGTTGCTTCAACACCAAAGTTCACTTCTGGCATCACGCTGCGATCAAAAGTGTTCGGTGCTTTTCTGAAATCCAGCTGGTCTTCTGTCACCTTGCTGTATTCAGGCAAAGTACGTGGAGGCGTAGTAAAGGTCGCTTCACGAACCGCTAAATCAAGTTGCTTCTTAGGCACCACACTCAAGGTCACCTTGTGCTTACCTTCGATGAAATCTTGATAGGCTTTACTTACGCTTTCTGGAGTCACCGCTCGGATTTGATCCAACTGTGATTCAATGCGATCTGGTTGACCATAGAAGGTTTGGTTAGATGCCAGTTGTGAAACCTTGCCTTTTACACTTTGCAGTGCGAAAACGGCATTCGCTTCTGCCATGCCAGTGATCTGGTCTAAACGCTCTTGCTCAACACCTTCTTTCGAAAATTGATCTAAGGTATCCATCAGCTCTTTATTAAGAACCGTCAAATCGCCTTTTTCACCTGAGTTGCCCATCGCATACACATACATGGTACAAGCGAGCTCAGCACAATCATGGAAAGATCCTGCACTGACTGCCTTCTGCGTTTTTACGAGATTTTGATATAGGTAACTGTTGGTACCTGAACCTAACACGTTAGACAGTGCATTCAGTGAAGCTTGGGTCTCTTCACCACGATACGTTGTTGGCCAACCCACAAGCACCATCGGCTGACGAATATTGTCTTCTAAGGTGATGTACTTATCTTCAGTTAGAACAGCAGGTTGCTTCTCTGCCGCCTTCACTTCAGGACCTTGAGGGATTGGGCCAAAGTACTTGTTAACCCACTCTAGCGTGTCATCAACGTCGATATCACCACCGATAGTCAGTACCGCATTATTTGGGCCGTACCAGCGTAGGAAGAACGCCTTAAGGTCATTCACATCAACACGGTCTAGATCTTCCACATAACCAATTGGTTGCCAAGAGTAAGGGTGACCTTCTGGGTAAAGCGCTTCGCCCATGCGTTCCCACATCAAGCCGTAAGGACGATTTTCGTAGCTCTGCGCTCGTTCGTTTTTAACCGTGCCTCTTTGTACCTCAAATTTCTTCTGAGAAACTGCATCTAACAAGAAGCCCATTCGGTCGGATTCTAACCACAACATTTTTTCAAGTTGGTTAGAGGGAACAGTTTCAAAGTAGTTGGTACGGTCACGGTTAGTGGTACCGTTTAACGAACCACCAGCCTCGGTAATGATCTTAAAGTGCTGTTGGTCACCAACATTCTCTGAACCTTGGAACATCATGTGCTCAAAGAAGTGAGCAAAGCCCGACTTACCTATCTCTTCACGAGCAGAGCCTACGTGGTAAGTCACATCAACATGCACCAACGGATCAGAATCATCAGGGGAAAGAATCACTGTCAGGCCGTTTTCAAGCTGATACTTGGTGTAAGGAATCACCACTTTATCTTTAGAAGGCCTAACCTCTTCTAACAGAGTGACACCTTCAGGTAACGAGGAAAAGAAGGGCGTTGAGCTAGGTACATTGTAAGAACAGCCAGCAATGGCGATAAGAGAAAATGTACCAAGTAAAACCTTTTTCATAGGTTCTCCTTAGAAAAAACCGAAGTAGATAGCAGCAAGTAAGCTATAGCGAGCGGCCTTGCCAATCGCTATCAAAATCACGCTAGGGATAAATTTCATTCTTAGCCAACCAGCTGCCAGACACAAAGGATCACCAATGATCGGTAACCAACTAAATAACAGTGTCCAGTAGCCATAACGGCTTAGCCAAGCCATAGCCTTATGACCATGCTTTTCAGATTGAGTTCGATTAGGCAACCACAAACCAATCCAATAGTTAGTCAGGCCGCCTAAGGTGTTGCCTAATGTTGCCACCAGAATAATCGATGAGGTGGAAAAATGATCTAGGCTCAATGCTGCCACAAGGCTAGCTTCTGAACCACCGGGGAGTAATGTGGCACTCAAGAAGCCACTGATGAAGAGTACCCACAGCGCTGAGTCCGAGAACCACAGCGCGATATTTTCAAAAAGGGAGTTAAAGAATTCTAGCACTGCATATCAACTTTCTTGCATTTTAAGTAGCACCTTGCCTCTGGTGTGTCCGGTTTCAACCTGTAGATGCGCCGACTGCGCCTCGTCTAGCTGGTAGATACCTTGAATTTCTGTTTTGAGTAATCCGACACTAACCATGTAGAGCATAGCGTCCATTTGCTCAGGGGTTGGCTCAACCAACATGCCTGATGCAGTAAAACCTAATAGTGTCGCTTTTTCGCAGATCAACTCAGCAGATAGGGTCGGAACGGTCACCACTCTTGCACCGTCTTTCAGGCACTTCAACGCATCAAGCGCGGTATCGCCACCGACCAAATCAATCAGCACATCAACATCAGAAACTCTTTCCGACGCTGGCGCAAACTTATAGTTAATTGCGTGAGCACCTAACGTCGCAAGGTAATCAAGGTTGGCTTCACTGCAGGTCGTGTAAACCTCGGCTTTTGCGGCTACTGCAATTTGAACCGCAAGGTGACCAACGCCACCAGCACCCGCTAAGATAAGCACGCGATCGCCTTCTTTCACTTCGGCTTTGTTTAGCGCTTGTGCTGCGGTTTGACTAGCAAGTGGTAATGCCGCTGCCGCTTCTAAGGTGACAGAATCAGGAACCATGCTTAACGCCGCTTCTGGAACACAAACATATTGGCTGTAGCCGCCACCTTGCAGTGGAAAGCCAATAAAGCCCGCCACGTTATCACCAAACGTAAAACGTTCAGCCTGATCGCCTAGCGTGACAATTTGACCCGAAATATCGTATCCCGGTACCCAAGGAAGGTTGTCTTTGTTTTGTGCTGCTGCCCAACCAAGGCCAGCACGGGTTTTCACATCAATCGGATTAATGCCCGAAAAGGAAACTTTAACCACCACTTCTCCAGCCTTAGGCTCAGGAATAGCACTGGTTTGAATACTAAGGTTTTCGACGCCGCCGAATTGAGTAATCGCAATCTGTTTATTTTCCATTTCCACATTTCCTTGATTGATAAAAGCCCTAGTGAGCAAGCACCCTAATTAATAAAAAGAAAGGGATGCGAAAGCATCCCTTTGACTATAAACCATTTAATAAGGCTAAGTTAACCGCTCATTCGTAAATTGACGACCAATTAACGTAACGATACATGACCTAAGTAATCCATTAGCCGACTAGCGCTAATAGAATACCCGCCGCAACCGCACTACCAAGTACACCTGCTACGTTCGGACCCATTGCATGCATCAACAAGAAGTTCTGAGGGTTTGCTTCAAGACCTACCTTGTTCACAACACGTGCCGCCATTGGAACCGCTGATACGCCAGCTGCACCAATCAATGGATTGATGTCCTCTTTCGAGAAGCGGTTTAGAACCTTCGCCATCAATACACCACCCGCGGTACCAATACTGAACGCGACCGCACCTAAGCCAAGAATACCTAGAGTCTCTAAGTTCAAGAAAGTATCCGCTTGAAGCTTAGAGCCAACACCGAGACCAAGGAAAATAGTCACAACGTTAATCAGTTCGTTTTGCGCTGTTTTCGATAGGCGATCAACCACACCCGCTTCACGCATCAAGTTACCCAGACAGAACATACCCACTAGAGGTGTTGCTGAAGGTAGGAACAAAATCGTCATCAGTAGTACAGCAAGCGGGAAGAGGATTTTCTCTGCTTTGCTAACGTGACGAAGTTGAGCCATCTTAATCTTACGCTCTTCAGGAGACGTTAACGCCTTCATGATTGGTGGCTGAATAATAGGAACCAATGCCATGTAGCTATAAGCCGCTACTGCAATGGCACCTAAAAGATCCGGAGATAACTTGCTCGCCAAGAAGATCGCAGTTGGGCCATCGGCACCACCAATGATCGCAATTGACGAAGCATCGGCCATCGAGAACTCCATTCCTGGAACATAGTTCAGCAAGATCGCGCCAAATAGCGTTGCAAAAATACCGAACTGAGCCGCAGCCCCTAGCCACAATGTTTTAGGGTTCGCAATCAACGCACCGAAGTCCGTCATCGCACCAACACCCATAAAGATCAGCAGTGGGAAAATACCCGTTTCAATACCAATGTAGTAAACGTAGTACAGTAAACCACCGGGATCAGTAAACCCAGCATTTGGGATGTTTGCTAATACAGCACCAAAACCAATCGGTAGTAGAAGTAACGGTTCAAATCCTTTACGAATTGCTAAAAACAACAGCAAGCAACCGACCAGCATCATACAGATCTGGCCGAACTCGAAGTTAGCAATCCCTGTTTCAGACCATAAGGTCATCAATCCTTCCATGGTACTCCCTTACGCTAAGCTTAGTAGTGGAGCGCCTACAGTAACTGCATCGCCTTCTTTAACATTCAGTTCTTGAACGATACCACCACGAGCAGCACGAACTTCCGTTTCCATCTTCATTGCTTCTAGGATAAGCAGAACGTCGCCTTCAGCAACCTCAGCGCCCGCCTGAACATTTACTTTGAAGATGTTACCCGCCAATGGGGCTGGAACCGCTTCAGCGTCAGAAGCTGCTACTGGTGCAGCCTGAGCCGCTTGAGTAGGTTTTGCAGATGGCGCTACTGATGTAAGTTCACCTTGTGGGCCAACTTCAACGTCGTAAACTTGACCATCAACCTTCACGCTGTAGCTTTCAATACCACCAGAAGCTTGTACAGGAGCTGCTGCAACTGGAGCCGCAGCTTCTAGCGTTGGTGCAGGTTCAAATGCTTCAGGGTTACGGCGGTTCTTAAGGAACTTAAGACCCACTTGTGGGAAGAGTGCGTAAGTCAGTACATCATCAACCGTATCTTCAGCTAGAGAGATACCTTCTGATTTCGCTTTCTCTAACAGATCCGTCGTTAACGTATCCATTTCAGACTTAAGTAAATCAGCAGGACGACAAGTAATCGGCTCTGCGCCATCCAGAACTTTCGCTTGCAGTTCAGCATCCACTTCCGCAGGAGCTTGACCGTATTCACCTTTCAGAAGACCGGCAGTCTCTTTAGTGATGCTCTTGTAGCGTTCACCCGTTAGAACATTAATAACCGCTTGAGTACCGACAATTTGAGAAGTTGGTGTTACCAAAGGAATATAACCAAGCTCTTTACGTACGCGAGGAATCTCTTCAAGAACCTCGTCCATACGATCGGCTGCGCCTTGTTCTTTCAGCTGGCCTTCCATGTTAGTCAACATGCCGCCAGGAACCTGAGCGATCAAGATGCGAGAATCGACGCCTTTTAGCTGCCCTTCCCATTTCGCGTACTTTTTACGTACATCACGGAAGTAAGATGCGATTGGTTCAATTTGGTCAAGCTTAAGGTTCGTATCGCGCTCTGTACCTTCTAACATCGCCACAACCGTTTCAGTTGGCGTGTGGCCGTAAGTACAGCTCATTGAAGAGATAGCCGTGTCTAGAATATCGATACCCGCCTCAACGGCCTTAACCGCTGTTGCTGTCGATAGACCGGTTGTCGCGTGGCTATGTAGCGCTAGAGGAACATCACATGATGCTTTAATGCGTGTAATTAACTCTTCCGCTTCATAAGGCTTTAATAAACCTGACATATCTTTGATACATAGTGAATGACAACCTAGGTCTTCTAGACGCTTAGCCAGATCAACCCAAGTATCTGAGTTGTGAACCGGACTGGTTGTGTAAGACAACGTACCTTGAGCATGGCCACCAACGTCGATCGTTGCTTTCACTGCTTTTTCAAAGTTGCGTACGTCATTCATCGCATCAAAGATACGGAATACATCCATGCCGTTTTTATGGGCACGTTCAACAAATTTTTCTACTACATCATCCGCGTAATGACGGTAGCCCAATAGGTTTTGACCACGCAGTAGCATCTGCATTGGTGTGTTTGGCATCGCTTTTTTCAGCTCACGCAAACGCTCCCATGGATCCTCACCAAGAAAACGGATACACGAATCAAACGTCGCGCCGCCCCAAGTCTCAAGTGACCAGTAACCGACTTTATCTAGTTCTGCCGCAATTGGCAGCATATCTTCGATACGCATACGAGTAGCAAATAGTGACTGGTGCGCGTCACGAAGTACCACATCAGTGATAGCTAGTGGTTTAGACATGCTCATAAACTCCTTTTTAATCCTTTAAATGCTACTTAGCAGTAGACGCACGGTATTGATGAACCGCGGCCGAAATTGCTGCCACTACCTGTGGACTAACAGCTGAAGGGTTTGATTGTGATTTTTGAATTTTTTTAGGTGCTGCGATCGGCTCAGGTACTTCTTCTGGTACCAGTTTTGACATCAACCGAACGAGGTAAACTAGAATAGTTAGGAAAATAAAGACAACGGACATCCCCGTTATCATTAGAGTCGCCGCATCTCCTAGCAGGCTTCCAATATTAGTCATGTTGCTTCCTTTCTTCGTCATCCTGACATACGTACAGGATTTCAGCGAATAGTGATCCCGACCCATGGATTATCTCGATTGGTAAAAGTTTGTCAATTTTGTTTAAGGTTCTGTTACGGATAACGCACACATAAGGTTAATTATTCGCCTATCAGATCACATAAATCTGTCAAACACGTCATTTTTAGATATTTAAACTGTGACTTAAACGGGACTTTTCTGGGAATTGATATGAGAAAGGTGGAATAACAAAGAAGTAATCAAGAACCACTTTAAATACAACAAGTTAAACAACGAACAAATTTAACATTATCGCAACAAATTTACAGAAGACATAAAAAAAGCCTCGTATAAACGAGGCTTTTTTTAATAATGTGGCGCGCTCTGGAGGATTCGAACCTCCGACCGCCTGGTTCGTAGCCAGGTACTCTATCCAGCT
>NZ_JBGONY010000078.1:0-17523 GCF_041439375.1 Vibrio crassostreae | reverse complement strand
TAGTGATTGTACTCACTTAACTCAGTGTCCAAAACTGCTGGTGCGGATCAGTTTGTTTTTCTTAGATGTTATTGATCCTACAATGCTGATGGATAATGATTCATTTGCTAATGTCATTATTGCACAGATATATCAAGCTGTTAGTGATACATTTAATCGACACGCCAATATTTCGTCCAAAAAGAGAGATACTTTCCATCATAGCCTCAAGAGGCTAGCAGACTCTATGGGGAAAACCTCTGAATTTAATGGCTCCATTGGCATTGATAAAATACTTAAATACAGCTCAGGAATTCAAGTAGAGAACAATTTCCATCATTTTGTGGAATCTGCTATCGAAGTTCTTGGTTGTTCAGCCATCGTTGTATTGATTGATGATGTTGATATGGCATTAGATAATGCCTTTGAAGTTGTTGATGAGGTACGCAGATATTTGGGTTGCCCTTATATTATTCCTATAGTTAGTGGTGATTTGAAACTATATGAGCATATGACGCAAACTCATTTTGATGACAGCTCATATGATAATAATTGCCAAGATGAAAAACTGATTGATAATGGGATTCAGTTGAGTGCTGATTTAACAACGGCTTATTTAACTAAGGTGTTTCCTAGTCATACCCGCATTTCTCTTTTTTCTATAGAAAACTTGCTTTCTAAAATGATGATTAATGAAGCGGAAAATACAGAAGTTTCTTACTCTGATTATAGAGAAAAGCTATTCGATAAGTTTAATTATCTATGTCATAACCGAGATTCTAGAAAAGGTCTATTTAAGCCAAGATCAGCGCGAGGCTTAACACAATTAGTTCGAACCATAAGACCATCTGAATTATCTGTTGAAAAAGATAATGTACTAGATTTGCATATAAAATATCGAGGATGGGCCGCTCAGCAAAAAGAGGGCAGTGCATTTGCTAATGCAGAGTCTGCTATATCTTTCTCTCATGATGAAGATAAAGGTTTCGATATTCAGCGCTTATTGGCGTTTAACATTAAAGCCCAATCTGACCAGGTCATCTATCCTTGGGCAAAATATGATGTTCATTCAAGTCAATTAGAGGCTTTGAAAACACTTCCATCACTTGGTGGTAAAGACGTAAAAAACGAAGACCTTTTGAATACGTTTTTTGACGAAAAATCTAGAATATTAAAGTCAATGCCTCCTTTAGAGTTTTTAGTATCAGATTTCTTTATTAGTAAAAAAGTTATTGAACAGAATGTTAACAACTCAATTCTAATACCTAAAAAGCTATTCCCCAAGGATGTCTATAGCCCTGAGCAGTACCATATTTTAGAAGAGTCGAAAGAATCAAAAGAATCAAAAGAATCAAAAGAACCGAAAGAATCAAAAGAACCGAAAGAATCAAAAGAACCGAAAGAATCAGAAACTAAGGTGAAAGTTAATTATTCAGTAGAAAGTGCCTTGCTTGATATTTATACTGAAGGTGAGCTTTATTCGACCTTAAATAACACGAAAAGGTTTGTTGTGTTTAGTCGTGCTTTTGAGCTTCTTTTTTATTCATTTCTTGTTGATAAAAGCAAGTTGTCTTTTGATGTTATTGATGAGATTGTAAAGAAAAAACCATTTTATAGCATTGTTAGTTTTGCAGAAACAAAAATTTCTATCGACGGTGACAATGAAGAAATCAAAGATGAACTTGATAAAGGTGATTCGTCATTAGCGTTATTTGGTGAAATTATTCGCTGGAAACAAGAAAACGAATTACAGCTTCAATGGTTGGATTCATTTAAAATTACCCCAATATTTAGCTATGTTTTCAATAGTGTTTTTACGGCTATGAATGTAATTAAGGCAAACTATGCATCTAGTAAGAGTAACTTTAAAGATGAACATTTGTCTGACATGGTTTTGAGATTTAAATATAACGTACTCAATTCAATTCTTCGTTCAGGTATATATGGGGAAGCGGTTTACTCTAACGTTTTAATTGGTGCCAAGTCTAAAACGGTTCGAGATGCTAGAGAGGTTGTAAGTAGAGATAAAACTTACACTCGAAACAAAGCTCGCCTTGAAAGTGAGATAGAACGATTTAGGAAAGCAGGAGATGATGCCAAATCACAACGATTACACGAAGTAATGATGCTGCATGATGCGATTGACACGCACCCAATGTTTTCCATATTGAGCAGCGATAGTGGGCTTTATGCTCCTATTTTAAAACTGGGTAGTAAAGATGATAAAAAAGTAATTCAAGAAGAAGTTAGTCAAGCTTTTGGAGAATTAGTCGGTACATCTATAGATAGCGCTAAATTTCTTATAGATGAAGTTATTAGTAATAAGAGAGTGAAACAGATTTCTAAATTTAAAGAAAAGTTAGAGACTGCCTCAGCATCCTCGGATGTAGAAAGTGCTATTGTTTCAGTTAAGAATTCTTTACCTGACGATTTTGAACAGCTCGAGTCTTATAAAGTTTTAGATGAACGGCTTCAAAACTTTATTAAGGCCATAAGTAAGCACGGAAGAAAAGATGCTGAAGATTAGTGATGAAGCTGCTATTCGAGCAGCTTATTTATCATCTGATAGGTTAGTACGTAAAGTTAAACCTGGGTCTAGTCACTCTGAGGGTAATCATAACTCTTTGAGGCTAGCAATTTTAGATTATGAGCCATATGTTCAACGTAAGTTTCGGCAGGATGACGTAGATGCGATTATTTCGACTTTTGGCCTAAGTGATTGCAGCTCGAAGGCATTGGATGAACATTGTACGCAAGTTCTTTCCGGTGTCGTTGATGAGTATTTGCAGTGGCAGGGTAACTGCTTCGAAGTTAAACCAGAAATGCTTGCTAGTTGGTTAGAGTTATTAAGTGTACTGGATAGTAGCTGGATAATCGCTCAAGCATACAAAGAGTTAGCTGAACATTACCAATTTAATGTTCATGAAATTTCGCATTGTATCGAAGAGTATCAATGTCCTTTTGCTCTGCCGCTGAGTTCTACTCAAACTAAGTTTGCTGATAATCATGTTCACCTTGGTGGGCACGGGGTGCTCACACCGTCTCTATTGAGTTTTTGTTTGTATGGCGAGTTGATAGATGAAAAATTCCAATGGCCAAAAAGAGTTGAATACACTCTCGTTGAAAGTGGGGTGTATTCCAAGCTTGACTTAGTAGCTGCTTGTTCTCTCAATGCTGAGAGAGTCGGGTATAGTATTTTTAGTGAAAAAAAATTGGATAACTCACAGTTTAACTTTGAAGTTCTTTCCGCTACTAAACGAGATAAAATTGACAATCCTGCCCAGCTTCTCCTGATTAGATCGACAAAAACTGAGCTAGCATCGATGAAAAGGTGGCTGCTTTATACAACAGGTATATTGCTCGGTTCAATTGATAAGGTAGCGACGCTTAATTTAATTCGTTTATGTAACATTCTTAGAAACTATATGGTGGTATCTGGAGTCGGATTAAGTGATTTTGTTACAACATCTCGATTCAGAATGAGAGATACGCGGGCGGCACAGCAACAAAGCTCTCTGGCTGATGGATTGGATTTCGATATAGAAGCGAAGACTGCGAGAGAGTTTAGGGTTACGCCAAATGTAATTCTAGCAGGAAAAGGAGGTTTGGTTGACCCGACGCAATTTGCCGAAGGTCTAAAGCATCTATACCTAAACTCAATTGCTGAAAAGAGCCACTTTGTCCTTCATTTCACTCGAAGCGGTAAACGTAGCGATAAACTACAACAGAGTAAGAGAAACAACCTTATTAAGCAAGTTGAGAATCTACAAGATTTTTCTCACTCAATTACATTTTCTGAACATGATATTGTTGAATGTTGTTCTTTGAAATCTAAGCTGGAAACCGGATTAGATTTACGTAAAGCTGTCCGGGGATATGATGTTGCTGGCAATGAAAATGAGCTACCTATTGAGGTGTTCGCCCCGGCTTTAAGGGTATTAAGAGAGAGTCGATATCCAACTCAAGGGATTAAGTTTAATCGCATTTTTAAGCCGTTTCTAACCGTGCATGCAGGAGAAGATTACAGCCACCTCCTGTCAGGAATGCGTTCTATCGATGAGAGCATTATGTTCTGTAATTTTGGATCTGGTGATCGAATTGGACATGGCCTTGCTCTTGGAGTTTTGCCAACAGATTGGGCAAAGAAGCAAGAAACTGCATATCTAACGGTTGGGGAGCATTTAGATAACTTAGTATGGAGCTACCATAAGGCATTGCTTGTTGTTCAATCCGTGCCGAAGATGGTCGGAATTCTTCAATTATTAGTCGATAAAATCTCATTTTGGTCTGAATATCTTTATCAAGAGTCTCATCCACCCAAGCGTTTGTATGACGCATGGAGGCTGAGACGTAATTGTCCAACCAAAGTTGCCAGTTATTATGCTACTTATGGTAAGGATACCGCGGTGGAAGAGCATGACTCTGCTTTTAGAGGGTGGGTCGTTGACTTTAGAGATGACTACGATACTCATAAAAAGTCTAAACACGTAGAATTGTGGAAAAAGTACCTATACGCCCAGCGTGATGAGCTTTTTTTCAAGCGTCGCGAAAAAATCGTGACAGTTACTTGTTCGAACAGTAACCGAAGTGAAGCTTTTGGAATGGAAAAGAATTTGGCCTTTGATTCAATTTCATCCGTGGAGCTTGAGCTCTATGAGGCTATTCAAGACTTGTGTATTGAAACTTATGCAGACAAGGGCGTTATTCTCGAAGCGTGCCCAACGTCCAATATCTATATCGGCCGATTCAAGCACTATCACGAACATCCTATTTATCGTTGGCATCCGCCAGAAGAAGCGTGGTTAGAGAAAGGCGGTAAGTTCAATAAGTATGGCTTGCGTAATGGCTCTGTCCCTGTGTGTATCAACACTGATGATAGTGCGTTAATGCCGACGACTATTCGCAATGAACACAGAGTGGTGAAAGAGGCGGCGATTAACCATTTTGGTGTTGGCGTGAATAAAGCTGAAGATTGGATCGACCGTATCAGGCAGAAGGGTGTTGAGGTTTTCGCTGAAAACCACCTTTCTTGGGTAAACAGAAAAACGGAATAAGTCTGATGAAAAAAATAGAAGTGGTCGCTGCCATTATTCAGCATGAAGGGCAGACACTCTGTGCTCAGCGAGGACCTTCGGCGCTATCGTATATCCATGAAAAATATGAGTTTCCCGGAGGGAAAGTAGAGCCCGGTGAAGAGCTGGAATCTGCTATTAAAAGAGAGCTCAAAGAAGAGCTTCACTTGATTGTTGAGCATGTCGATTATTTCATGACGGTTGAGCATGCTTACCCTGACTTTCATATCACGATGCACGCTTACTTATGTCCTGTCGAAAACCGAAAGATAGTACTTACTGAGCATATTGAAGCATTGTGGTTAAATCTCGATGAGCTAATTTCTTTAGATTGGGCCGAAGCTGATGTTCCCATCGTTGCAAAGCTCCAAGAAAATTGAAGAGGACCGTGAATGACTTATTGCTATGCAAATAGGGTTGATGCTTTTCTTCAAGAACAAGAAGGGAACTGGTTAGCCAGCATGTGTTCTGAGTTTAGCGTGAACTTCCCTGGCTTAGAGCTTGGTGAACTTCAGAAACGCGCTTGGGTTGATTGTTTTCATCATCTTCAGAAAGAACTCTCCAAGCGTGCTCAATCTGATGGCTATATTATTTTTGAGTACGCTCTACCAATGGAAGGAGGGCGTAGACCCGATGTTCTGCTTCTCGTCGAAAATAAGCTATTCATTTTAGAATTCAAAATGAAGGATCGCTATCAGCGAGCGGATTATGATCAGCTGTGCGGCTATTATCGAGATCTCTGTAATTACCATCATGAAAGCGCCGAGCTAGAGGTGATTGCCGGTTTGGTTTTGACTCAATCCACCGGTAAATTAACGGTTATCGAAAGTAATATCTCAATCTTATCTAGCGATAAACTCAAAGCCTTTCTTGATAAGTATTTAACAGACGATCCAACTAACACTGATTTAAAACAGTGGCTTGAATCGCCCTATGCACCATTACCTAATCTAGTAGATGCAGCGGTAGAGATATTTCAAAACAACCCAATAGAAGAGCTAAAGAGCGCTAAAAGCGCAGGGATTTATAAAGCGCTTGATGAGTTGGATAAAGTAACGGCTTGGGTTGAAAATGAAGAAAATAGAAATCGGGCGAATGTATTGACCCTGGTTACTGGTGTTCCTGGAGCAGGGAAGACGTTGTTGGGGTTGGAGTTTGTACATAGGAACAAAAGAGGCCAGTTTCTATCTGGGAATGGCCCACTGGTAGATGTCTTGCAATATGCTCTTGACGACAAAACGTTTGTTCGCGCGTTGAAGGACTTTAAACGCGAATATATGAAGCCACGTATAACCCCTCATACTAATTTGGTTGTTTTTGATGAAGCTCAGAGGATGTGGGACGAAAATAAAAACAAGAACTACCAAATGTCGGAGCCTTCTTGCATCATCAGGATCGCAGATAATGATAAAACGCCTTGTCACTATGTCGCTCTAGTTGGAGAGGGACAAGAGATTTATGTAGGTGAAGAAGTGGGTATTTCTCTTTGGTGCGATGCTTTGAAAAGTAGTAAAGAACCTTGGATTGTTTTTTGCCCACCAGCGTTAGAGCATCATTTTCAATTCATGAGCAGTAATCGTGTTCGAGTAAACCCATTGCTAAATTTAGATCAGTCTTTACGAGCTCATAGCGCAAGTTTATATCCTAAGTGGGTGGAAAGTGTTTTGAATGATAAGCCGGATGTTGCGCTGGCTAAGCAGACGATTAAAGACGGTTTCAATATCTATCTAACCAGAGATTTGGAAAAAGCCAAAAGATACTGTCTCAATAGATATCAAAACACCAACAAGAAGTATGGCTTGTTAAGTTCGTCAGACAACATCAAGTATAACAAACAACCATTGGGCCCATGGTTCCATGATGACGTTAGTTCTTCGACATCGTGTTGTAGTTTCCAGCGCACAATTAGTGAGTTTGATTGCCAGGGGTTAGAGCTTGATATGCCAGTGCTAATCTGGGCGAAAGACTTTCTCTACGATGGCAGTAGCTGGGTTCTTCATAAAGGCAATAGAAATGTTCAAAACCCCTATCAAATAAAGCTTAATAGTTATCGCGTTTTGATGACTAGAGGTAGGGATGGCGTAGTGTTTTATTTCCCTCAAGAGGCACTGTTCGACGAAACTTACGAATATTTCTTAAGTGCAGGTGCACAATGCCTATAAAGGCAGCAGCACTCAATCTTGGCGTCATTGAAATCAATTAAGGCCTTTTAGAGCAGGCTTAACACAATAAGAAAAATTAGAAATGAATGTAATTAAGCAGTATTTGATCGAGTGTGGTTACACTGAAGAGTTTTTAGAAACCACTGATGTAAGGTTTGATGAACCGAAGCTGATTATTTTGATTGAAAAGTGGCAGCATCAACCGAGCCTACGCAAGTTTGTTGAGTTCGCAGCACGTTTTCATTTAACACCGTATTCCGGCAATCGAGATTGTTTGCTTTTTAAGCTAGAAGTGGCAGGTAGTTCAGTTCGAAATACTGTTCTTGGTGGTTTTAATGGGAGCAAGCAAGAGTTTGAGTTTGCGGGAACCCGCTTTAATCCAGAAAAAATCAGTTCAGCACTAAATTCTAATTCTGGATGGTTGAGAACTACGAGTGAACTAAAAGTACTAGCGCAACAGTTAAATGTTTTTTTTGATGAGAACGAAAAGCCCACACCTAAATACTTTTGGGTAAAAATGAGTCGCTCTGACATTGATAGTGTTTTAGAGCAGTTAATTGATAAGTGGTTAGTGGGTGTCCAAGGGTCGACTCAATTAACCTCAATCTCTATCGAGGAATACTTTACGCAAGTGTTTGAAAGTCGCGATGGAAATAACGGGGAATGGATTCGTGAGTATCGTGCCTATAATCAGCTTACTGTCGAAGAAAAAACCGCTAGTGAATTTGCTATTAAAGAGCTTTGGACAAAAGCCTCTACTTGGGTTGCGTCAATAAAAAATGGGATCATGAGCGGTGAAGATTATCGCAAATCTGAATCTGATTTAGTCGAGTTTACACGACTACTTGCCCGAGGTACCTCGCCTGAGCTGTATAACCAATCTATAGCGTTACTGAATCGATTAGCAGAAGAAGGAAAAATATCCCGTCGATATTGGGCTACGACTAATCGCGTTTTTGCTTCTTTACATCCAACAAAACTTTCAACGGCTGTTGCTGAAGAGGCACTAAGAAAAGTTTACCAATATTTGGATATAAGGTTTCAGCTCAAACTTAAGAACCTAAGTACTCTTAACTGGTATGAATTGAACCAGGAGTTACTGAGTAAAATACAGCCAATCTTGAAAGGTGTAATGGATACAGATGCGGTTAATGTGACGCTTTGGTATATCTACGAGTCCATAACTGAAACGCCTGCTAAAGAAACTTCTGAAGTGCGTGAGCCAGCTTCTAACTACGGTGAAAAACTAATGAATATACCTCTCAATCAAATTCTCTATGGTCCACCGGGAACAGGTAAAACATACCACACTATCGAAGCCGCAGTTCAAGCCGCTGATCCTGATTTTTACGCCAGCATAAACATTGATCCTGAAACCGGTGTATCAGAAGAGCAAAGAGGCTCACTAACGAAAAAATACAAAGCACTGACTGACGCTGGTCGAATTCGATTTGTCACATTCCATCAAAGCTATGGGTATGAAGAGTTTGTGGAAGGACTCAGTGCTAAAACAGAAGGCGGTCAAATTTCTTACTATGAAAAAGAGGGTGTATTTAAGGCGCTCTGTGAAAAAGCTAAGGACTACCAAGAAACCAAAACCACGGATGAGAAAGATGATTTTGATACATTGTGGGGGCGTTTTTTAAATAGTTTATCTGAACTGGAAGAGGGCGTTCGAGTCGACACAGTTCGTACGTTTTTCAGAGTGACTGATGTCGATAACAACACAATTCGCTTCGAAAAAGACAAAGGCGAATCAACCCATTCTTTGAGTGTAAAAACATTAAGACATCTTTCATGGTGATCGAGTGATTAATGGAGGATTGAACCCTTACTATTCTGCTTTGATCAAGCATTTAGAAAAACTTGCGCATAGTAAGCGCGAAGTCAAAACAGAACGCCAAAACTATGTATTAGTTATCGATGAGATCAATCGAGGTAATATCTCAAAAATTTTTGGTGAACTGATTACCTTAATTGAACCTTCTAAGCGCAGAGGTGCGCAGGAGCCGCTAGAAGTCACCTTACCTTATTCTGGTGATACTTTCTCAGTGCCAGATAACTTATATATCATCGGCACTATGAATACGGCAGACCGTTCGTTAGCCATGATGGACACTGCATTACGTCGTCGTTTTGACTTTAAAGAGATGATGCCAAACCCCAAGCTTTTTGCTGATAAAGAAGTTAAGGGCATCAATTTATCTAAATTGCTAGAAACACTAAATAAGCGAATTGAAGTTCTCTATGATCGTGAGCATACGCTCGGTCATGCTTTCTTGTTCCCTGTTTTCAATGAGGTTGATGAAGGCAAGGCGTTTATCGAGCTACAGTCAGCATTTAAGAACAAGATAATCCCACTATTGGAAGAGTATTTTTATGAAGATTGGAGCAAGATTCGTTTAGTCCTCGGTGACAGTTTGAAACAAGACGAGGGACTACAATTTTTGCAAAGAACAGAAGACTTCTACAGTGAGTTATTTGGCCCTGAACATGGATTAGAGTTGTATGAGGATTGCAAAGTGACATACTCATTCAAGCCTTTTGGTGAAGGGACTGTTTGGCAAAATCCGACAGCGTTCAAAACTATCTACGCAAAAGATAGCGAGTAAGCTTAGTGAAATCCAAGCAAGAAATCACCCTTTTCGAGTATGACTGTTTAGTGAGTGAAGATGTGCTTAAAGATCAGACTACATCTTCACACATTCAAGCTATCTCTGTATCAGCCTATCAATATCTCAAGAAGCTTTGCTTAAGTAATGAGAATGAAAGAAACCTTCTCCAGTTACGTTGTCGAAATGGTATGGAAGTTCTGCAAGTTCAAAACTATGCAGGAGTTATGTTCACGCCAGATAAAACGCAAATTGAAATCTTGCCTAAAATCGGAAAAGGCTTCACAGATGAAGGTAGTGACAACAACTATGATGACGCTTATGTGAAAGCTCGGCACACACTACTAGTAATGTTACGTGCGTTGAAAGGTTTCTCACATATTCAAACCTCGAATGCTAATATTACTCGCCAAAGAATGCCGTTGTTAGAGGTATTTATAGGCCAGTTCTTACAGTCGGTGAACACGCTCGTAAAACGTGGCTTAAGAAGTGACTATGTACGTAGGGAAGACAATTTAGGTTTCTTAAAGGGGAAGCTGAATGTAGGAAAACAAGTTAGGCATAACTCCATTAGTAAGCATAAATTTTACTGTGAGTACGATGAGTTCTTACTCGATCGTCCAGTAAACCGGTTAATGCATAGTGCTCTAAAACGAGTGAAAGGCTATACGCGGAGTGCAGAAAATCAGAAGTTGTTACAAGAGCTAGACTTTGTATTTAATGAAATACCAGAGAGTAAGGACTACAGCGTTGATTTTTCAAAAGTCAGGCTTGATAGAGGGATGAGCTACTACCAAATACCTTTAGACTGGTGTCGACTAATCTTAGAAGGCTTTTCTCCACAAACGATGAAAGGTGGTGCTAACGCAGCTTCTCTTTTATTCCCTATGGAGAAGGTATTTGAAGACTACGTCGCTAAAGTTTTAAAAGAACAACTAGCGGTCAGCCATCCTAAGCTCAGTGTTAGTACACAAGTTACTGGTGAGTACCTTGCCCGTTATGACGGTAGAAACAAATTCAGTTTACGCCCGGATTTGATCATTAAGGAAGGGAGCTCCAATCAAGTCGTGCTCGATACGAAGTGGAAGCTTCTCAATACCAAGTTAAGTAATTCAAATATCTCCCAATCGGATATTTACCAACTGTTTGCTTATGCAAAAAAATATCTTGCAGATGATGAAAGTGGACAGGATGTAGTGCTTATTTACCCTAGCCAAGATAACTTTGATGAAGCACTGCATTTCCCCTTTGAATTGGGAGGTGGACATCAGCTTTGGGTCGTACCATTCAATATATCAGAGAAGAAACATGCGGGCATCAGATGGCCACTAGATTTCAATTTTACCTCTAGAGCGGAAGTCTCTCAAAGGTCACCTAACTAATGTGGTTCCTTGAAGTCACAAAGGTATACATTTTCGCGAGTAATTATAAATAAGGCATACCAATGAGATTTCTTAAAATAAAAGAAGTCATGAAAAAGACTGCGTTAAGCAGATCCTCTATTTATCGCAAGATAAGTGAGGGCTCATTTCCTAAGCCCGCACCTATAGGAGAAAGAGCTGTTGCTTGGCTCGACAATGAAGTGGAAGAGTGGATGACAGAGTGTTTAAATCAGCGATGACTGACAGCTAATAAGTGCTCAAAGGTCATGAGTTATATGCAGTAACTCATACTCGATCTTATACACCCGCTGGTTAGTCACGACTAGATCGTACAGGCGACCTGTTGGTATCGTAACTCACATTTGGACAAAAATGCGTTACGACAAATAGAATATTAGCAATTAATGGATAACTTCAAGTATTGAATAATAGCTTTGGGAGAGTTAGCGCATGACGCGTACATACGCTAACAGAGTAGCTTGTGCCAAGAGCATGAAAAATAATTTAATCACACAAGCTAGGGTCTAAAACATACGTCCGACTTGAGGATTTTAATGTGAGTTCTTGTTCAGAGGTGCATTCGATATAGCTTTTCTCATGAAGTTTTACCTTCAATGCTCCATTTACCTTCCAGCCAGTTAGAAAAGCTAATACAGTTATACTCCCAAGAATGATTATAAATATCTTGGGTATCCAGAGGAGCTTTTCCCCTGTAATCAGGCAGATGACCATGAATACAGACATAACAAACATTGCCCAAGAAAAAGCAAATGTAGAAGCATCATTAATCGCCCCACTTACGACTATTTTATCATGAAGCAGTTTATGTGCATCAAACACCCCCATAACATCGTGAGCCGATAGCAGAAAAAGTGATGAAAAAATCAAACAGAAAGCAAATGCCTTTAAGCGGTTAATTTTCATCAATTAATCTCTCTACTTCTTTTTTCATTGGTTCAGTATATCTATATTTGTCATCTACTTCAGATACTTTCTTACCAATGTAAAATGCACTTATGGCAAAGAAACCTAGTAACAATGCTGTAGGCGGGGTAGCAAACGCTAGGGTTAATCCAGCTCTTAATACTAAAGTAGCACCTTGAGCTATTACGCCTGCAACCACACCTTTAGATATATCCGCTGTAAATTGGCCGACCACTTCACCTAGCGTTTTTTCATCATGTAAAATGTAGTTAACTGCATTAACCGCACCACTAAACACAAGCTCTACATAGATGTTGCCTTTCAAGAAACTGACATTGCCTTGAACGGTATTTAGGGCGTGACCAATTTTAAGCAATTGTGGTGTTGCTTCTTGCCAACGGATACCTAGGTCTAAATATTTAGGCTTGTAGTTCTCAACCACAATATTCATTACACCATTGATATTGACAGCTTTAGCGGTTGCCCCCCAACCGCCAAGCTCTTTAGCGACCTCATAAGCGCCTTTAAGCCCCATACCTACGCCAGTGTAGTCCTTGCCATTCGAAAGCTGTCCATGCGAGTCTTTGATGAGCAAGTCTAAATACTCGTTACCTTCTTCAACAGTCAGTACCGCAATACTCACGTTCTCTTGTCGAGAGGTGTCCCACTGATATTCTTTAGCTTGCTTTTGTAAATCATCGTTCCATTCTTTTTCTGTTAGGTCGTAAGCTTGTTGGGCAGCTTCGCGTTCAGCAAGAACACGCTCTCTATTTTCAGCCCATCGTTTCTCATCGCTCGCGGTATATCTCAGCTCTTCCTGACGTTCTCGATGTTGACGTACTGCACGTTCTGTTGTGGTTTCTTGTCTTTCTTCTGGAGCTACAGGAGCGGATTCATATCTCATGGGAGTCGACTTCACTGATAAATAAAAAGGATATTAACAATATTTTCAGTGGTTTATTATCCTCAGCAAGAGGATCTGATGATTAAACCAATTAAATAGGCAACCTGACAGGTCAAATAATCATAATAAAGGTCAAATCGTGTTGAGTTGCATCATATAGGATAACTTTTTGTAGGGTAAAATGAACGACACAGATCTTGTAGAGTATTTGGTCTAGCTGATTTTGGGGCAAAAACGGGCCAGAGTCTCAATCAGCAAGGTTCTGGACAAGATCCAGTCAGCACAAGAAGAGAACCTTGATATAATTCTTGCACACCAGTTCAAAGGCATATTCATTCGACTCATGCCGTAGATGTATCCGAAACTAACTGTCGTCAATTAATGTCTTATTTTGCCTACTCTAAATTTGATGAATGTAAACAACATAAGGCTCCAAGAAGCCTTATGGTTCATTAATGTCCTACATCTTAAATTGAAAGTTGGTATTGCTCTGTTTCTCACTGTCGTTAGAGTAACCAATAGAGCCTTCTTTTTTATTGCCAAAGCCTATGTTAATGCCGATCCGAGGATTTGATGTTTCATTAATCTCGGTTTCGTAGATAACTTCTTGTGAATACCTAATGCGGTAGTTTATTGCAGACTGCTCTTCGTTTTTAAGGCGTCGAGATTCTTGTTCAATGAAGTCACTACAGTACTTCATTGCTTTATTAATGGGGAGTTTAACATCGTATCCTGGGTAGTCTTTCAAACAATGAGGTCTAACAAGATGCATTACCTCATTTGAATCAAGATCACCAAGCAATGGATCTAAAACATCACTCGCAAGATCCTCTTCTTTGTAGTGAGACTCAAAGAGTATGTTCAACAGAGAGGCTAAGCTTGCGAAAGCGGTGTTGATCCCGAAGAAAGCGCGGGTAGATAATGGAGTTGTTTGAGACATATATTTCCTGCAATTAATTAATGTTTATAGTCTTAAGTAAACACAATCTAAGAATGCCAAACAACCCACAAATGAAAATAAAGTCAATATATTTCTATGTAACTGAAATTAAAGGGTTAACTGGGTTTTGGCGTTTTGGGTATGTTCTCAAGTTAAAGGATTAAGCCTCTGATAGACAGAGGCTTAGTTGTAAGGGGTTAGTCATCAACATTGATGTCTGGGATAGGTAGGGCAGCGTTTAATACGCCAGTTAATACGGCTTCTAGCGCATTCCAAATAGTGTTCACTATAGCATTCCAGACAGCCTCAAACAGGGCTACAGTACTCCCAATAATCACATATGCAGATGCTGTTACCATCTCTTCTAGTTTATCGAGATAAACTTTTGCTTCCGATTCTTGGATATTGCCATTCACAAGGTGTTCGGCAATTTCCGCTGCGTATTCAACAGAACCTCGTGCTTGCGATCGTATGAAAGCCTTAAGCTTCGGTTGATTAGAGTCCAATAGAGATCTGACGTTTGTGGCCACATCACTTACGACTTCGTCAATATTAAAATCACTCATCTATTATTCTCCCTTCAAATCAAATAGTAGCTGTTCATAAAAAGTCACAGCTTGCATGCTTACAGTGAAACCTTTCTTGGCTATTGCTACATGACCGACCGTCGGGCACATGCCATTTTTAGGGGCAGGATCAACCTCTACTTTTTCGCCTTTTGAATTTATCCAATATATGATCGTAGGTTCCATGCCTTCCTCTGCATTAGCCATACTTGAGCATGCTTTATCAATGGCCTGTAAGTAAGTGATCTCGCCAAGCGCATTCAGGCTTGCTTTGTGATCGGCTTTCTCTAGTGCTTCGGTAAGTTCAAGAGCGGGTAAATTACTGTTTGAAGTTTCTATGATCTTTTGTACGGCATCTGATTCGAGATCCGCTGGTGGAAGTCTTACTTCTATAAGGGTAGCTACAGATTCAAGCTTACCTATTAAAGCGGAATAGGTTTCTTTTCTGGAATCATACGAGCCACTTGGTGCGCCAAACTTCATGGAATCTAAGAGAGTCAAACCATCAATTAATGATGATTGTGATTCTTCTAAAATCTTATCTGATGGAGCAGGAGCAAGCTGTATCGTGCAGCCTATTAGCCCAATGGCTAACATGCACGCAAAGCTCTTACTGACGGTTTTATTTAACATAAGTAGTCCTTACTTTAGTCTATATTTCGTTGCAGTATGAATATAGAAGTCAAACCTCGATTACGCTGAGGCATTGTTCAAAAAAAGCACAAATACGGGATTTAAATCAAAAGCATCTGATCAGCAAGCAGCAGCAGTTATCATCTCGTATTTATTTGGATTATTTTGATTTGGAGAGGAGGTTGATGATTCAAGTGTATTGGAGTCACTTTATTGAGACTTCTTACTTTTGATGTATGAATTGCCTAATGAACTATGAACAAATGGTACAGGCGAGACACACTTGGCCAATTATTCGAGTTACATGCCTAGGTCATGCGCTCCATCAATGGCCTTTAGGAATGTTCGTTCAAAGTACGTCATTTGGTGCGAACTAAACGGATTTGCTCACTCTTGGTTATTTTGATACGAGGCCAGATCTCTAAGTTCAGACTTGATGTGTTCACTCAAGGCTTTAACGTGAGCAAGTTGACCAATGCGAGGTCGAGAGAGGTAGTTTTCGACAACATCAGAAAATAACTCATGCCTGGCGGTGTTATCTTTCATGTTTGGGAAAAATTGAGTATAGCCTTGGTGTCTTCGGCTGTCGAAAGCATATCAATTGGTCGTTTGTTACCAAGTCCTCGAACTGGGTGCTTAAGCCAGTGATTAGTAGCTTCTTCACTACCAAACAGTCCTAACGCAGCCTGAAATACTTTATCAAAATTCTTTTTGGTTTCTTTATTCACTTTAAACTCCGCCTAAATTTATGTGATAAGTCCTATACACCATACCTACATCAGGAAAAGTTGGTCAAATAATGATGACAACCACCTTGAAAAACGCCGAATCGGTCGAAAAATACTTTGGTTCGTGGCTTGTAGAGCTTAAAAAACGAAAACCCTTTAACGCGGCAGTGGTAGCGCTAGCCAACAAAATAGCCCGTATAGCTTGGGCAATTCTGGTTAGTAAAAAATTTTTTGAAATAAGAACATAATCAAAATTTGCAACGAGAGTAAATGATGACACAACGGTTAGACCACCAGATTGAAGACCTGTTGCCCCAAACAGCAACTTAAAATGCTTTTTGTTTTGTGAGGACAGTCTGGTGCACACCTCATCATAGAGCTGAGACTAACAACTGTCTCTAATAGACTCTGTATATATTAGCGCAAATCAGCTCGTTATTTTAACTCTACTTGCAATAACGGGACGTACCATATATTGGGGCAGAGCCGATTTAGGGCAACTTGTCAGTTCTAGTCACATCGAGGAAGCGAAACCGATAGATTACATTCTGATTCTGACGGCGTGCGTTTCTGATAGGTTCTTCAAGAATGTTGCACAGCTCTCACGATACCTGCTTTTAGATATTTTATTAAACAACGGACCTGCATTTCGTTGATTGAAGTCCAATATAGAAACTAGAAACTCGGGTACTTGTGTGAGTGAATAGTCACTGATTTTTATTAACTCACTTGAGCTAGAGTATTCGGCGACTGTGAGACTATCAACAAATGCAGCCTTAAAGTGCCAAGTGTTATCAATCCGCACAAAGCCCTCACCATCTTCAGAGTGTTTATCGAGAATCTTTAAAGAGCAAACATCTGCTATCGGTCTCGATAGGTAAAGTGAAGCAGCAAGCAGCTTACAGATCACATTCGTCTCAACAACTCCGATAAGTTTACGATAGTTCTTTTTCTTATTTAGTTGAAAAAGTAGAAAAGAGAGGTCGTGAATCTGCAGTATGGTTTTATCAAGAGAAGTTGAATTGTGGGCGCGCTGAATACTTTTGGAGATGTTTGTTATTTGTGTTTGACGGGATGAGTTCTCATTGATCTGCTTAATTGCTGGAATTTCATGTTCCGGTTTTCTGTCTATTGTGGACTCTTTCTTTACGAAGCTCATCGAAGGAAAGGCTTCGGTTTGTTCAATACCTGATTTAGTGTTGTCAATTCGAGTATTTGCGATACTTGTATAGGTATCGTTGCTAGCACCTATAACACGCTCGAGTTGTTTGTTGTTGAATCGCTGTCTCAATACCGCACGTGTTGACGATTTCTTTTTAGTCCTATTTTTCCAATTTAGATTGAAGAAGTTGCAGAGTTGCCTTAGTTGGTTGTTAATCGATCCTTCGTATGTATTGGTTTTACGCAAGGTGTCGAATCGGTCAGCAATTTCATTGGTCGTTACCCCTGCGAAGTCGGGCAAATTAAATGTTTTATTTCGGTTTAGATTACGAAAAGCACTAGTCACTTCCTCTTCTCTTTCAATCTTGAAAATCGTTTCCATATGTTCAAAGAAGTGCGATAGAAAGGGGCTTTGTTTCCTAAATCAGGGAACTAATGCTTAAAGCTACGATCAGATCAT
>NZ_JBGONY010000077.1:0-20069 GCF_041439375.1 Vibrio crassostreae | reverse complement strand
AACTCTTTACCATGCTGTTCAAAAAACACTCACGAAAGATCAACACGCCCTAAAAATTCGATATTAAGCGTGCTTCAAGCTTGCATGGGGGTGAACGCCCGAACCTGGCGCTTTTGGCGCTGGGTGCATTGCTTGATATTCAGCGTTAAGCACTTGAATCACACTCTGAGCCAGACTTACTGCCCAGAAGCTGCCAGCAATAGTCAGGCTCAGGTAATCTTCCGAAAGCTCAACTAAACCGTTCTTTTCCCAATGCGCGAACAAAGGCTTTAGGTAGTCGAACGTGTCATGTCCCATAAAGCTCGCTAACGTACTTCTTCTAACAACACCAGAATCAAAGCCTGCCTTTAATGTCGAGAAGATTGGCTCTAATGAGCTTTGCTTCGTCATCATGGCAATCGGCAACTGACCTTGTTTTATAGACTCCATGTAGCTGTCTAAAGTTCGATGTTGCATCACACCGTGGCCGCCAATGTTGCCACCAGCACCACAACCAATTGGAAGCACCTCGGCATAAGTTTTCGCTAAGCTGTTGTAAATGCTGCGTTCGCGGTTATCGCGAGTCCAGTGATTCACGCTCAGCTGTTTAACCTTGTGCTTAGCCATGAATTCAACACCCGCCAGGTACATGCTCGCCTTATCTGGCGTATTGGCCGGTGGTGGGATTTTTCCTTTCTCAACGAGATTAAGCATAGGTGCATTGCCCGCAACAATCAGTTGGTAGAGGTCGATACCGTGTGCACCAGTAGACATGTAGTCTTCTAAATCTTGTTGGAACACTTCCATAGATTGGTGTGGTAATCCGTATAACAGATCAAGAACGATTGGCGCTTGCTCTGTACGGCTTAGTGAACTGATACGTTCTAGCACAACCTCTCGGTCATCTAGGCGCTTAGCACTACGTCGAACTTGAGTGTTGAAACTTTGAATACCGAATGAGAAACGATTGAAGCCACCTTCAAGCGCACGATCAAACATCTCGTCGCCAAATCGATTGATGCGCCCTTCCAATGTCATCTCAACATCGTTCGCTAGTGGGAAATATTGGCGAATAGCCTTACCTAATTGCTCTACTTGTTGAGACGATAGGTCGGTAGGTGTTCCGCCACCAATGTAGACAGCGTGAAATAATCCAGACTGAGCCCAAGGCGTTTTGGCTTTTTGCTTCAACTCAACCATCAGAGCCTCGAAGTACTCATCGACTAATTTGCGGCTTGCGGCATTTTGGAAAAAGTTACAGAACGTACAACGCACACGGCAGAAAGGAATGTGAATATACAGGCAACGCTTATCCTGTTTCTTCCCTTCGCTTAGCATCAATTCATCAAAGTGTTCTAACTTCTTACTGGGGTCGACCGGAATTGAACTTCCTCCGGCGTGGGCAGAATGCTTTTTCGCAAACGCAAAACGAAGCGGATCAGGGCTAGAAACACCCAAGATTGATTCGTCAAATTTATAAATATCAAGACTCATATAATCTCTCTAAACACTTACATAGCAAAGCCTGGAAGACTATTCGCTAAAAACTGAGAGAATCATAAATACACGCAAATGATAATGCAATTGATAATTGATCTTATTTAGATTCTAAGCAATAATCCGATACAGAATTTTGATTTGGTAAAGGATTGATTGTGAACGTTCCTAGATATGTTATTGCAGGCGGTGCATCGTTAGTGATTCATGCAGCGTTATTGTTTGTCGCTCAAGAATCCAAAGTATTTGCGATGCCTGCAGGTAGCCAATCGAACACGGTATCGATCAACTTCACTCCTAAGAGCGTTCCTTCACAAGCTCAGCAAAAAACAATCACAGAGCTAGTTGAACCTGAGCCAATAAAAGAAACCGTCTCACAAGCCGAACCTAAACCAGTCGAAACAAAAACGGTTGAGCCAAAGCAAGCTAAGCCAACCCCAAAGAAAAAAGCGATCACCAATAAACCTCAACCAAAGAAAGTTGAGAAAAAAGTTATTGAGAAGAAGGTTGTCGAGAAAAAGCCGGTTCAAAAGAAACCAGTGACTGAGAAAAAGGTGGTTAAGAAAGAGCGTCCAGACCTAAAACCAGAACCAAAGTCCAAACCAGCCACTCAACCAGAGAAACTGGCCAACAAGAAAATCGATAAGAATATGGACGAGTCTGCGAACCAACCTCAGGAAGTAAACCAAGGCGTGTCAAACCAAGAACCGGTGCTAGTAACTAAGCCTTCTTTCTCTGCACGCCCTACACCGCCGAATTATCCTCGCCAAGCCAGACGTCGTGGCGTTGAAGGTGTCGCAACTTATGAGATCTGGTTAGACGCAGAAGGCAAACAAATTAAACAAGCATTAGTAAATTCATCAGGCGCACTAATGCTCGATAACGCCGCTTTAGAAGCCATTAAACAATGGAAATTCTCACCTCACACTGTCAATGGTCGAGCGATTGCTCACCGTGTACAAATACCTGTTCGTTTTAGGTTGGATTAATCATGCAACAAATCAGTTACTTACAAGATCAACTTGGCTTAATGACTTGGCCTCTTCTCATCTGTTCTGCATTAACAGCAATGATCATCGCTGAACGTATCTTCCAAGTGATGTTAAGCATTGGTGTTGGCAAACGCGCCATTCGTCGAGAGCTCAACCAGATCTCACCAACCAACAGCAAAGAGATCGAAGCATTAGCACAATCTATCTCAGGAAAACGACCGCTACTGTACAAGGGCGTGTCGATGTTGCTTGCTCACCACTCTTTTTCGAAAGGACTGCGTGAAGATGCAGCAGGGATCTGGCTACAAGAAAAACGCCACCAGCTCCATGCAGGTTTAAGACTGCTTGGTTTGATTGGCGTGATCAGCCCACTCATCGGCTTGCTTGGCACAGTACTTGGTCTTATTGAGATGTTTAAAGGTGTTGCCGCGACAACAGGCAGCATTACACCAAACGATCTGGCTGACGGTCTTGGCTTAGCAATGAGAACCACGGCAGCAGGTTTGATGATTGCGCTTCCTGCTATTTCAGGGGCGCAGCTACTAGGGTTATGGGCCGATCGAGTGCTAGCTCAACTGGAGCATACATTGAACTATGTGAATGTGTGGTTAGAAGGAATGTCGATTCAAACCAATCAGTCCGGCGATGTGAATAGCACGACCGTAAACCAAGCTTCTACCGGTGATGTGAGCCAAGCATGATTAAAACGCCCAACTCATCGCACACGCAAAGCCTAGCGCCGGACTTAACGCCGCTACTCGACATCATTTTTATCGTGATGGTTTTTCTATTGCTTACGGCATCGGTAAAGCTGGAATCGCTAGAAGTTGAACTGCCAAGATCGGATGTCAAAAACGTTTCTGAAGTCCACAAGGATTCGATTAGCGTCAATATTTTAGACCGCGAACCCTACTGGGCAATTAACGGTCAAGAATACATCGACTGGGAAAACTTCAAGATTGCCCTGTTAGAAGAGACTGGTTCAACGGATAAAAAACCGATCATCATTGGCGCAGATAAAGCCGCCAACGTGGAGAACCTAGTGAAGTTGCTTTCCTTCCTTCAAGAGAACGGAATACCAGCGACTCAACTGCTCACGGACGATGGTTAGAACAACACTCAATTTTTATGAAGCCTAGCGTTTATGAAATTTGGCTCCTGATAGCTAAGACCAAATAGACAGAACTAAGCCTCTCTATCGATTCGAACTCACAATGCGAACGGACTGCTCACTGAGTATCTTCGCGATACAAAAAGAAAATATAAAGAACTTATTATGAACAACTTAAACGTGCTCAATAAATTAAAGACCAAGAGACATCTCCTTTCAGTTGCCGCTATGAGCTTGGCACTTAGTGCACCCGCAATGGCCAACGACACTGAACAACCTCGAATCATCAGTGCCGGTAGTGCTGTTACTGAATTGGTTTTGGCATTAGGTGCTGAAGAGCAGTTAGTCGCGATTGATGTGACCAGCCACTTTCCTCAAGCAGAAAACCTGCCAAAGATTGGTTATCACCGAAACCTGTCTGCGGAAGGCTTACTTGCCCTAGAACCGACCACGTTGATTGGCTCAGATGAAATGGGACCAGACAACGCTATCTCTCAATTGAAATCAGCGGGTGTCGATGTAGAAATCGTCAACACCGAAGCGAATGTTGAAGGGCTATTAAAACGTATCGACCAAATCGCTAAGATTACCCATACCGAAGCACATTCACAGCAAGTTAAAGCTGAAGTAAATCAGAAGATTGCTGCACTGAAAGCAAACCAAGTACCAAGCAACGAAGCGAAGAAGGTGCTTTTCTTATTGCTGCATGAAGGTCGCCCTGCGAACGTTGCCGGTGGTGAGACTTCACCAAACGCGATCATTGAATTGGCTGGCGGTGTGAACCCTGCCGCTCAGAGCTTAACGTCTTACAAGCCACTGTCGATGGAGTCACTGGTAGAAATGCAACCCGATGTGATTCTAGTCAGTGGCCGTAGCTACCAAAAAATGGGCGGTGCTGATGCCATCCTGAAATCGTTGCCTATGTTAGCGGCAACTCCTGCAGGTATGAACAAGCAAATCATTACCGTTAATGGCAGTGCTTTGGTTGGTGGACTTGGCCTTGAAAGCCTTTCTGAAGCGAAGCGATTAAACGCACTTATCTATCCGCTATAACTTATCTACCCGCTATAACTCAACTACCCTATTTTTACTGTTGCTTGCTTAATACTCATCACCGTCTCGCTTTTTGCGAAGTCGGTGATAAGTATTGAAGCGGGTGATAGACATTGAGGCTCTTTATGTTGCTACGATCCGTCCCACTGAAAACATCGATGTTAGGCCTAGGAGCTACCTTACTCTTCGTCGCGCTGTACTCGATCACTGTTGGGCCAATGAACATTAGCTTGGCTGACAGCGCAGCCAGTCTACTCCAACCAAACAATGACTTAGCACCTCACATCAACTTGGTGATTCAAGAGATTCGCTTACCCCGAACGATATTGTGCATGCTAATCGGCGCGATTCTCGCTTTATGTGGCGCGGTCATGCAGGGCTTGTTTCGAAATCCGCTTGCCGAGCCAGGAATCATCGGCGTGTCTGCCGGAGCCTCATTGGGTGCAGCATTAGCCATCGTGCTTTTCTCTGAGCTTTCACTGCAATACCCCGCTTTCATGAATTTTGCAGCTGTGCCTATATTTGCCTTTTTAGGCGGAGCCTTAACCACGCTGCTGGTTTATAAGCTAGGTACGGGAAAATTCGGTACTTCAGTCACCATCATGTTGTTAGCAGGTGTGGCGATCAGCGCACTGTCAGGCGCAGGTATTGGCTTCTTGAACTTCATTGCCGATGACCAAATGCTGCGTGATCTTTCATTATGGTCAATGGGTTCATTAGCGGGCGCGAAGTGGTCAGGTATTTTGCTTGCGGCTGTCACTCTGGGCGTACTATTTATTGTCTTCTACCGTCAAGCAATGTCACTGAATGCCCTGTTACTTGGCGAATCAGAAGCACAGCATCTTGGTATCCCAGTACAGAAGCTAAAGCGAAGGTTGATTCTACTGACTGCTGCAGGCGTTGGTGTCACGGTTAGCCTATCTGGCATGATTGGCTTCATCGGTCTTGTTATCCCCCATTTGGGCCGCATGTTGGCTGGCCCGGATCACCGTATTCTCTTGCCCCTATCAGCGGCACTAGGCGCATTACTACTAACAGCTGCAGACATGTTCTCACGCGTGGTACTTGCACCAGCAGAACTGCCTGTAGGCATTGTCACTGCAATCATCGGTGCTCCATTCTTCTTGTACCTTCTATTTCAACAGAAAGGGAGAATCCTTTAATGTTTCCTTCCGCGTTAAAAGCGACCGACATCGAAGTGAAGTTCGGTAGTAAAGTGATATTAGATGGTGTTTCTATTGAGATTGAAGCAGGAAAGGTAACCACACTGCTTGGGCCAAATGGCGCAGGGAAAAGCACTCTGCTTAAAGCGTTATGCCAAGAAATTTCGAGCAAGGGTGATATCCAATATTTTGGACACACCAAAGATAAGTGGCCTTCGCATAAGTTGGCAAAACATTTGGCTATGCTTCCTCAGCACAGTACCTTGACCTTCCCATTTTTGGCACACGAAGTTGTTGAGCTTGGTGGGATCCCCTTACAAGAGTCCAACAAGAAGCTCACCAACATAGCTGGCCAAAAAATGGATGTTGCTGATGTAACACACCTAAGTGAAAGGCTCTACCCTTCGCTATCTGGCGGTGAAAAACAGCGAGTTCACTTGGCTCGAGTGCTAACTCAGCTTCATTATTCTGGCGATCAATGTATCTTGATGCTTGATGAACCAACATCTGCACTGGATCTTGCCCACCAGCACAACACCTTAAAGATCGCGAGAGATTTAGCCGACAACCAAAATGCGGCCGTAATCGTAGTGCTACATGACTTAAACCTGGCCGCTCAGTACTCCGACCGACTCGTAGTACTAAAAGATGGTCACTTAGTTTGCGATGGCAGCCCTTGGGAGGCACTTCAACCTTCTATGATTGAGGATGTATACGGCTACAAAAGTATCGTCGAAAAACATCCAACCATGAGCTTCCCTCAGGTTCACCCCGCACAATAGACTCGATTTAGAACCCACTCATTTTGAGTATTCGTTCCTAATAACAGTTAAGTCACTCTAAGCCTCGATTTTCTCGAGGCTTTTTATTGGCTCATAGCCTCTCTCCCGTCTTAAACTCCATTTTATTAGCAACCATAGCAATGAACTCCAAAACGTCCCACTCCGAGCGTTTGAGGCTCTAGAAATCAACAATATCAGTTAGTGTTGCTTAGTTTTTAGCAACTAAGGTTGAATATAAGAGGCAAACGTAAGCATTTAAAAAGAAAAGAAATAACTTCAATTGGAACTAAATAAAGTTAGCGGCAGCGGAGTGAGAACGAGAGAAAAAGAGCGAGATAAATGAAATTGCAGGCACAAAAAAAGCCCCCTCAGGAGCTTCTTTCATTGTGTATTGATTATTGGCTCATTCGAATCAATGATTTACCAATCAACCACTCAAGTTCTTTACCGCTTGTATCGCCAAACTGAGTTTCAGTCAGCTTGTATAGACGATCAATACCGTTTGCAGCGAACTCATGAGCACTCTCAGCAGTAACGATATGATGGAAAAGTAAACGTAAGATTGCTAGGAACTCAGCGTCTTCAAGTGCTGCAACCCAGCTAGCTGAAAATGCGTCAAGGCCATTTTCGAAGTCAATGTGTTCCATGAACATCTTGAAAATACGACCGTCTAAAGCAGCAGTAAAATCCGTTTTCTTTGGAAAGTGATGACTAATACCTGTACGAGAAACGCCTGTTTGTTGACTCAACGTCGTGTATGACATCTTGTCGTAACCTAATCTCAATAGCTGGTCTACAACGGCATCCATGATCTTCTGGATCGTGATTTCTGTATCTTCTTTACTACGCTTTGGCATATTCAGGCTCTTCTCTTTGTAAATCCATCTAACTCAATCAAATGAAGTCAGAATGAAAATCGTTATCAGCATTATGTGAGCAAGGTATTTTTTCGCAAGTATTTATAACTAAATTCACACAAATACTATGTACGAACAATTTTACAGTGATGTCTCTTTGGACACTTTGTCTAATTATTCTTCGAAAATCACCTTACAATCCTAAGTCGATAAGTTTAAATAACTACTTAGAATATGAAATACCCAACGAAAAATTCATTGTATAAATACCTATCAAGCGATAGATAGTCTTATAAAATCATTCCTGGCGCAACTAAGTGAATGATATTCTGACAAATTAATAACATTCCTTTTCAACAAAACGTGAGGTAAATCACATACATATTTATCGGCGCGAATGTAGATATTCATTAAGCACCTTAACAAACAACATAGCATACCAGTACAAATTAGTTCAAAGGTTTTAATTTTTGTAGATACAGTTCAAATTGCTCGTTAGAATAACCTCAGACTTTGTAAGAGGATTATTTATGAGCCAAGATATTGGTAACAATGATGTATGTGAGGCTTGCGGTTGCGCAGGCGAAATTGGCTTCATCATCAAAGAAGGCGACGATGTTGCTGAAGTAACGGTTTACGGTAACTCTAAAGCCCTTATTGAAGCTGAATTCGCTAAGTATGTTGAGTTAGCAAAGCAAGTGTCTAGCAATGTTGAATTTGAAGCATCAGAGATGACAGAAGAAAGCACAGAATTGCACGCACGCTTTAAATTTGAAGTCAGCGCCGAGAAGATTATATTCGAACTTAAGACTCGCTCTCTAGCGCGTTAATATAAGCACCTGTACACATACAATTAAAAGACGAGTTTATTGCTCGTCTTTTTTTATTATTTCAACCCAACCTAGAGCACCATTAGTCTCAAAGTCATTTTCAGCCGCACATTTAATCACAACACCCGACACCTCAACGATAGCACCGACACTATATGCCCTATCATTGTAATAACAAACTCGTTGCTGTGAACCACTCTGAGTGACGACGACTGCCGCCTTTGCTGGCGTTGATATTATTTTATTAGCACTTGCTGATATTGAGTAAAGCACCGCGGATAAAATCACAAAAATTGTCAGAATTTGACGCTTTATTCGAATCATAGATTTACCTTTCATTGTCTCTGATTCCTATTTACCTACCAACAAATGAGTAAAACACTATGCGAGAATAATTTTTTCATTATAGTGTTAACGTCTATCGTAATAAGAAGCCCATTATGCTCCGAATAATTGCACTTATTATTGGTTCTTTAACCATAACAAATTTGACTGCAGAACCACTCGATCAGTATCAAATATTGAACCATCTGGATAATTACGGAAACTTATATTTACGAAATAAGCCTTACACCTCACTACCCACTGGGTTAATCGTTGATGGCAATCTAAATATAGAGAACACCGCGATCACTCGCCTACCTAAGGGCTTAGAAGTTAACGGTAGCCTCAAAGCGTCTAACAGCCAGCTCTCTCGAGTTGCGACTGGAGTTAAGATAAAAGGCTACGCCGACTTAATTGGCAGTCAGATTACCAGTTGGCCACGAGGAGTAAGAGTGGGCGGATTTATTAACCTCACAGACACTCCACTTCAGAGGCTACCCAATGGCTTTAGAGTGAAAGGAGATCTGAGCGTGATTCGTACGCCTTTGACAGAGCTACCAAACGGGATAGTCATCGATGGCGACTTATATATAGGTGGTTCTGGGGTCACAACGTTTCCCGAGACCATGACAGTAAAAGGCAATATATACCTAGGTGGCAACAACGTTACGACTTGGCCAACAAACCTAGAACTCGGTGGCGCCGTCGCTCGATAGTTCAACCTAAACTTTAGGTCTTAAAAGCAGATGACCAGCAACAAAAAAGGAGCCTAAGGCTCCTTTTTCAGTTCCATCAATGAACTTGTTTGCTAACACTCATTAGTCGATATTCTTCACTGGGTTCGCATAGCTATCGATCAAGTATTGACGAGCGCCTTGTGGCAAAGTCGATAACTTCTCTTCAAACTCTTGCTTAACCGCAGCTGTAATCGACTCGTCTTCTCTTTCCGCTGCTAGCAAGTTAACTGGGAACAGCTTGTAGTTATCGTGGATCTGACGATCAATCTCTTCTGCAAGCGCTTCTGGCGTATCAAAATCTTGGTCGATAACCTGACCGAAACCGACATGAACACGACCTTTATTACCGATGATACCTTGAATGATACTTTCGATATCTTCAAATTCACCCTTTTCGTAACTGCCGTTTACGTCTTTTTCAAAAAGCTCTATCGCTTTAGCCATATCACATGGGTCATTCTCGTAAGAAATAGCCACAGGAACGATCTTCAATGACTTCACGTATTCAGGGAAAGCAATTTTTTGTTTACGTCCTTCAACGTGAAACATTTTCAAGATTGCTGGCTCGGTAAAATCGTTACCGTCTTTAGCGCGACCTTCCTTTTGAGCGATCCAGATTGAGTTACCCGTTTCTAGAGAATGCTTAATATAAGAAGACAGCTGCCCTAGTGCTTTCATCATCTCACGCGGTCCTTTCAAAGAACGCTTTACGATGAAGCTCTTGTTTAAACGCATCAATTCCGTCGCACATGGCTTCTTCAGCAGGTTATCACCAATAGCGATACGACAAGTCTGATGATTATTTTGATGCAGAGCGTAGTTTACCAACGCAGGATCCATAGCAATGTCACGATGGTTTGATACAAATAGATAAGCTTGATTCGCATCCAGTGACTCGACACCAGTGTACGTTACACCTTTAGTGGTTTTCGCTAGCGTGTCGCGTAAGTACTTTTTCACTTCAATCTGAATGGATTCAACGCTAGTCAGCTTGCTCCATTTCATTTTTAAGTACACACGCAAAATCGGGCTCATTAATGCTTTGAACCAAGATGCATGGTTTGAAAAACGGTAGTGCAAGATTGCACTGATAAATTCTTCATCATTAATAAGACGGTTTAGTGCCGCTGGAATTTCATCATCGCCGTAAGGGCGAATATCAACATATGGATCGGTTGGAGAGGTCATTTTTTCATTCATATAATAAAAAGCTGGCTCATTCTACGCGTTGTTTTGACTTCTCGCAGCTACAGAGCCCATACTTTTGACAAGGTCAGACCAGAAACATTGAAAATCCCCTGTTATTGTTGGCATTCTTTAAGATTAACGGTAATCTTGACGCCCCAAAATTAAGGTACTATCTATGAACTTCGCTATTGAATATACATCGGCTTACTTTTCACACTTGGTGATCACACCACGCAAGAAAGTACTTAAACATAGCCTTGTATCGGTTCAAAGTGGCTTGGTTTTGATTAAGCTAGGCAAACAAGAGTACGCCGTTGAACCAGAACAAAGCGTCTGGATTCCATACGACTGCCTAACGTCACTGACCTACTTTCCAAACACTCAAATTAGCCGTGTCGACTTTTCTGTACGTTTGACGGATTCATTCCCAAGACAAGCGGGGTACATTACGCAAACTAACCTCTCTTCGGCACTATTAGAAAAGCTAGAGCAGACCAAAGCTCGCGCTTCCAATGCCAATAATACGGAACAAGCGTTTAAAGATATGCTTTCTGTATTGAAGCAAGAAGTGCTGTCGTTTAAACCACTGCTTTGCGAAAGTGCGCTTTCTCAGCGATTCAATCAATGGAACATTGATGATTCAAACCTACCACAAGAGCACACTCTGGTGATGGTGATGCGAGAAGCAAAGAAACGTATGCAGTCAGGCCAAAAACGTTCACTTGTGATTGATGATCTGTTCTCAGGTAAAGAGGAAGAGTTCGAGCAACTGTGTATGCTTGTTTTTGGTGAAGATTTATAGCTTGGCGGTAAGTGAGAGTTGGTATTTAAACTAATAAGGTGTAACTCCGTTTCGGTTTAACGAGTAAGCGCTCTTCCCTGAGGTAATCAAACAAAGCATCACGCCCAAGTTTTATGCCCTTAGCTATCAGCTTGGGTTTCAATAAAAAATAGAGCTTACGAGTTCCTAGCCGAGGCATGAAGCGTCTTAGTTCAAGAACCATTCCTTTCACAGGAGCAAGCTCAGCCTGACGAGTTGCCTCGCGTTTTTCTCTCTGATAGACACATTGACGAGATATACCGAGCAATGAGCAAGCTTTACTTAAACTTACTTTCCTCTCTTTTTGAAGGCTTCTTGCTCCTTCGCTATATACTTTTTTCTTAGCGACATCCCATGTTCAGCGTCAAGAATATCAACCACTCTGTTGAGAAGAAGACACCTAAGACGTTCGTCTTCAAGCTCTTGTTCAAGTCATTTTATTTTTTGGGCGGGCGTTTCACTCGCTCTCGGTGATTTAGGCATCGTGCTCTTCCTTGGATTGGTAGTCCAATCCATTTTGCCATGCTTTCTTAACCAAGTAAGAACAGTCGAACGACCTTGTATGCCGTAAATTGATTGAGCTTGTTTATAGGTCATGTCGCCTTTTTCGATGGCGTCTACAACCTGTAATTTAAAGCCTAGTGTGTAATCACGCTGAGTGCGCTTAACGTAGTGTTTATTTGGAATGCTCATCATTAGTCCTCAATGTGTAAACACATTTCAGGACGGGACACCAGATACTAAAAAGCCGCAAAAACTGAGTTTTTGCGGCTTTTTTAATTCTTAGTGTTTTTACATAGATAGCAATCTATTTATGTCACTACCTGTCTAAAATGGCAATTCAACCTGCATCATTAGGTCGGCGTCACGTGAGTCATGCCAACGATAATCAAAGCGCATACGCGGCTGCCCTTCTACTTTCTCACCAAAACCGATGCTGAGTTGAAGACCATGATTCATCAACCACTCTTCCGTCGACATATCATACTGCTCGTCTTCCAGATCTTCGGGAAACCACATCCCCAAACCTACATAGTTTGATTCAATGCTTTGTGTCAGTAGTGGTGCGTCTTTACTTTGAAGAACCCAATCAGACCAATAATCAGGTGTACTTTCTGGTTCATCATCGCTCAGCCCACTGATTTCCATCATACGTTGGCCAAAAGACTCGATACTCGAAGAAAAGTCCAAGCAATTATCGTCACTAGAAGTCAGCATGATCGAATCTAAGCTAAAAAAGTCACATTCAGCGTATGCAGGCATACTGCATGCTGTTATCAACAACGTCGCTGGTATCGCGCGCTTTAGCATAGTCATCAGACCTCTTGAATTAATGAATCTACATTATTGTATACAGACCACTATCTTGCAACATCTTTGTAACTGACTTAGTACTCAGTTTTGATACATCGCTTCCACTTATCAACGCATTACGAATGTCTGTACTACGAATTTTGACTTTTTCAGGGCAAGCCATTACAGACCACTGCTCGGTAATCTCATCTGATTTATAGAAAGATGAGAACTTAAAGAAGTTATCTGGGCCAATCACAAACGTCAGTTCAGCGTCACGATGTAACTTTTGAAGTTCACTGAGCACTGCAAAAGTCGTGACGCTTTCACCTGGGGTAAATAGGCTCTTTTCGATCAAAGAAAGCTCCACTTGATCCAGTGAAAGATCACTAATAAATGCGTTAACTAACTGACATCTCGTATCAAAGTCTAGCATCTCTTTTCCCCAAGCGTGGGCAATACTTGGAACCAGAAGAATCTTGTCGAAATGAGCCAGTGAATCAATCACACTTTTATGCCCTAAGCTCGGCGGATTAAACGCACTACCGAAAATGGCTATTTTTTCCATTATTAATTACTGCCTTCTCTTTCTAAGCTTGTGCAAAGAGGTTTTTAAATCGAATGATTTAGGTATGATAACACTAGATTTTTAATTTGCTTGCAGGAAAGGAATACGAATGGAACAGTTAATTCGTGACGAAATGCGCGTACTACCTTCAATTGACCCTCACTTCGAAGTGACTCGTCGTGTGGACTTTATCAAAACGAAACTTCAACAGTCTGGCTGCAAGTCCCTGATCCTTGGTATCAGTGGCGGTGTAGACTCAACGACCTGTGGCCGCTTGGCACAGATGGCCGTTGATAGCCTGAATGAAACTGCTGGTAGCAACGACTACCAATTCATCGCGGTTCGCCTACCTTACGGAGAACAGAAAGATGAAGACGAAGCGCAACTTGCGCTGTCTTTCATTCAGCCTTCTCAATCTGTTTCTGTAAACATCAAAGCGGGTGTAGATGGGCTTCACGCTGCATCTCACGTTGCGCTTGAAGGTACAGGTTTACTACCAACAGACTCAGCAAAAATCGACTTTGTGAAAGGTAATGTGAAAGCTCGCGCTCGCATGATCGCACAATACGAAATTGCAGGTTACGTTGGCGGCCTTGTGATTGGTACTGACCATTCAGCAGAAAACATCACTGGCTTCTACACCAAACACGGTGACGGTGCATGTGATTTAGCGCCTTTATTTGGCCTGAACAAGCGTCAAGTTCGTGAACTAGCAGCAACACTGGGCGCTCCAGAGCTACTGGTTAAAAAAGTGCCAACCGCTGATCTAGAAGAGCTTGATCCACAAAAAGCCGATGAAGCAGCATTGAACCTTTCTTACGACCAAATCGATGATTTCCTTGAAGGCAAAGAAGTCCCTCAAGACGTGTCTGACCGCTTAGTGGGCATCTACAAAGCAACACAACACAAGCGTCAACCAATCCCGACGATCTACGATTAATGCTTTAAGTTAATCTCAAATTAAAAAGGCCGGAAGTTCAACTTCCGGCCTTTTCTATTTTATGAAGGGAATGACTTAATTAGCCATTAATCAACAACTTCGATATCGGTTTGAGGCACACTGCAACATGCCAGTATCTGCCCCATATTACGTTCATGCTCTTGCAATGCTGGTACATCCGGTTGATGAACTTGTCCTGACTCAAGGGTCACTTTACAAGCGCCACAGAAACCCGCACGACAACTTGAAGCAATAGACACACCCGCCGACTCTGCTTGCTCTAGCAAGGTTGACTGGTTATTACCTTCGAACAAGTAGCCATTGACACTTAACTGCAGTTGCTTCACCGCCTCTTCGGTAGACTGAGCCACACCAAACGCTTCTTGATGGTAATGCTGAGGGTTGAGTCCCATTTGAATCAGCAGTTTCTTTGCATTATCCATAAAGCCGTCAGGGCCACACACGAACGCTTGGCGCTTGTGTAGATCTTCAATTTTAGCGACATGAGACACGCTCAAACGTCCAGACAAACCATCCCACTCTTTCGTTGGTTGGCTCAATGAATAAATCACACTTAAGCCTTCGTGCTCTTTGGCGATCTGGTCAATCTCAGCTTGATAAGGAATATCTTCTTCGCTACTGCATTGATGATAGAAAACCACATCATTAATCTGACCATGGTCTGATAGATAACGAAGCATCGACAGCATTGGCGTGATGCCGCTACCTGCAGATAAAAGTAGTAAAGGGTGCGTTGGATTTTGTTCTAGATAAAAAGCACCGTCTGGTTTTTGAGCAACAAGAGTGTCACCTACTTGGAAATGGTCATTGAGCCAGTTTGAAATTTGACCATCGTCCACTCGCTTTACAGAAATCGCCAAACGGCCTGCGCGTGATGGGCTAGAAGATAACGTGTAACGACGAGAAACCTTCTCGCCATCAATCACCATCTCAATCGGTAGATGCTGCCCAGGCTGGTAACTTGGTAGTGAGTGGTTCTCTTTCGCTGGTTCTAGCCAAAACGTTGTAAAGTCGCGAGCGATCTCTTCACGTTCAACACAGGTTAAGTGCAGCGACTCCACCCAAGTGTCTTCGTAGTGCTCTTTCTCTTTGGTTTCGAGAACTTCAACCACATCACCCGCTTTCACCAGACCTTCATTTTTCGCCACAAGGTTCTGACCAAAGAAAACACCACCGCGTTCGTTGGCTCTGAATGTAGAAAAGGTATTAAGCGGCTCTTTTGTTGCTCTGAATTCGCCACTCTCAACATCGACTGTTGTTAGGATACAGCGCTCACAAGGCTTCACCGCTTCGAATTCAACCTCACCGATACGTATACGCTTCCAACCATCTTCAGCAAAGGCTTCTGTATTGGATACAACAAAGTTAGTGCGGAACTGATCCATTGAATGAACTTCAGGGCTGCGGCGATTCAGCTCATCTAGAGAGGCTTGGCTGATCACCAACATTGGATAGCCATCGGCGAAACTGACATTCTGACCAAGCTTTTGTCGAACACGATTGGATTGCTCACCACAGAACAACAGTTCTACGCGAACACCAAGCACATCGCTGAACCAATCATCCGCCTCGTCGTTGGTGGTATACGCAGTGAAGCTGTCTTTCCACACCGTTGCAGGCGCTTCTTGCATCTTGAAGTTTGCATATTTCAGACGCAGTGGCTCTTTACCTTCATAAGTAAAAATCAAACCGTCTGGCTGCAAACTTGAAGAGACCTTAACCATCTTCGGGTACTTGCGCGCTGTAACCATTGAACCGTCTGCCAACGCCAGCATGAAACGCCTGTCAAAAGTTAGACCTTGTTTTTCGACCCAAGCAGAAGAGAGCGCGATCCCGCCCACAGATTTCACGGGAAATACATTGATTTGAGATAGAGAAGGCACTTGCTCTAAAGCCTTTTGATCTGACGGTAGCTGCGACATAACGATTCCAATGTTTTGTTGTTTGTCCCAATGCTAACAAATGGTTATAAATAGATAAACTGGCAGCTACTAAACACTTGATACTAAGCTATTATCTTGAGATGTTTAGCTTTCTACCTTGATACATTAAGGCAGCAATGCAGTAACACTCTTTATACGTTCTATACTTTGAACACAATTTCTGCATTGAACTTTCATTGAATAAAAAGGATTTATCATGAACAAACTCGTCATTATCATTTTATGTGTACTGCTTCCGCCTGTTGGTGTGTTCTTCGCTCGTGGTGCAGGTAAAGATCTGCTGATTAACATCATCCTGACCTTCTTCTTCTGGGTGCCAGGAATGATCCACGGGCTTTGGGTGGCGACTCGATAGCTCGTCCTCAAAATTAAATACCGAATAAAATACTAAGAAAAACAAGCTCCTAACCCTGAAGAGTTAAAAATAGGATGAAATGAAAGTGCTTTTCCACTATCATCCTGTCGCCTAAACGTAAGCGATTGCTTTCACAGATTTCGCCGAGTTTAGGCTCCAACTACATAACACTTCAAATGGTGGGAGCCTTCAATGACACAACTTACGATTACTCGTCCTGACGACTGGCACGTTCATCTACGCGATGGCGAAGTATTAAAAGATACAGTGCGCGATATCAGCCGCTACAATGGTCGAGCGTTAATCATGCCAAATACCATCCCACCGGTAACCGATACCGAAATGGCTCTTGCTTACCGTGAACGCATCATGGCAGAGCAGCCAAGCGAGCAGTTCCAGCCTCTAATGGCACTTTACCTGACAGACAACACAACACCTGACGAAATTCGCAAAGCGAAAGAGTCTGGTGCAGTAGTCGCTGCAAAGCTTTACCCAGCAGGCGCGACGACTAACTCGGATTCAGGTGTAACTTCGGCTCAAAAGATTTACCACGTGTTAGAAGCCATGCAAGAAGTGGATATGTTGCTACTGGTTCATGGTGAAGTAACCACTCACGATGTTGATATCTTTGACCGTGAGAAGCAATTCCTAGACACCGTGCTAGCGCCGATTGTGAACGACTTCCCTAACCTGAAGATTGTTCTAGAGCACATCACAACTGCTGATGCTGCAAACTTCGTTAAAAACGCGAACGACAACGTAGCGGCAACCATTACTGCTCACCACTTGCTTTACAACCGCAACCACATGTTGGTTGGCGGCATTAAGCCACACTTCTACTGCCTTCCTATCCTGAAGCGCAACACTCACCAGTTAGCACTTATCGAAGCGGCAACAAGCGGCAGCAAGAAGTTCTTCTTGGGTACAGACTCTGCACCACACGCAAAAGGCGCAAAAGAGTCAGCATGTGGTTGTGCGGGTTCTTACACAGCGCACGCTGCCGTTGAACTGTACGCAGAAGTGTTCGACTTAGAAGGTAAGATTGAGAACCTAGAAGCGTTTGCAAGCCACAACGGCCCTGACTTCTACGGTATTCCACGTAACACTGACACTATCACTCTTGTTAAAGAAGAGTGGAACGTTGCTGAAACGATGCCTTTTGGTTCAGACATCGTTGTGCCAATCCGTGGCGGCGAGACGATTGCTTGGTCTGTAAAGTAAGAACTTAGCAAGCATAGTAAATACTTCACTTTAACTAAAAAGGGTCACCCGCTTATGGGTGACCCTTTTTTTATTTTGTATGAAAGGAACGCTTTAACTAAGACGTTGTTCAAGCCCTACTTACCGCGAATTTTTCCAATCACAGTCCAAACAGCAACGACGATCAATCCAGCTAAGACGCCGATAACACCGTTCAACAGAGTTGGAACCACCGCTGTCGCTATCGTATGTCCACGAAAATCCATAATAATCGGCTCAATTAAGTGATGAATCGCAGGAACGTTGTGCACCACAATGCCACCGCCAACCAAGAACATCGCTGCAGTACCGACCACAGCAAGCGTCTTCATTAACTTGGGCGCAAACGCGACTAGCCCGTTACCCAATTGAGTTTTCATGGTACTTCCATTCGATGTTCGCTGGAGATAGAAACCTAAATCGTCCAACTTCACGATCCCAGCAACTAAGCCATAAACACCAATCGTCATCACAACTGCAATCAAACTCACGACAAGAATCTGAGTGACGATACTTGTACCCGTCACGGTACCCAGAGCTATCACGATGATTTCCGCAGATAATATGAAATCAGTACGAATCGCGCCTGCGACCTTTCTCTTCTCATATTCTTCTATGGATTCACCAGTACTTGTGTCCTCCCCCTTTTCATCATCTTGATGAGAATGAGGAAACAACTTCTCTAAGATTTTCTCAGCCCCTTCAAAACAAAGAAACAGACCACCAATCAAAAGCAAAGGCATGATCAGCCAAGGAATGAAGGCACTGATCAATAATGCCGTGGGCACTAAAATCAGCTTGTTTTTAAATGAGCCTTTGGCAACCGCCCATACCACAGGGATCTCTCGTTCAGCAGAAACACCAGATACCTGCTGAGCGTTCAGCGCTAAATCATCCCCCAACACACCAGCGGTTTTTTTCGCTGCGACCTTAGACATCAGTGCGACATCATCCAGCACGGTTGCAATGTCATCCAGTAGCGTTAATAAACTTGCTCCAGCCATTTTATGGTCTCTTTTAAGGGATTAAACAATTGATAAAATGTAACACCATCAATCCACTCATCAAAGTTATGAGTCTGTAAAAAATAGAGTCACAAGTTGTGTTTTCTATTGCCGTCTCAGCTAGACAGGACTAGTCTGTCTTCATCTTTCACGAACATAAAAGAAGAAGTATAGATGAAAAGTGAATACTCCTACCCAATCGGTGAGCCTGGACAAAAATGGCAACAAGCAGAACGTCAAGCATGGTTCGCTCAAAGAACGGTTAAGCGTGAATATCAACAAGAAGTTGTACCAAAAATCCAAGCACTCGCAGACCGCTTCGACATCGAACAATACGGCGCACTGAGCTACGACGAAGCTCGCTTCCCACTCTTTGCTATCAAGAGCAAAAACTGGGATGCATCAAAACCGACGATCCTTGTAACGGGTGGTGTTCACGGTTACGAAACCAGTGGTGTTCACGGCGCGATCAAGTTCGCCGCAACTCAAGCAGAACAGTACTCAGCACACTTCAACATTGTTGTTGCACCTTGTGTGAGCCCTTGGGGTTACGAAGTGATCAACCGCTGGAATCCAAATGCTGTTGATCCAAACCGCTCTTTCTACGACGGTACGCCAGCAGAAGAATCAGCAAACCTACGAGCTTTAGTGGCCTCTTTGCCAGAAGTATTGGTTCACGTTGATCTGCATGAGACGACAGATTCTGATGAAACTGAATTCCGCCCGGCACTTGCTGCTCGTGATGGCATTGAGTACATCGAAGGCATGATCCCAGACGGTTTCTACACGGTTGGTGATACTGAAAACCCACAACCTGAATTCCAAGCAGCGGTTATTGCTTCGGTCGAAAAAGTGACCCACATTGCACCAGCAGATACAGACGGCAAGATCATTGGTTCTGAAGTTACCCAACATGGCGTGATCAACTACCCAATGAAGAAGCTAGGCTTGTGTGGTGGCGTGACTGATTGTAAGTACGGCACAACCACTGAGGTTTACCCAGACAGCGATAAAGTAACAGATGAAGAGTGTAATGACGCTCAAGTTGCCGCGGTAGTCGGTGCTTTGGATTACGTAATCCAACACGAATTAAACGCTTAAGCGACTACTTAAGACCTCGCACCAAGCACTTAATAGCGAGTTCCCTAATAACTAGTCTCCTGAAGCTAATCCCTAAAACTAAGAAAGAGCCACAAGTGACGATTCACTTATGGCTCTTTTTTTGTCTTTTCTACTTGTCTTTGATTTCTTCATGGGCATAAAAAAGCTCCCTTGCACACAGTACAAGAGAGCTTTGAAATAATACTTAGTAAGGAGTAACTAGGGCGTGTTGATCTTTCGTGAGTGTTTTTTGAACAGCATGGTAAAGAGTT
>NZ_JBGONY010000076.1:0-20970 GCF_041439375.1 Vibrio crassostreae | reverse complement strand
AATAATCACCCATACTGGCCGTTTCTATCTGAGATCCAATTAGGAAACAAAGCCCGAAAATTGAAGCGAGCCAAGGCGAGCAGATCATGACAAGAAACGAAATGCGTCAAACGCTTTTTGAGTATATATAGGTTGATTACTATCGAACGAAAAGGCAATCTTACGATCACCTTTTGCATTCATCATTCCTATTCATCTAGATAGATTCACAAATAGGTATTCTGGTGAGTCTATCTTAAAGGTTGGCAATGAACTGCTGGTTAAACTGAGCGTTTACTTTGCGGTTAAGCTGTTCGTATTTCTCGGTCAATTCAATTTGTTGAGTCTGTAGTTGACCGGTGGTCAGGTTAGCAGTGTGAAGCTGACGCATCTCTTCCATAAAGCCATTTGTTAGCTGGCTAAAGATGGCATCTTTGCCGATGATAAAGCTAGTGAAGTTCTCTTTTACAAACGCTTGTTCATCGCTACTCAAGTTTTCTAGACCAAGGCGAGCTTGATTCGCTGAGGTCACATCATCAAACGTCGCTTTTGCCGGATCAGTACCAGGATTTAAGTACGCTGCTTCATTTTTGAAGTCTTCTGCTGTATGTGTTTGTGCGTTTTCAATCAGCTTTTGAGAGGAGCCTCTTACTTCAAATGTAGACTGTACTGGCTTGTGGTCGCTGACATTATCAAACCCTTCAGTGATAACACTGGTTTCATGGTTTTGTAAGTTGCCTGTTTTATTTGTTAAGCCAGTATTATCGAGCTCACCGAAGTCAGGGCGGTCACGACCTTCTTTTTGTTTAATATTACCAGTGTGCTTATCAAGCTGCATGTAAGTGTGACTATTAAGAGGATTGAACTTAAAGCCATGCTTGGCTAAATGCGTATCATCATGTGCGACTGGATCGTACATCACATCAGAACCTTGAGCGGTGCGTTTTTCACGCTCATTCAGATCACCAGTGATCAGAACCTCTTCATGCGGTTTGCTCCCTTCCATCAACTTGTTACCTTCGAATTCACGTTTGACTTCTTTGTTAGAATCCAAGTGTGCAGAAATGACGTTTAGAGCTTGACCATTGATCTCTAGAGCCGTTTTTACGCCACCTTTGTTACCAGTGATACCCATGAAGAATTCCATGTTTCGACCACCGATACCATGACGGTATTCAGACTCTTTTTTGACGTTAATATCGACGCCGTCTTTTGCAAAAACGGACATTGAAGTGTAGCTAACACCTTCACCAAGACCTTTCGTCATAACTTTCATTTTGTTTTGACTCAGAAGGTTCATACCATCAAGCTCAAGATCGTTAGCAAGCAATTTAGACTCTTGTTCCGCAAACAAAACCACATCATAGTCACCTTTTTGAATCAGGTTCTGGAAGTAGTTCTTTGTGTCTTCCGGCATCTTTTGGTTTGCTTGGTTATAGGTCAAAGTTAAGACCTTAACGTTGCCGCTGCCTTCTTTTTTATGCAGTTGTTGATTCATCTGATTCAGCTTTAAATCACCGTTTTTTGAAGAATCGGCTTTACTAAAGAAACGATTAAAAAAGCTTCGGTTTTCTTTTTGTTTTAGAGTAACGTCACCATCGCTATTTTTAGTTACGCTGTACTCTTTACCAAATACAGAACCAAATTTAACGGTATCGCCTTCTTTGGCGCTACTTTTAATATTTTGAATATCTGCGAGGTCTAAATTACCTCGATGCTGGCTATTAATTTGAATTGTAGACATACATTAAACTCGTATTTTAAATAAGGGAACTTAAATAAAGATCCCAGCAGGAAGTGTTTCTGGGATTGTCTCTGCGTTATCCGCTTGCTCAATAAAATGGTGCCATTGCTCCATTCTTTCTAACAGTTGCTGAAAAGTGTTCTGCACATAATCTTGAGGTTTGTTTGAGAGAAAAATAACCTTGTAGATCGTTAACCTTCGGCTATCGGGCATTAGACCGATACCGAAACCACCACGGAAAGGTTCCAGAGCATGTTCACCAATCGCGATAGCAATCGTTTCTGGAAGAGGGGTTGGCAACTCCACAGGGCTGGTGAGAGACATGTGTAAGTTAATGGTGGTTTCGTTCTTAAATACGGTTAAGAAAAGTGCTTCATCATGATTATTCGTATCCGATGATAACTCACATTGAAATAATCCGTTTTCATCAAAATCCACGCCGTTACCTAAAAAACTGATACTTTCCTGATAAATATCCATTGTGTTCCTTCTGTGTATTTTTCTGAGGGTTCTTATTCGTAGTGAGAAGAATTATAAAGATGAGGGAATGGCAAGATATTAAATACGGGCGGAAGTTTTTATACTCAATGAACTTTAAGAGGCTTTGATGCTTAATTTAGTTTAGAGACAGAGTCGCACCGTTTCGTGTGCTTCTTAGTCAATACGACAAGTTTTATAACCCAGTAAGCTTGTTCAACGCTTTGCTCATCGCATAAGTTTCACCCACCTGTGCATTGTAATTTCTTAAGCTCATCGTCCTCCTAGTAACAGAGAATGAATGCATTGTTGCTTAAATCAGTTGAACCTTTTCCAAGTCTTGTGATCTGATCCTTTATGGTAGTTAGAACGGTGGTGACATGGGTAAAGCGGAAAAGAAGATAACTAACTGGGCGGAATACAATAAGGCTCTGTGCAAGCGTGGTAGAGGTTTCCAGTATTCTGATACCGCGATTGAAACTGCCTTGATGATTAAGGGGATCTTCTATCCGCCATTACGTGCTCTTCAAGGCTTTATTGATTCTATCTTTGAGCTATTGGATGTTCCACTGACGTCCCCTGACTACACCTGTATCAGCAACCGTTCGAAGACAGTTCAGGTCAAATATCGCAATAAATCCAAAGGAGCTATTCGCCATATAGCGATTGACTCGACTGGTCTCAAAGTTTTTGGCGTCGTTGAACCTCAAACTGATTTGATCAACAACGCCGAGAATGAGTGGATTCCATACATCGCGGAAAATCTAAAGTAAAATGGCTATGAACTTATGCTAGGAGTGGGTTTTATTATTGGGTTGATAATCGCAACAAAGCGTAGATAAGCGTGTCAATGATCTCCTCAAGGAAGAGTTCTTGCTGACTCAGGACAAAAATCTTAACGAGTTAAAACGCTTATTGAAGAGTTGATACATACGTCTAACGAAATTAGGCGGCATTTCAGTCTAGGTGTGAATTTGCCAAATAAAATGCATGAAAAAAGCCAGTAACTTGCATTACTGACTTACTAAAAATTGCCAACCTACTTTAGAAGAAGGGGACTCTAATCCGCAGTGGTTTTAAACGGTAGGAGCAGATGCTCGCCATGCTTGGTTTTGGCTATCAGCAATTGAGCGAAACAGATCCCGCAGCTCTTTAAGCATACTATCTTGAAAACCAATATTTTCGTCAGCTTTCTGTTTCAATGCTTGTGCACGTGTCGCTAGAACTTCATCTTCTTTACCGCGAGCCTGAGCTTTAGTTTGCTCTACATTTGATGCTGAGTTTGCCATCTGACTAAGAGACTGAAGAATCGAATTTCGCGCTTGATTAGAGGTGGTAGCTTTGTCAAACTTTCGCCCCCCTTTTGTCAATTTATCAGTCAAATTACCAAGACGGTCTTGCCCGACATCCTGAACACGCTTTAACTGTTGCTGTTGAGTTTTCGATAACCCACCATTGTTCAACAAATCATTAGCCTTATCTACACCAGCTTTTTGTGTTTTCAGTAATGTATTAGTCGATGCTTCCGCTTTAATTTGTTTACCAGCTTTTAAAGAACCTATTCCGCCCAAAATTGCCGTTACACCGGCTAGAACTCCTGAAACTACAGCCATTGCGATCATCGCTTTAGCAGATTTATTTAGCTCTTGTGCTTGACTCTTAAGGCTCGCTACGTTCGCTTCAACCGCGATTTCACGTTCAAGTGTTTGTTGTTCCCGGCTTAACTTCGAAACTTGGTACAGTAGGGTCATCAAAGCAAGAGATTCTGAAACCGCGTTTGACGATGATTGGGTTCCAGACTGACCATTGAAAGCTTTTTCTAGGGTTTGCATGAGTAGATTTGCTGTTGGTGCCAAAGCGGTCATCAACTTTTCAACCACGCGAGCTTGTTGTCCACTCGTCGACGCTTTTGGAACTTCCAAAAAATAATGTTTAGTGCCTGATACTGCAGTATCATCGTTACCACGGGCTACCGCTGCTTCTGTTTTTGTTTTTGTTTCGGGGGCTTTTTCAGCCTTAGTCGTTTTACCTATCTCACCCAAACCGTATAGATCTGCATTCCCAGTCTTACCAATTTTATCTAACATAAATCCTCCTTAAACCGTCGCTGGACGATTCATTACCGTTTCCATCGTTTCGCTTTTCGCCTGAATCATCTGCATGATGACATTCATCAACTCTTGGAAACCTTCCATCATCTTAGCGATTTCTTTTTTAAGCTTATCAATAACCGATTGAGTCAGCACCTTCTCCGCTTTCTGCTGAGTAAGATCCGCATTAATTTCTGTCACTTTAGCTTTATTATTGGAATGAACACTATCGGCAGAGCCTTTACCAACATTAGAAAGAAGATCTAATGACTCTGCAGCAAATCGAATACCTTTAGCTGTCGTCGTGGCTGCTTTAGAACCCATATCTGCAACTTTTGCCATATTAGCTGCCGCTTTAGTCGCAATATCAGTGATTTTTTGTGCTACTTTACTGGCACTTTTCCCCGCCAATTTAGCAATACCGCCCGCAGCCGCGCCGCCAAACGTCACAACAGCCCCAATAACCGCAACCGCAATCTCTAAAGCCATCATAACTTTGCTGAGAGCATCGACATTAATGCCAGCTTCTTTCATTGCATTTTGAACAGCTGGTTCTTGCATAGCCATACTGACTACACCCAATACACCACCGGCAATCATTAGTGCACCAGCTGCTGCTCCAACACCAGTTGCCACCATTACAGCGCCCACTATAATCGAAACTGCGGCACTGACCCACCCAAATATCTTGGAAACCAGACCCGATTTTTTCGCTTCTTTAGCCGCAGCTTCAGACTCTTTGAGTTTTTGTTCGTTATCCTTTATTTCTTGTTCGTGTTTCGCTTTCGCTACTTTTACTTCTTGGATCTTAAGCTTGTTTTGTACGCTCTTCAGTTTGTCTGTGATAGCAGCTAGCTCTACCTCAAAGTCATCGGCTGACCCTGCCAGGATTTTCACTGCTAGTGAGCCCGTGTTGTCGGCGACCGCATGTAAAACCTTGGCAATCGAATCAACGATTTTTTGTAGTTGATTCATGGCTTTCAGCGTTAATTCATTGACCTTATCGCTAACTGCAGCGTTCGGTGCATCAAGCTGAACTTTAACTTTACCAGTGTTCGGTACTTCAGATTTTTTACCTTTTACGTTTTCAACCGTTACTGAAGCTGACACGTGAGATGCAGTCTTAGTAACCTTATCTAACATTGTTTGACCAGAATCCGGTAAGTATGCCTGACTCTGAGTGCGGTCTAGTGCAATAGAATTCATATTCTAGTTACTCCTTTTGTTTTTCACCGCTTCTAACATGATGCCTGCGCGTTGATGCAAATCTGCATACTCTGGTTTTCCGGCAGACATCCCCTTCGCGCTGTAAAACCCACTCTCTGCCTCTGTTAATTGCTCAAGTTTTAGGTAACACTCTGCAGAGTGGAAAGGTGGGCGTGGGTCATTAATATCTACAAGCGCTGCATAACTGTAGGCGTCAATCGCCTGCAGGTACTCACCCAGTTCTTGACGAGCAGCTCCTAAACCAATAAAAAATCGTGCTTGGTAGTGGTCAAGCATGCTAAGCAGTTGGAATATCTTACCGGCTTGCTCTATTTTTCCTGATTGGAAAAAATTGAATCCAACAGCGTAAATGTGCTCAATGGTATCTGCTGATACATCGTGCAGCATTTTTAACGTTCCACCTTCCTCAAGAAACGAAAGGAGTTCCTCTGCTTGCATTTGAGATGGGTCAGTTACCGGGTTTTGTGTAGTCATGGTTATTTATCCTTAAATCGCTCGTAGGATTGCTTGCAAAATATTGTGGTACTTTTGAACAAATTTATTCATAGCTTCAACAGTTGCGTTGTATTGGGAACTGATGTCGCTTAACGCAGTAGTTTTTAACTGTACAGAATCGTTAATTGGCTTCGACTTACTTGAAACCGAGCTAGAAAAATTACTAAGGTATTTGTTATCTGTATTGTTATAATATACATCGCGACTAACAGTCACTCCTGCATTCTCTAAAAATTGTTTGTGAGTAAAGTATTTAACTCCATCAGAACCAACCCTTGGAGTTATATGTTTTTCTAAATACTTAAACTCCTTACCTTTTTCAAACTTTTGTTGAGTCTCATATCCGAAATGTTTATAAGTAAAATGCTGCCTGTCTGGATAATAATGCCCATCACCAGTACTTGAGTTAATTATCTCCGATAACTTTGTACTGATGGTAGTCTGGACTTGACCAAATATTTTTAGTTTAGTCGTAAGCTCTTGGAGTTCCTCTTTCTTCTCGTTACGCTTTTCAAGACGGTTCACTCGACGCTCATTTAAAGAAAACAGCACGCGCTCATCAAAACGATCGCCAATAGTCGAATCAATCACAGATAACAAATCACGAGAGGTTAACGAGTGCTCAGCTTTAACATCTGCTTTCCTTTGACCGTCAGTCCCTACCGTTATTTTCTTTTCATCTTCTGTGATTTTACTTAAACGAGCTTTCAGAGCGGCTAGGTTACTCATCATTTTTTTATGACGAGTGGCAAAGTCGATACCAACATCTTTCCTCAACATCATTTTTTCAAACTGAAATCTTATATCTCGTGCTGTATGCTGTTTTATTTGGTCAACCTGTTGTTGTGGAGTTTGGAACTTCTGCACTTCGTGAAGACTGCTATAAAAGGCATCGACTTGAGTGTTTATAAGACTCACAGCCATATTCGAGAATAAGCTAGAGAGCGTTATATCCGTAGATGAGCTCCTTAGCTTTGCAATTGCCGCATCAAGTACTATTTGCAGCTTACTAACCGAACCTGCTCCATAAGCATTTGCGTATTGACCTTTTACTTGGTTCACCAGATCGTTCAGCCCTCCTCTAAGCTCCTGCTTAGACATACCTGGAAGCCAAGTGATTTTATTTGCCAAAAGTTGTGCATCACTGCCACTTAGCGTAAGACCTGCATTATTTAAAGATTTAGTAAGCTGTGCTAAAACTGCTGCTTTGAAGCTTTCTTTCGTTAATAAATAATCCGAGTTATTTAGCTCGTTGATGTCTACCGAACCTAGATTGCGAAATGCATTACGCAAAAAAGAAATAGCGTTTTCACGAACCTTACTAGAGCTCATTTGCTGAGAAAGTGCATTTATAAACACTTTGATTTTCGCAGTAGCCTGTTTAAGTGCATCGGCATCTAAGTTAGCTATTTGTTGTTCTTGGGAACTCTGGCTTCCTAAGCGGAACTGGTTGATAAAGTCAGTCGGGAGCGAATTGTCGACCTTATCGCTTAACTGCTTTTCGAACCAAGTTCGGAATTGGTAAGTAAGTGTTTTGTTGACTCCGTTTATCAAGTCTTGAGGCGAAGTCTGACCATTTACCGCTTGATTTTGCAACGACTTCATCCAATGTGCAGCAGTTTCAACTGCCGCAGTGCCAGTAAATGCCGCTTGCTTCTCTAATAGTGTTCTCAATGAGTCAGCATAAAGATCTAGGCTTTCTTGTTCAGTGCGCCCTAAAATATTTGGCAATTTACTAATCAACGACTTCAAGTGAGCCGTATCTGGTTCCCCTAAAATAGTAGCCAATTTATCAGCCAAACGATCTTGAAACGAGGTCTGAGATTTAGGTCGGGGGCTTACTCCACCTACCGGGTTTCTGCTAGTTATATCCGTCATGTAAAAACCTTTAAATTACTATGCCACGTACTAACACAGGCCGCTTGCGTCTAGAGCCTTCGACACTAGTGGCTTGTAGCGGGCGTTGTTGTTGTCTGCGACGTTGTACTTCCTCAAGCAATTCATGTTCTGCTTCTTTCATCAACTTGGGATCGACACTTAACCCATCGAGCAGAATATTGCCTGCTACTGAACCAACGCCTAATCCTTCAAGTAATTCCTCGAAGACTTCAGCTCTATCCTCTGCATTACGGATAACAAGTTCTGATTTTTCAATGGTTTCGGTAAAGGGGTTATTCATCTTGATACCTATCTTAATGCGAAGCATCGCTTGGATGCTGTCAGTAACAGTCGAGAGTTTTTACTTTTTAAGTGGGCGGTAGTCACTCAGACGCAAGAAGTACCAATCTTCTTGTTCATCGTGGCTCGCACCACAGGCTTCCAAATAGAACTGCGCTAATCTTTGGTTGCTCATGCTACTACCACGCATTACGTCAACGTTGCCACGAATGATCCAGTCAAGGGGGTAACGTTGGATAGCATGTTCTGCGAGCATGAACAGGGCAGAAAAAGGGTTCCTCAAACCTTGATTAGGAATGATTCTTCGCAGCAAAACGATGATGATTTCGCCAGCTTCTACTCGGAACACCAACTCCATGCCATCGCATTCGTAGCGTTGCCCAAGTAAGATTGTGCTTTTCTGCCAAAAATAAGGCGTCACTTTAATACCTGACGCCACTAAAGACTGTGTGAGTTCACATGCCATTACATTCCCACCCTGCCCAACGGTTGAATATTAATTTGTTGCGTCAGCTCTTGAAACGACAGTACCGGGAGATCGTAGTATTCAGATTCAATCAACTTGCGCACGTAACGGCGTACGTCCATTGACACAACCAGAACCGGCTTATTTGGCATACGGCTCAAATCACCAATTGTTTGTTTAACGTCGCTGACAAACTGTTGAGTTACAGAAGGATCAAGCGCTAAGTAACTGCCTGATGAAGTCTGACGAATACCGTTACGGAGCGTATCTTCCAAGCTCTGATCCAACAGGTATGCAGGTAACATATTTTGACCACTGGCGTACTTGTAACAAATGTAGCGTTTCAAACTTGAACGAATGTATTCGGTCAACTGAACCACATCTTTTTCTTTTTGTCCCCACTCCACCATGGCTTCTAAGATTACGCGTAAGTTACGAATAGAAATATCTTCAGAAACAAGACGTTGTAGTACTTCCGTCATTTTTTGCAGAGGCAAAATACGCTGCGTCTCCTTTACTAATTCAGAATAACTACCTTCCATTTGCTCAAGTAAGTAACGAGTCTCTTGGATACCGATAAAGTCTTGCGCGTACTCTTTCAGCACGTGAGAAAGGTGATAAGTCAGAATACGGTCGGGAGTTAGAAAGCCCACTTGGCTGTTTTGCAGTTTTTCTCGATAGCCGTGGTCGACCCAAACACTCGAAATGCCTGGTAGAAAATCATCATCTTTTTCGTAAGGTACACCAATTAAATCGATCTGATCACTGCCTTCTGTCACCAACAGCTTTAAGCTTTCAATTCGACCGCGAGCAACCGGCACTTCTTGCAATTGAATCAAGTATTCACCGTTACTCATCCCCTCGTTAAATCGTAAATGAATCCCCGGAAATGGCACGCCGAGATCGAGGTATAACGCGCGTCTTACACGTGCGAGCTCATCATTCAATGCCACGGCTTCTAAGCTCTCTTGTAAGCGAGAATCCAAGTCGATGAGCAGCGGCACTGTCATCGCGAATTCTTCTTGTTCACCCAACTTTCCTTTGCTGTTCCGCGAAGGAGTCAACTTGTTTGATTTGGTTGCTGGCAAACCCGCCCCTTGGGCAACAAAACTTGGTAAGTCGGCACTACTTAATTCACTCTGTTTTTTTTGTCGATGGAGTATGAAGAAGCCGCCCCCACCGACTAGAATAGCAAGGACAGAGAAGGTGATCTTCGGGAAACCGGGAATCAGCGCAAACAATACCAGCAGCACACCACCAATCAACAAAGCTCTTGGTTGTGCGGTAACCTGGTCACCAATATCCGAGCCTAGATCAGAAGAGTCTTCATTCGAAACGCGTGTAACGATGATGCCAGCAGTAATGGCGATAAACAGAGCCGGGATTTGTGATACCAGACCATCACCCACGGTCAAAACAGCAAATAGCTCCAGTGCTTCAGACGCTGACATGCCTTTTTGAGTCACCCCAATGGTGACACCACCAAGAAGGTTCACCACGATAATCACCAGACCAGCAATAGAATCCCCTTTTACGAACTTCATTGCGCCGTCCATCGAACCGTACATTTGGCTTTCTTTTTCAATCAATGAACGACGGTTACGTGCCTCATGAACATCGATAACCCCAGCGCGCATATCGCCGTCGATACTCATTTGCTTACCCGGCATCGCATCAAGGGAGAATCGAGCACTTACTTCAGCTACCCTTTCTGAACCTTTGGTGATCACCATAAACTGAACAATGGTGATGATCAGGAAGACGACGATCCCCACGACCAAGTTACCACCAACAACGAAGTTACCGAAGGTAGAAACTATTTGACCAGCATCACCTTGCAGCAGGATAAGTCGCGTTGTAGTGATAGAAAGTGACAAACGAAATAGAGTTGTGATCAAAAGAACCGCTGGAAATGCAGAGAATTCCAGCGGTGATGTAATGTAGATAGCAATCATCAATAAGACGACCGCTATACTCATGTTGGTACCAATAAGTACATCCACTAATGCCGTAGGTAAAGGCAAGATCATCATAAAGACGATTGCCAGTAACATCACGGCAAGCATGATGTCTTTGCGCTGCCCAACTTTGTTAAGAATATCGATCAACTTATTCATTTTATTCACTATTTATAGATTGGATATATCGGCGATGAGCACGGCGCGCACCCTCAGGATCATCTTGTTTCCAGCGCGCTTGACTAAGGCAAAACCATAAACCAGCTTCATTAGAATTGCTGGCTTCCAACAGGCTTTCGCACAGCTCAATTGAACGAGTGTAACGCCCTGAATCTAGGCATGCTACCGCCAATGCTTGGCGAGCTTCTAGATGCTGAGGTTCGATTTCCAACAGCGCTTCGAGTAATATAATCGCTTGTTCGGGCTTTTTATATTGAACTTGGAGAGCCGCGTGGATAAGCAATAGTTCAACATCTTTTGGTTGTAACATGGAGGCTAAACCTGAATCAGTAGATTCAACGCCATTGTGAGATAACGTTGGTCTAATTGAGTGTTTTGCAACGTTTCTACGGCTTGATTCAGCGCATGAGAACCATTTTGCTGCGCTAAATTCTGAAGTCGTTGCTGAGTGGTCTCAAACTGCTGACGGTACTTATCAGGACGAAGTAACTCTGTATGGATAATCTTGGGCTTTGCGAGCGGCATCAAGTACTGCTCAGATGGGCGAAGTTCATACAGCTTCTCTAAGTGCGTCGCGATGGCTTTCCCATCAGGCAGTAGTTGAAAGCGCTGCGGGAAGTCGTTTTCAACCTGATCAAGCGAGACATGTGCAAAGCTTTCAATACCAACGTTTAATCGACTTATCCGATTCATGAATTCGCCACATCGTTATGCAAACGAACCAGCAACGCGAACGCTTGTTCTATGGATGGTAATGTCACTTCATCCCCCTCAATTTGCGTTGATAAAACCAACATGTCTTCCTCGAATAGCCCAGCTTTAATAGTAAACGGCCAACCTTGCCCTGCATGACAAAAGCTCAGGGCTTTTTTAATTGACTCATTAAATTGGTGCCATGGCAGCGCTCTTACCAACATAAGAACCAAACAATCCTGATATTTCTCAAGGTACAAGGTGCCGCTTTTTTCAAAGTTCAACTGAACACGTCCAGCTGACGAGAAATCTACGGCTACAAGTCCCATTCCTTGGCAAAAATCGTCCACTGACGCATCAATCCAACTCATCGTCCCAACTTTCCTCTTCTTCTAAATCAATCGCTTCATCAAGCGCTTTTTGCACTGCTTGGATTAGATTTTGTCGCTGCTCTTCGTCATTAAATACATCAATGGAAATATGCCGGACTAGTTTGTGCAGCTCTCTGCAAAAACCAATTTTTCGCTCAGTCGCTTCCAACTCCATAGCATTCACTAAGTTCCAGATCTCTTCACTTCCCACCCAGCGCTGCTCAACCAAGTCGATGATATCTGACATCAAATCAGTAACTTGATAAGCCATGGCTTGCCTGCTGAGGTTTAAACATCTGGTAGAGATTACCAACTTGATCTTGAAGAGTGTTCAGCGTCTTAAGTTTTTGCATATCTGACATTAAAAGCTGCAGCTTAACCGGATCAATATTGCTGCCTTGAACGCTTAAATCGGCGCTCATACCTTGCAACATAAAGTCGACTGCGGTGTACACTTCTTTCTCACCAAAACGCTCAACTACATCCTTGTATGCCGAACCTAAACCTTGGTAGCTGTGCACCGTGTCACGATAGAAACCACGTAGTTGGTGCAAACTGCTGAAGCCTTGCTCTCGGCTATATTCGTCAGCAAAGCTCGATACACTAATTTCGGTATCAATCTGAGACCAAGAATCTGGATTTTTCTCAAAGTTCAGAAGTGCTTGGTCAATTAACGCCAGCAGGTTCTTACTTTCTAAGTTAGCCCCGAGAAATTTTTTCACCGCTTTCAATGCAAGGTACTGGTGACTTTTCTCTTCAGAAAAACCATTAAGGTACGCTTGTAGCTGGGCAATCGTTGATAAATTACCACTTGCCATCTTGGCAGCAAGGTCTTTGATTTTTTGATTCTTCTCAAGATCGGGCACTTTCCTCAAATAATCAGAAACCAGGTCATGAGCTTCATTAATCCGAATACCGCCATCTTTCACTTTACGTTTGGTTAGATCTTTTTCCGCTTTTTCTGAGCCTAATGATGTAAGCTCTTCCATCGCGTCAAACAGTGATTGAGTAGCATTGTGCACTCGGACGCTTTCGCCTCGATAGTTGCCGCCAATAGACTCCCCTGAACGTGTGTGTTCACGACCGCTTCGAATTGGCGTGTCAAACTTGTTACCCGTTGCAATTTGATTATTGATGATACTCACTCACTTGCACTCCTTTCGTACAGTAAGATCCGATTATAGGAGTTGCATTTGCAATAAACTGTCAAAATCAGACGTGTTTTTTTAGGGCGTTTTAAGTTTTCTAAAAACTCTCGACCAATAGTAACTATAAATACTGCACCATCCTTTCTATTCTACCATTATCAGTTATTACGCATATTTCCTAAATTGAACGATTTCTCATACATCACCGAAACGCAACAATCTGCAATCAGACAGACACGTTTGATACAAATCCGAGGTCGAGTTACTCAAGTTACCGGAACCATAATCAAAGCTGTGGTCCCTGGTGTTCGCATTGGGGAACTTTGTGAGTTGCGTAACCCTGATCAAACCTTGTCGTTACTCGCGGAAGTGGTTGGTTTTCAGCAACACCACGCGTTGCTTACCCCGCTTGGAAACATGCTTGGTATTTCCTCTAATACCGAAGTGAGTCCGCTAGGAAAGATGCACGAAGTGGGCGTTGGTAATCACTTGTTAGGGAAAGTATTGGATGGGCTGGGGCGTCCGCTTGATGGCACCCAAAACAAAGAGCCGAGTGCTTGGTATCCGGTTTACAAAGATGCGCCGCCGCCGATGCAAAGAAAGTTGATTGAGACCCCGATTTCCATGGGGGTTCGTTCGATAGACGGATTGATCACCTGCGGCGAAGGACAAAGGATGGGTATTTTTGCCGCCGCTGGCGGTGGTAAAAGTACCCTACTTGCAAAGTTTATTCGCTCTGCTGATGTTGATGTAACAGTTCTCGCCCTTATCGGCGAAAGAGGTCGTGAGGTTAAAGAATTTATCGAACACGACCTTGGTGAAGAAGGCATGGCAAGGTCGGTGTTAGTCGTAGCGACCTCCGACAGACCCGCGATGGAACGTGCCAAAGCTGCGTTTGTGGCGACCTCCATCGCGGAGTACTTTCGTGACCAAGGTAAACGCGTCCTACTGCTTATGGATTCAGTCACGCGCTTTGCCCGAGCTCAGCGTGAAATCGGCTTGGCAGCAGGTGAACCACCAACACGACGAGGCTATCCGCCTTCTGTTTTCGCGGCATTACCAAGACTGATGGAACGTGCTGGTCAATCAGAAAAAGGCTCCATCACCGCACTATACTCCGTACTCGTAGAAGGTGACGACATGACAGAACCGGTTGCCGATGAGACCCGATCAATACTTGATGGTCACATTATTCTTTCTCGGAAACTGGCTGCAATGAACCACTACCCAGCCATAGACGTGCTTCGTTCAGCAAGCCGTGTAATGAACCAAATCGTTGACAAAACTCATCAAGCGTCGGCTGCACATATGCGTGAAATGCTGGCAAAGTATGAAGAAGTTGAACTGCTGATCAAAATTGGTGAATATCAACATGGAGCTGACAACCGCGCGGATATGGCTATTGCACAAAGTGATGATATCCGAGCGTTTTTACGTCAAGGCACACACGAACCAAGTGAACTTAACGAAACCGTGACTCAGTTACGAGGACTCGCGAGCTTATGATCGAGCAGTTGCTAGAGATAAAAAAGATTCGTGCCGATCGAGCTGACACTGCAGTTCAGCAGCAAGAGTATCGAGTTAACAGCTCACTCTCTATGCGACGAAAAGCCGAGCAATCCGTGGTAGATTATCGCCAATGGCGAAAAGAGGAAGAAGAGCGGCGCTTTTCCAAAGCGAAGCAGGAAATGGTGGTACTAAAAGAACTCGAGATGTTGCGACAAGAAATTGCTCTATTAAGGGAAAGAGAAGCCGATTTAAAACAGCGTGCCGCTGAGGCTAAAAAGACATTGGAGCAAGAAACCCAACGCCTCAAAGAAATAAAAAAAGAGGCTCTCGTCGCTCATAAAGCCAAAGAAAAATTCATTCAGTTAAACGAACAAGAAGTTGCTGAAAAAACTCGCCAAGTTCAGTACCAAGAAGAACTCGAACAGGAAGAGTTTCGTAGTGCCATTATTTCATAGAAGGTAAATATGCGAGTTAAACACGACCACCCAAACACAGCAGAATTTCCCCAAAAGGTTCGACAGAGTCCCGAAACTAACGTCTCGGAAGCGCTTAAATCTCGCTTTAACAATGCCCTTAAACAAAGACCTATAGTACCAGGTCTTTGCCAAAAGCCCTCTCCCTTGTACACCGCGGCCTTTAATTTGGATAAATTAGAAACCGTGAAGTCTAAATTTCAGCATGCGCATATTCAACAAGAGAGTACAAAGGATCAAACTTCTAAAGGCGGGTCGAATAGTGGCATCTTAGGACAGCCAAAGACTGCAATAGAGGCTGACTCGAGTACTAAGAAACACGTTAAGCCCAACTCCTCATTGACCGAGCCTGCTATCGCCGATAAAAAATACATAAAGCATAAGAGCGACTCGCCAGTAGAAAACAAAGATAAAAACCTAGGTCAATCACTATCTGAGAAAGCTGCTTTAAATAATGCGGCGGGTGAACACATGCAACGACAAGAACAAGTTATTGTAAAAAAACAATCCGTCGTCTCATCGGCAGAAAAAAAACAAATCACACATGATAACCAGGCAGATTTAGTAAGTTCAATCCCATCACCCGATGGTCTATATCGCGACCCCAAAGCCATTTTTTCCAGCTTTCAAAAAGACTTAAAGCATCAAACCACACCAATACAGCTAGATGGTAAAACCGCTACCGCCGTGCAAAAGGTATTGAACAGTCAGTTACAAAAGCCAAATTCAGTAACAAAAGAGGTGAGTACCTTAAGCAATACAGAGATTAATGTGGAAGCTAAAACTGCCTTATCAGCGTTTAAAGATAAGAAAAACCAAAAAAATAACAACAACTTAAACAATAATACAGCAGAAGCGGATCCCAAACTGTACTCGACAAACAATCTAAACCAACCGACAACCCTAGGCGAGATCATCCTAAAGAACATGGACGTAAGCACGCCGCAAAGCTCGACGAGAGACGTGAACAAACTAATCAGCAAGTTAGTCAACAAGATCTATGTTTCTCTTCCAACAGCGAATGAGAAAGAAGTTCGATTGTTTCTCAATGAAGGGCAGCTAAAAGGCGGCGAGATCTCCATTAAACATGATAGTTCTGGTTACAGCGTCTTGATAAGACAAGAGCATGCCCTTTCGCTAATCAACCCAAATTCTAAACAAGAATTGGTTGAGCGCTTACAACGCTTAGGGATTGATCAACCGATTCGAATCTCGGTCAGCGAACAAATGAATCAACAACAAGATCAACAACGCTCTCGACAACAACGCAGTATTTATGATGAATGGAAGCCTGAGGACGAACGATGATACTTGATTTACCTAAGGTCGACGCATCGAGCATCGCACTAAGCAATCAACTATGTACGAAACAATGTCACTTTCAAGATGGCCAGAGCTACAGCCTGTCGGTTACGCTCGGGCAAGAACCTGAATTTATAGGCTATCGTTTGACACTCTTCATTGGCGGGCAAACGATTAAAATCGACTTTTGTGCCGCGCAATTACAGCTGTGGCTACATGATATGCTTGACTCAACGGCTTTTAAATCACTCCCAAACTCATTGCAATTGGCGTTACTCAGTAGCCAAATCGAACCATATACCGATGTAATTAAACGTCTATTTGGGCAGCTTCCTGTCTTGAGCAAGTTACAGGCCCATGAACAGCAAACGCAACAAGATAATGTATTGATGCTCACCATCAACCGTGACGACGCATCTCTTAGCCTCTGGGTAAATGAAGGTCGAGATGTTCTGATTGATGCGTTGCCACAAACACCATCTTACTTAAGCCAAAACATTGCGCTGCCGTTCTGGTTGAGCCTTGGCAGAACACGCTCGGTCCTCAGCCAAATCGAACAACTGGAATTGGGTGATGTAGTGTTTTTTGATGATTGCTACATAGCACAACATCAAGTTCTCTTTCAGATATCCAATCAAAACCTTTGGCAATGTCAACTCGACGAAACCAGACTACATATCCTAGATAAAGAAACCAATATGAACAATATCAATAGCTCTGAAGCACTTACCGACCACCAGAAACTGCCAATTGAACTTACTTTTGATGTGGGTCAACAAACCATTACTTTAGAACAGCTTAACGCACTTCAACCTGGTTTTACCTTTGAGCTTAACCAACCGATTTCAAACCCAGTCACCATGCGAGCAAACGGAAGAATTATTGGTGAGTGTGAACTTGTGAGCATCAATGAACGCTTAGGTGTTCGCGTTCTCGAATTGTTTGGCGGTAGTCAGGAGCCAGCATGATCCAGTTACCTGATGAACTGAACCTAATCGTCACGCTCGCCCTACTTGCTTTGGTTCCTTTCATTGCAATGATGGCGACCTCTTTCGTAAAGCTTGCTGTGGTGTTCTCTCTATTGAGAAACGCACTGGGTGTACAACAAATACCACCCAATATGGCGCTGTACGGATTGGCGATAATTTTGTCGATCTTCATTATGGCACCAGTAGGATTTGAAACCTACGACTACGTTACACAACATGAAATATCCCTAGAAGATTCCGACAGTGTTGAAGGGCTGATTGAAAGCGGACTGCAGCCGTATCGAGAGTTTCTGAAAAAACACATCCGTGAAACTGAAACGGTGTTTTTTACCGATGCTGCGAGAACCTTGTGGCCACAGAAGTACTTCGACCGCTTAGAGTCAGACAGCTTATTGTTGTTACTCCCCGCCTTCACGGTCAGTGAACTAACTAGGGCATTTGAGATTGGTTTCTTGTTGTATCTGCCCTTCATCGCTGTCGACCTAATCGTGTCCAACATCCTACTGGCAATGGGGATGATGATGGTATCGCCGATGACAATTTCGCTACCATTCAAACTACTGCTTTTTGTGTTACTTGACGGTTGGACCAAGCTAACTCATGGCTTAGTACTCAGCTACGGATAGTGAGGAGAGAAATATGAATCCGGCCGAAATAATCCACTTTGCCACTCAGGCTTTAACGCTTGTTCTATTCTTGTCGCTGCCACCGATTCTGGTTGCGGCGTTTGTTGGCACCTTAGTCTCACTCATCCAAGCACTGACTCAAGTTCAAGAACAAACGTTGGGGTTTGTCGTTAAACTGATTGCCGTCATAATTACCTTGTTTGTTACCGCACAGTGGTTGGGCGCCGAGCTGCATTCGTTTGCAACATTGACCTTAGATAAAATCCCGCAAATACGATGAGTTACGATGATTTGCACCACGCACTGTTCCTGTACAGCTTAACGCTTCCTAGGTTAATGGCTTGTTTTATATTCCTGCCGATCTTAAACAAGCAAATGCTGGGTGGCACCATGGTGAGAAATGGAATCTTGTGTTCTCTTGCACTTTTTATATTTCCTATAATTAATCAACAAAATTTACCTGCAGAAACGGATGGAATCTGGTTAATGGTTATCTTGGGGAAAGAGGTGTTATTGGGTCTGCTCATTGGCTTTATTGCGGCGATCCCCTTTTGGGCAATCGAGGCGGCAGGCTTTCTCGTGGATAACCAGCGAGGCGCAGCCATGGCGAGCATGTTTAACCCCACCCTCGGTTCGCAATCGACGCCAACGGCGGTATTGTTGACTCAAACTCTGATCACTTTGTTCTTCTCGGGCGGTGGCTTTGTCACTTTTCTTTATGCGCTATTTTCCAGTTACTCGTCATGGCCTGTGATAGGTTTTTTTCCAACCATAACAGAAGGGTGGGCACGCTTTTTCTACGACCAATTTGAGCAATTAATGTGGCTTGGAGTTTTGATGTCTGCGCCTATAGTACTGGCGATGTTCCTTGCCGAGTTTGGGCTTGCGCTCATCAGCCGATTCGCACCACAACTCAACGTTTTCTTCTTGGCAATGCCGATCAAAAGTGCCATCGCCAGTGTGTTATTGATTGTGTATCTGGCTCTGATGATGAACCACTTTCAAGCACTTTTCTCTGAAATCGCACTGTTCTCAGAGCAGCTAAACACTATTTGGTAATCGCTAGAGTCTGCTTATCTCTCGAACTTATTTTTGCAGCGACTTGTGGATTGTTCTTGCAAAAATAGATGCTTTGAAATGTGGTAACTCTATTCGATAAACCTATAATGCAGTGGAAAGAAACCACAAACGCCGTCCAAAGAGTTCAGCTAAAACGTTTTACTCTTTGTTGAGAGGGATTTACTTAGAACGATTCGGCGAAAAGGAATTAGCCGTCCGCCTCTCACCTGATTAAAACGCTTTATCTCGAACAAAATTCAACCAAAATAAATAAACAGGTCCTAGTAATGAGCGGAGAAAAAACTGAACTCCCCACCCCAAAAAAACTCAGGGATGCCCGCCAAAAAGGGCAAGTTGCAAAAAGTCAGGAAATCATTTCATCTTCATTGATTCTGTCTTTGATTATCGTGTTGTTTGCATTCGCCGATTACTATATGTCGCACATATCTGCCCTAATTTTACTGCCAAGCAAATTGGCATATCAGGGCTTTCAAGATGCACTACTCGACGTAGCTATCGCCATCGCCAAAGAAATGGTTTATCTGCTTGCGCCGATCCTCTTGATTGCAACCTTAGTCGCCATCATGGCTAACATGGGACAGTTCGGCTTTCTATTTAGTGGCGAGTCTGTCAAACCAGATATCAAGAAAATCAATCCTGTCGAAGGGGCCAAGCGAATTTTTTCGTTAAAGAGCATCATTGATTTTATTAAGTCCATTCTCAAAGTTTCGTTACTTTCATGCATTATTTGGATAACGCTGAAAGGTAACTTAAACACGTTACTGCAGATACCTACCTGTGGGTTAGAGTGTGTACCGATCATCACTGGCGTATTAATCAAACAATTGATGATGATCTCTGCGGTAGGCTTTATTGTGATTGCCGCAGCCGATTTTTCTTACCAAAAGTTCGACCACACTAAACAGTTAAAGATGACCAAAGATGAAGTGAAACGTGAATACAAAGAGATGGAAGGCAGCCCTGAAATAAAAAGTCAACGTCGTCAACTGCACCAAGAAATGCAAACTTCAAGCCAAAGAGATAACGTTAAACGCTCGAATGTGTTGGTTACAAACCCAACGCACATTGCCATCGGTTTATACTATAAAAAGGGAGAAACACCTCTGCCTGTAGTTACCCTTAAAGAGACCGATGCGATTGCAAAACGTATGATTGCGATTGCCAAAGAAGAAGGGGTTCCGGTGATGCAGAAAGTACCGCTCGCACGTGCGTTATATGCGGATGGGCAGTTAGACCAATACATTCCTGGCGATCTTATTGAAGCCACCGCAGAGATCCTGCGCTGGGTTGCGTCTCTGGAGCAATCTGAAGAGCAATAAGCGAGAAAACTATGTGGTTCAAGGTAAATATCGCTAGTACTCGACTCACTCAACTTGAAGATACAATTTTTAAGACATGAAAATGATCCATCTCTCCGTAAGCTATTGGTTGTGCATTACACCAGGCTCAATCGTAGAGCAAAGAAAGTAGAGGTCTCATTTAAGCCAAAAACGAGAAAAGCAATACAGCACCTAGCCATTGATGCACCTAGCCATTGATGCGACTGGCCATTGATGCGACTGGCCAATGGTTGATGGCGAAGGTGAATGGAAAGTCAAAAAACACAAGACAGATGGCAAGCGGAGAGTTTGTCGATATCGTATAACTCAAAGCATGAGCCGTCGCAGTAATTGTTGGAACGCCTGTTTTGAAAGCTTTTTCCACTCAATGAAAGTAGAAGCTGTCCAAGACGAGCCGATAATGATGCGAGAAGAGATGCTTCAAGCACTCTTTGAATACATCGAAGTTGTTTATAATCGAACAAGAAGGCACAGGGCTCTTGGGTATCTAAGCCCAATTAACTTTGAAAAACAATATGTCGCTTAATGCCTTCTCCAGTCTAACTGGAGCAGATCATTAGGGCGAATGTCAAAGCTATAAACAAAGTCATAGTGATCCGCACCAGCAGTTTTGGACACTGAGTTAAGTGAGTACAATCACTAATG
>NZ_JBGONY010000075.1:0-20991 GCF_041439375.1 Vibrio crassostreae | reverse complement strand
TTGGCGCATTGCGACGCCGTTTAGAAGGGTGGGTCCATTTCATTATTCCCTAAAGTGAGGAACGAACGTAATAGGGAATCTCTAGTAAACGCAGGAAGTGGATGCTTCAAGAAGGAAAAAGCCATGCACAAGAAGCCACATTTACCCACTAAGAGATGTCCTGTTTGCCACAAGCCTTTCGCATGGCGTAAAAAGTGGCAGCGCTGTTGGGATGACGTGATCTACTGTTCTGAACGTTGCCGTCGTAATAAATCTGAGTCTTCATACTCTTGAATAGATCAGCTCAATCCTCACGCTCTAAACCCACTAACTCCTATATTTCCTTTCTTTGTCATCATTTTGATGCTCCTTTAATCGTTTCGTCATTCATTTCTCAAGTTAATATTTCTATCTGTAAGATAAGTGATGTATAAAGGCGGCATGAAGATACCTAAAAGAATACAGCCTTTAGTTGACGATGGTTTAGTCGACGAGGTGACAAGCCAACTCATGAGTGGCAAAGAAGCATCTGTGTACATTGTACGCTGCGGCGATACGATCCGTTGTGCCAAGGTATATAAGGAAATTAGCCAGCGCAGCTTTAAAAAAGCGACCGCGTATCGTGAAGGCCGAAAAGTCCGAAATAGCCGCCGTGCTCGAGCGATGGAAAAAGGCTCTGGCTTTGGTCGAGAGCAACAAGAAAAGGTTTGGCAAAGTGCTGAAGTGGATGCCTTATATAAACTGGCAGAAGCGGGCGTACGTGTGCCTGTCCCTTACGGTTGCTTTGATGGCGTGCTGCTTATGGAACTGGTCACTGACGATGATGGTTATGTTGCACCACGTTTGAACGATGTCGTGATGTCAGCAGAGCAGGCGATCGAAGACCACGCTGTGATGATGACTTACGTAGTTAAAATGCTGTGTGTCGGTTTGATCCATGGTGACTTGTCTGAGTTCAACGTATTGGTGGATGAATACGGCCCCGTGATTATCGATTTACCACAAGCAGTTGATGCTTCTGCGAACAACAACGCCGAGTGGATGCTGGCTCGTGACATCAATAACATCCGTGACTACTACGCTCAGTTTGCCCCTGAATTGGCGAAAACCGAGTATGCCAAGGAAATGTGGGCGCTGTACGAGAAAGGCGACTTGAAGCCAGACAGCAAGCTGACGGGTGAGTTTACGGAAACGGACGACTTGGCAGACATCGAAGCCATCATGCAAGAGATAGACGCCGCGCGAATTGAAGAGCAACACCGACGCGAGCGAGCTAAAGAAGAGAAAGAAGGTGTAGACGACAGCAAGTTCAATTGGGCTGAGTAACCGTGATGATCAGTTTTGATCTTTAGCTAGATATCAACCATACGCCTTAAAAAGTCAGGCGCTCTTTCAAAAAACAACCCAATGGAGCCTCAACTCTGTTGGGTTTTCTTTTTTAGCGCTCATGAAAGACGGCCACTGGTATTAACTACCAATTTAACTGCTCGCCATCATAAGCGTAGAAGTGCCCACTTTTGTCCGGTGTGGCAGTGCGAATGATATCGACCAACTGATGGGCTACATAACTCGATTCAAACAACTTGCCTTGAGGGACATTGGTCTGAAAAGGTTTCGATAGAGCCGTGTCTGTCGTGCCCGGGTGCAGAGCCAACACGGTGCCTTTCTTTATGGTGCGTTGCCATTCAATCGACATGGTTTTGATAAACATATTGAGTGCCGCTTTCGATGAACGATAGCTATACCAACCACCTAATCGGTTGTCTGAAATGCTACCTACCTTTGCGGAAACTACAGCAAACTTTGGATTGTCGCTCGTTCTAAGAACAGGTGTGAAGTGCTTTGCCAGCAATAAGCTGGGTAGGGTATTCACCGAAATGTTTTTCAGGAAAAACTCAGGGTCGATAGAAGACAAATTTTTCTCAGGGCCGAGTTCTGGTGTGTGAAGCATACCAACACAGTTTATCAACCAGTCCAATTTTTCAAACTGTTTGCTGAGTTGCTCAATATCAGCTTCATTGGTTGCATCGACATTGTGCCAGCTCAAGCGATTGTTTTCTAGTTCCGGCTGTTGAGAGTGGTAAGTCGCATCTACATGCACATCAAGAAAATCAAACCGAGAGAGCTCAGATAATAGGTGTTTAACCACAGCGAAACCAATACCGCCGCTCCCACCGACCACCAATATGTGTAATCTGAGTTGCTCCACCATTATAAGTTCTCCAAGTTTGTGATTCGTTGTTCCGCAGTATCGAGAATCGCTTGTTGTGATTGCTCGTCCATGTTGTCCCAAGAGCGATATAACATGCCCATGCGTGGGTTACGGTTTAACGCATCGCGGTGCTGGCTCATAAAGCGCCAATACAAGCTATTGAAAGGGCAAGATTGTTCGCCGCTGCGTTCTTTTATCTTGTAGTGACACCCTTTGCAGTAGTCGCTCATGCGGTTGATATAGGAACCGCTGGCAGAGTATGGTTTGGTTCCGACGATCCCGCCATCCGCAAACAGTGCCATACCTCGCGTATTTGGCATTTCAACCCACTCAATCGCGTCGACGTAAATACCGAGGTACCAACTGTCGACTTGGTCAGGGTCTATGCCTGTGATTAAACAGAAGTTGCCAGTGATCATTAACCTTTGGATATGGTGCGCGTAAGCAAATTCAAGAGACTGGTCAATCGCATGCTTCATACAGTTCATCTTGGTTTGTCCGTCCCAAAAGTAATGTGGCAGGTTATTGTTTGCTGAGTAATGGTTTTTGTTGGCGTAAGCAGGCATATTCGCCCAATAGATGGCGCGTATGTACTCTCGCCACCCCAGTATTTGGCGTACAAACCCTTCGACTTGTGCAATGTCGATGCTTGGTTTATTTGAAGAGCTGTCTCGATGGCTGGATGCTTGGTAGGCCGACAGTGCTGCATCAATCACTTCTTTAGGACTCAGCAGTTTACTGTTCAACGAAAACGAAATACGGCTATGATACAAGCTCCATTTAGAATCGTGCTCTGTAGTCATCGCATCTTGAAACTGCCCAAATAACGGTAAGCAGACTTGGCAGAAATGAGCGAGCAAAGACAAACTTTGTGCGCGGTTCACCGGCCATAATAATTGGCTACCGACTTGACCAATGGTTTGCACTTGGTGGCGCTCGATACGCTGCAAAATGTCGGTTATGTCATTGGTAAACATCAAAGGCTGAGGCAGGTTTTCGATGTCTTGTTTCTTGAGTTTCTTTCGATTGTTCGCGTCGTAATTCCATTTGCCGTCAACGGGCTTTCCGTCTTCTAGCAAAATGTCGAAACGCTTTCTCATTCGGCGATAGAAGTGTTCCATCATGATGTGTTTGTCTTTCGGAAATTGTTGTTCGATCTCTTCGAATGGAAAGAGGAAGTGTTCTGTATCACAACAACCTTTGGTCGCATTGGTGAGCTTGAGCTTGTTCATCTGCTCTAAAAGGCGATATTCATCTGGCCTTTGATATTCGAATTTCTCTGCGCCGAATTCGTGTACATAGTGCTTTAGAAGTGTGTCTAGGTTTTCAAATTGCGTTGTGTCGTCAAGAGTTAGGTGAAGTACTTGATGGCCTTGTTCTTTTAATCCGTCAGCGAAGTAACCCATCGCACAGAAAAAAGTGGCCACTTTTTGAATATGAGACGCAACATAATCCGTTTCTTGTTTGAGCTCAGCAATGATGTAAATAACGTCATCGTTAACCTGTCGAAACCATGAGTGCTCAATATTTAGCTGGTCTCCTAATACAAGTCGTACCGTTTTAAATTTCATAATGCGTCCTGGTTTGTGAGGCTTGTTGTGACTGCGTTACCGCCTGACCATTGATTGATGAAGGCATGGTTTGGGTCGTACATTTCAGTCTGCTTGGCTAAATCAAAATGGCGTGATTTAGGTTGTGATTGGTTTTTAGTTTCGCTGTTGTGGGTTGGTTGATTGAGAGCCCCAGCGATATACGCCCAATTCCCCCAGTTAGATGCCACGTCATAGTCGACAAGTTGGCTTTCGAAATAGGCCGCGCCGTGTCGCCAGTCGACGCCCAACTCGTAAATCAAACAGCTTGCGGCTAACTGCCTTCCGCGATTGGACATGTAGCCAGTCGCGTTAAGCTGGCGCATGCATGCATCGACAATCGGGTAGTTGATGTTACCGCTCTTCCATTTGGAAAAATTAAGGCTTGCCGATTGAGTGCTACTCTCTGCTATAACGGGGTTTGTGTATGAGCCTGTAAATAACGATGCCTTCAACGACATGCTTTTCCAATAAAAATACTCACGCCACAACAGCTCGAAATAGATCCAGTAGGTTGAATCATTGGAACCATGATGCGACTCAAATCGAGAGAGGTGTCTGCAGATTGTTTTCGGTGAGACACAACCTAATGCGAGCCACGGTGAAAACTTGGTCGAGTTCTCGATGCCATCCAACACATTCCGAGTCTGTTTATAGCGGCTCGCGTAATCGTGTGAGAAGTAGTGGTCGAGATGTACTAACCCCGATGTTTCACCGCCTTTGAAGCTTTGCTCGCTCGTCAAATCGTTCGTCATAAAAAGGGATGCCTTTGAGTGACAGTGTGACGTTTTTGTTAGGTCTGGTGCTGGTGGTAACGTCGTTATGATCAAACTGTGTGTATCGACAGACAAGTGCTCGATGAGTTTTCTGAACTTGGTAAACGAGCGTGGTAACTTGTCTAACGTAAAAGGGTAGTCATCGAGCTCAAACAGAGTCGAGTTGTGAGTTTGAATCGGAGTTAAGTTCGGGCAGTCAGCCAATGTTGATTGCACTAGCTGTTGCTCGTTGTAGCCACAATGAACATTTGCAAACAAGTGAGTGACGTTTAGAGCAGAGATAATCTCGTTGAGCGAGTATTTAACGTTCTCGCTTTTATCTTGGTCTTGTGTAAGGACGATGAGTGTTTGCTCTAGGTCGCTCAGGTTAGCCTTAAGATCGCTTATCGATTGTGAAATGAAAGCTATGCGGTGAGCGCCATATTGCTGTTCTTGGGCGAACTGTGCTGAGTAGTGAGACAGAAGCGGTTCGACAACCACACAAACGAGCTCATCGACGATTTGGCTTGCTTGGTAAAGTAGCGCATTGTCGTTGATTCTTAAGTCGTTTGTAAAAAGATACAGGCCAATCTTTTTCATTACTTTCACTCGGCGATTTGTTAATTATTAGACGCTTACGAGTTGATAAGCTGACAAGATCACAAATTTCTACTCTAAGCGGGAAATAGGAGATTTCGGTCAGGATGAGTGTGTTGAAGAGGATATCAAGCCAACCAATAATACCGATAGAGGTTGGCAAAGCCGGTTATTTTTGAGTGTCGAACTGGAGCTTCTATTCCATAGGAACAACGAGAATATCGATAGGGGAAGTATCGATGATCTGTTTAGAATGGGAGATGAGCTTATGCCAAAAATCATGGTGATGGCCGCACAGCAATAGGTCAACGCCGTTTGCTTCGATGGCATTTTTGAGCTTATCGTTCAAATCACCCGTTCCCACGAAAATGTGCTTGATTGGGTGTTTGGTGTAGGCTTCAAACTCTTTCAAATGCTTAACGGCATCTTCATTGATGGGTAAATCACCGTCATTTCCTTGAATATCAACGAGTTCAGGATAAATCTCTCCATGCGTACCATCGATATAAACAAATGAAATGCCAGCCTCCAGTTTATCAGCGAAGAAGGTCGCTCTATCAATGAGAATCTTGGTGTCGTCAGACAGTTCAAGTGCGACCAGAATATGTCGGTAATCCATAATTAAAGCCTCTTGTTGTGAGTTATGTAACAAGCATAGTTTCTGTTGACGCAAATGATATCGAAGAGATCTCATATTCCGTAAAATCATCATTCAATGTTCTTCTAAGCACTATCGTATTTATATCGCTTTGATTGGTAAGAAATTTACAAAAGGTTGATATAGTGGTTGAAGCGCTAGCTTATGCTGTTAGATAGGCTTGATAGTTCAATGCGCCAATAACGAAGAGGCATCAATGACAGCACTACTAACCATTCCCACTCGAACATTAGGTTTCGACTACGATATTGAGATCCGAGACTGGTCTCAAAAGCTCGTCGGCTTTCATGTGTTTGAAGATGGTAGACGACCGCTTGATGGAGGCATTGGGCTGAGCCTCAACCTTGTTGAACAGTTTGACGTGAATGGTCGTTGGCTAAATTCATTACCTGCGCGTTATCGTGAAATCACCGACGACTTTCCAGAATACCAATACCAGATGTTGTGGCTTGCTGCGAATACTTATGAAGCCGCGCAATTGCTTGAATTAAGGCCTGTTATTTTGGCTTTGATCTGCATGAAATACAGTGTCGACAACAAGAAAGCACTGGCACTAAGTCGCTTAGGGCAGAAGAAGATCCTTACCAAGTTGGGCTTAGACGGCAGTAAGGCGACACTCAAATTCATCGACAAGCTAGAGCTTCATTACAATGTTGGTGATGAACTCGACCACATTGTTCGTATTCTCGAACCGCTGCAAAGACGAGTCCTTAAGTTTAAGCATTACTCAAAAGTTGGATACACAGCCCTGCGTTTGGACCAAGTTCATCCATTTCTAACTGGTAGCAGGCTAGGGATTGCAATGGTGGAAGAGGGCAGACTTAACGCACCGTCGAAGATGGCGATGTTCCAAGATGCGATATTGTTAGGACTAGATTTGGAGATGGATGATCCACTGCGCGCGATTACCAGTCAGAACTCTTTTGCGATGTTTGAACAACTCCATGACCGCTGGACGGAGCAACGGCAATTACGTCGTTTGGAGGGTAACTGCCCAATGGATAAAGACATCCCTTATCCCGTTCCTTTACTTGGCAATGACAACATTCATCCGCTCACGGATTATTACGACCTTGAACACGAAGGCATCGAGCAGAAGCACTGTATTGGCGTGTATCACAACCGAATCATGAGCGATCGTTATGTGGTGTTCCGCATGCTCAAGCCTCAGCGTTTAACCATAGGTTTACGCCGCGTCCCGAGCAAAGCATTTCCTTTTGAAATAGACCAAATCTGCGGAAAACGAAATGCACCTCCGTCGGAATCCGCTCGCCAAGTGATTCACGACTGGCTAGAAGCGAGTAAGCAAAAATATCCTAAGCAATAGCCATTAAGTAGAAGGAATACAGGATGTTTCAACAAGGCGATCTTTGCCCTCATTGTGGTTTGATTATTGTGATGCCTACGGATCTGCAAGGTGAATGCCTAGGATGCGGCGAAGAAATTAATCAAGACCCAGCAGACGATTACGACGAAGAAGAGTAGCTTTACCTACACTTAGATTAAACAAGGCTAGGATAGCCGAATTACTCTCTTTAAAAGGACGGAAAAATGCAGAAAGTAATCTTTAGAAATTGCGATGAAAACTCACCTTATTGGCATGAGTTAGAGGGCTTATTTCAAAGTGAATGGTCTGATTTCAAGTTTAAAGATACATATAAAGAAAACGTACAACTCCCTCCAGTAATAACAGTACTTCGCGATAATGTGGTCATTGGTGGCTTGGCGTATTCCTATTTTCAAGAACCTCACCAAGTTCGTGATGTAGTGTGGATCAACGCTGTGTTTGTCGACCCTCAATGGCGCGGTCAAGGCATTGCCCGTGAACTGATTAATCGTGGTGTCAGACAGGTTTCTTCTGCAGTGCAAACTCAACTCTACGCGTACACCAATATCATGGGTCTCTACCAAGGGCTAGGTTGGTCAATCGTAAATATCGAATCAGAACCGAACCATAAAGTGATGAGTATTGAGCTTAATCGATAAGCTCGGAATAAAAGCCTGATATTAGTTTATCTGCCGTTCGAGTAATGAATTTCTCCCTTTCATCCATAATGCATAAACCTGTTAAATTTTCGTTGAAACTCATGCCGATATCGCCTTTAAATCAAACAACTAGCTGTTGATTAGACCTATCAATACGATTTATTGCAGCAGTTGTTGAGCACAAAGCCTATATTGACTAGAATGACGCACTTTTTTTATTTACGTACATACAGGTAATGAACATGAGCGATACTAATTCAAGACCAGCTTTACCAGATCATCTTGCAGGTAACCCACGCAGCCCACACCACGTTGCTGAGTGTTTCGAATACCCAATCGGCATTCGTCTAAATGGTAAAGAGCGTACTGATGTTGAAGAATACTGCATCAGCGAAGGTTGGGTTAAGATCCCTTCTCCAAAAGCGCTAGATCGTTTTGGTCAGCCAATGCTTATTACTCTAAAAGGCACTGTAGAAGCTTTTTACATCGACGCATAATCACTTCGTGTGGCTAGTTAATACTTCATGTAATTAGCTAATGTTTGTCTAATCAGTCAACATTAAGTCAACAAGTGTTATTACCTAAAAGGGTCTAGAGAAATCTAGACCCTTTTTGTTTGCGTTGATTTTGGTGAATTTCTTTAACCAATAGCCCAAATCACCCTTTTAACTCCACAGATTTAACCAAAATTTTCGGTATTCACTATGCATTCGCAGGAATAATAAATTTGTTGTTGGTTGATTTGTGTTCGCTCGCTCTTTTTTGGTTTGTTCACTCTCGAAAGTTCTGATGTTTAATTAAGCAGATACAAACAAAAATATGAAGCGTAGTCTAATTAAATGAAACTAATATGCTGTATTTAAAGTTATTTTTTGTTAATGACTACCTCTATCACAGAAATTAATCCTGAAGCACATACAATTCCCTTGATTTCGAATGAGCGCTAAATTTTTTCGTTCGAGCATTTTAATTCTTCCTTCGCCCAATAATTATGAGGTTCCTATGTTTGGAATATTCAAACCTATGGCGCATATCGATCGCTTGTCATCAGATAAGATCGATAGCACCTACACACGACTACGATGGCAGTTGTTTCTCGGCATCTTCGTTGGCTATGCGGGGTACTACTTAGTCCGAAAAAACTTTAGTTTGGCGATGCCTTATCTCATTGAACAAGGTTTTAGCCGCGGAGAACTAGGGGTTGCATTAGCGGCGGTTTCTATCGCTTACGGCTTATCTAAGTTCTTAATGGGCAGTGTTTCTGACCGTTCTAACCCTCGTTATTTCCTCAGCGGTGGCTTGTTAATGTCGGCGCTAGTGATGTTCTGCTTTGGCTTTATGCCATGGGCTACAGGCAGCATTACTGCGATGTTTATTCTGTTGTTCTTGAATGGTTGGTTCCAAGGTATGGGCTGGCCGGCTTGTGGACGAACCATGGTGCACTGGTGGTCACGTAAAGAGCGTGGCGAGATAGTGTCAGTATGGAACGTTGCTCACAACGTGGGCGGTGGATTAATTGGTCCAATGTTCCTGTTGGGTCTATGGGCTTTCAATGACGATTGGCGAACCGCTTTTTATGTTCCTGCATTTTTTGCCACTCTCGTTGCTATTTTTGTTTGGTTCACAGTGAGAGATACGCCTCAGTCTTGTGGTCTACCTCCAATTGAAGAGCACAAAAATGACTACCCAGATGATTACGACAAGTCTCACGAAACTGAGATGACAGCAAAAGAGATCTTCTTTAAGTATGTCTTTAATAACAAGCTGTTGTGGTCAATCGCTATCGCAAACGCGTTCGTTTACCTGATTCGTTATGGTGTACTTGATTGGGCTCCTGTTTATCTAAAAGAAGCGAAAGACTTCTCTGTAGATAAATCATCTTGGGCTTACTTCTTATACGAGTGGGCAGGTATTCCGGGCACGCTATTGTGTGGTTGGATCTCAGATAAGTTATTCAAAGGTCGCCGTGCGCCTGCAGGTATCTTGTTCATGGTGCTAGTGACTATCGCAGTATTGGTTTACTGGTTTAACCCAGCAGGTAACCCAACGGTTGATATGTTGGCTCTAATTGCGATTGGTTTCTTAATTTACGGCCCTGTAATGCTAATCGGCCTTTACGCACTTGAGCTTGCTCCTAAGAAAGCTGCGGGTACAGCGGCTGGCCTAACCGGTCTATTCGGTTACTTAGGTGGTGCAGTTGCAGCAAATGCAGTACTTGGCTTCATGGTTGACCATTATGGATGGGATGGTGGTTTCACTATCTTGGTTGGCGCTTGTGTCGCTTCAATCATCTGTTTGGTATACGCATTTATTGGTGAGCGTAAGCACCATAAAGAGAAAAGCCTCGAACGTGAAAAAGAAGCGCTAACTCAATAGTGTATTTACAAAACCACATCGACTAATAAACGACAGAGGCAGGTATATCCTGCTTCTGTTTTATCAAGGGAAACAATAATGAAAACAACGTCACTGTCTCTGACCTTATTAGCACTAAGCTTATCTGCACAAGCGTTCGCTGAGCCTTTAGTGATTGCTCATCGCGGTGCTTCTGGTTATTTACCTGAATACACATTACCCGCCAAAGCTCTGGCTTATGCGATGAAACCCGATTACATCGAACAAGATGTCGTGATGACCAAAGACGACCAATTGGTGGTGTTACATGATCACTATCTAGATCGAGTAACAGATGTCGCTGACCGCTTTCCAACACGCGCTCGTGCAGACGGTCGCTTCTACGCAATTGATTTTACGCTTGCAGAGATCAAATCTCTGAAAGTGACCGAAGGCTTTAACCTAGATGAACAAGGTAACAGAGTGGCAGGGTACCCAACGCGCTTCCCAATGTGGCAGTCTGATTTCCGTGTCGCTACCTTTGCAGAAGAAATCGAACTGATCCAAGGGTTAAATAAGACCTTAGGTTATGACGTAGGTATCTATCCTGAAATTAAAGCACCTTGGTTCCATCGCCATGAAGGCAAAGACATATCTAAAGCGGTACTAGCCACATTACAGCAATATGGTTACCTATCGAAAGATGACAAAGTGTATTTACAGTGTTTCGATGCTAATGAACTTCAGCGCATAAATGATGAACTCATGCCGGCGATGGAGATGGATCTTAAGCTCGTTCAGTTGATGGCCTATACAGACTGGAACGAAACCATGACTTACAAGGGCGATAAAGCAACGCCATACAGTTATGACTGGATGTTTGAAGCGGGTGGTATGGAAAAAGTTGCGACTTATGCGGAAGGAGTAGGCCCTTGGAAGCCAATGCTGGTGGACGATGCATCGACCAAAGATAACATCATCATTAAACCATTAATGAAATCTGCCAAAGATGCAGGCTTAGATGTTCATCCGTACACGTTCCGCGCTGATCCAGGCCGAATTCCAGGTTATGTCGATAACTTCGATGGCATGTTGGATGTGTTTTATAACCAAGTGAAAGTCGACGGGGTGTTTACTGATTTCCCAGACAAAGCAGTCGACTTCTTAAACCGTTAATTGGTTAATCCACAATAAAATACAAAGAGTTAAAAGCACTGCTTGAAGGTGTTTTTAGCTCTTTTTTTGATCTAACAATCCTGCATTAAATCTACACTCTTAGTACACACTTTAATCGTTACTTGATTTACACCGTTTACACTCCTTGATAGGTTACGCGCAATGCAGTCAGGTGCTCAATATGTAGCGCTTCTGGCTGAAACGAATATTGAAAATGGACACATCATGGAAGAAAGAAGCAAAGCTTATCTCGATAGCTACCTCAACACATTACCAGCGGACGTTGCTTCGCAATACACCTCTTTTAGTTCCGACTATTACTGTGCTGACGAATACAACGCCAACCTATGTGCCCAGTTAATTCTCAAAGGTGAAAAACGGGCATCTTGCAGCCTTGAATATTGGTACAGCCATGAAGGAGAAGTTATGCCTGTCGTGGGACATTTGCAAGTCGTCACCGATTGGGATGGCAAACCAGTTTGCCTTGTCGAGGTAACCTCGGTGTCGCTGTGCAAATACAACGAAGTGACCGCTGAGTTTGCTGCCGCAGAAGGCGAGGGTGATAAAACACTAGAATGGTGGAGAGATGCGCACTGGAACTTCTTTTCACGTGAATGTGAAGAGCTCAAAATTGCGCCAACTGAAGACATGTTACTCGTACTTGAGCGCTTCAAAGTGGTTTATCAATAGTGAAGTCACCGTGAGTGTCATATTGAATCTCGAGACATGGCACTTTGGCTATCTTTGACTAAAGCAAGATAGCTAGACGCCGAACCGCAATTGTCCTTGGCAAACGTCACTGCGACGCCACATTTAGGCTATGTTGAACAAAATAGCTACGAATTCTACTTCGATATTGCTTTCGACAACATTCTGTCCTATCAAAGGGATGGCATATAGAGATAGAATCTGCCCCAAGTTATAAAAAGGTAGAGAAGTATGAGCTTAAAAATCAGAGCAGTCGCGATAGATGATGCGCAAGGCATTATTGATGTATTGAATCCAATCATCATCGAAGCGCGTTATACGATCTTGGATCAGACTTTTACTGTTAATGAAGAAAAGGCATTTATTGAGTCGTTCCCTGAGCGCGGTGTGTTTAGTGTTGCCGTCAACGAAACGACAAACCAGCTGCTTGGTTTTCAGAATGTAGAACCATTTGCTAGTTACACCAAAGCATTTGATCATGTTGGTATTATTGGTACTTATGTTGATGCTAATAGCCGTGGACAGGGCGTTGCAAAACAGTTGTTTGATTACACATTCAAAGCGGCAGAAGCCAAAGGTTATGAAAAGCTGTTTGCCTATGTACGAGCAGACAACGAGCGTGCTTTAGCGGTTTATCTTAAGCAAGGTTTTGACATCGTCGGAACGGCTAAGAAACACGGTAAGATTGGCGATCAGTACTTTGACGAAATCCTTATCGAGAAATTTTTATAGGATCACTTAAACGCTAGGTAACTCATCGTATGCAGGAGGCAAGATGAAAAAGCTAATCGAATTAACAGAAATAGTCTTATTCGACTGGGGCAATACGCTGATGGTTGATTTCCCAGACGCACAAGGGAAGATGTGTGACTGGGAAACCGTACAAGAAGTGAGTGGTGCTCGTGCATTATTAGCGGAATTGTCGAAAACTCGTCAAGTTTATGTTGCCACCAACGCAGGCGACTCCAGTAAAGAGGACATCATTCGAGCCTTTGAGCGTGCTGGCCTGTCTCAATATATTTTGGGTTACTTTTGTAAGTCGAGCATTGGCTTTTCTAAGTTCGAGTCAGGGTTCTATCCTGCCATCATTTCCAAACTCGGTGTTGCACCACAAGATATCACCATGGTAGGTGACACTTTAGAGAAAGACATTTACCCAGCACTTGAAGCGGGTTTGCAAGCGGTGTGGTTGAACGCGGAAGGAGTTGAGCTCAAGTCCGAGCATCCGAGCATCATTCAAGTTCAATCTCTAAGCGAACTGTTGAAAAAACACAATTAACTCTCTGACATTAAGCTCATATAAAGCGCTTGTCTATTTTGACGCCGACCTCTCATCTCTTTGCTGTCTAATCCTCTAAGCTAAGTCTAGTTTCCACTATGAGGGCTAGGTTATGAGTATCGAACGTCACGGAATATCGGTCGGAATTGAACGTGTTAGCGGTGAAACCATGGTTGTGTTTAAAGCGAAAGGCAAACTCACACACGATGACTATCAAGCAATGATGCCAATTCTAAGTACCACGCTAGAAGAACTCGATTCATCTAAACTCAAGATGCTGGTCGACATCTCCACCTTAACGGGCTGGGAGTTGCGTGCTGCTTGGGATGATTTCAAATTGGGATTAGAGCTCAATTCGAAGATAGACAAAATCGCGATTTATGGTGATAAAAGCTGGCAAGAATTGGCTTCAAAAGTAGGGAGCTGGTTTGTGTCTGGTGAGATTAAGTCATTCGAAGACCATGACTCTGCGCTTAAGTGGTTGGTCGACTGATACTCTTTTTCGGACAACTACTGGGTAATCAGTAAACAACGCCAATGATAGTTGACGAGTATCGTCTCGTAGGCTGTCATTTTTCGTTTTGGTTATGATATTTCCTATTTGATTCAATAGAGTATATTCATTTCTGCGTGTAACATACTTAGGCTTTGTTTGGTCTTGAGCAATAGAGCGATCAGACTCAGTAAAAACGAGAACTAAAACAGAAATAAGGTCTAACGACATGAATAAGGTAATTGATAAGCTCGCTTGGATATTCATTAAAGATGGCAAGTTGTTGATGGTCAGATCAAAAGGCAAAGAACTGTTCTATCTACCGGGTGGTAAGCGTGAAGCTGGCGAAAGCGATGAGCAAGCACTGGTTCGTGAAATCAAAGAAGAGATCTCAGTTGATTTAGTGACTGATTCCATCAAATACGTTGAGACCTTTACAGGTCAAGCTGATGGCAAAGCGGAAGGCGTATCAGTGCAATTGACTTGTTACCTTGCTGATTATACTGGTGAACTGTCTCCAGATGCCGAAATCGAAGAGCTTAAGTTTGTTGATGGCAACGACAGAGCGGTATGCTCATTGGCGGCACTGGTTGCGCTTGATTGGTTAGAAGCGAACCAGTATTTGTCTTAAGGTTTTAGCGGCTACTAGCTAATACTGAAGATTGATCTTCAAAAGATCATCGCTTACGAATAGCTTGAAGGGCGGCTGTCTTTCATCAACAGGTCGAGTTTCCTTTGAGCTTTCTTCGTGTCTTGTAAATCCACCACCTCAATCATTTCACACTCATCTCGTACCATCTCATTAATCAGGCTTGGATAGTGTCTGCAATCTTCTGGTCGGTCTAAGTAAATGCTGCATGTGTACTTGGCTTGAGCCTTGGTGTCTTTCGTCGGAACTAGCTCTAGAAAAGGGCAGCGAGTTAAACGTTCGCCTGATTCAGGGTCGAACCAGATCTCGCTTCCTCGAACATATTCAAAGATGTCTGGATTGAACAACTCCCACAAATCAATCTCTTCTTGCGTTGCGGCAAGGTCACCATCTCCGTATTTGATACAGCATTTCCCGCATTGATTACAATTTTTCATTAGTGACTTCATTGGTTGGTGAGCTTTTATCATTTTACCACTGATAGGCGTGGCACGTTGACTTTGTTGTTCATGGTTAAGCCATTACGGGGCGAGAACATGGAATGACGGCGTTTAAAATCAATTTATCTATGCACCACCACTCCAATCAAAGCTGTAAACAGTGATACAATTTGCGCCTCTCACGTTATTCAAGCAAAGGCATCAAAATGAGAACTGTATACACCACCGAAGGCAACATCAACGCAAAGAAACAGAGAGACGCTTACCCAAAGTTGGCGCTATGTGATAACTGCGTTCGAGACTATGTGGTGATTGCTCAAGGCGAACGTACTTACAAGCCATGCGCAAAATGTGGTGCCGACGATTAATGCGCCTTGATAAATACCTATGTAAAAGCACTGACCTAACCAAGCCTGAAGCGATTGAACGCATCCATAATGGCGAGGTGAACGTAAACAGTGAGGCTGTGACCGATGAATCGACTCAGGTTCATGAAAGCAACACCATCTTGTTAAATGGCACTCCGCTTAAGTTGCGTGAATTTCGATACCTCCTAATGCACAAGCCTGCGGGTACTATCTGCTCTAATATCGATGAAGTTTATCCTTCACTCTTTAACTACATCGAGATAGAAAAAGCATCAGAACTGCACATCGCAGGACGCTTAGATGCAGACACAACAGGCTTAGTCTTGATTACCGATGATGGGCGATGGTCATTCAACATCACTCTGCCAACCAAGTCATGTAAGAAGGTGTATCGCGTGACATTGTCACGAGATATCAAAGATGATGTCGCTGACAAGTTCAAAGCGGGCGTTAAATTGCAGGGCGAACAAAATCTGACGCGTCCGGCAGAACTCGAAGTGATTACCAGTAAAGAAGTGCTGTTGACCATTACAGAAGGTAAGTTTCATCAAGTAAAACGAATGTTTGCTGCGGTAGGGAATCGAGTTGTTGGACTACACCGTGAGGAGATTGGTGATGTTCGTTTAGATGTTGAAGCAGGTCAGTGGCGTTATCTAACTAAAGCCGAAGTCGACTCATTTCAGCAGGACTCTGAATAAACGCTGTAACCACTTAAAGCGTTAAGCGTGTCAGGATCAGAATATCAACACTATAAGGATCTAGGATGGAAAACCTCAAAGTCTCAGAAATTAAGTCTTTCGTGCCCGCGAAAGACTTCGATTTATCCAAGCGTTTTTACCAGTCAATCGGCTTCGAAGTGATGTCTGAATTTCACGATATCGCCTATCTACGACACGGCAGTTGCGCCTTCCTTTTGCAAAACTTTTATGAACCTGCGCACTGTCACAATTACATGATGCACTTGCTGGTTGAAGACGTAAAAAGTTGGTATCAACACATCCAAAACTCTAATGTAGTGTCGGAATTTGAAGTTATGGTTTCCGAGGTTGTTGAGCAACCTTGGGGAATGCTTGAGTTTTGTATCACTGACCCAAGTGGTGTGCTGTGGCGTGTGGCTGAAAACATCAGGCCGCGTTAATTCATCCAACTTGCATTGAGGCCAGTGAAAACTTCAAATTGTTCATCTGTTTCTTTATTTATGCCGACATAAGGCAATGATCAAATAGGTTCAAACATGGATATAAAGGCTAAAATGCACAGCCAAGACGTTTACTACTGTGACGACGTTGACTTGGTTGCTGAGCAAACTCAATGCTTAGAAGTGCTATACGATTTCAACCACACTCGTCCTAGTGAAGGGGATAAACGACAACAAATCATGAAGCAACTGTTCGCCGAAGTCGGTGAGGGCTGCTACATCGAGCCGCCGTTACACGCGAACTGGGGGCGTCACACCCACCTAGGCAACAACGTATACGTGAACTTCAATTTAACTCTGGTCGACGACACATACGTATTCATCGGCGACAACGTGATGATTGCGCCTAACGTGACCATCGCCACTGGCACACATCCCATCAGCCCAGAACTCAGGCTAAAAGCAGCGCAGTTCAATATCCCCGTTCGTATTGGCAACAACGTATGGCTTGGCGCACACACCGTCGTACTTCCCGGTGTCACCATTGGTGAAAACTCAGTAATCGGCGCAGGCAGCATCGTCACCAAAGACATCCCAGCCAATGTCGTCGCAGTCGGCAACCCATGCAAAGTGGTACGCGAAATCAACGAACGCGACCGAGAGTATTACCACAAAGATCGCCGTATTCCCGATGAATTAAAGTAAGCGACTTTTCACACGCCTGAAATTAGCTGTGACATAAGTCATTGTTATGCAGTGGCTTAGTTGTATATTACTTATCTATCTTAGAAACTACACAGAAATATTCTGGATTTAAGTGCGGAATTTTTCTGTCTGATAACTGTTATATGTACAGGGAGTTTCAATGAAGGGTTTTCTCAAAGGGATTTTAGCTTATCTTGTTGTGATCTCGGTAGCTCTGCTAATTTCTCGCAATTTTTTTGATTACCTATCCACAATAGACTTGGTTGACTACATTGCATATAGCGGGGTTTTACTTGTTGTATTGGCAGGCATTACATTTGATGGTAACAATCCAGCTAATCAAGACTTTTTGTCGTTAATGATTCATCGTGAACTTGTGTCCCGAACAAATGACTTTCAAGACGAAACTAATAAAGTAAGTTTTGCAGTTAATGTCGGATTGATAGGTATATTTTTACTTATTGCTAGTGGCGTAATGGCTTGGCATATTAGTAAGTAAAACATATAACAAGGTGCCTAAATCTGAATCGTAAACGCGTGCCGAACTCGCTTCGCTCAGACATGGCACACATCCACTTACAGCGTAGCTAAGCGTTATGCCTCTATCATTTTTACTGAGTGAAATTAACTATCTATACCTAGTCTTGATAGTTTGTTTAGGTTCACGGTGCCTTTCTTAACTATTTGCTAGAGTGACATTTCAATGAGCATAGAGGTTTTATAATGGGAACTGTAATCGGTTTGGTGATTCTAGTTGCGATAGATTGGTATCTTGTTCGTAAAACAGGGCTTCATATTCATAAATGGATCTCTAAAAAGTATGCCGCGTATCTGTCGAAGAAGGGAAACAAAAAATAGCCTTTCTTATTAAGTCATCGGTATAAAAAGCGTTATCTGCTATTCATTTTACACACATTGCAAAGATTGGAGGATTCATGAAAGGTAAAGGAAAGTGCCTATGTGGCTCGGTTGAGTTGGAAGTAGAGTACGCCAGTAATGAATTGGGGGCTTGTCATTGTAGTATGTGTAGAAATTGGTCTGGCGGTCCGATGTTAGTCATTGATTGCTCTGATTCCGTCAAAATATCAGGTGAATCAAATGTAGTGAGATATAAGTCATCCGATTGGGCTGAGAGAGGGTTCTGCGGTAAATGTGGTACTCACTTGTTTTACTTTTTGGTGCCAAATAATCAGTATCATCTTCCTGTCGGTTTATTGATGTCTGGGGATGACTACAAGTTAACTCATCAGATATTCATCGACGAAAAGCCCAAATACTACGAATTTAAAAATGAAACGCACAATATGACTGGTGCAGAAGTATTTGCCCACTTTGAAAGTGGAGAGTAGCACTTAGTTTTTATTAGCTTAAGACTAATTCACAACGCTCGGCATTTTTTAGTTTCGGTCGAGTTTTGTGTTTGCGGTGTAATGGTTTCGGTTAGGTGGTGCTCACGCCTAACATCCCAGCATCAACCCCCAACTTGAAGTGCCTCGAAACTCGATTATGTGAACTCCTAATAGCTGAATAATTACTCTAATATACAATGAGTTTTCTAATGGCTCTTAGGGGGCGGAAATGACGGATATGGCAATATCAAGTTACCTTGGCTGGTTGTTACTTCTTATAGGTTGTTATCCTTTCTTGCTTGTTGGTGTCAGTATGTTTTTCTATGATGCAGAGCGTAAACAAGCATTAAGGTGGTTGAACGGAGTTAGTTTTCTATTGGCTGCATTCCTTCTTTACATGCATATGCAGACAGAAGTCATCTATGGTCGGGAACTGCTCGAAGCTTGGTATCGTGATAACCCAGAAGATAGGCCTCAATAAAAAGCACATAACAAGTGTTTGTCATCCATTTCGGTATATAAAAATGATGCTAAACGATTGGCATTTCCAGCTAGAATCAACTTTAGTGTTTTCGGCACAATGGGTGAGGTGATCGCGATGTCAGCTACTTCAAGCGGCGATAACTCGTCTATCCAATTATGCCTATCCGAGTGAACCATGTTCTCTTACAAAGTGTCTGATATTTTAGATATTCAAATGTTGAGGCTCCGATGAATTTTCTCCGTAAGTATAAAATCAGTTCCCTTTTCTGCGTTAGTGGTCTTTTGTGTTTCATTGCTTATAACACCATAGGTTCATACGTAGATGAAAATGGTGTATTGGTTGAGCCATTCGGGCTTATTCCTCTGTTTTGGCTTTTTGAGCTACTTGCGTTGGTGGCTTTGGTTGTAACCTTCGTTAGACATAGAAAGTGTCAGTAGACCAGTTAAGCTACGAGTAAACGAAGATGTTTCGTTATCACAAATAACTTAGGCGCGATTCGGTACGCTTGGCATTTTGGCATGCGGCGGTATTGGTGTTTCCACTCGTTTAACTTCAGTGGGTTAGGTGTTAAATTTGAGATCATTGGTAGCGTTGCCATCTGCTCAAGCGGGCGTTATGTTACTAATTGAATTCAACGTTTATAAAGGATGAATATGGTAGTACTTAGAGGAATGCGCCAAGACGAATATCCAGCTTATTGTCAGTATTTTATTGACGATTACAGTCAGGAAATAGCTAGAAACTATGGGCATTCTTTAGACGTTGCAGTCAAATTGGCAAAGAAGGACTTGCATCGCAGCTTCCCTAACGGACTAGAGGGCAATGAGCATTCGCTATTATGCATTGATGCTGAAGTCGATGGTGAACGTAAGCTTGTGGGTTACCTTTGGCACTCAGTCAATATTGGGGATAAATCTACGTTTATCTATGACTTCTTCATCTCGAATGATCATCGAGGTCAAGGTTATGGTACTCAATCAATTTCTGCGTTAGAGACCCAACTACTTGCTATTGGTATCAATCAAATAAAACTGAGGGTCGCATACCATAATGAGCGGGCGCTTAAGTTGTATAAAGAAGTTGGCTTTGAGGTTACCGGTTTCAATATGTCTAAGAAACTAAGCGGGTAGCCTCAACAGATAAAGCAACATACATAGACCGGCAGGTTTCATTCAAACATGGAGTGAAAATATGAAATCAGACTTTTCAAAACTTGCGACAACCGATTACGGAAACATACTAAGTAACGACCACTTTATTAATTTTAGTATTGGTCCTCTTTGGCAGGGAATGTCGCCAATTTTTGGAGAAGCGTTTACTGTCCAGTTAACGTCTGGTGATAATTTAATGCTTCATTCAGCCATATACGAAGCACCAGAAGGTTCCATCATTGTAGTGGATGGAGTTGATAGCGAATATGCAGTAGCCGGCGGTAATGTATGCGCAGTCGCGAAGAGTCGAGGTATCAAAGGTTTTATTATTGATGGTGTCATTCGAGATTTGAGTGAAATTTCAGATATGAAGTTTCCAGTTTTTGCGAAAGGTGTTCATCCAGTACCGGGAAAGAAAGAGGTCTATTCTGAATTGGGCGCTCCAATCACTTGCGGGGGAGCAAAGGTCTCTACGGGAGATATCATTGTTGCTGATGTAGAGGGTATTGTCGTTATTCCTAAATCAAGAAAAGATGAAGTGTTTCTAATGGCTTCAAAGAAAGCAAGTGACGAAGCTTCATTAACACTCGCTGAGTGGGAAACGAGTCATAGGGCTAAGATAGCCAAAGCAATAACGTCTGCGAAAAAAAACTTAATTGGTGCAGCAAGTTGATTTGTAATGCGTGGCATTTGTCATCAATTAACAGGCGTTAGGCGACAACGAATAAATTCATCCATGGAGAAGAGAGTGATCGTAAGGACTGCGACGAAAGAAGACTCAAGTGTCTTGTTAGAGTTTATTGAACAAAAAGCTGACTTTGACCGGAGTATGAAAGGGTTTAGTGGTGAAATCTCGACAACTATAGAGAAAATCGAACGCACATTATTCGTAAGCGCGTCATAAACCCCGCATTCTAATCACCTAGCACGAATAATAAGAT
>NZ_JBGONY010000074.1:0-22280 GCF_041439375.1 Vibrio crassostreae | reverse complement strand
TCGTTTTGGTTTCCTAAGAAGCCATCCCGTGTCAGCGAGGTGGCATTATAGAGATCAGCGTCACGTTGGCAAGGCCTTTTTTAAGTTTTTCTTACTTTTTTGATTGTTCGAGCGTTTTTTGTTCAAAACACGCCGTTTTCACTAGTATTCTCCACAATTAAAGGCTTAAGGTGCCTATATAAAGGAGGATTTATGAGTTCAATACGTAGTTACAAAGGTATATCACCTCAGATCGGGCAAGGTGTCTATATAGATACAAGCTCAGTACTTGTTGGTGATATCAAAATCGGTGACGACTCTAGTATATGGCCTTTAGTCGCAGCTCGGGGAGATGTGAACCATATCCATATTGGCGATAGAACCAATATCCAGGACGGCAGTGTTCTCCATGTTACCCATAAGAATGCAGAGAACCCTGAAGGTTACCCTCTATTAATAGGTAATGATGTCACCATCGGCCATAAAGTGATGCTGCATGGCTGCACGATTAAAGATCGTGTACTCGTGGGTATGGGCGCTATCGTATTAGATGGTGTGATCGTCGAACAAGACGTGATGATTGGTGCAGGAAGTTTGGTTCCACCTAACAAGGTACTTGAGAGCGGTTACCTATATGTAGGAAGCCCAGTTAAGCAAGCACGTCCATTAAACGATAAAGAACGTGCTTTCTTGCAGAAGTCGGCTGACAACTATGTTCAGAATAAAAATGACTACCTAGACTCAGTGCTTCCTGTTTAAAGCGCTTTGATCTGAATTCGATTAGAGGAGTCATACTCCTCTTCTTCTATTAGCTCTTCTGCTAATTCTTCAATATCAAAACGAAGCTCAGAAAATACAGCCAACGCTTGTTCACCTTCTTCTATATCTTTACCAGCCAATCGAGACAACTCTTCAATAGACACAACACATTCGAGCAGCGCACCAGACTGCTGTGCTGGGAAAACGATAGACTGACTCTCTTCATCCCAATCTTGGATGTCAGGGAATAGGATTGATTGATTCATTTTTATAGGTACCTTGTTACATCTCTAGATTTCTACGCAATTCTCTTAAGATCTGCTTAGTTCCCGGGCGAAGGCCACGCCATAGCATGAAGCTCTCTGCAGCCTGACCCACCAGCATACCTAAACCATCATAAGCAGCATGAACACCATTATCTAACGCCCACTGATTAAATACTGTCGTTCCAGATCCGTAGACCATGTCATAGACGGCGCTGTTTCTATTAAAGATGACATCGGAAACTTCAGGGAGCTGACCACTTAGACCTGATGACGTGGAGTTAATGATGACATCAAAGCCTTCGTTCACATCACTAAGTCCCATGCCTTTGATATTGCCGTTTGAAGAAAACATCTCAGCTAGGAGTTCAGCTTTGGAACTGGTTCGGTTAGCAACCACTAATTGCTGTGGTTTTTGATCAAGAAGGGGCTGAATTACACCTCTTGCTGCGCCACCAGCCCCAAGTAAGAGAACTCGAGCACCCTCTAATACCACTTGATGTTGAAGTAAGTCTTGAACGAGACCCTCGCCATCAGTGTTATCACCGATGATCTCTCCGTCATCTAATTTCTTCAATGTATTAACTGCACCAGCTAATTGAGCCCTTTCCGTTAGGCGATTGGCAAACTGATAAGCGTCTTCTTTAAATGGCGCAGTGACATTACACCCTCTACCACCTTCGCTAAAAAAAGCTTTAGCCGCGGTAGTGAACTGACCGTGATCTGGCTGCAGTGCTGTATAGGTAAGTTGTTGATTGGTTTGGCGAGCAAATAACGTGTGAATGAATGGCGATTTGCTTTGCCCAATAGGGTTACCGAAAACGGCATAACGATCTACTTGCTGTGTCATATCCTTACCTAACAGAAATAATAAATAGGGTCATCTATATAGATGACCCTATCACTATCCCTATAAGGAAGGAAGAACTACCAAACTCGCGGTTTTAGGTAGTCACTATAAAGCAGAGCTTCTGGTGACCCGGCTTCTGGTTCGTAACGGTATTCCCAACGAGCCAATGGCGGCATAGACATCAAGATAGACTCTGTGCGACCACCGCTTTGTAGACCAAATAGGGTGCCACGGTCATACACTAGGTTAAATTCAACATAGCGGCCACGACGATATAGTTGGAAGTCACGCTCACGTTCGCCATAAGGTGTCTCTTTGCGACGCTCGACAATAGGCAAGTACGCCGCAGCAAAACCTTCACCGACCGCCTGCATGTAAGCAAAGCTCTTATCGAAACACCACTCATTTAAGTCATCAAAGAACAGACCACCAACACCGCGCGTTTCATCACGGTGAGGCAAGTAGAAGTATTTATCACACCACTCTTTGTGTTCTTGATACACGTTATCACCAAATGGTGCGCACAGATCTTTAGCGGTTTGATGCCAAGACTGGCAGTCTTCGTCGAAAGGATAAAATGGCGTTAAGTCAAAACCACCACCAAACCACCAAATCGGGTCTTCCCCTTCTTTTTCCGCAATGAAGAATCGAACGTTCGCGTGTGAGGTTGGGATATAAGGGTTTTTAGGATGGATAACTAATGAGACACCCATCGCCTCAAACTTACGCCCGGCTAATTCAGGGCGATGAGCAGTGGCTGAGGCAGGCATTGCATTACCCGCTACGTGAGAGAAGTTAACCCCACCTTGCTCAAATACCGTACCGTTGGTCATAACACGAGTTCGACCACCGCCACCAAGACGCTCGCCAGGTTCACGCTGCCATGCATCTTCTTCAAACAGTGCAGTGCCATCAGCTTGCTCAAGCTGCTGGCAAATCGAATCTTGTAGTCTCAGTAAAAACTGCTTTACTGCTTCTTTATCAATTGCTGACATTTTACTTTCCTTTGCAGGGTTTAACCCTGTCTTAATATTTTCGACGTTTTTGCATCTCTAATTTCGCTTGGCTTCTCACGTCCACCCGTTTGACCTTCTAAAATCGCGACTAAGTGTTGGCCCAATTGCTGTTGAACTTCTTCAGTCGTCATACAAGGCGGCTCGCCAGTCAGGTTAGCACTGGTCGAGGTTAACGGCTTACCGAATTCATTACACATTCTTTGAACTAAAGGGTGATCCGTCACTCGTACTGCAATGGAATCAAATTGGCCGCTGACCCAGTCAGTCACTTTGCTGCTGGTTGGCATGATCCAAGTAACAGGACCAGGCCACGTTGCTTTTACGGTCGCTAACTGCGCTTCCGTCAACTGGCTTTCATCAATATAAGGCAACAACTGCTCATAACTAGCAGCAATTAGGATCAACCCTTTCTCCATCGGTCGCTGTTTTAAATCGAGCAACTTCTTGATGGCTTGTGGATTATCGGGATCACAACCGACCCCAAAAACGCCTTCGGTAGGGTAAGCAATGACTTCACCTTGCTGTAATGCCTGCAATGTATGTTGAAAGTTATCCACGGGTTACCTCGTTAATTCAGTTATCAAACTCGCTAAGTGTACAAATTATCATTCACTGTGACTAAAGCTATTTGTTTATAAAATGTATCAATTAACAACTTAGACTGACGCAAACGTTTTCCTTAAGCAATTTTACCCGTATAATGCGCGCAAAATATCTAATCACTAATTAAATCGTACCTGAAGGAGTTTGAGATGACTGTCGGTATTATCATGGGTTCTAAATCTGATTGGCCAACAATGAAGCTAGCTGCAGAAATGTTGGATCAGTTTGGCGTGGCGTACGAAACAAAAGTGGTTTCTGCTCACCGCACACCTCAGTTGCTTGCAGACTACGCAACTAGTGCGAAAGAGCGCGGTATTAAAGTGATTATTGCGGGTGCTGGCGGCGCTGCACACCTACCAGGCATGGCGGCTGCTTTCACAAGCGTCCCTGTACTTGGTGTTCCTGTTCAGTCTAAAGCACTGAAAGGCATGGACTCGCTACTTTCTATCGTACAGATGCCAAAAGGTATCGCGGTAGGTACTCTGGCTATCGGTGAAGCTGGTGCTGCTAACGCTGGCATCCTAGCCGCTCAAATCATTGGTACACACAATGAAGAAGTGATGGCGAAAGTAGAAGCGTTCCGCTCTGAGCAAACAGAAACGGTTCTGGCTAATCCAAACCCTGCAGAGGACTAATTCCCATGCATGTTCTTGTGTTAGGCGCGGGCCAACTTGCTCGCATGATGTCCCTAGCTGGGGCACCGCTGAATATTGAAATTTCTGCTTTTGATGTTGGCAGCAAAAATATTGTTCACCCATTAACGCAAGCGATTCTAGGCAACGGCTTAGAAAATGCGATTGAGCGTGCGGACGTCATTACTGCAGAGTTCGAACACATCCCTCACGATGTACTTGAGGTATGTGAGCGCAGCGGTAAGTTCTTACCGACCACACAAGCAATCAAAGCTGGCGGTGACCGTCGTCTTGAAAAAGCCCTGTTAGACGAAGCAAACGTGAAAAACGCTAAGTACTACGAGATTAACTCTCGCGAAGACTTTGACGCTGCGATCGCTCACGTTGGCTTACCAATGGTATTGAAGAGCACACTTGGCGGCTACGATGGCAAAGGTCAATGGCGCTTAAAGACATTAGACAATGTTGACGCGACTTGGGCAGAAATGGCTGAGTGCATCGCCGCAACAGACAACCAAGCAATTGTGGCTGAAGAGTTCGTTCCGTTTGATCGCGAAGTATCACTGGTGGGTGCTCGTGGCGCCAATGGTGAGATTCAAGTGTACCCACTGGCTGAAAATGTTCACACCGATGGCGTGTTGAGCTTATCGACAGCGATTGATGACATTGAACTGCAAGAGCAAGCTAAAGCCATGTTCACTGCCATTGCTGAGCGTTTAGATTACGTTGGCGTGCTAGCACTTGAGTTCTTTGATGTTAAAGGTTCACTGCTGGTTAACGAGATTGCACCACGTGTTCATAACTCTGGCCACTGGACACAGCAAGGCGCAGAGACTTGTCAGTTTGAGAACCATCTACGTGCCGTGTGTGGTATGCCACTAGGCAACACCAAACTGATTCGCCCGACTGCAATGATCAACATCCTTGGTGAAGATACCCTACCTGAAGCAATTCTTGCTCAAAGTGGTTGCCATGTTCATTGGTATGGTAAAGAGAAGCGTGCAGGTCGTAAGATGGGCCACATTAACGTGAGCGCTGACTACAACGCAGAGCTGCAAAGAGCGTTATGCTCACTGGCAGACATTCTCGATAAGCAAGCCTACCCTGCTGTGCATGAATTTGCTGAGCAGATGAAGTCAGTCTACATTGCTTGATGAATATAGAACGTTTATTGGATATAGAAACGGCGCTCATTGAGCGCCGTTTTTTTATTTCTGGTCATTCACTTACTGCAATTAGCATCACTACTGAGATTGAATGTGATGACACTTGCGGTCCGCACATTGCTTTTTCATCCCGTGAGCTGTTTTCTTCTCAAGTAACAACGGGAACTGGCACTCTTCACAACGACCTATAACTGGTGGCTGATTAACGGCGAACTTACACTTAGGGTAGTTATCACAAGCATAAAAGATTTTGCCATAGCGAGATTTACGCTCAACCAGATGACCTCGGCCACACTCAGGACAGGCAACAAGTGGCTGCTCTTCAGGTTGTTCTTTCGGTTGATCTAAAGATTCGATGTGATTACACGTTGGGTAGCTACTACAACCAATGAACATCCCAAAGCGACCTTGCCTTAATACCAACTCGTTTTGGCATTTAGGGCACGGTACGCCCAGCTCTTTCACCACATGACCATCATTTTGATGAAGAGGCTTGATGTAATCACAGCTCGGATACTGCTTACAGCCTAAAAATGGGCCGTGCTTACCATGGCGAAGCTGAAGCTCCCCACCACACTGTGGACAAGGTTCATGCTCTAACGCATGTTCATGTGCTGAAAAAAGCTGATTATCAATCTTACTACTCATGACAAGCCTGTATTAATGCAAGATACCTTGCTCTTTGGTGTACAACAGCTCTTCCATTTGCGTGTAAGCACTTTCATTACCCGGTACATTGAATAGCACCATTAAGATAATCCATTTCAGATCATCCAATTCAAATTCGTTGGTCTCAAGCCCCATTACACGATCAATCACCATTTCACGAATCTCTGTCGTGAGCACGTTGATCTGCTCTAGGAATAGTAGGAAACCTCGACACTCCATATTAATACGTGAAATCTCTCGACTGGTATAAACACGCATCGAGGTATTGGAGCACATAGTAATCGCCGCTTGGTTGTCGGTATCTTGCAGTGCCGCAAGATCTTCTAACCAATGGAGGGCCTTATAAATATCGTCTTGGTGAAACCCTGCTCGAAGAAGCTCATCTTCCAGCTCGTCTTGATCCACCTGCAATTCAGAATCGCTATGGATGTAGGTTTCAAACAAGTACATCAGTATGTCCATCATCATAGCTTAGCCTCTCCCCTTTCGAATATAGCCACCGGAAACTGCAACAACATGCCCTGAGAGCTCAAGCTCTAAAAGCTGCATCATGACTTCATGCACAGGTATATGGGTTCTCTGTGCCAAAATATCAACGGGTGTCGCCTCTAATCCTACGTTAGCTAACAGCTGTGGAAATGGCAATTGTTCATTTTCACCCTTATTCTGCGTAGGTTCGAATAAGCTCGGCTGCTGATCTATAGACCAGTTTAACAGACTCTTTATTTCAATCAGAACATCTTGAGCATTTTGCACTAAACATGCTCCAGCTTTGATTAGACTGTTACCTCCGCGGCTGGTTGGGCTATGAATAGAACCGGGAAGCGCAAACACTTCTCGACCTTGCTCCATCGCATAACGAGCCGTAATCAAAGAACCACTCTTTTCTGCCGCTTCAACAACGAGAGTTCCCAAAGACAAGCCACTTATAATACGGTTACGACGGGGGAAATGTTCAGGTCTCGGTTTAGCACTTGGGCGAAACTCTGAAATCAGCGCGCCGTTCTCACAGATCCTCTCCGCTAGATTTCGGTGTCGTGCTGGATAAATAGAATCCAAACCAGAGCCCAACACAGCGAAAGTTTCCCCTCCTTTATCCAGAGCACCATCATGAGCATAGCCATCGATACCTAAAGCTAAGCCACTGGTGACAATCAAACCGTTTTGGACAAACTCTTTGGCGAAGGACTTCGCTGTCTGCAGCCCTTCAAGACTGGCATTGCGACTGCCGACCATAGCGATTTGAGGTTCAATCAGCTTTTCGACGTGACCTTTAACGAAAAGAACACTGGGCGCAGAGGCAATCTCATTGAGCAGTTTGGGATAATATGAGCAATTCGGGGTAATAATGTGATGGTTAGGCTGTTTTGCTTGCCATGATAAGCAAGCCTCCACTTCTCTTGGGGCTTGCTCTCTTAGATAGGATATTTGCTTAGCTGACAAACCCATCGCTTGCAGCTGCTGACTTGAGTAGCCAACAATGTTCGAAGGGGAATCGATACTCAGCAGGCGAGAAAGGCGTTTGCCACCCAATTGCGGAACAAAACTTAGAGTTAACCAAGCACTCAGTTGTTGCTCATTCACTCGGTACCCTTAATCTCTTCCGTCAAAGCAAGGTCCAAAGGCGATACCGCCAGAATATCATTACTAACAGGCTTAGAGCTCTGAGTAATCAACGCGAGGCTAAAATGCTCATAAGGACGAATAACCATCAAGCTACCCAGCGAGGTACTTGGCAATTGCACCTTATCGCTCGCCGCCGACTCTTTATAGCTGTATTCACCTTGCTTACCAAACACCACTGCACCGCTTTCGCTGAGGGTAAACATAGAGCCTTGGCGAAGGTTATCCTGTGAACCTTTGTTGATCACTACCACCTGATTCTTCGCGCTGTATTGGCTGCCATCTAACGAACCCAAGATATTAGCAAACTGACCCGCCGCACTAGGTGCAGGGTAAAACGTGGTAGAGAGCTTCACCTGATCAACACCAAGTTCTGGTAGCACCAGGTCGTTCAGCAGTACCTCTTGCAGTTGAGTGTCTATCTGTAAACTACTGAACTCAGCATCTACCTCTTTTAAGCGCGCAGTGGCGACCAAACGCAACGAGGTAATACTCGCTTGGGGTTGCTGCCGTTGGTAGGTTTCAACGGCGCGGTAGATACCCCACTTTTGATGCTGTTGGTTACCTGATATGAATAACCGGTCTGCACCAGATAAGAATCTCTTTCCATCACTGGTCCCTAATACTCGTTGCGCCGATTCGATATCTTGCTGCTCTACCAAGCGATCAGACTGTAAATAAGGCAGAACCAGCCCCTCATTGACGGTAGGCACTGCTTTCTTCTCAGAGACACGAATCTTAGGGCTAAGTTTGATAACAGGCTTGAGGCTCAATACAGGCTCACCATTAATCCAAACCAAAGACAGTTTATCTCCGGGATAAATAAGATGAGGGTTTTCTATCTCTGGATTCACCTGCCATAACCTTGGCCACAACCATGGGCTATCGAGATACATCGCGGAGATATCCCATAAAGTATCGCCCTTAACCACCACATACGCCTCGGGTGCGCCCTGTTTAATGGTTAAAGGTTGCTCACTATTTTCCGCCGTAGCGGCGAACGAAATCGAGGCACAAACAAGAGATAAAGCAGGGAATAAATGACGCATGACCTAGGTTCCTTGGTCTGAATATATGACATCTGATTGGAGAATTACCTTCAGGATGCTGTCATTTGGCCTCTAAAATGTCTAGAATTGAGCCAACAAGGTTTAAGCTGTTTCGGCACAGTTCAATATTTCGAGTGTATATGTCTGTATTACAAGTATTAACATTACCAGATGATCGTCTACGTACCGTGGCGAAACCGGTAAAAGAAGTTACCCCAGAGATTCAAAAGTTCGTTGATGACATGATTGAAACCATGTACGACGAAGAAGGTATCGGCCTTGCGGCAACGCAAGTAGATTTCCACCAGCGCATCGTTGTTATCGATATTTCAGAGACGCGTGATGAGCCTATGGTTCTGATCAACCCTGAAATCACTGAAAAGCGCGGCGAAGATGGTATCGAAGAAGGCTGTCTATCTGTACCAGGCGCTCGAGCTCTGGTACCTCGCGCTGCAGAAGTAACGGTTAAAGCATTAGACCGTGACGGCAACGAATTCACATTCGACGCTGATGACCTTCTGGCTATCTGTGTTCAGCACGAACTTGACCACCTAGAAGGCAAGTTGTTTGTTGATTACCTATCGCCATTAAAGCGTAAACGTATCCAAGATAAGCTAGCGAAGATTAAACGTTTCAACGAGAAACAGGGTTAATCACCGCCGCTATTTACTAAATTAGAAGGAAGCCTACCTTGAGTCAGTCTTTAAGAATTGTCTTCGCAGGTACTCCGGATTTCGCCGCCCGTCACTTGGCGGCGTTGTTGTCTTCGGAGCATGAAGTTATTGCTGTTTACACACAGCCAGATCGTCCAGCAGGTCGCGGTAAGAAACTGACTGCGAGCCCAGTAAAAAACATCGCACTTGAAAATAACATTCCGGTTTACCAACCAGAAAACTTCAAGTCAGATGAAGCTAAGCAAGAATTAGCGGATTTGAATGCTGACATCATGGTAGTTGTCGCTTACGGCTTATTGCTTCCACAAATGGTTTTAGATACGCCTCGCTTAGGTTGTATCAACGTGCATGGCTCTATCCTGCCGCGCTGGCGTGGTGCTGCTCCTATCCAACGCTCTATTTGGGCGGGTGATAAAGAGACAGGCGTAACGATCATGCAGATGGATATCGGCCTAGATACGGGTGACATGCTAAGTATCGCAACGCTACCAATTGAAGCGACAGATACCAGTGCTTCAATGTACGAAAAACTAGCTGGCCTTGGCCCTGATGCGCTTGTTGAGTGTTTATCGGACATCGCATCTGGTAAAGCGGTTGCAGAAAAACAAGACGATGAGCTTGCTAACTACGCCAAGAAACTAAGCAAAGAAGAAGCGCGTATCAACTGGAGTGATGAAGCTGCGCATATTGAGCGCTGCGTTCGTGCTTTCAACCCATGGCCAATGAGCCACTTTGAAGCTGCTGAGAACAACATTAAAGTATGGCAAAGCCGTGTGGCAGAGCAAACTTCTGATAAGCCTGCAGGTACCATTCTGCAAGCCGATAAAACTGGTATCTATGTAGCAACAGGACAAGGTATACTTGTTCTTGAACAACTGCAAGTTCCAGGAAAAAAAGCCATGTCAGTTCAGGATATCTTGAACTCTCGTGCAAGCTGGTTTGAAGTTGGAACTCAACTTTCTTAACCGCTTTAAAGCTGCCATAAGCGCAGCTTAGAAAACCTTTACGAGGGCAGAGATGCCCTCATGTATTCAAATAAATATTCGGTACCCCTCATGAATGTTCGCGCTGCTGCTGCAAATGTCCTATTTCAAGTTGTCGATAAAGGCCACTCTCTTTCACACGCTCTCCCTGCGGCTCAAAAAACGATCCGCCCGCGAGACCATGCTCTACTGCAAGAGATTTGCTACGGCGCACTTCGTTACCTGCCTCGTTTAGAGTCAATCGCTAACGAACTAATGGAAAACCCGCTTAAAGGTAAAAAGCGTGTATTCCACCACCTAATCTTGGTGGGCATTTACCAACTGAGCTTCATGCGTATCCCTTCGCATGCTGCCGTTGCGGAAACAGTTGAGGGCACCAAAACACTGCGCGGTCCAAGCCTAAGTGGTTTGATCAACGCGGTATTACGTAGCTACCTACGTGACCAAGAAGAACTAGACGAGAAAGCCGTTAGCCACAATGCAGGCAAATATGGCCACCCAAGCTGGATCCTAAAAATGCTTCAAGAGAGCTACCCAGATCAATGGGAGCAACTGGTTGAAGCAAACAACAGCAAGGCACCAATGTGGCTGCGCGTTAACCGCCAACACCACACTCGTGACGAGTATGTTGAACTGCTTAAAAACGAAAACATTGAATACACATTGCACCCTGAAGCAGCAGATGCCATAAAATTAGCTGCACCTTGTGATGTTACTTTACTTCCAGGCTTCGACAGAGGTTGGGTATCAGTACAAGACGCTGCCGCTCAGCTTTCAGTTGATTATCTAACACCAAAAGATGGTGAGCTAATCCTAGATTGTTGTGCTGCGCCAGGTGGTAAAACGGCACACATTCTTGAGCATACCAATGACACTGAAGTGGTTGCGATTGACTGCGACATTAAACGCCTAGACCGTGTTTACGATAACCTTGAACGTCTACAACTGCGTGCCGACGTAATTTGTGGTGATGCTCGCTACCCTGAAGAGTGGTGGATGGGTGATAAGTTCGACCGTATCCTACTTGATGCACCTTGTTCAGCGACCGGCGTAATTCGCCGTCACCCTGACATCAAGTGGCTACGTCGTGCATCTGACATTGATGCGCTGGCTGAACTGCAAAGCGAAATTATGGATGCCATGTGGCGTCAGCTGAAAGAAGGCGGCACCATGGTTTATGCGACATGTTCTATCACGCCGCAAGAAAACGTGCTGCAAGTGAAAGCATTCCTAGAGCGTACTGAGAACGCAACGCTGGTTGGGTCTGATATCGAAAATCCGGGTCGTCAAATACTGCCTGGTGAAGAAGATATGGATGGCTTCTACTATGCAGTTCTAGTAAAACAGGCATAACAACTAACAGCGGCTAAGAATTTATTTCTTAGCCGCTGTTTCTTTCTAGTGCATTATCAAAACAAAGTTAGATAACTAGAATTACCACGGTAAAGAAAAGAGAAAGGCTATGAAGATCATTATCCTAGGTGCTGGACAAGTTGGCGGTACCCTTGCTGAAAACCTGGTTGGTGAAAACAATGACATCACCATTGTCGACCGTAATGCTGACCGACTGCGTGAACTTCAGGATAAGTACGACCTTAGGGTTGTAAACGGTTATGCCAGCCACCCAAACACACTACGTGAAGCGGGTGCGCAAGATGCCGACATGTTGGTTGCAGTAACCAACATGGATGAAACCAACATGGCTGCATGTCAGGTTGCCTTCTCTCTTTTCAATACACCGAACCGAATTGCCCGTATTCGTTCTCCAGAATATCTGGAAGAGAAAGAAGCGCTATTCAAATCAGGCGCGATCCCAGTCGATCACCTTATCGCACCCGAAGAGTTAGTGACCAGCTACATTGAGCGCTTGATTCAATACCCAGGCGCACTACAGGTTGTGAGCTTTGCTGAACAGAAGGTTAGCCTAGTCGCAGTAAAAGCTTACTACGGTGGACCATTGGTTGGTAACGCACTGTCTGCTTTGCGTGAGCACATGCCGCACATTGATACTCGTGTTGCCGCTATCTTCCGTCAAGGTCGCCCTATTCGCCCACAAGGTACTACCATCATTGAAGCCGATGATGAGGTTTTCTTTGTCGCGGCGAGTAACCATATCCGCTCAGTAATGAGTGAACTGCAACGCCTAGAGAAACCGTATCGTCGCATCATGATTGTTGGCGGTGGTAACATTGGTGCAAGCTTGGCAAAACGCCTTGAGCAAAGCTACAGCATAAAGCTTATCGAACGCAGCTACACTCGCGCCGAGAAGCTGTCTGAAGAATTAGAAAACACCATCGTATTCTGTGGTGATGCAGCCGACCAAGAACTGCTGACTGAAGAGAACATCGATCAGGTCGACGTGTTCATTGCCCTAACCAATGAAGATGAAACCAACATCATGTCAGCCATGCTGGCTAAGCGAATGGGTGCCAAGAAGGTAATGGTACTGATTCAGCGCGGTGCTTACGTAGACCTTGTTCAGGGTGGTGTGATTGATATTGCGATCTCTCCACAGCAAGCGACCATTTCTGCGCTGCTTACTCACGTTCGTCGTGCTGATATTGTAAACGTATCATCTCTACGTCGCGGCGCTGCAGAGGCGATCGAAGCCATTGCTCACGGTGACGAAACCACATCTAAAGTCGTTGGCCGAGCGATTGGCGACATCAAACTACCACCGGGCACCACTATTGGTGCGATTGTTCGAGGAGAAGAGGTACTTATCGCGCACGATAGAACTGTAATCGAACAAGATGACCACGTAGTAATGTTCCTAGTGGACAAGAAATACGTGCCTGATGTTGAGTCTCTTTTCCAACCGAGTCCGTTCTTCTTATAGCCTTGTTCTCGTAAGCTTCTTCTCACAACCTTCTTAGTTGTGAGAGCGACGCTCCGGCACAAAGCGATGGTCTATTAAGCTATGGTCAACTTTCGTCCGATATTATTAGTGATAGGGTTAGTGTTATCAAAACTGGCCCTGTTCATGTACATCCCTACATTGGTTGCATTTTTCACAGGCACCGGTGGCTTCCTCGAGTTTGGTCAGTCGGTAGTGATCACGCACATAGTGGCGTTCATCTGCTTGAGTTTAGGCCGTTCAGCTAAGTTCCGGCTTGGTGTGCGGGACATGTTCCTGATCACCTCTCTGGTATGGACTATAGCCAGTGCCTTTGCTGCACTGCCGTTTGTCTTCATCAACCATATCAGCTTCACCGACGCCTATTTTGAAACCATGTCTGGTATCACCACGACAGGCTCAACCGTATTAAGCGGCTTAGACAGCATGGCACCAAGCATTCTGTTGTGGCGTTCCATACTGCAATGGTTAGGTGGCATCGGCTTCATCGTTATGGCGGTAGCGGTTCTGCCAATGCTCAACGTCGGTGGTATGCGCCTGTTCCAAACCGAATCATCCGATTGGTCAGATAAAAGCAGCCCACGAGCGAAAACGGTCGCGAAGAACATCGTGGCGGTTTATCTGGTTCTGACTGGCTTGTGCATTATTAGCTACCAGTTTGCAGGCATGGGCATCTTTGACGCGATCAATCACGCCTTCACAACACTGTCGACGGGGGGATACTCAACATCCGATGGCTCGATGAACCACTTCTCTAACAGTGCTCACTGGGTGGGAACGCTGTTCATGTTCCTTGGCGGCCTGCCGTTCTTACTGTTCGTTAGCGCACTGCGTGGAAGAAAACTCTCAATCCTCTACAAAGACGCGCAAGTGAGAGGTTTTACATACCTGTTCTTGGTCACCAGCGCCGTAATATCAACATGGTTGGTGGTTAGAGATGGCTACACTGTTATGGATGCGATGCGTGTTTCGATGTTCAACATCGTATCAGTCGTCACCACAACCGGTTTTGGCTTAGAAGACTTCACTGCGTGGGGTGCACTGCCAACGACCTTGTTTGCATTCCTAATGATGGCGGGAGCTTGCTCGGGTTCAACCTCTGGCGGTATAAAAATCTTCCGCTTCCAGATCGCGATGACCATGCTCCACAAACAAATGATGAAGCTAATTCACCCATCGGGCGTCTTTGTTCAACGCTACAATCAGCGACCTGTGAATGACGACATTGTGCGTTCACTCGTGGCATTTGGTTTGATGTTCTTTATCACGATTATCTTAATTGCTGGTGGTTTGAGTGCGATGGGGTTAGACCCAATAACAAGCATCTCAGGCGCTATCACAGCCGTTGCCAACGTGGGCCCGGGAATGGGGAGCGTGATCGGTCCAACCGGGAACTTTGCTCCACTGCCAGACGCCGCTAAATGGTTGCTAAGTTTAGGCATGCTAATGGGACGACTCGAGATACTGACGCTCATTGTTCTATTTTTCCCAGCCTTTTGGCGACGCTAATTCCGCGAATATTTAAGGAAACACAGATGAAATCATACGTACTTCTCGCTAGCGCATTGCTCGCAAACTCAGTATTCGTAAGTTCTGCCTTTGCTGATCAAATGGTCACATTGTCTGATGGCAAGCAAGTGTTACTAAAAGACGATTTTACTTGGCAGTATGTGAGTAACGCATCATCGAATGCAGAGTCAGCATTGACGAGTATTCCTGTAGCCAAAAACACACGCGGTACCACAATCAAGATTGGAGACACCAAGCCAAGCTTGCAGCTTTCCAAATCAGGTGTGGACGTTTTGATTGGGGCAGGACTCTACGAGAATGAACTGCTAATCTTACCTATTTCAGTCACTAACCAAAGCACAGAAGCCGTTGTGCTAGTTACGCTAAATATCACAGTCTACTCACCAACGGGTGAACTGCTGCATCAAGGCAGTATCAACACTTGGCAATCTATTAAGCGCCTTGCTGATACCTACCTTCGACCACAAACTTCGGCAGAAGGTAAATACTTAGCGATCGATGTTGATAAGTATCCTGAATATAAAATAGACGTGGAGATCACTGACGTTTCTACCCGTTAGGGGCATACCGGTTCAATCAAAACTAAACCGGTGTCACAAACAGATAGATAGCGAAGAAATGGCAAGCGCAGCCCGCCAATACAAACAGGTGCCAGATGGCATGATTGTAAGGGATGCGTTTTGCCACATAGAAAATCACACCCAGAGAATAAATCACACCACCGAGTGCTAGTAGCACCAACCCACCCATCTCGATATTCATCGCCAGTTGATAAACCACAATCAACGACAGCCAACCCATCGCCAAGTAAGTCACCAATGACAAACGCTTAAATCGGTAGACGAAAGCAATCTTCATAATGATGCCCACCAACGCGATTCCCCAAATCACTGCCATCAAGCCCATCGCTAATGGTGTTCTTAAACTCACCAATAAAAATGGCGTGTAGCTGCCTGCGATCAGCAAATAGATCGCACAGTGATCGAGGGTTTTCAGTAGGCGCTTAGTCTTTTCTGTGGTGATCGAGTGATAAAGCGTGGAAGCGAGAAAGAGTAGGATAATACTGCTGCCATATACTGCCATGCTCGTAATAGTCAGCATGTCGGCTTGATGGTCAAACGCACGAATCAGTAGCAGGATTAAACCAACCACGCCAAGCACAACACCCAAGCCATGGGTTATCGCATTGGCGCGTTCTTCGATGTCACTGTATTCGCTCGCCGATGATGCAGACATGATTTTCCTACTAGAGTAAATGTTCGATTTGCCTAGTATTGCATATTAAGCTTACACGTGTAAGCTTAAATTTTTATGACATCTTTTATGACATTCATAACACCTAAACAGTGTGATAAAGCTAAGGTCTCTAAAGCTAAAGAACCAAAGAGCTAACTAAGAAGCGTTGTCTAGATACTCAAGCACCATCTTGCCTGCATCTTGTGGTGACGTATCCAATGGCACACTCAATTGACGCTGTAGCTGACCAATGCCTAACAAGCTCGCCAACATACCTTTTGCACCATCGCGATTACGGTCTATCTCAAACCACAACTTAAGCTCGGTTTCATCACGATGAGCGACGACTTCCAGCTCACGCCAGCGACCATGATATGGGCCAGTGGTAGGGACAAACTCAAACTCTTGAACAAATGGCAGTTCAAAGCCTTCTACCGCTTCGCACTCAACTTGGCGAATGCGCAGACCTTGAGCTTCAAGTTCATTAAAAATACCATCGAGAAGTGCATCTGGGCGAACCGTTAAAATATCCTTATCCGATGGGTCTATCGCCATCGCAATGTCTAATCCGGTTTCAAGCCATACTTTTGAATCGCCGATCGTCACTGGGGTATTCAACGGAACATCAAACTCACACTCAAAATCACGGGTTTCACCGGGCTGAATAACAAAGGCATACGGTAGGCTCCATTTGGCCAACGAGTATGTCTGGTGCATTCGACGTTTTTGACCGCCCTCTTGTCTCTGCGAATTCATGGTGACTTCTTTGACATAACGACAGCACAGATTGAGATCGATGTTGTCGATCTCCTGTGGTTGAGCGCCACCATACACATGCACAATAATGCTCGCCTTTTGCCCTGGATAAAGCACTTCCTGTTGCAATACAGAATCCACCTTGGCAGACCCAATACCAAAACTTGCTAACGTTTTCTTTAAGAACGACATATGCACCTCCTTTAAAGCATCATCTTAAGCCTGAAAGAGGTTCAAACTCAAATATACTGCTCACACTATTTTAGCTCTAATATCGTCTATTTATCACTCAGGCGTCGATCGATAAGTTAGATAGTGATAATCTAAGCCTTGATATGCATGCATATCATTATCCTGATTTATTATTCGGATTGGCGAAAGCCAGACGAGTGACTCTTCAAGAAATTGAGGCGGACCTCATGGTAAATCAGGCCATTAGATTGGCAATGGATATGCCTGACCGTTAGGTAAATGAATGCGCCCAACAGCTGTCAGGTTCTCGCACACCAACCGTAGTGCGATGCGTCGTCGTAGTGGCTTTGTTGCTGCTCCAACGGCAAAGAAATTGGCTCCAACAATGACTTTAGTTGAGAAGACTGCTTTATTAGCACCGACTACAACAAAAGTAATTAAAGCCGCTTAACAAAAAGCGCAGTTTTTACTGCGCTTTTTTCTTGCCTCTTTCCCTGCTCGAAATGAGTTTACACATTGGTATTCCCCACCCGATTTGATACCTTAGCCACAAATCATTATAAAATTTGTGGAGAATAAAGTATGAAGTGTCACCGCATTGAAGAACTGCTTGAACTGATGGAACCTGAGTGGCAGAAAGATCAAGAGCTTAACCTATTAGAGTTCATCATTAAGCTATCAAAAGAAGCGGGCTACCAAGGTAAGCTTGAAGAGCTAACTGACGATGTTCTTATCTACCATCTAAAAATGCGTAATAGCGAAAAAGATGAAATGATCCCAGGTCTTAAAAAAGACCAAGAAGATGATTTCAAAACCGCAATTCTAAAAGCACGTGGCCTTCTTTAGTCGCCTATTTATTTAGGGCTCAATTGGCGTATAGATAAAACACTCAATGTTTAAAAGCGACCACTCGGTCGCTTTTTTGTTTCTGTTCGCTATTTTTTCGTCACAACTGTTATGACTTTTGTTGTTAAAGGTTGATAGCGTTAAAGAAATGAGAACAAGATTGTCGCTATAATCGCCATCCATAAGAATCTTCTAAAATAATAAGAGTGAGTGCGATACCAAAAAATGCACCAAGCTCAATTTCTACAGGTTCTCTAAACCATACTTTCAAGTAATGTCGTCATGCCCGAGTTAACCGGGCAAACAAGCCACAAAAAGGATAGTCCATGAGTCAGGATAAAATCGATATCAAAGATGTGACTCCTAAAACCTTTAACCCAAAAACACATAAAGGTAATGGAGATCGATTTAACCCAAGTAACCGAATCTATGTTCGAGAAAGCAAAGGTAAATTCCAACAACTTCGTCGTTACGGCGGTTGGTTCTTACTTTTACTTTTTGCGCTTATCCCATGGATTCCATTCGGTGAACGACAAGCGATCTTGCTCGATATAGGCAGCCAACAGTTCAACTTCTTTGGTACAACCCTATACCCACAAGATCTAACGCTACTCGCTATCCTCTTCATGATTGCAGCGTTTGGCTTGTTCTTCATAACCACCTTCTTAGGGCGAGTCTGGTGTGGCTACCTGTGTCCACAAACCGTCTGGACCTTCATGTACATCTGGTTCGAAGAGAAACTGGAAGGTGCTGCCAATAAGCGAAGAAAACAAGACTCAGGCAAACTGACGAGCAATTTAATTCTCAGAAAAACCATCAAGCACATCGCGTGGTGGGCGATTGCGATTGCGACGGGCTTAACCTTTGTCGGTTACTTCATCCCAATCAAAGAGTTGGTGGTTGGCTTCTTTACCTTTAACTCGACTTTCTGGCCGGTGTTTTGGGTATTGTTCTTTGCTGGGTGTACTTATGCGAATGCGGGATGGATGCGTTCTATTGTTTGTCTGCACATGTGTCCTTACGCGCGTTTCCAATCGGCAATGTTCGATAAAGATACCTTCATCGTGGGTTACGACACTGAACGAGGTGAAAGCCGCGGCCCTCGCTCTCGTAAAGCCGATCCAAAAGAACTTGGTCTAGGCGACTGTATTGACTGTAATTTATGCGTTCAAGTGTGCCCAACGGGTATCGATATTCGTGACGGTCTGCAATACGAGTGTATTAACTGTGGCGCGTGTATTGATGCTTGTGACAACACCATGGAACGTATGGGTTATGAGAAAGGTCTGATCAACTACACCACCGAACATAGGCTTGAGGGGCACTCAACCAAGGTGATGCGTCCTAAGCTCTTGGGCTATGGCGTAATACTGATCGTTATGTTGGGGCTGTTTTTCGCACAAATCGCGAGTGTTGATCCTGCAGGCTTAAGCGTTCTGCGCGATAGAAACCAACTATTTAGAATCAATAGCCAAGGGCTTGTCGAAAATACTTACAACTTGAAAGTCATCAACAAGACTCAGCAAGAGCAAGAGTACAAACTTGATGTCAGCGGGCTGCCGGATTCTATCTGGTACGGTAAACAAACCATTACCGTAGACCCAGGTGAGGTTTTAAACCTTCCTATCAGTTTGGGCGTCGATCCAGAAAAACTGAGCTCACCAGTTTCGACAATTCAGTTTATACTCTCGGATAATGAAGAGTTTACGATGAAAGTCGAAAGCCGCTTTATCAAGAAGCTCTGATACCAGTCACCTTAGTGCTAGGTATAACAACCCAATAAATGGAAAAAGGCTCAGTAATGAGCCTTTTTTATTCTATGACGATGCAAGCCTTTAACTTTGATAACCTGACTCCTGACTTCATGTGGTACGCACTGGAGAGTATTGGAGTCCGTGCTGAATCCGGGCTTCTCGCTCTTAACAGTTACGAAAATCGGGTCTACCAATTCACCGATGAAGACCGCAAACGCTACGTTGTTAAGTTTTATCGCCCGCAGCGTTGGAACAAAGCACAGATCCAAGAAGAGCATGACTTCGCACTCGAGCTTATCGAACAAGAGATGCCAGTTGCACCTCCAATGCGAATCAATGGCGCAACCTTACATGAATATCAAGGCTACCTATTTGCCTTATTTGAAAGTGTTGGTGGCAGACAGTACGAAGTCGACAATCTAGACCAATTGGAAGGCGTTGGGCGTTTTCTTGGGCGTATTCATAAAGCCAGCGCAGGAAGAACATTCCAGCATCGCCCGACCATCAGCTTAGACGAATATCTTTATCAACCACGTAAAATTCTAGAGAACTCTCAGTTTATCCCGACACACCTAGAGAACGCGTTCTTTAATGATGTCGACCTTCTGATCAAAGAGCTAGAGAGCCAGTGGCCAAGCAATATTGGAAATATCCGCCTGCATGGTGACTGCCACCCTGGCAATATCTTGTGGCGTGACGGGCCAATGTTCGTCGATCTTGATGACGCACGTAACGGCCCTGCGATACAAGATTTGTGGATGCTGCTTAACGGCGAGAGTCAAGATAAGCTAATGCAACTGGATATTTTGCTAGAGAGCTATCAAGAATTTTGCGATTTTAATACCGCGCAACTGAAACTAATCGAGCCACTACGCGGTCTACGTATGGTGCATTACATGGCATGGTTGGCGAAACGATGGAACGATCCTGCATTTCCTCTAGCCTTCCCATGGTTTAATGATCCAAAATATTGGGAGCAACAAGTACTTGCTTGTAAAGAGCAAATTGCTACCCTGCAAGAGCCACCACTTTCGTTAATGCCTCAGTGGTAACAGCAATCGCAACACAACTAGATAAAAATTCAAACATAATGGAGATTGGATAAATGAAAAAGCTATTCGCATTTTTCTCATTGATCATGTTGAGCCTTTCAGCTCACGCTGCGAAATTTAACGAAGGTGAACACTACAAAGTTCTCGATCTAGAAGCATCAAAAAAACCAATGGTGACAGAGTTCTTCTCTTTCTACTGCCCACACTGTAATAGCTTTGAACCAATCATCCAGCAGCTAAAACAACAGCTACCAAAAGACGCTAAGCTACAGAAGAACCATGTTTCATTCATGGGTGGCAACATGGGTCTGCCAATGAGCAAAGCTTACGCAACCATGATTGCCCTGAAAGTTGAAGATAAAATGGTGCCAGTGATGTTTAACCGCATCCACACCATGAACAAGCCACCACGCGATGAAGCAGAATTGCGTCAAATCTTCCTAGACGAAGGCGTTGATGCTAAGAAATTCGATGCGGCATACAACGGCTTTGCGGTCGACTCTATGGTTCGCCGCTTCGACAAAGCATTCAAAGACAGCGGCCTTTCTGGTGTACCTGCTGTTGTAGTTAACAACCGTTACTTAGTAGAAGCGCAAGGCATCAGCAGCCTAGACGAGTACTTTGAATTGGTTAACTTCTTACTGAAAAAGTAAAAAAACAATCAAAAATACAAAATAAGGGAGCTTCGGCTTCCTTTTTTGTACCTGACGCTTTTTAATGACTTCTTGCAAGAGACACCATCTTGGGATGCTGTTCGGTTTCCCATTTATCCAATTAACCTTTATATTCTGTTGTTTTCTATAATCTTTTATTAACAGCTATTTATTGCTACCAATCACTGGGGCAAGGAGCCTCTGAATGAAAATCAAATATACGTTATTAGCGTTAAGCGTTGCCGCTGCGCCCGCGTTAGCCAAGCTTGCTGATGAGCCAGGTTTCAGTGGTGAGATATCTATCAACGCCGGTGTCACTTCCTCAACCTCAAATTTTAATACCGACGCTGACAGTAAGATCTCATCGACTAACCAGAAAGCTTCGTCTGAGAGCTCGTTTTTAGTTGCGCCTCTCGGTAGCATTGCTTACACCTTTGGTGAAAAGCTGAACCATCAGGTTTACACAGGTACCGCGCGTGATGATGTGGCGACGGGTACTGTTGTGCTTGAGGTTGGTTATAAATACCAACTAGAGTCAGGCATGACCATCGATGCTTCGATTCTGCCAACTATTATGTCTGGCGAGACTTGGGCCGATCCGTACAACACGACGTCAGCTCGCAGCAAAACCGACGAGACGGGTAATGCCTTTCGTTTAACACTAGAGAGCATCGCTGGCTCTGCTTTCTCTTTAGACATGGCCTACGCCACCAAAGATGTGAAAGATGATCGAGTTGAAGACGCGCTAAAACGCGACGCCGATACTTTCTACCTGAAAGGTCAATATCGTCAGCCAATCAGTCGTACCATGATGTTAGTACCGTCACTGATCTACCAATCAAGTTCTGCGGATGGCAAAGCTGCCTCTTATGAACAGTTTGGCGGTGAGGTAAGCTTATTTGGCGGCATGGGACGTCATCAATACGCACTAACGGCGGGTTACAACCAACGCTCTTACGATGCGAGCAGCATTACTTTCCAAAAGAAACGCAGTGACGATAACATCAATCTATTCGCCGCGTATGAATATGATCAATTCATGGATTGGGAAAACTGGTCGTTTGTTTCTCTTGCAGGCTACGGTACTAGGGCGTGTTGATCTTTCGTGAGTGTTTTTTGAACAGCATGGTAAAGAGTT
>NZ_JBGONY010000073.1:0-23294 GCF_041439375.1 Vibrio crassostreae | reverse complement strand
GCTGATCAGATCGTAGGTTCTGGATTTAGTTCCACTGAATTACGCAACAAAGCCGGAAACTACCAATGTGCATTGGATTGGTTTAACGAAAAAAAATTCACCGAAGATCAAGTGAGATTGTTTGAATTAGATGTTACCAATACTGCGGAATGTGCGCTGAGCTTAAGCAAGTTGTTAGAAGAAGAAGGCACTGTGGATGTACTGGTCAACAACGCAGGTATTACTCGTGATAGCGTATTTAAAAAGATGGATGCTGAAGCATGGAAAGAGGTTATCGAAACGAACTTAAACAGTTTGTTCAACGTGACTCAACCTTTGTTCGCTCCTATGTGCGAAAAGGGTAATTGTCGAGTCATCAATATCTCTTCCGTCAATGGTCTTAAAGGTCAATTCGGACAAACTAACTACTCGGCAGCGAAAGCTGGAATGATTGGTTTCTCTAAAGCTTTGGCTGCGGAAGGCGCTCGTAGTGGCGTAACAGTGAACGTAATTGCCCCTGGCTACACAGCAACTCCTATGGTTGAGCAAATGAAGCCTGAAGTACTGGATTCAATCAAGAACCAAATCCCGATGAAACGCTTAGCAACACCTGTTGAAATTGCGGACGCAGTGGGCTTTTTAGCGAGTGAATCTGGCGCGTACATTACAGGCGAAACATTGTCTGTGAATGGCGGCTTGTACATGCACTAATTGGCGAAACTGAAGGGAATGGAATGATGGAAAAAGTATTTATTGTTGCAGCTAAGCGCACTCCTATTGGTGCATTCACCGGGTCACTAAAAAACGTATCTGCGGGTGATTTGGCTGGCGTTGCTATCAAAGGCGCACTTGAGTCTGTCGATCTTGCGTTGGATGCGATTGATGAAGTGATTGTCGGCAACGTGATTTCGGCAGGTCAAGGCATGGGGGTTGCTCGTCAGGCTTCCATCTATGCAGGGTTACCTGAGGAAACACCTGCATACGGCGTGAACATGATTTGCGGCAGCGGCATGAAATCAGTGATGGATGCAGCGGCGCACATCAAAGCACAAGATGCTGAAGTCGTTATTGCTGCTGGCGTTGAAGTCATGTCTCAAATTCCTTTTGTGGTACCAGCGAGCGTTCGTAACGGTCACAAAATGGGTGACATCTCAATGAAAGACTTACTGGTTGGTGATGGCTTAACCGATGCGTTTAATCACTACCACATGGGCATGACCGCTGAAAATATCGCGAATACGTTGAATATTTCTCGCCTTGCTCAAGATAACTATGCCCTAGAAAGCCAACAGAAAGCAGTCGCGGCGATTGAAGCGGGTAAGTTTAACGATCAAATTGTGCCTGTAGAAGTTAAGCAGCGTCGACAAACTGTCACTTTTGATACCGATGAGTACCCGAAGTCAGACGCAACCTTCCAAGGTCTACAAAAGCTTCGCCCAGCATTTGACCGTGAAGGGTCTGTCACTGCGGGTAACGCTTCGGGCATCAATGATGGCGCGAGTGCAATCATCTTAGCGTCTGAATCGGCGGTAGTGAAACATGGTCTAACACCTTTAGTGGAACTGACCAGTTACGCACAGTCAGGTCTGGACCCAAAGATTATGGGTTTAGGCCCAGTAGAAGCCGTTTCTAAAACGCTTGATAAGGCGAATCTAACTCTAGAAGAAGTAGATTTGTTTGAATTGAATGAAGCGTTTGCAGCACAAGCTCTTGGCGTAATGTACCAATTGTCAGAGCAGCATGACTTACCGCTTGATGAGTTCAAGCCAAAGGTCAATGTGAATGGTGGTGCAATCGCGCTTGGCCATCCTTTAGGTGCTTCAGGCAATCGAATTATTGTTTCACTCATCCATGAAATGCTTGAACAGAAAACGACTTATGGCGTTGCTTCACTCTGTGTGGGTGGAGGAATGGGAACCGCTGTTTTGCTAAAAGGTATTGAAGGTTAGAGCCTGATATATCGGTAGCAAGCTTAAATATCGGATCAGCTTTTCAAAGCATCGTGAGTTAATCGATGAGCGTTGGCTGAAACGATAGTGACACAAATTTATTAAACTATGTATTCATCAGGAGTTACTTATGTACACGGATATTTTCAAAACAATTACTGACCAAACTGAAAAGCAATTTGAACCGTACTTAAAGTTCAACAAGTTGGTTGCAAAGAACGTCCAAACGATGACTGAACTGCAAATGAATGCAATGCAGACTTACACGGACATGGGTCTTGCGCAAATGAAAGCAGTGACTGAAATCAAAGACGTGGCTAGCCTAACGGCGTTCAACAGCCAGCAACTAGCAGCGCTAACTCAACTGTCTCAACAGATGATGAGTGATAGCTCAAAAATGCAAGCTGCTGCAAAAGAGTTCAAAGAAGATGTTGAAACACTAACCACTGAAAACTTGAAAACAGTTACACCTGCATAAATTTAATCGCCGTCGAGTTAGCGCAGTGTTTACTGTGAGGCTCGGTGGCGATTTTCCGATTATTGGAGTCATGTTATGTTTCAACACTTCTTTTCGGACTACCTTGTTAAACTTCAACAAACGAACCAGCAATGGTGGGAAAGCTTTGAACAAAACAAGGAAGCCGCGCAATCTCCCCTAAACCAAGCGATGCAAGAATTGAACTTTGATGATGCATCAAAAATCTTCGAGCAAGCCGCTAACCAACCTGCCGTTCTACTTCAGTTACAATCTCAATGGTGGGAACAGCAACTTAAGATCTGGCAGAATGCCGCGCTGATGGGCAACACCGAGAGTGTTATCTCAGAAGACCGCAGCGACAAGCGCTTTATTGATGAAGCGTGGAAAAACGACCCGTTCTACAGCTTTATAAAACAATCCTATTTGTTATTCAGTAAAAGCTATATCGACACCATCAACTCGATCGAAGGTATTGACGAAAAAACCAAAGAGCGAGTGGCGTTCTTTTCTCGTCAGGCAATCAATGCACTTTCTCCAAGCAACTTTATTGCAACGAATCCAGAGTTGATGAAACTGACGCTTGAGCGAAATGGTGAAAACCTCCTCGATGGATTAGAGCAGTTACAAGCAGACGTTGAAGCAAGCGCCGATATACTCAAGATCCGCATGACCAACAACAACGCTTTCCGATTGGGTGTGGATGTTGCGAACACCGAAGGTGATGTTGTCTTTCAAAACGAGCTGTTTGAGCTGATTCAGTACCATCCAAAGACACCGCAGGTTAACGCGACGCCTTTGTTGATCGTTCCGCCGTTCATCAATAAGTACTACATTCTTGACCTTCGTGAGAAGAACTCGATGGTTCGCTGGTTACTTGAGCAAGGACATAGCGTATTCATGATGTCTTGGCGCAACCCTGGTGAAGCGCAGAAAGACACTGAGTTTGGTGATTATGTTACGGAAGGCGTGGTTAAAGCCGTTGCTGCGATTGAAGATATTACCGGTAAAGAGCAGATTAATGCAGCAGGTTACTGTATTGGCGGCACGGTGTTGGCTTCGACGGTGGCTTACTACGCTGCAAAACGCATGAAGAAACGTATTAAAACCGCGACGTTCTTTACCACCTTGTTGGATTTCTCGCAGCCGGGTGAGGTGGGCGCGTATATCAATGAGACAATCATCAACGCGATTGAGAAGCAGAACGATGGCAAGGGCTATATGGATGGTCGTTCGTTGAGTGTGACGTTCAGTTTGCTTCGTGAAAACAGTCTGTACTGGAACTACTACATTGATAACTACCTCAAAGGCAGCAGCCCGATGGAGTTTGATCTTCTGTACTGGAACAGTGACAGCACAAACGTGGCGGCTAAGTGTCATAACTTCTTGTTGCGAGAGCTTTATCTAGAAAACAAACTGGTTCAAGACAAAGGCGTGAAAGTGGGCGGTGTTTGGATTGATCTCAATAAGATAAAAATACCAAGCTACTTCATTTCAGCCAAAGAAGATCATATCGCTCTTTGGCAGGGGACTTACCGTGGTGCCTTGAATACCGGTGGCAACAAGACGTTCGTGCTGGGCGAGTCTGGTCATATTGCGGGTATTGTTAATCACCCAGACAAGAAGAAGTATGGATTCTGGCTTAACGATAACTTAGATGATTCTGCAGACGAGTGGTTATCGAATGCGACTCACAATGAAGGTTCATGGTGGACACACTGGAATCAGTGGCTCCAAGGTTTTGAAACTGAAGAAAAAATCGAACCTTTCAATCAAGGCTCAGAGCTTAATCCTGTGATTGGCAAGGCTCCAGGTAACTATGTAAAACAAATGCTGCCGATTGTCGATCAAGAGCAGGTTGATAAAGAGAGCGTAGAGAAAGAAGTGCCAGAAAACGAAGCTTAGGGCGTTAAGTCATATTCAATAATAAAGATACACAACGTCAGATAATAAAAAAGCCACTGAAATCAGTGGCTTTTTCGTATCAACTCATATCAGAATTATCTGGCAGAAGTTGATGTAATCTCGATTGTTAATCGATTTCTTTGTCTTTACCCATAGATAAAATCCAAAGAGATACGGCTGCAACACCTGCGAAGCCGCCAAGAATGATAACTGGCATAGCGCTGTAACCTAGGATGTGCCAAATTACGCTTTCTAAAGTACTCATTCAATCGCTCCTTATTGCCAGCCTTCAACGCCGTGCATGTCTGGTAGTTTGTGTGCAATACCTTTGTGACAGTCTACACACGTTTTTTCACCAGAAGCTAGCGCAGTCGAGTGTTGTTTCGCGCTACGAGGGCTCTGCTCTGAGAAGTCCATGTAATCGAACTGGTGACAGTTACGACACTCAAGTGAATCGTTCTTTTTCAATCGAGCCCATTCGCGTTCCGCTAGGTGAGCACGACGTGCTTTGAACTTTTCTTCAGTATTGATGGTTTTCGCAATAAAGTGTGCGTATAGCTCTTTAGATGCTTGAACCTTACGAACAATTTTATCTGTCCATTCATGAGGTACGTGACAGTCTGAACAGATAGCACGAACACCAGAACGGTTAGAGTAGTGAATTGTCTCTTGGATTTCAGCAACGATAGGTGCGTGACAGCCAGAACAGAACTCTTCCGTGTTAGTTGCCTCCATACCCGTGTTGAATGCACCCCAGAACAAAAGACCACCCGAGAAACCCAAGAACAAAACAACGCCTACGGCTGCTTTACTTGGTGTCGCGAGTCTTTTCCAAAACGCTTTAAGTAATTTTATCATATATAGCCTCTCTTACAGTCCGGCTACGATTAACGCAGTGAATCTACAGGTTTGAACTCGTTCTCAACTAGTGGCTTAGCATTAGCTTGAGGTACGTGACACTGTAGACAGAAGTAACGACGAGGTGATACGTCTGCAAGTACCGCATCTTCACGGTTCATGTAGTGAGTTACACTCACTTTAGTAGCACCCATTTCTTTTGCGTTTTTCCAGCTGTGGCAAGAAAGACACTTGTTAGCGTTAAGAGAAACTTCATAGCTACGAATAGTATGAGGCACTAGAGGTGGTTGGTATACGTAGTCACTCTCAAGTACTTGGTCACGAGGGAACTTTTTGAAGTCATCTGCTGCGCGAGTTGCTTCAAGTTCACTTGCACCACGTAGAGATTCTACGCCACCAATGCCGCCTGGGTTATCCAGTTCAGCTTGAGCTTGAACTGCACCAGCTAGCAAAAGACCAGCTGATAGTAGAGCAGTAATCAGTTTTTTCATGGTTAATTTCTCCGCCTAAAGGCTAATTCTTTGAGAGGACTACTTTTTTCAAAAGCGTGAAAAAAGTAGCCGCAATATTAGATACTTAAGATCGTCTCTCTAAGCCTAGGGCTTAAGCGACTTTAGTGATCTTAACTGGACACTTCTTGTAGTCCGTCTGTTTAGACAGAGGATCCGTTGCATCCAAGATCAACTTGTTGATCAGAATTCTTGCATCAAAGAATGGTACGAATACCAAGCCTTGTGGTGGACGGTTACGGCCGCGAGTTTCAACACGCACACGAACTTCACCACGTTTGTTTTCGATAAGAACTTCATCACCACGGCGAAGACCACGAGCTTTAGCGTCAGCAGGGTGGATGTAACAAAGTGCATCCGGTACTGCTTTGTAAAGCTCTGGTACACGACGAGTCATAGTACCTGTATGCCAGTGCTCAAGAACACGGCCTGTACATAGCCACATATCGTATTCTTCGTTTGGTACTTCTGGTGGAGCTTCATATGGAGCATTGATGATCAGCGCTTTACCATCTGGTTTTCCGTAGAAGTCCCAGCCAGAGCCTTTCTTAGCGTACGGATCTGAACCTTCTTTAAAGCGCCATAGTGTTTCTTTACCGTCAACAACTGGCCAACGTAGGCCGCGTACTTTGTGATAAGTATCGTATGGTGCTAAATCGTGACCGTGGTCGCGACCAAATGCAGCGTACTCTTCGAATAGACCTTTTTGAACGTAGAAACCTTGTGCTTGTGCATCGTCGTTAAGCTCTTGAGCTTCAGACAGAGGGAACGCATCAACATTGCCGTTTTTGTAAAGCACGTCGTACATGGTTTTGCCACGGTACTCAGGCATTTTCGCAACCAGTTCTTCCCCCCAAACTTCTTCAATAGTGAAGCGCTTAGAGAACTCCATGATTTGCCATAGGTCAGACTTAGCTTCACCTACCGTTTTCACTTGTTGGTACCAAGCTTGTGTACGACGCTCAGCGTTACCGTAAGCACCTTCTTTCTCAATCCACATTGCGGTAGGAAGGATAAGGTCAGCAGCTTGAGCTGTTGCTGTTGGGTACGGGTCTGAACAAACAATGAAGTTGTCTGGGTTACGGTAACCAGGTAGACGCTCAGTGTTGATGTTTGGACCAGCTTGCATGTTGTTGTTACACATTACCCAGTAAGCGTTGATCGTACCGTCTTTCAATGCTCGGTCTTGAGCAACAGCGTGTTTACCAGGTTTTGCTGGGATAGTGCCTTCTGGAAGTTTCCAGATGTCTTCTGCAATCTTACGGTGTTTAGGGTTAGCAACCACCATATCTGCAGGTAGACGGTGAGAGAACGTACCTACTTCACGAGCTGTACCACACGCAGATGGCTGGCCAGTTAGTGAGAATGGGCTGTTACCTGGAGTAGAAATCTTACCTGTTAGAAGGTGGATGTTGTACACAAGGCTGTTCATCCATACACCACGAGTATGTTGGTTCATACCCATTGTCCATAGAGACATCACTTTGATGTTTGGATCCGCGTATTGCTTAGCAAGCTTGATCAGGTTCTCTTCAGATACGCCTGACATTTCAGATGCTTTTTCTACTGTGTACTCAGCAACCGATGCTTTGTAATCTTCGAAAGAGATTGCAGTCATTGCGCCTGAGTTAGGGTTTGCTGCTGCTTTCTGTAGAGGATCATCATCACGAAGACCGTAACCGATGTCTGTTGTTGCTTGCTTGAAGTTCGTGTGTTTGTTCACGAAGTCCCAGTTAACTGCATCGTTTTGGATGATGTAGTTTGCGATGAAGTTTGCAATCGCAAGGTCAGACTGAGGGTTGAAGATGTAACCAGTGTCTGCAAGCTCAAAAGAACGGTGGTAGTAAGTAGACAGTACGTTTACTTGAACGTGTGGGTGGCTTAGACGACGGTCTGTAATACGAGTCCATAGTACTGGGTGCATTTCTGCCATGTTTGAACCCCACAGTACAAATGCGTCTGCGTGTTCAAAGTCATCGTAACAACCCATTGGCTCATCGATACCGAAGGTACGCATGAATGCACCTACCGCAGAAGCCATACAGTGACGAGCGTTTGGATCGATGTTGTTTGAACGGAAACCCGCTTTCATCATCTTAACGGCTGCGTAGCCTTCCATTACTGTCCACTGACCAGAACCGAACATACCAACACCTGTTGGGCCGTTCTTCTTAAGAGATGCTTTCCATTTCTCAGCCATCACGTCGAACGCTTTGTCCCAAGATACTGGTGCGAAATCACCATCTTTATGGAACTCGCCATCTTTCATACGAAGAAGAGGCTGTTCTAAACGGTCTTTGCCGTACATGATTTTTGAAAGGAAGTAGCCTTTGATACAGTTAAGGCCTTTGTTTACCGGTGCTTCTGGGTCGCCTTGAGTCGCAACCACTTTGCCGTTTTGAGTACCTACTAGTACCGAACAGCCCGTACCACAAAAACGACAAGGCGCTTTATCCCACGTGATTTTTGTTTGATCAGAGCTAGCAATCAGGTTGGTTGCTGTTGCCGGTAGTGTCACACCTGCAACGGCTGCCGCTGATGCAGCTGCGTTTGCTTTCACAAACGCACGTCTTGTCATTTTCATACTTCACCCTCAAGTTGAGAATTGTTGCTTCCAGTTTCTAAATCCGTTTCTTCTAGTCCAGTTTCGATTTGGTGATAAACCAAAGCTGTCCCTAAAACGTTCTTAATGTTGTTTATTGCTTCGATGGTGTCCGTTACAAAACCTTGGTTTTCGGTTTCTAGGACCACGATGATTTTGCCTTCAGGGCTATCTCCGTAGATCTCAGCGTTATCGAATTGCTCGATCTCTGCTTTGATGTCATTGAGATGCTCTGGGCTCACATGCACGACTAAACTTGATATATGCACTTCATTTAGTGCCATAAATTGCTCTCGTTATTTTTATTTATGCATTACTCACAAGAATAGCTGAAGTAGGGCAAACTGCTACGCAGGCTCCACAACCGTTACACTCATTTAACTCGATTTTTGGTAGAGCAACACTGCCTGCTCTAAGTTGAAATTGAATGGCCATGGGTTCACACATGTCACCACAGCTTCGGCATTCAACATTTTGTTGCGCTAAACACTTATCAGAGATACTTGCTTTTGCTTGCCAAGGCTCTCCTTGCTTTGGCGTAAAAATGGGTTCAGGACAAACGTCTGCGCATTGATAGCAGAACGTACATTCGTCAATTGAGAAATCGACAGTAGGAAACCCACCATCGCCTACAATGATTATCTCAGTCTCACAACTCTCGATGCATTTACCGCAACGAGTGCAGTCATCTGCAAAGCTTTCTAGGTTTTTAATCCAAGGCAAACGAATCTGGCTTGAATCAACTTTTCGTCTAGAAAATAGACGGCGTTTTGATAGATCTACCACTAGATTCCCATAGATGTTGCTAAGATGTTGTAATTGTAGGTCATTATTCCATTAATATCTTGTAATTTGTCCTCACAAGTAGTGTAGTTTTAGAAACAATTGTATAAATACCCCCTTAGGGCTAATTGGGGGCATATATTGTCTCAGATCAATAAATTACGAAGCGAGTGATCACATATTGAATGGAGCTATGATTTTTGATGTGTGACAATACGATCTTGCTGGCAAGTCATTTATCAATAGGAAGGCTCTTTTGCTTATAAAACCGGTTTCATCTGTAACGAGTACGATAGCTAAGTCACTGCTATCTATACTGCTGTTGTCGGTTACTACGACTGGCTTTGCTATCTTTACATTGGCTTCAAGTCTGAATGATGCAGAAGCGGTGAATGTCGCAGGTTCAATGCGAATGCAGAGTTACCGTCTAGCCCATGATATTCAAATAGAATCAGTTGATTATGATTCTCATATCCGTGAATTCGAAAGCTCTCTTTACTCACCGTCGATGACCAATTTGGTAAGTTGGGAAGTTCCGACAGACATCACAGAAGACTACTATCTAATCATTGGCCGTTGGCATGAGCTGAAACGTGTATTGAACAGTGAAGATCGCAAACACTATCTCGTGTTAGTTGAAAACTTCGTGACTGAAATCGATGGCTTCGTTTTTAAGCTGCAAGAGTTCTCTGAAGATAAGCTGATAAAACTGGCGTGGGCTGGTGGTATTGGTTTAGGCGGAATTCTGGTCATATCTCTTTTTGTTGTTCACTTTGTACGTAAACAAGTTGTTAAACCGCTACATGCCTTAGTTGGAGCCAGCCAGCGAATTAAGAACAGTGATTTTGAAGTAGAACTCAAAGTGACCAGTAGCAACGAAATGGGCATTTTGACTAAAACCTTTAACTCGATGGCGAAAGATCTCGGCGTGCTTTATCGCAATCTTGAAGATGTAGTAGATGCTAAGACGGTAGAACTACAAAATGCTAACCAGTCACTGCAGGCACTTTATCACTCGTCACAAGAGCTCACGGTGACACGTATCGCCCCAGAAAACTTCCGAGCTATTCTGCAGCACCTAGTCAGTCTAGAAGGAATAGAGTCGTTAAGGCTTGAGATAGCTGATAACTCGGGTCGTTCATTGATTATGGATGAAGGCTACGATTCGAATTTAGATTACGAAAAGTTCGAGATGAAGCTAGATGATAACGAACTCATTCTCGGTTACTTGTACTGTTCGTATCACCATGGGCATTCTACCAAGGCGTTGATCGAGAGCTTTATTCAACTGTTATCTCGAGCTATTTATTATAATCGTGCCCAAAAGAAAGCCGAACAGCTTATTATTATGGAAGAACGAGCGACGATCGCACGTGAGTTGCACGATTCACTGGCTCAATCACTATCCTACTTGAAAATCCAAGTTACATTATTAAAGCGTGTGATTGGTAAGTTACCAGAGCAGCAACACAGAGAGCAGTCAGAACAAATAGCGTCGGAAATCGGTAACGGTTTAGCAGACGCCTATACTCAGTTAAGAGAGCTACTCACCACATTCAGGTTGACCATAAAAGAGGGCAACTTCGGAGATGCTTTGAGCACCATGCTTGAAGAGCTCAGCGAAAGAACAGATGCAAAGATTAACCTAACCAATAATCTTTCATCCATAGAGCTTGATGCACACAGTCAGGTTCACTTGCTTCAGTTGATTCGTGAGGCAACAATAAATGCAATAAAACACGCCAATGCCGACTTGATAGATGTATGCTGTATCGATGAGGACGGTGAAGTATTAGTCGTGATTAAAGATAATGGAGATGGCTTTGACTCAAGTAGTTCCAAGACGAACCACTACGGGATGAGCATTATGCAGGAGCGTGCGGCAAGACTGAATGGCGACTTAACGATTGAAGCAGCTCAAGGTGAAGGCTGTACAGTCATATTGAAATATAAAAGTTTGAAGGAAGTTAAAGTTGACGATTTGTAAAGTAATGCTGGTTGATGATCATCCATTGATGCGTAGAGGTATAAGTCAATTACTGAGCTTTGAAGATGAATTCGAAGTGATTGCAGAAGCAAGTAACGGTACTGAAGCAGTCGCTCTTGCCCATGAAGAAGAACCTGATTTGATCTTATTGGATCTTAATATGAAAGGTATGTCTGGACTTGATACGCTGAAAGCACTTCGTACTGACGGTTCAAGCGCAAACATTGTAATCCTGACTGTCTCTGATAGCCCTGCAGACATTGAAGCGATTGTAAAAGCGGGTGCTGATGGTTACTTGTTGAAAGACACAGAACCCGATGAGTTAATCGAACTGCTTAAGCAAGCACACAGTGGTGACAAGGCATACAGCAGTGTGGTTGCTCGTTACTTAAATGACGCAGGTAGCCGTAATGATATCTTCGACCAACTGACTGAACGCGAAATGCAAATCCTTCAAGAAGTTGCGAAAGGTTACCGCAACAAACAGATCGCTGATCACCTGTTTATTTCTGAATCGACAGTTAAGGTACATATGAAAAGCTTGCTGAAAAAGCTGCAAGTGCCTTCACGTACTGCTGCCACGGTTCTGTATCTAGAACGCTATGGTGAAATGAAGTAGGGCTTGTTCCTTTGAAATAAAACTATTTCAAGCCTGACTGCTTATACGTGTCTCGATAGTCTTAACGATGTTGAGACAGTGATATTAAAAAGGCGCTGAACTTATTAAGTTCAGCGCCTTTTGTTTAAGCATTTTATATCGATATTGGTGTTACTAAGTAGCTGTGCTTACTAACGTTGGCTTACGCTGCCATAGGAACCAATACAAGCGTACCGAAGATAACCGTAATAAGACCACAGATTACAGGTACAGACGTACGTTTTACTACTTCAAATGGGCTGATTTTGCCCATACCAGATGTCGCTACAATTACACCAGATACTGGCGAAATGGTACGGCCTAGGTTCGATGCTTGAAGCATTGGGATGATTAGGAACGCTGGGTTCAAGCCCATTTTCGCAGCCAGTGATGGAGCCAATTCTACGAATGCATAGAATGGCGCGTTACCAGAACCTGTCGCGATAGCTGCAGCCACCGTTAGACCCGTCAGGATAAGCATCAATGCGATACCGCCTGCGCCTGCAGATTCAGCAAGACCGATTAGGTTATCAATCGCACCAATAGACATTAGACCTTGAGCAAATACGCCTGCCGCAACCAACAGCATTACCACGCCTTTGAACGCGTCAGCCATACCTTGGTAGCAAGAGTCTAAATCTTCTAATGTTTTCTCGCCGTCGAACTTCTTAACAACGTAATCGATGACCGCGCCCACGAAGATAGAACCTACCACAATGGTGTAGATATCAAGTGAAAGCCCTGGAATCGTACGACCGTTGAATAGGAAAACGCCGATGATAGGTAGGAATGGAAGTGCAGCGTAGAAAGCTGGTGCCGTTGTTTCGATTTCAGAAACGTCAACTTTTTCCATTGGTGTGTTTTCTTTCTTATCTAGGTATTTGTTCCAGAAGAAAGCCGCACCCGCCATCACGATGATCGCACAGATAGAAACAGGCAGTACCGTTTGAACAGCAAACACATCAAGAGACATGCCTGACTTTTCTGCCGCGATTACCACATCACCAGAGGTTGGTGAAAGAATGATGGCTGCAGGTGATGCACAAACCGCAACTGCCGCTGGGCGAGAAATACCCATTGCCGTCATCATTGGGAATAGGGTTGCCATCAATAGTACACCGAGACCCGTTGCAGAACTTACTGCTAGAGACATTAGACACGCTACGATGTAAGCCGCAACAAGAAGTACGTAGGGAGATTTGATCGCAGCAAGTGGTTTAGAGAACTGTTTCACTACCACATTGTTAGCACCAATGTGCGTCATGTAAGAAGCAAAACCACAAAGAAGCATGATTTGCATGCCTAGGCCGCCCCCGCGGTACTGAAGCATGTATTTAACAAATTCTAGTGAGTCGGTAACCATGTTACCTGTTGAAGCGACTTTAGCTGGTAAGACTGTGTGACCAATAAGGCCGGTGATAAGAAGTAGGGCAAGGCCAGCAGTTAGTAATACACCCGCCGCTTTATAGCCTTTTACAATAAAGTAACCAACAGCAATAGTAATCACTAATCCGATCAAGAGCTCTAACATAGAAATCTCCACAAAGTTTAAAAAATATAAGAAAGTGTTTCAGAATATGACAATGAATGTACAGAAAACTGCACTGTGGCACGAGGCATAGTTGAGGTTGATATGATCTAAGACAAACATTTTTTTCGATGTTAATTGTGGTTGTAAATCGTGATTAACTACTGTTGTTTAGATGTTAATAAACAAATTTTGCGGCTCGTTAGAATATAACTTGGATCACCTTTGGTTGTTCTAGTTGCATATGGAGGTTTCGTTTATAAATCGTGAGTGTTTTTTTTACTTTGGAAGGAAACGTGTAACGAAGTGGGTATTTATCGGGGTAAAGAGGTGAGAATCTTAGCTTTGAAGCCTACTTATGTTTAAAGATTACTTATGTTTAACGCCTACTTACTTCCCATAAGTAAGCGCTAAAACACAAGTTATAATAAGGCGATTCTTCAGCTTCTTCGTTTAACTCAGAACCTTCATTTAATACGACTTCGTCCTCGAGTACCACTTCTTCAACTTCTTCTGCGAATAGGGGCATAGAGAAAGCGATTAGAACTAAAGGTAGCTTTGGTAGGAATCGTGTGTATGAAATTATATTTGCTAATGGGTGCGATGTTCGTGAGATAGTGTGTTTCGACATAATGGTTTTGTATATAAAGTGATTTAACACGACGAACTAAGTGTTAGTCTGATGAGTAGACAGTGATCGAATCGAACCGTTGGCATTGTCGGCGCAGGTTCCATCGCAATCGACTCCCAATTCATTTTTGGGGTCGGAATGGTATGCACGGATTGGATTAAGTGGAGGTGCTAATTGAATAAGCTCACTTCACTTACAGCGTCCTCAAGTTGTTTGGTATTCATCTACATTCCTGTCGACTGTTGTTCTTGTAATTTGGCGCTTAGTTTATGGTCAAAGCGCCAGAACAGTATTTAAATGAATGTGAATGATCTTTCGTGAGGTTACTTGATATTGGTTTAGGAATATTTGGGTAGGAAAGTTGGTTTTATGATTGAGTTAACAGCATAGAAACACAGAGAACAAGGCGCTCTCTGTGTTGGTCATTTTGCTATTATCGAAACTCGCTGATGAGCATTATCTCTGGCGTCTTGCGACCAAAGTGAATCGGTAATCGTTAGACGTGAAGTAGTTGCGGCTGTATTCAAATACAGTGTTATTGGCGAGGTAACCGCGAGTACGTTTTTCAATGATAGGCTGAGCTGGGTCAATACCTAACTGTTTAGCAACGTCTTCAGGCGGAAGAATCGGTACCAATTCCTGCTCACTTCGATCAATCACCATGCCTTTGGTGTTCTCAATAAAGTCGTATTTTGATGTCTGCATCACTTGATAGGTGAGATCTGGGAATAGAGCAACAGGTAACCAAGTTTCTTCAACCGTGATTGGATTGTTGTCTATGAAACGAACACGTTTTACGTAGAAAACCAATTCGCCTTCTTTGATATCTAAATGTTCAGACATCGCCAAAGAACACGGCTTCATTTCGAAGGCCAGAACTTCACTGTGTGTAACCACATCCAAATGCGCCCACTTTTCTTGAAAGCTCGACTGTTTGTAGATGTCGTAATTGATCTTGTTCTCTTTTACGTAAGTGCCGCTGCCTTGAACGCTTTCAAGCTCATCGTTTTCGATCAGTAGTTTCAGTGCTTGCCTAACCGTTACGCGGCTTACCGAGAATACTTCACGCAATTGCGCTTCCGTTGGGAGTGCTTCTCCAACTTTATATTCTCCAGAACTGATCTTTTCTCTTATTGCATCGGCGATTTGGCGATACATAGGGAGTCTTGCCATTTTTGCCTCATTTGTGCGCTAGGACAACTAGACTTTGATTAACAACCTGTACCTTAAATACGTAAATTTGCTCTATATAAGCTTTGCTTTAAAGGTTAGTGTGAGCATCGTATTGGCGTTTTGTAGTACATATAATACAAATTAAACGATACATAACAAGCATTCTTAAAGGATTTACCAATACAGTTTAAATACAAATTAAATACAAATATGTATTGATGAGATCGTGATCACGGATTAAATGTCTTGAAGTTGTATTATTCATCTCGTCGACAGGGACGACTGTCGTACTAATCCGTGACTATGGGACAAAGGTTATGAAACTTACTACTCTAACGAATAAGTCGCTCGTAAATCTGCAAACTACGTTTAGCAGTCGAGAAGAAGCGATTTACGCACTTGCTGACCAACTGAATCAGCAAGGCAAACTGCACAACAAACAAGAGTATCTTGATGCAGTATTTGCTCGTGAAGAGCAAGGCCCGACAGCGCTTGGCGAAGGCCTAGCAGTACCGCACGGCAAGACTGACGCGGTTAAAGAAGCTGGTTTCGCTGTTGCAACATTGAAAGAAGACATGAAATGGAAAGGCCTAGATGAAGACGAAGATGTGAATCTTATCTTCCTAATTGCCATTCCAAATGCAGAAGCTGGTTCTACCCACATGCACCTGCTGACCGAACTGACAACCACATTGGTTGATGACGATGTTCGTGAAGCAGTATTAAAAGCAACAACCGCTGATGAAATCTTCGCGCTTCTTGATGGCGATAATCAGCAAGAAGAAAAACAAGACAACTTAGATACAAATGCGTCGACAATTGTATGTGTTACTGCTTGCCCTGCAGGCATTGCTCACACCTATATGGCTGCAGAATACCTTGAAAAAGCGGGCAAAAAGCTTGGCTACAAGGTTCATGTTGAAAAGCAGGGCGCAAATGGCATTGAAGATCGTTTGACGGCTGAGCAATTAAACAATGCTGTGGCGTGTGTTTTTGCTGCTGAAGTCGCGATTAAAGAAGTGGATCGTTTTAACGGAATCCCTCGTGTTGAAACGCCAGTTGCAGAACCGATTAAACACGGTGAACGCATTCTAAATGAAGCGATTGAAGAGTCGAAAAAAGGTAACGGTGCAGAGCGTACAGTGGCTACCGACAACAAGCCTAAAAAGTTGCCACTGAAAACTGAGCTTAAACAAGCGCTGCTTTCTGGTATTTCTTACGCAGTTCCTCTTATCGTTGCTGGTGGTACTGTTCTTGCGGTTGCTGTTCTTATTGCGCAAATTTTTGACCTGCAAGAGCTTTACGCAACAAAAGATTCTTGGCTGTGGATGTATCGTAAATTAGGTGGCGGCCTACTGGGTACATTGATGGTGCCAGTACTGGCAGCTTACACTGCTTACTCATTAGCCGACAAACCGGCACTTGGTCCTGGTTTTGCTGCGGGTATTGCTGCAAACATCATTGGTTCAGGTTTCCTAGGCGGTGTTGTTGGTGGTTTGATTGCGGGTTACGTGATGCGCTGGGTGAAAGAGCATGTTCGCTTAGGCCCTGCATTTAACGGCTTCCTTACTTTCTACCTTTACCCGGTGATTGGTACTTTGGTAGCGGGTAGCTTGATGCTGTTTGTTATCGGTAAACCTGTAGCGTTCTTAAACCAAGGTTTAACGGACTGGTTGAACGGTATGTCAGGCACCAATGCGTTGTTATTGGGTGCAATTTTAGGTCTGTTTGTATCATTCGACCTAGGTGGTCCGGTAAACAAAGCTGCTTACGCATTCTGTTTAGGTGCAATGGCAAACGGTGTTTATGGTCCTTACGCAATCTTTGGCTCAGTAAAAATGGTATCGGCGTTCACGGTAACGGCTTCAACCATGATTGCTCCACGCCTATTCAAAGACTTTGAGATTGAAACCGGTAAATCTACATGGCTACTTGGTCTTGCGGGTATTACTGAAGGTGCAATCCCAATGGCGATTGAAGATCCAATCCGTGTAATCGGCTCATTCTTACTAGGCTCTGTAGTCACAGGTGCAATGGTGGGTGCGGCAGGTATTGGTCTATCCACTCCGGGCGCAGGTATCTTCTCTATTTTCTTGTTACACGATTCTGGTTTAGGCGCATTCTCTGCTGCTGCAATCTGGTTCGGTGCTGCGATTGTCGGCACAGTGATTTCAACCATTACTCTTCTGATGTGGCGTGGTCACGCGGTAAAAAAGGGTAAATTTGAAGCAAGTACTGCAACACAGAACTAACTGAATTTTGAGCTAGCTTCTAGCTCGCAATTAAAACACCGTATAAAAAATAACGAACAACTTGGCTGTCCTAAATACCTGTGCTCCTAACGGTTTTATTCACACAGATTCTGGGCGTGGTTTTCTGCACCCTAAATTTAGTGGCAGCCAATTTTAACCCCTTGAAAAACTTTAATTTAGTCGTATTTGGGTTCGAACTTTAGTTTTACTCGAAGCGACACATTTAGGTAAATGATTATGACTACATCACGCGTACACATTACTCCTCACATGCACTGGGATCGTGAATGGTATTTCACAACAGAAGAGTCTCGTATTCTTCTTGTGAACAACATGGAAGAAATCATGAACCGTCTGGAGAGCGATCCAGAATACAAATATTACGTTCTAGATGGTCAAACCGCCGTTCTAGAAGATTACTTTGCAATCAAACCAGAAAACACAGAGCGCGTAAAAGCATTGGTTGAAGCGGGCAAGTTAATTATTGGCCCTTGGTATTCTCAAACCGACACAATGCAAGTTTCTGGTGAGTCAATTGTACGTAACATGATGTATGGCATTCGTGACTGCATGAAGTTTGGCGATGCAATGAAGATTGGTTACCTACCAGATTCATTCAGCATGAGCTCACAGCTGCCAATGATCTACAACGGCTTCGACATCACGCGTGCAATGTTCTGGCGTGGTTGTTCAGAGCGTCATAGCACCAACAAAACAGAATTCTTATGGCAGTCTAATGACGGCAGTGAAGTGGTGGCACAAGTGCTTCCGCTGGGTTACGCGATTGGTAAATACCTTCCACAAGACGAAGAAGGCTTGCGTGCTCGTTTAGATAAGTACTTCCCAGTGCTAGAAAAGCCATCGGTGACTAAAGATATCTTGCTACCGAACGGCCACGACCAAATGCCGATTCAAAAAGACATCTTTGAGGTAATGGACAAGCTTCGCGAAATCTACCCAGATCGTGAATTCTCAATGAGCCGTTACGAAGAAGTGTTCGAGAAAGTAGAAGCGGCGCGCGACCAACTCGACACAATCAAAGGCGAGTTCAACGACGGTAAATACATGCGTGTTCACCGTACGATCTCTTCTACGCGTATGGACATCAAACTGATCCACGCAGAAATCGAAAACAAGATTGTAAACATCTTAGAACCGCTAGCGTCTATCGCTTGGACATTAGGTTTTGAATACCACCACGGTTTGATTGAGAAAATGTGGAAAGAGAGCATGAAGAACCACGCTCATGACTCTATTGGTTGCTGTTGTTCAGACAAGGTACACGCTGAAATCTTAAACCGTTACATCCTTGCTGACGACATGGCGACCAACCTGATTCACTTCTACAAGCGTAAGATTGTTGACCACATGCCAGATCGCGAAGGTTGCGACAAACTGGCGATGTTCAACCTTTCTCCATACGAGCGTGAAGAAGTGGTTAACACCACTATCACTATCCGTGCTCAAGAGTTCTCTATCTTTGATGAAAACGAAAACCTAGTTGAGTACTTCATCCAAGACAAGCGCCAAATTGACCCGGGTAAAGTAGACCGTCAAATCGTTCACTACGGTAACTACGACCCGTTCATGGAGTTTGATATTCAAATCAAACGCATTGTGCCAGCGATGGGCTTCACCACGTTACACATCCAAGGTAACGAGAAGGGTGCAGTAAAAGTTGCAGAACAAAAAGACTACTTACTAGAGAACGAGTACTACCGAATCAATGTAAACGACAACGGTACTCTGACTATTTTCGATAAAGAGACAGAGCAAGTATTCGACCAAGTACTTCGTTTGGAAGACGGTTCTGATGACGGTGATGAGTACGATTACTCTCCATCTCGTCAAGAATGGTTACTGTATTCAGACGAGTTCCCAGTCGAAACATCGATTGACCACCAAGGCTTCCAATCGGTAGCGAACATCGCTTTCCGAATGAACGTACCTGCAAACCTTGCAGAGCGTGAAGAACGCACGGGTCAAAACGGATTCGTTGAAGCGCAATGCCAAGTGGTATTGAAGCAAGGTTCTCGCCGCATTGAAGTACGTATGGAACTAGACAACCAAGCCGACGACCACCGTGTACGTGTCTTAGTACCAACGCCATTCGTTTCTGAAACTGTGGTTGCAGACAACCAGTTCGGTTGTATTACTCGACCAACCAATGACCCTGCTATGGCGGTTTGGGAAGAAGAGAAGTGGAAAGAAGCACCGGTTCCGGTTTACCAACTGATGAACTTCGCTGCATTAGAAAACGGCAAAGCGGGCATGGCGATTATGTCGAATGGTCTACGTGAATTTGAGGTGATTGCATCTCAAGGTGACGAAAACCGAGATACCTTCGCACTGACACTGTTCCGTGGTATCGGCGTGTTGGGTAAAGAAGAGCTATTGCTTCGCCCAGGCCGTCCATCAGGCATCAAGATTCCGACACCAGATTCGCAAGTGCGCGGTAAGTTAGTGTGTGAATTCACGTTGTGCGGTTTCTCTGGTAACCATATTGACGCGAACATCATGGCGCAAGCACGTGACAATGTCACTCAAATCGAATGCTACAACAAGATCCCTTACAACGCGATGAAGCTCAACGTGGGTGAGCAGAACCTACCTATGAGTTTTAGCCTTCTGTCTAAGCAACAATCAGGCGCGGTGTTGAGTGTGCTGAAGAAAGCGGAAGACGAAGATGCACTGATCATGCGTGTCTACAACCCGGCAGAATCGGGTTCAGTATCGGATTCAATCTCTTTTACTCAAGCGGTTTCAAGCTGGAAAGAGACAAGCATGGACGAGCGCGTACGCGAAGGTGATGTAGCATCTGAAGAGTTCGGCCAGATAGCACCTTGCCAAGCAAAAACATTCCAAATCAAATTCTAATTTCGATAACCCGCTCACCTTGGTGGGCGGGAATGGTGAACGACAATGAAAATTGTAATTGCCCCTGATTCATTTAAAGAATCACTCGACGCTCATCAAGTTGCGTCTTGCATTGAGCGTGGATTTGCCGATGTTTTCCCTTACGCAGAGTTTGTGAAAATGCCACTCGCCGATGGCGGAGAAGGCACGGTAGACGTGTTGCTAGAGGCGCTCAATGGTAAGAAGCAACGGCTGCACACGACGGATCCAATCGGGCGTGAATGTACGGCTTATTGGGCTTCGTTGGAACAGACTGTTGATGGCGCCAACGTAAAAACTGCCTTGGTGGAATTTGCTCAAGCATCGGGTTTAGACCTATTAACCGTAGAAGAAAGAGCACCGTTAACCGCATCTTCGTTTGGTACTGGGCTATTGATCAAAGATGCACTAGATCAAGGTGTTGAACAAATCATTATTGGTTTGGGCGGCAGCGCAACCAATGATGCAGGTGCTGGCATCTTACAAGCGTTGGGAGGCAAGTTATTAGACAAGCAAGGCAACGAGCTATCTGGTGGCGGCGCCGAATTAAGCCGGTTAGCAAGCATCGATCTTGAAGGACTGCACCCTAGATGCAAAGAAGTGACGTTCGTGGTCGCGTGTGATGTGAATAATCCATTATGTGGCGAAAGCGGAGCCAGTACTGTGTTTGGTCCGCAAAAAGGCGCATCAAAAGCTCAAGTTGAACAACTTGATACTGCGATCGGGCACTTTGCCGATATCGCTCAAGCACATACGGGTACTAATCATCGCGACACAGCTGGATTTGGTGCTGCTGGTGGTACACCTCTGGGGTTAAGTCTTGCATTCAATATCCAAATTAAAGCGGGTATTGAGATGGTATTAGATGCCTTGGATGCAGATAAGGTTCTTGAAGGTGCTTCACTGGTCGTGACCGGAGAGGGGCAGATGGACAACCAAACCCTGCAAGGTAAAACACCTTTCGGCATCGCTCAGCGAGCTCAAAAGTTGAGTATTCCAACGATTGGAATTGCGGGCTCTTTGGGGCAAGACGTTGAAAAACTTTACGGCTCAATGTCTAGCTTATTTGGAACCGTACGTTCACCTCAGTCTTTAGACCAAGTTTTATCAGAAGCGAATCAAAACCTGACTCGCACTGCCCGTAATATCGCCGCCACGCTCAAGCTTGGTAGCCAGATTTTTAATGAGAAGTAATTATGTCTCTATTTAAACTCGACAACGTTATTCAAAACTACGCATGGGGAAGCAAAGACTCCATTAACCAATTGTTTGGTATTGTGAACCCAAACCAGGAACCTCAAGCAGAAATTTGGATGGGTGCTCATCCAAATGGTTGTTCCAAGGTAGGCGATACCGGTGAATCGCTTTCTCACATGATTGATGAAAACAAAATCGATGTCTTAGGCGGATACACGGCGGCTCGTTTCGGTGAATTGCCTTTCTTGTTTAAGGTGTTGGCCGCTGAAACACCGTTATCGATTCAGGTTCACCCGAACAAGCGAAAATCAGAATTAGGTTTTGAGCGTGAGAATGCACTTGGTATCCCTTTGAATGCGTCTAATCGCAACTACAAAGATCCAAACCATAAACCTGAGTTGGTTTATGCGTTGACCTTCTACAAAGCGATGAATGGCTTTCGTCCAATCGACGACATTATTGCCTTGTTCGAAGAAGCGGATATTCCTTCGTTAGCGATTGAGCTTAATGTACTAAAAGCCAATGCCGACAGTGATTCTCTGAAGTCTTTCTTTAGCGCCATTATGTCTCTTGAAGGTGAACGTAAAGAAGCTGCACTTGATGAGCTTTATGCTGCACATGCGCGATCAGCCAAAACGGTCATGGGGCGTGAAGCTCTGCAATACAGCATCGAATTCAAACAGCATTATCCAGGTGATATTGGCTTATTTGCGCCATTAATGCTTAACACGGTTGAACTGGCGCCGGGTGAAGCGATGTTCCTATTCGCAGAAACACCTCACGCTTATGTTCAAGGTACGGGTTTAGAGATCATGGCAAACTCTGACAATGTGCTTCGTGCCGGTCTTACACCCAAATACATAGACGTTCCTGAGCTTATCGACAACACGATCTTTGAGCCGATTAAGCCAGAAGATATTCGCCTTAAGCCTGTATTGAAAGAGGGCAAGATGAGCTATCCGATTCCAGTTGATGACTTTGGCTTTGATATCTTGTCTGCGACTGATGAGAGCAAGTCACAGTATCTACGTAGCGCGGAGATCTTGTTCTGTGTGGAAGGAGAGGCGACCGTCACCTCAGAAGGTCGGACAGTTTCTCTTAAGCCCGGAGAATCGGTCTTTGTAAGCAGTAATTCAAGTGTTTACCAATATCAAGGGAATGGCATTTTGGCTCGTGCTTTTAACTAGTGCCCCCGTGCTAGCGATCAGCAAAAGAAATGTCAGAGTGCCACTGTAAAGAGGCACTCAATATTGGATTGATGGTTGTTACCTATCTGTCTTTGACAGTCATGATTATTGACCATACCCGCTACTCTGGCGGGTTTTTTCATTATTAGAATGAGCAGATATAAGCTTGTAGAAACGAAAAACCCTGCGATCAGAGCAGGGTTTTCTATTGAATCAGTACAGAGTGACTGGTTAGGCAATGTGCGTCATTTTATTAAGCACAAAGGTTTCGATACAATCTTCAGTCGCAGCCATGTACTCGGCGATGTGTTGGCTCGCTAAGTGTTTCTCTAGATGAGCTTCAGAATCCCAGTTCTCATGAAAAACGAAGTGAGCAGGGTTACTGTTATCTTGATGGAGGTCGTAGTTGATACAGCCTTCTTCGGAGCGGGTTTTATCGATCAATTTAATCATCTCTGATTTAACTAGCTCAGTTTTATCTTCTTTAGAGACGATCGTTGCAATAATGGTTAGCTTAGTCATTGTGAATTCCTAGGGCAATAAATCTCTGGGTCCGGGTAATATAAGTATCTATAAACCAAAGAAAAAGATACGATCTATCCAATGACTATGGCTGTTTGTGTCCATAATTCTCTTTGTAATCGCGAGATTTTTAATGAATTACGCTCATAAGAAAGCCCGACACTAAGCCGTAATGCCGATCGTTTAAGAAGACTTGAACGATCTTGCAGTTAGCAGATAATCCCC
>NZ_JBGONY010000072.1:0-23405 GCF_041439375.1 Vibrio crassostreae | reverse complement strand
TTGGAACTTCAAACATTAGCAACATAGCCCCGTGGGTTCATGGGGCGCATACGCTCTATTCGTTTATCTTTACCAAAAGAAAATTACACTATCCTTGAAATAGGCAGTTTGCCCAATGCTGATCGCCTGTACTCGAACTCAGTTGCTTCAAACTATCTTCCTCTTACCTTTGAATCCTCCGTCTCTGCCTCACGAGTGCTTTCGAAGTTTAAGCAAAACTTGTGGCCGGTCACCACTTTACTCTTTATGATTTCACTCACCATTCTTTGGTTATGTGTTTCCTATTGGCATGCAAAAAAAGAAATTGCTCTTCAAAAAGCGGTTCGAGACGCCCAGTTTTTCCCCTATTATCAACCCATTGTAGACGCACAAACAGGTAAAATGCTCGGTGTCGAAGCTTTACTCCGATGGCTTCCCTCTGATGGCCGCGTCATAGAACCAAGCAAGTTCATCCATTATCTAGAGCAAAGTGGGGATATCATTCCAACAACAGAAAATCTCATTACAACCATTTACCGCGACTTATCGTCTTTGATGAGTCAAAACGCTGAGTTTTATTGCAGTGTCAACATCACTCCTCTGCACCTACAAAATGACGATTTTTACCACTATTTAAAGCGGTTTCAGCATGACTACTCAAAACTGACGCTTGAATTGACAGAACGCCAACCGATTGAAAATTTGGCGTTTGCCAGTCAGCGCCTCGCCTTACTCAAAACATTAGGACTTAAAATAAGCCTTGATGATGCAGGTACCGGTTATGGCGGAAACTCCTATTTGCATTATTTCGATATTGACACTATCAAAATAGACAAAATGTTTACACGCTCCATTGATGAAGGAAAATCCGCTGTTCTAGATGGGTATATTAAAATGGCTAAGCAGTTAGAAATGAATCTAGTAGCGGAAGGGGTTGAAAATAAGCTTGAAGCTAACGGGCTTTTATTAAGAGGCGTCTTTCAACATCAAGGTTACTATTACGCTAAACCTATGTCGATTGAAGATCTCCATCGCTGGGCTTTAGATTATGGTTATACTCACGAGCGGGTTAGTGAGGCGCTCAGCTAAAAACATCACGGAGCTTACCTTAGTCAACAACGAAAAGATGCTCTTGCTAATACTCGTGGTTTAGCCTAACTGAGTCCATAAAACGAACACGTCGGGAGTAAAGAAGATAACCACACTCTTTGCTCATTTGTGGCATCACTTACTTAAAGTGGTCCACCAAGTTCCCCTTGTGGGATAACGAACCGTTCCCGCCTTACACATCAGAACATGTACGTCAGAAAACCCTTTTGGCCCGTTCTTTCACGATAGGTCGAAAACCAAGTCCCTTGTGCGTTGCTGATGCTTTCAAACATTGTCATCCCCATTGATGTTGATTCATACTGACTACGTTGATATCGCAGTCTTTGAGATCAAAGTCGAAAAACACATTCGTCGGCTTTTTATTCCATCTGCATACCAACACCCGCATCACCGTAAGAGTGGCTGCCTTCACTATTGCAAAAAGCGCCGCAGATGGGCGCAGGCCTGCGTAATATGCCTAAAAAGTTCAGGAGCCTTACCTGGGGCGACGTCCAAGGCTGTTTTTCTACTCAATTAAGCACGCTGGTTGAGTGGTTCAACAGAGTTACTTGGGAATACCAGACACCACATCCTTTGGGTGTGCGCATTCTACTACAAGAATGCACAAGCCAGTTTGTAGCACGGCTCTTGAGAGAGAGCCCATTGTTTTGTTCTTTTAAAAGAGCAAAACAATGTCCTTAAAAGGAGTTTGAATAATGCAAATTGTATACGGATATTGTCGTGAAGATGAGGCGGGGAATTTATTGGACCGCTTTGTTAAACAAGGGGATTTTGTCAGCTTCAAAGAACTGGGCTCAGTCGGGCGTGAATACATGGCATTTGCTGCTTTGTTGCCTTTTACTGACCGCCTCCCCTTTCCTTTCTATTGGAAGGGTGTTCATTTCGTTTCGGTTCAAAAACACACCCAATCAGTCCGTCAACTCACGCCACCACCATCAAAAAATGCTCGCAAAAAACATTATCGTAAACTCAAGAACACGATAATGACCCCTCAAAATTGGAAACAACACGTCAGTCGCAATCGCGGTTTGAAGTATGTAAACGCTTCCTTGTTGCCTTTAATGTAATCAAGAAGCGCATGGGACTCAACGGCAACATCTTAACTCATGCGGTTTAAAGCCTGCCCAAAAGTCTGACGAACGAACAACGTCCATTTTTCAACCCACCAGATGCACGACACCCCTTTTGATAATGGCGGTGCGATGTCGTGCCTCTTTTATCTACATTTAAAGGTAACCAAATGAAAAATAAAACATCACGCTTTCACTGCCCTCTTACGTATTGGCGTTACGTCTGCACGCTTATGGCCGTCTACTTTGCTTGTGCGTCACCCGCTTACGCCAATGACCTCTTTGCCAGTGGTAAAGATACCGTAACCAACACGGTCGGAACGGGGTCTTCTGGCGAGTTCTACATTTTAGTGGCAGGCCTAATTGGCGGCATCATCGTGGGCATCATGCAAAAGAACTGGGTGGGTGGCATCATCGGCTTTTTCGTTGGCGTGGTGTTCTGGGAAGTTGGTAAAGGGTTTGTAGGCTTATAAACCACATAAGGAGAGCGCGAAACTATTCGCCCTATTTCACCATGGATCATCAAGACAAACAAACCCTCTTCGCTTTTCCAAACTACTTACAAACCGACGTCAAAATAGTCGGATTTCCAATCGATGAAATACTCCCTTCTATCTTGTTGTTTTTGATGTTGTTCAACATCAATCGGTTGGTCGCGGTCGCCGTGTGTATCGGATTTTTCCTCACCATTCGCAGCTTAAAAGTCCGACACGGCCCCAAATTCATCATTCACTTCATCCACTGGTATGGGGATGACACAGCGAATAAAACCATTTTTAAACGCACGCCCCCCGCCACAAAAAAATATTGGATTTACTGATGCTCAATGAACATAACGGCGAGGCGCTTAAAGCGGCTCGCTTTATCAATTACGTCCTCACCGCGGTGGTGTTGATCACCGCCTTAGGAACCGCTGGGTTGAGTTTTGCTTTATTAAGCCAAAACCAAGCGGAAAAGCGCACCTTCGTGCCACCTCATATCGACCGAGCGTTTACGATCTCAAGCGATGCGGTTGATGAAGCGTATCTTTCTATGATGGCCGATTGGTGGATACACCTAAAATTTAATGTCACGCCCTCTAACGTTAAACGTCAATTCAACTTACTCATTACCTACGTGCCGCCTAAATACTGGAGCGGCTTACAAGACAAGTTGATGCGAGAAGCCGAATTTATCATCGAGAACGACGTCACCAGTTTTTTTGAAGTTGACACGCTGTCTATCAACCTGAATGAAATGAAAATACGGGTCAAAGGCACGCTCAACAAAACCATCGCGGGGCGCACACTTGACCCTGAGCCCGTGACTTATCTACTCCAAGCCGATTACTCAAGTGGCTTGATTGAACTTCACACCATCGCCCAAGAGATACCGTTATGAAAATACGCTTGATTTATGCTTTTTTTGGTTTGTTGTTACCCATCATGAGCCACGCCCATACGATTGACGCAAAGACCTACTATTTTGAGCAAAATGATACCATTGTGTTGCCCTTATCCTCGGTCAACACCAACCGTTTAGTAGTGAAAGACGACAAGATATTAAACCTTCATTGCCCTAGAGGGTTTTGTCTCGCTAAAGCCAATCAACGAGACCAATCGGGCTCTATTACCGTCAAACTCAACATCGCCTTGCCTTTTACCGCGCACGTCACCACAGAGAAAGGTCAAAATTTCTCGCTTTTTATCAACCCTAAAGCCGTCCCTGCGGTGGTGAATGAGTTTATTCCGCTTCGCTCTACTGCAGAGAAAAGTGTCTTTGAAAAAGATCTCGAATACCCTTTGGCCTTGGGGCAACTCACCAAACAAATGATACATTGGCAGCGTTCAAAGACGCCTATCCCAGGGTTTCGTGTCCATCCGATTGACCCCGAAACCCTCCCCAAAGACACGTCGCCACTGGCCATTATTCCGCAGACCCTTTTTGTAGGCCGCCCCTTCTCAGGGCTTATTTATCAAGTTAAAAACCAATCCAATGACACCGTCACTCTGACCGAAGCGCAATTTTACAGTTACGCCAGTCGGAGCGCCTCACTTGACCGTTATACCTTACCCCCAGGTGAATCTACACATCTGTACATCATCACAGGAGGTCGCGAATGAAACGATTGAAACAGTGGCTTTTTAGAGAGTCAGACTTAGAGGATGGAGTGCTCGCCAATGACCAAAGTAAGCAGCGTAACCAAATACTCAGCCTGTTAGCCGTTGCGCTCTTAGTCGCAGTTTTTTTTGCGTTTAAAGCCTTTAAACAACCTCGAACCTCGCTAGATACTGCGAAAGAAGTCGTTGAGCCAGCCCCCAATTTTGGGGAAATCATTACTGATGATTTTACCGACAAAGACAACCGCTCAGCCTTGACCTTACAAGGTCAAGACATTGAAGACGTCAAAGAGAAGATGGAAAACCTCAATCGAGACGTCGATCGTTTGATGACGAGCAACGAAAATACGATTTCGCAAATGAAGAAAGAGAACGAGATCTTACGCGAGGAATTACGCCAACATCAAGAAGCGCAACGCACCATCGCCTTGCCATCAACCCAATCGCTACCCTCAAAGGAAGCCGGTCACCTCACCGTCATGGGAGAGCCTGCGCCGTTTGGCTCGCGCCCACTTCCTCCCAAACCTTTGCCCTCTTACGCCACTAATGATCTGCAAAAAGAGAGCTTTCAATACAGCAAAGCCGATAAGGCCTCGTTTGATGACCAAGGGCAAGCGTTTGACTCGTTTGATTTTTTTTGGACAGCCTCCTCAGAGTCAGCGTACCAACGAACCGTCGACAATTACGTCCCGTCGGGCACCTTTGTGACCGCCAAAATCACCGGTGGCGCCGATGCCAATGCCGGGGCGTTCGGCCAAAGTGATACCGCCCCCATCGTGTTTCAAACCGTGCATGAAGGCGTGTTGCCCAATGGAGAAAAGAGCCACCTCAAAGACTGCACCATCATTGGGAGCGTGTACGGTGACCTTTCTTCCAATCGCGGCGTGGCGCGCACTCATACCCTCAGCTGCATTCGGGACGGTCGAATTTTAGATATCCCCGTTCAAGGCACCGTCTTTAACTTTGGGCGCAATGGCATCCGTGGCACCTCGATTTTACGTAACGGCAAAATCGTCCAAATGGCGGGGATCTCAGGCATCTTAACCGGACTGGGTGAGACCGGGGCGGGCTTGGCCAGCACCACCTCAACCTCAGCGCTTGGCTCAACGTCGAGCCTCAACAGCAAGGATGTGGGATTAAGTTTATTGGGCAATGCCACCTCGGACGTGGGGAGTAAGCTTTCGGATTACTACATTGCCTTAGCCGAGTTATATCACCCCTTCATCGAAATCAATCCAGGGGGCATCGTGAATATCGTCTTTACGAAAGGGTTCCCTCTGGATGATGAGGAAGCGATCAAACGCTATGTTGATCATCAGACAAAAGAGCAAGAGCAAGCAAAACCAGACACCCTTTTAGAAACCATCACACTCAACCCTCTCGCGGCAGAAGTTAACCAACAATTAAATTAAGGTCGGCTTTTATGACTATCAAACTTTTCACAGCGCTGCTTATTAGCCTACTAGCAGGTTGCTCTGCGGGCTTTCAAGATGAATTTAGTTGCCAAAAAATCGGCGGTATACCCGGCTGCGCCAGCATGGATGACATTCGCAACATCTCGACACACCCAACAACACAACAAGTCGCCGAGGCTAACGTCCTGGCTTCCCACCCTTTTGCCTTACTGCCAAGACGCACCCGTGAAGGCCATCCTATTCGAACCCAAGACACGGTTAGGAAGGTGGTGATTTTTCCCTTTACTTCGGATGACACCACCACTTACCTCGACACAATGGATATTTACATTGTGTTAGACGAGTCTACCTGGACAGGTCGCCCTGTTCAGGCTATCAAGAAGGATTAACGCCATGGGCGTCTCAAAAGATTTAAAGGGTTTTTATCAAGAAGCCAAACGTGAATATAACCACCTTCATTCTGAACTGCCTTACCGCACTTTTGATGCGCAGCACAGCCTCTTTCATAACAAAAAGGGCGTAGGATTTGGATTCAAATTGAGCGTCTTAACGGGGGCGAATGACGACATGGTGGAGGCATTTAACCGTCTCATCATGGATTTACCGCCTGGCCATAAATGGGATTACCATTTTTCCATGATGGGCCACAACCACGTGAGTCATTTGATTGAGCAAAATACCGCCTTGAAATCCGCTCGTGCGGGTATTTGCAGTGAATTAGCAAAACAAGAAGCCGATTACGCCAACTTTGCGGCTCACCACGGCTTTTTTCATCGTCAGAAGCATTACTTTGACATCAAAGATTACAGCGCGTGGTTGTTTGTCTCCAGTACGGACGATGTTGATAGTGTGTTGGATTGCAAAGAGGCGCTCACCACGACTTTATCCCAAATTGGACTGGAGCTCACGCCGCTTACCCCCGAAGGCTTAATCAACTACGTCGAAGGCATTCTCAATTTTGACCCCACACAAACCGCCCCTCGCGGATCTGACTACGCACCAGAAGCGTTGATCTACAAACAAGTCCTCTCTCCTGATACCGAGTTTTTAACTCGCCGACATTACACCGACGTTCGCTTTAGTAACCGCCAACATCAAACGGTGACCTCGCGGATCATTTCATTGGGTTTACGCAGTACACCTCGAACTTTCCGCCTTTACGCCTTTACGCCTTGCCCGATTGTTTTGCGTCCTTAAAGAGCGTGGCCAAAAATGTGCAATGTCCACACCTCATGACCCTCAATTTTCGCCATCAAGAATCGGGCAGTTTTGCGACCAAAAATGGCGGACGCATTGGAGAGCTGGAAAAAACACTCAAGTCCCCGATGGCATTTTTCTTCCCTCAAGCGAAGAAAGAGCAGAGCGAACGCGAGCAAATTCGAGATGAAATGTCGGATGGCATCAACAGCATGGCATACATGCACCTGACGCTGACGTTATTTACCAACAAAAAATCCGAGCGACTGCATCGCACTACGGCCATTAACGCCTTTCGCTCTGGCGGGATTGATTTACAAACCGTCTCGATGCTGCAAAGCCAAGCGCTCATGACGACCTTACCGTTCATGATGACCGATGGGTTTTGGGCCGATTGCGACCGTGCTGGACGCATTCAAACCGTAAAAACCGGCAATGTGGCCAACCTCTTGCCTCTTGTGATGGACGTAAAGAATTTCAGTGGCGGCATGATGCTTCCCACCATGCGCCAACAAGCCTTTTGGTTTAATCCGTTTAATTGTGGCTCAGATAACTACAACATCGCCCTGACCGGAGGCTCCGGGGCAGGAAAATCCTTCTTTGTGCAAAAGCTCGCCGAAACCCTCTTTGCCATGAACGGTAAAATCTGGGCGTTAGATAAAGGAAAGAGCTTTAAAAAGCTCACCTTGATGCTTGGCGGCCGCTACATGACGGCTGAGAAGATTTACCTCAATCCATTCACTCACCTGGAACGCATTGCCATGGGGGATGACTATACCGATGAAAAAGGCGAACAGGTCAACCCTCTCAAGGAAACGCTGCACACCATCACCGGACTCTTTGCGACCATGGCCTGCCCCACACACGAAATGGGAGATTTTGAAAAATCGGTCCTCGGTGATTGCATCATTGCGGCTTGGCAGGCACACAAAAGCGAGACGTTGGTTGACCATGTGCAAGAAGCGCTGTTTGCGGCGGCCGAAAAACAAGGCGGTGATCGCCGCCTTTCTGATATCGCCATGCAACTGAATAAATACCGCTCAGAGGGGATCTACGGTGACACCTTCAATAAACCGTCCATGCTGGATCCCAATGTCCACTTTACCACCATTGAACTCGACGGATTTCCCTCGGACATCATGCGACCGGTGATTTTTGCGCTGATGTCGAGCATCACTCAGCAGATGTACCTTTCAGGCTCCCGTTCAACGCCGAAGATGTGCATCATTGAAGAGGCGTGGTCTCTGATGGCTGGCTCTAATGCACAGGCACAAGAATTCATCAATACCGGTTATCGCACCGCCCGAAAATTTGGGGGTTCGTTTTGCACCGTGACGCAAGGGATTGAGGATTTTTACAGCACACCTGAAGCGCTCGCTGCGTTCAATAACTCCGACATTCACATCACTCTGCGTCAAGGCAGTGGATTGGCGAAATTCATCAAAGACAATCCTTCACACTTTTCACCCTATGAGCAATTTGTCATCAAGAGTTTTGAAAAGTCCTCCATCGCCGGTTACAGCTCTGTCATGCTAAAAACCGGTGATGTAACGACCTTTCATCGCTTGTTTGCCGATCCTTTTACTCGTGCGTGCCTTTCGACAGAGCCGCATGAGTTTGAGTACTGTGAAACCTTGATGAACCAAGGCGTCCCACTCATGGATGCGGTCAATCAAACCGCAGAGCATTTTTACGGACCAGAAATTGAGATCTTCAACACCCTCATCTATGGTAAGGAGGCCAAATGAAATCCATCCGTCACACACGTCTTGTCGGTGCCCTGTTTGCCATAGTGTTGATGATGTTCACGCTGATGGCCGTCAAGCTCAACACCGCCCCTCAAATCGTGGTCTTCGATATCGAACAAACGTTAGCGCAATATCAAGACCAACTCATTGAAGCCAACCTCAGCGATCAGGAGCACAGCGCGCAATTGGCGACCTTTGATACGGAACTCAGGCGGCTCTTGAAAGAATACGCGCAAGCGATTATCGTGCCAGGCGCGCTCATCAGCGGCGCACCGGATAGAACCACCGAGATCCAACATTACGTTATTGAGGCGCTTAAAAAGGAGTCATGATCTTATGATTGTTCACGGGCATTCATTCATCAAACCAACAGCACTCTCAAAGGTGCTCGGTCTCACTTTACTTGCCATCGCCCCCACCGCTCTTAGTCAACAATTTGGGCGTCAAGGCGAACTTTTCCCTATTGCAGAGGTAGACATGTTGCAATGGATTAACAGCAGATTGACACACTTAGAAGCCACGGGAGAAACCGCAAAGATGCAACAGCAGTTTGTGGAGAACGTAGAAAATAACGTGCGAAGACCCCCTCCCGTTAAAGGGTTGACCGCCACCACCGCGCCCAACACCTTTTACATCGACCCATCATTAAAGCTGGCCACCGATATCAAAGATGCACAAGGTAACCTCCTTTATGCTAAAGGCCTCGTCATCAACCCTTTTGATACCGACACTTGGCCAGTCGACATTCCCAAACAATCATTCGATTACTCGTATGTGATTGTCTTTCTTGATGGTGACGACCCAAGCCAGCGCGCTTGGGCTAAACAATACCGCGCAGATAAGCCGATAAAATGGACCCTCACCAACGGCAGTCCAGAAAACGTCGCCACGGAGTTTGACGCCCGAATTTATTTTGACCAACAAGGTCACTACAGCCGTCAATTTCAACTCTCACACATTCCCGCTCTGATTGAACAAGACGGAGCGCGGTGGAAGATCACAGAGATCGATGTGACGCCGTTCACCACCATAAACAAGAGTGCGACGAACACAAAATAAGGAGAAAGACCTTGAGATCCCATGGGTTATTACTGCTTGGTTTGTTCCTATTTCCTTGGCAAACCCAAGCTCAATCCGCCGCTTGTACGGGGCATTTCTTAAATCCATTGTCTGATATTTGTTGGGACTGCCTATTTCCTATGACACTGGGCAGTGTGCCTCTCATTAGCTCGACATACCCTGACACCGCCAACCCAAGCATGCCGATCTCCTATTGTCCTAAACCCCCGCCCATTTTTATGCAAATTGGCTTAAACATTGGGTATTGGGAGCCGTATTCCTTGGTGGACGTGACGCGAGTCCCTTATTGCATGGTCAACATGGGGATGCAGTTGAGTAATGACAATAGCCAACAAATAGGAGGCTCGCAGCACGACTCAAGCAGCAAAACCAGCGGCAATGCTTTTTATCACGTGCATTGGTACAAATATCCGGTGATTTACTGGCTACAACTGATGCAGTCGGCCGCCTGCATGGCCACGGATAATTTCGATGTGGCCTACCTCACCGAGCTTGACCCGTTTTGGGATGATGATGAGATGTCGTTCATTCTTAACCCCGAAGCCATTTTGTTTGGCCACCCCATCACGCAGCTCTCTTGCATCACCGAAGCCATGGCGACCACCACCGGGCGCGTTTTGCCTTTTGATGCGCTTTTTTGGTGTTTAGGCTCACAAGGCAGCGTCTACCCATTAACCGGTAATAGCGCTTACTCTCATACCGGCCCTCAAGTTGGCACACTGATGTTAGAGCGTTTTAATTTTAAAATGCACAGGCAAGGCATTGTGTGGGAAACCCGGGGCGAAGATGGCGCAATCTGTTACCAATGGCCAGAGCCTATCTTGCCGAAAAGTCGCTATCGCTATCAATTGTCGGCACCGATTGGTGATGCCGCTCATTGTTATCCCTATGGCACCACCTCGTCACTTTGGGAGCAAGGTAAAGACAACCCAACCACCGGCGGTAACTTTGGTTTTGTGAACTGGCGAAAACGTAATTGCGTATTTTTATAAGGAAATGAGACGATGTCATTTAGCCCAAGAGCCTCATGGCTGTTACTTATTCTGCTGGTTAGCCCTCTCTCAACAGCCGAGAAGGGTTACTCTCAAGAAGAGCTCAAAGCGCTTGCCAAGCAAGAGCAGACCATTGCAGCGCCAACCAATCACAGTGAACTGACCACCTTTCTTGAACGAGGTCAGCAACATAAGCAAGAAGCGTTGTCGATGAATCAACACCTCGATAACGTGTTGCAAGACTCGCCACTGGCGAGTGTTCTTGGGGTGCCTCAGGAAAATCCAAACAAAAAGGCGCAAGGTGTGATGGTGTTTGTGTCGCTTTCCATGCCAGATAACGCGCTTAGACAGCTACTCAAACAAAGTCAGCAATATCAGGTTCCTCTCGTGATACGTGGGGTACTGCCAGAAGGCATGGTACCGACAGCCTCTCGAATACTGAGTTTGTTAGAAGCGGACGACGAAGAAATGGCCATTGATAGCGGTTTTGCCATCAGTCCACAGTGGTTTCGTCAATTTAACATCACCCACGTCCCCGTGTTTGTGGCCATTGGAGAAGCGTGCAATGAAGCGTCTTGCCCGCAAAGTGATTACGACATGGTTCACGGCAACCTCTCCCTTCCTAACGCATTAACGATTTTAAGCCAAGGCGATGTAGGACACATCGCCAAACAAGTGCTCAATAGGAGTTCCCCTTGAATTCGCCCTTTTCACTACTTTTTGTTTTTCTCTCTTTCAGCGCTGCTCTCTTACTCTCCCTTCATACCCTTGCCGCCCCTCAAGAAAACACATTCTACGACAACGTGGAGTGGGCGAAAAACACCCCGAACGAGGCTTACAATGACTCAGAAATGACGCTTAACCTGTCAGACTTCTGCAGCGACAATAATCCAGGGTGTGAAAGCAAAATCCGACAGCCTGATGAAGCCGGGATGACTGATGCACAAATCACAAACCAATCCACGTCGGAGTTTGGCAACAACGAACACGCTCAAGCGATACAAGAGGGGTTTGACAATAATAGTGTCACCATTGACCCAAACGATGATACGTATCGATTCGCCACCCTTGGCATTGAGAACGCCTATGAAATCAGTCATGGTCAGTCTAATCAGTACGTGGATTGTGACAACGCCACGCAATGCGTCATTGATAACATCGCAAAGCAATGCTACCGACCAACTCACAACCCGGTCCCGTGTGACAAAGTCCCCGTCGCCTCCGTGAGCCTTAGTGAAGTGATCTACCGCTGCCCATCCGGCTGGACAAAGCAAGGGGATAATTGCCAACGCCCTCTCTCACAATGCCGACACGATAATCACAATTACGTGAGGCAAACGGGGGGAACAAGAGGGTTTACAGGGTCAGATACCACGTATTTCTGGGATGGGAAGGTTGTCTCTCCCAACCAAGGCTACACGCTTGGCGATTTAAAACAGACCGACCACATTGTCTGGAAAAGTAACGAATCCTGGTATAAACGCTACCAGATTTGTCGCCCCACCACACAAACGAAAAAAGTCACCTTGAGCTGCTCAAACGGATTCTCCTTATCCGGAGGGAACTGCATCAAGAACAACATTACTTGGCGAACAGAATGCAACCTGATGAAATCATGCAAGATCACTCGCCAGCAATGCATTGAAGGTCGAGCCACCCGCATCATTAATGGCATACCGACCACGCTTGATTGCTGGAAGTATCGGGTTGAGCACCAATGCACTCGACCCAATACGTGCAACGTCCTGCCCGCCGATTGCACCACGACGTCAACCCATTGCAGCCTCCAGCAAAACGGTGTGTGCATTGAGGAGAAAGTCAATAAATCCTGCCCACAGCGGCGCTGCAGTGCCACCCAATTAATCTGTGGAGAAGAGAGCTTTTGTCTGGATGGCGATTGCTTTGAAGCCATGGCGACCACTTCAAACCGCTTTAATGAAAGCACCTCAGCCTTAGCCGCGCTCGCAGAAGCCGCTGACGGTATGGGTAACCCACCGAAGATATTTACAGGCAAAGGCATGAAGTGCACAGACGCCGCTTTTGGTTTTGCCGACTGCTGTAAAGACGGCGGTTGGGGCACGAGTATTGGCATAGCCCAATGCAATGATGAAGAGAAAGCGCTCGGTCAAGCCAAAGAGCAAGGCATTACGATAGCCCTTGGCCGTTATTGCGCAGAAAAGGTCTTAGGCGCGTGTATCCGGGAAAAGAAGACCTACTGCGTCTTTGATAGCAAATTGGCGCGCATCATCCAAGAGCAAGGCTCGAAAGGTCAACTTGGCATCAGTCTGGGAACCGCCAAACACCCCATTTGCGGCGCCCTTACCCCCGAGCAGCTTCAAGACATAGATTTTGAACGCCTCGACTTTTCGGACTTCTACGACGACATGCACGGCAACACCAACCTGCCTTCGGCCACAGAAATCCAAGAGCGATTACACAGCGCTTATCGCCATTAACTTAATCAATGATGAGGACATGATATGGATCCCCTACTCCCTTTACTTGTGGCCACCCTGTCGACAACCGGGTTTGCCATCACCCTTATTCGGCATCTTCTGTTCAAACGAAAACTCCATCAGCTCAAGCAAGAAATGATGAGGCACCAACAACAGCGTGGCATTGATGAAGCACTTTGGACGTTATTTCACACGCGCACCCACAAGATGCTGAGTTTCTGGCAATAATGAGGTCACACCATGAAGGACTTATCCACAAAAACGGTGAACAACTCAATTAACCGATTAACAATCAAACCCCTACCGTTAATGTTGTTGGCTTTATTGGCCTTTCACAGTATCGCCGATGAGCCCCCCAAGGGGTGGCGCTGGTATAACGAGACCAAAGCGCCCAAAGTCCCTCCCAAAGAGGAGGAGAGCCTCCCCCCCAACAGCGTCTCTACCGTGATGAGCGCCACCGAGCAGATGCAATGGTTCCACCGCGCGTTTGATGAAGCGTTAAACGATGCCACCATTAACCCAACCGATGAAGAGAAAAATCTAAAATTGATGAAGCTGAAAAAATTCATCGATGGCAAGACCACGCAAACGGGCATGACCTTCAAAAAGCTCATCAACGAACACCCCGAATACTCGTACACCAAAGACCGCCCCACAGAGCAAGCCGCAAGAGCGACGTACTATCAAGGTATCCAACTCAAAAACGAAGCCACTGTGCGTCAATTGGTACAAGAAGGTTGGGGCCTCTACTTCATCTACGAAGGGCAAGACGCCTTATCTCAAACCCTAGCACCCTCAATCCAAGACTTTGCCCACCGGTACCACATCGAACTGGTCGGGATCAGCAAAGACGGTCAGACCTTTGAGACGATTAATGAAAACCGTATTGATAAGACAGGGCGTGTACAGGTGCGCTACACACCGGCTTTAATGCTGGCCAATATCCACACCAAAGCACTCAAGCCCCTCGCCTACGGCTTCATTTCACAAAAAGACTTGCTCTCTCGCTTTCACAACGTCGCGACCAATTACCAAGACAGCGACTTTTAACTTAAGGACGCCCCGATGAACGCTTTTATCCGCACGTTATTGTTGAGTACGCTGATGACGCTCGCCTCAACCTCCCTCACTCAAGCGCAACCCCCTCATGCGATGACAGGCCAATACGCCTTGGTGTTCTTCCATTTTAGTCAGTGCGCTGAGTGTCACCACTTTGCCCCAACCATGAAGCGGCTAGAGCAAACTACTCAACTACCTGTGTACGATTTCTCCTTTGACGGACAACCCATCCCCGGTTACGCGACGCCTATACCGACCAACTCTGACATCACCGCTGCGTTTTTTGGGGATCTCAAAAACGCCATTACGCCCGCCACGTTCTTAATCAACGTCAGCAATGGTAAGTACGTGCGTTTGAGTGAAGGCAATGTTCCATACACTGAGCTGCTTAAGAGCTACCAAGCCTTGCGCGCCGATGTGGCCATCATGGAGAGTTTACAATGACGCGACCTACCCTCCTGGCTCTCTTAATGAGTCTTTCATGTTCACTTCATGCCGGCGGCTTGGGCGACGCCATGAACAGCTTTTGGGATGACAGCAGTTTTAACAGCAACATCACGAACCCAAGTGCCTATCAGGGTCAATCCGCCACCTACTATAATGCGGGCAGTTTGTTTGCTCGCACCAACATCAAAAACATTCAACTGGCCGCCATCACCTTGCCTTCTGTCAGCGCAGGGTGCGGTGGCATTGACGCCTTTATGGGCGGCTTTTCTCATATTAACTCTGACCAACTGGTGGCTTTTGGTAAAGCCGTCATTGCCAACGCCGTGCCCTTCGCGGTGGATTTAGCGCTGCAAACTTGGGCGCCGAGCATCAAAGAGAATCGGGACAAACTGCAAGCCATTGCTGATCAGTTCCTCACCACCTCGATGAACTCTTGCCAAGTAGCGCAATCGGCGGTCTCTGGTTTAGCGGCCTTTACCGATGGGGAAGCCAAGCGACATGCCTGCGCCACCCTAGGCACGCAAAGCAACGCTTTCGCTGATTGGTTAGAAGCGCAACACGAATGTCGCAACGTCCGTACCAACCAGAGCACACTGGCTAGCAACACCGATGACGCCACGGCGCACGCAGTGAAAGTGAACTTAAATGTGGTGTGGGATGCGCTCATGAAAAGCGCTTACCTTCAAGACAATCAAGAGGTCGCCGAGTTTATCGTAAGCCTCACTGGCACCGTCATTTACGACGCGCAGGGGACGCCAAGCTACATTCCGGCCATGTTAGTGGGTAACGACACCGCCATTAACGCCCTTTTGACCGGAGGGGATTTGGAGGTGTATCGATGCGACAACACCGAGACCTGCCTTTCGATGAGCCTAAGCGCCATCAGCCTAAATGAAAGCCAAGCCTTTAACGCCAAAGTGCGCCACACCGTCGATACGCTCTATGCCCACTTACAATCTGACCAACCTATCACCGACTCAGAGAAGAGCTTTGTTGAACTCAGTGACATTCCTATCTTAGCAATGCTCATTGATGATGCGCACCTCAACCTACAACCAGAAAGCCATTTATACGCTCAAAATATTGCCGCCGATCTCTTGCATGCCTATCTCAACAACATGCTGATGATCGTCAATCAATCCATGACCAACCTCGCTTCGGTTAACCCAACCGACGTCAATCGCACTCTCGAAGGCATCAACAGTGCAAGGGATTACTTACAAACCATTCGAGACCGTCACAAAACAAAATTGAACGCGTACTTAGCCCTCACTGAGCGCTTAAAACGCAAACGAAAGCTCCTTAGCCAATCGGCAAGTGACGCTACCCTATCGAACCTCACCTTTGGCCATTAAAGGAGATCCCCAATGACCTTAGACTTTTATCTCTATGGCGCAGGCCCTCAATTACAACGAGCCTTGAACGCCGTCGCCACTTTTTTTACCACCAACACCTTTGGCTCGTTAATCGAAATCGCCTTACAACTGGCCTTTATCATCAGTGCCACCCTATTTTTTGTGTCTCGAGACGCGAAACATGTGATGCGTTTTATGTTCATTTACTTGGCTATCCCCACTTTTCTTATCAGCATGAAAGCCACCGTCCATATCAATGACGCGCAAAATCCTATGCGCATTTATTACGTGAATAACGTGCCTTACATCGTCGCAATACCCGGTTGGGCGGCCACCACGTTCATGCACGGCTTAACCGAAGGCATTGAAATCGTCTTTAGCAGTACAGAGGATGAAAGCTACAGCTCCTCAGGCATGGTGTTTGGTTCGAATTTATACACGTTGCTTCGTAGCGCCAACGCCGAAACCATTGATCTGCAACGCTATTGGAAAGACTTTTATCACAACTGCATCGTCGGAGACATTCGAATTAACAAAAAATACACCATGCAAAACATCCTGCAAGCACCGGATTTGCTGGGTTTTCTCGCCACAAAATCGATGTCCCCCATTCGTGGGCTCTATAACCCCCAGGGTCAATACAGAACCTGCCGCGACGCGTTTCCTGAACTCACTCAACAATTTGATGAAGAGGCCAATCAAACCATGAATAAACTGGGCGCGTATATCTTGGGACGAGAGAGCAACATCCAATCAACGTTCTTAAGAAACGCCATCGAGAATAGTCACCAAGATTTAATTGGGGTCAGTAACAACGCGGTCGATATTTTAAAACAGAACATGGTCATCAACATGACGCGATGGAACATCGAAAACACGCACCGAGGTATCGCGGCCAACTACGCCTACACCGCCAACCAAATGCAAACCACCACCATGTGGGCCAACATTGGGCTGCAAGCCAAAGAGTTCATTCCAATGATGCACTCGATAGGAGTGATTTTGTTTGTCTGCTTTGGGGCGATCATTGCCATCATTGCCTTGCTGCCACATATGGCGCTGCCTGTCCTTAAAAACTACGTTGGCAGTTTTTTCTATCTGGCCACTTGGCCTATGATATTCACCATCCTCAACGCGATCATGATGTGGTTCTTAGAAGGGGCGACCCAGGGCGCGACACAAGGGTTACGCGGCATTACCCTCTCGAACATGAGCGGCATTGATTACGTCAACACGCGTTACGCCTCCATTACCGGATACTTGATGATGTCCACCCCCGCGATTGCTTTGGCGTTAACCAAGGGCGCAGCGGCCATGATGAGCAGCTTAAACTACCAACTGGCGGGGATGATAAACCAAACCAATGCCCGTACGTCGGCAGCGGCCTCAAGCGGTGACATCAGCCACGGTAATACGCAAATGCAGACCCACACGTTTAATAACGTCAATGGCAATAAGTTTGATACGTCGACATTGCTGAAACAACACGGCAGTACCACTCAAAGCGAAGACGGTATGCTTTCAACGCAATACGGTGATAGAACGGTGTATGACACTAGCCCTACCGCGTCGAATTTCCAATGGAACGTCGCATCAACCAGTCAATACAGTGAAGCGGTGCAAGACTTGCACACCAATGCTCAATCGAACCTCTCGACACAACAAGCGGCCTTGTCGCAAAGCACACAAAGTGGCTCTCAACTGATGGCCGATTGGAAAGAGAGTTATTCTTCAACCCAAGGTTACGGTTTAACTCATGGACACGGTGCAACTGCTGCGGCTTCAAAAGGCTTAGAGCAGGTCAACTCCGCCACTGAGCAAGTCAGTGCAGCAACCGGATGGAGCCATGAGAAAGCGAATGCCTTCTTACACTCTGCGTACGGCGGTTATGACGTGAATGCAGGACTGTCAAGCGGCGCTCTCGGTGACGCCGTAGGGTTTAATGGGAGTGTGAACGCGTCCACGGGACAAAAATGGACACAGGAAGACCGCGAAACGCTCAGCAGCATGAGCAACGAGCAACAAAGCCAAATGCAAGCCGCTATCGAATCCTACCGCTCTGGTGCCAACCAAACCATCGATGCGAGCAACCGCCTCACGGCCGACGAACGTAATACGGAGATGGGCACTTACGCCACTGGCTTTACGGCGAACTTTAGTGAGACGCAAGGCTTGATAACGTCCACGACACAATCTCAACAAGAGGTCGATACACTCAGTCAAGTCAACAGCCAAGAGCAACGTCATCTGGCCAGCCTGACTGAGAAACTGGAAATACCATTCCAAGGTTTTGTGGAGGAGAAATATAAATCTGAAGTAGGACGAGCAGAACAGATTCTTACCGGTAGTAATGATAAATCACGCCAAGCCCGCGCTGATGAATGGGAAAAATTTAAAACAACCGACACGTTTAAAGATTTTGTGCTCGCCAGCGTCCCCACTCAAGAAGAGCACGAACGTACCTTTAATCCTGAGCCGACCCAATCCGAGTGGCAAACAATGGTGGGCGAACAATACAAAGGTAAGGCTCTAGGCAACACCAGCCAAACGGTGATTGAGCAGCATAAACAACGCGGAGGCACTGAGCGTTATTACACCCCCGACAACCACTCGCAAATCGTGGAGGATACACGTGAACAATTTGAGAGTACCAGTAACCGTGTTGAGCCACCATCAACCTTACAGCCAACACAGAAGGAGGATCAAACCCGCTCTTAACCTATAAATAATGGTTAATTATTGAGTAATTAAAATGAAAAATCGTAACGACCTAGTAAGATACACAGTATTAAATGGAGGGATTAATGATGAAATGGCTCGTATTAGGCTTAGGCACATGTTTCTCTTTTTTGAGCTTAGCCAATAGTCAAATTCCAGAAATCGACCGACTCAGCAGTGGCAACAGCCCTGCAGATATGAGTTACTATGTTGAACATTATCAAAATCCGGGGAGTCCTGAGTATCGAGATTTATTGATTGGTACTCGTGTCGCTGCTAACGCCGTGAACTTTTATACCACCCGTTTAGATACTCGCGGCCAACGCATTGATTATTGCTTGCCAATGAAAGATGCAGCCAATCGCGAAACATTATGGGAATGGAAAACCAAAGATCTGATGACAATTATCGACAACAGACTTGAACACGATCCTCGTTTAAAAAAATACGGCAAAGCAGGCATTGGTGGCAGCATCGCCAGCTATCTAACCGCCGCATTAAAAGAGCAATACCCTTGCCCAGTGCAAAAGCAATTTTAAGCTATTGGTTTACCCTGCCAAAAGTTATCCGTTCTTATCATGCTGTTCGCTGTAAATCCCCGTGATGTATCACGGGGGTAAATTAGACCAAGCTACTGACTGGCTGGCGTTTTTCAAGGTAATGATGGCTACGCCCTCTGCTGTGTCCTAATAGGCTTGATATATATCTATAGGCTTTCAACCAATCCAAGTTCATTATTTGTAATCTGGTTTAATTTTTTGCTGAAACTACCCCTGTTGATCCCCAACATCCTAGCAGCCTCTTGAATTTCAATATGTTGTTGTCGATACAAGCGAAGGGACTTAAAAGCCAGAAGACAAGGCTCTAACTTACTTGTCGCTCTCCAATTTTCCAAGCTATGTACTTGTAAACTTGCCTACCGCAATCATCTGATACATAATGACACTACCATCTGATAAGGAGTTATTGTTATGTCACAAATGCAAGCATTCAAGCCTGTTAAACAGCCAGCTAGCTTTTGGCAGCAAGTAGGTATTCCATCGCGAGGGGTAACCCTTTATGAGTCTGTTCATAAAGGTCTGGATTTTGATGTTTTTGACAAACTAGCCAAGCACTCTAAATTGGAAAAGAAAGAGTTGGCTACCGCTGTTACAATTCCACCAGCCACACTAAACCGCAGATCGAAAGCGGGACGTTTTAACAAAGACGAAAGTGATCGTTTGTACCGTTTTGCTGAGATATTCAACCAAACCATCAACTTGTTTGAAGGTGATATTTTGGCCGCGTGTGAATGGATCAAATCCCCTGTGGTTGGTTTGGGTAATCGCCGCCCTATCGATATGGTTGCCACAACTGCTGAATCAGAGGGTGTGCTAAACCTAATTGGACGATTAGAGCATGGGGTATTTTCTTGATCACTTTGTACCGAATCGTAAAGGAAAAGTGGGAAGAGTCAGCTTTCGATGGCGAAGGCTCCAGACTGTACGGAGGGCGTTGGAATTCTATTGGACGGTCTGCGGTTTATGTTGCTGCGTCAGAGTCACTTGCCATTTTAGAAATCTTGGTTCATCTCAAAAATACCAAAGTACTTGAAAATTATGTCTTGTTTACGTTGGAACTGGATGAAGCCGATGCTTTGGTCCTTGAAAATGACGACTTACCGGACAACTGGAATGAAGAGCCAGCCCCGCTTCAGACAGCCGAAATCGGTGATCAATGGTTATCGAGCTATTCAAGCTTGGCGCTGGCGCTCCCATCGGTGATTGTGCCTCGCGAACAAAACTATGTGCTCAACACAAAACATCCAGGTTATCCAAAACTCATCAAAACAGCCAAAAAACACGAAATTTCTTTCGATACGCGGCTTCTATAAATCAGCTATTCCCACTGTAATTGTCCGAAGACATTAAAGTTTGTCAGTTCCAATTTAGTTTGATCTGTTTTTGGCTACATCAAGTTAGACGGCGAAGATAAGTTAAACCACTTTCGCCCCGTTATTTTTCACAGAAAAAAGCGGTTCAACACTCCTCAGCTGAGTTTAGGCGATTAAAACTAATGCAATCGCACAAAAATTCAGTCTTGTTTTTCACTAGATAGAGCTAAACGAAATATTGTAATTAACGGTTCTAAATCGAGTGATACCCCTGCAATATTTGCATCAATCCATTCTTGTTGAGTAATTTTAGGCCACTCGATGGTGTAGCCAAGGACAAATACGAGTTCTTCAAAGAAAAAACGTAAAGTTCGGCCATTACCTTCCCTAAAAGGATGTAACAAATTTAATTCGCAAAATAGACTGGCTAATTCTTGGATAAGATCAGGCAAAGCCAAATTGTCTAACGAAGGGATAATATCAAATAATTTTGAAGCTTCAGCTTCAATCCTAGAAACGGTACAGAATCGAGTGTAGCCTTTAGATATATCCACTTCTCGAACTTGACCTGCCCATTCAAAAAGATCTTGGAATAGATGGTGATGTAGACATTTGAGGTGATTGAAGTCTAAATGCTTGATTTCAGAAACATTACTTTTGTATGAAAGGTACCTATAACTCGTAAACTCAACTTCGGCTTTTTCAAGTTCATCCGAGTCAAGTATATTCAATCTGTTAATTAAAACATCAGAATTTGAGTAACAGTATTTGTCCTGATCAGCACCATATTTATCTCGCATACTTGCGTTTTAAATCTTCAATGGTTTGAACGTTCGATTTCTTATTTATCGTCATGCCTTCATAACCCAAACTGGTTTTGAAGTTCTTTAAGCTAGGGGTAAATGTAGCTTTTTGGCGCTTCGGATTTGAGACATTGGCCATATCAATGTTCCTCTTGTTGGTTGCATTAATTGTACATGACTAATCAGCTAATGTCATGAAGTAGCGATTTTCGCAAAGCCAAGTGAGCCGCGCAGCAGCATTCTATTCTAGTAATGTCACTGGCAAAGTTTTATCCAGAGGCTTCATTGGCCTAAAGTTTTACCCGTGGCACTTGTCTCTCAAAGTGCCAGCTAGCTCAGAGCTGCCCCAAAAACGTCACAATCTGAATTTTAACACGTGGCATTTTCTAGCTCGAAAATGCCCCTTTCCTACTTAGAGTTGTTGCTCTTCACTAAACAAGCACGATCATATTGACCAACATTTTCTAATGTAAGATGGTGATATATTATTGGTTTTATTTAGATTCTTGGGTAGCGTTTTATGAAAAGGAAAGAACAGTTAAAAGTGCTAGCAGCTAATTGCGGTACTACGTCACAATGCCCTTACTGTAACTATGAGCTAGAGAAAGTACCTAAACGTAAAGCAAAGTGTAAATCTTGTAAGAAGCCCATTTACCCAAGAAAAGAGCCATTGTCTGGTGCTCAACGCCTCTATCGTGAGGGCGATTTGTTTCTGTTGGAAGAACTGAAAGCGCTAGCAGATGGATGGTGGCGTGACTGGTATGAAGCTAATAAGGGCGTATTAAATGCACGTAAAAATTTAGCAAAAGAATGGAATGTTGATGAAGTCAATGTGTCAATTGCAGATGCTAGATGGAGAGAGTCTCATACTAACCTAGCTGAAGCGACCGAAAAGCAAGATTGGGATCTAGTCTATTCGGCCTATGAGTCTATGCTGAGGCAAGTACAAAGAGAAAAAAGCCAAGATAAAACACCTTTGGAAGAGTTGGTAGCTGGGCTTTTGGTCACTGGTTATGGGCGTGAGCGATCTATTAACGGTTACTTATTGGAGCATAGAATCGGCAGGCCGCAATACATGTTGATTGACCAACTAACTACTGAGGCAAGCGAAGTTTATGAATTGGTTAAAGGCACCAATACAGCAAAGACCTATTGTACATTGTTGAATGTGTCATTAGATACGGTGATTAACCGTTACAAAGATGAACTCAAAGAAGATGATGAGATAAGAGATAGCTTAGAACAAAAAGGAGCCCCTTCAAGTGCTACAAACATCGCATCCACTTTAAATGTTGTGGAGACGCCACCTAAGGAGTCCAAGAAAAACAATGCCGCCTCAAAGCTACCAATATTGCTTCTCATACTGGCAATAGTAATCGTGATTTTTATGAACACATAATTGCCCCATTCCTTGCTTCAAGCGATTAACCCCTCACTTAGTCAAGTGTCAATTGACTTACTTTTGGTAATGCCAGTAATCTGCCTAAGTCTTAAAAGGAACATCAGCGAGGCGAGGGTAGTCATGAGGACAGAGCTTATACCAGTTCATTGATAGCCGAGTCGTTAACAACATTAGTTTGAGCATTGAAGCACTAGTATGATTAGATTTGTTAAACTACACCCCACACTTGCAACTCTTGCTATAGCAAGCGCTTGCCTATTGGTATCATTTGAATTTATCTTCAACGACACGACTGAGCTGTTTCAAGGTGGGGCTGCGCTTGCGGCTATCTTGGTCAATTTGTCACTCTCTTTTCTTTCTGGTCTTTTATTCTATATTTTGACAGTCTATTTGCCCGCTCATGAAAAGCGCAGGCGGAACGCACAAAGTTGTATTAAAACCACGCGAAATATTAGTTTCAAAATTCGTTACTTCTTCCTGAGATTAAATGGTCAAGTCACGATATGTGATGAAACAGTCATCCCACCGATATCACTTGTTTCTCGCCAACAAATAAGGATTAAGGTGTTGCGCAGCCAACACTAAATCCCGAGTGTTGAACA